>CAYQOU010000071.1:0-20440 GCA_964419255.1 uncultured Fibrobacterota bacterium | reverse complement strand
ATTCGTGAAGGTGGACGTACGGTTGGAGCCGGTGTTGTCACCGATATCGTAGAGTAAAAAGGAGAGGCTATTTTGCCAGGTGAAAAAATAAGAATTCGGTTAAAGTCGTTCGACCATAACATATTGGATAAATCCGCATCCGATATAGTTCGTACGGCAAAAGGGACAGGCGCTCGTATCTCGGGACCGATTCCATTGCCAACCGAAAAGTCGGTGTACACGATTCTTCGCTCTCCCCACGTGAATAAAAAATCACGGGAGCAGTTTGAGACGCGGATACACAAACGTTTGATCGACATACTTGAGTCTACTCCTCAGACGGTGGACTCACTAATGAAGCTGGATCTTCCGGCTGGAGTCGATGTAGAAATTAAGGTGTGAGTGCGACTAAGTGTAGGTCGTATCGACACAGGAACGAAACAGAAAAATCGGAAAATGGAAACACGATTATGCAGGGTTTAGTTGGCAAAAAGATCGGTATGACCAGGATTTTCAATAAAGAATCCGGTCAGGTCATTCCTGTGACTGTAGTGCAGACTGGCACCAATATCGTGCACCAGATAAAAACCGTCGAACGTGATGGATACAGTGCTGTGCAATTGGGTTTTGATATGGTCAGCGAAAGCAGGGTGCAAAAACCTCTGGCCGGTCATTTCAAGAAACACAACTCTGTGCCTACACGGGTTATAAAGGAATTTGAACTTGATTCCATCGAGGAACAGTTAGATCCCGGGCAGAAGGTTGGGGTTGAGGTGCTTGAAGGTGTGCGGTATGTTGATGTGGTCGGAACGTCCAAGGGAAGGGGATTTTCCGGAACTATCAAACGTCACAATTTCCAGCGTGGACGTGAAACGCACGGTAATACTAATCATCGTGAACATGGTTCTTTGGGGGCAGGAACATACCCCGCCAGGGTATTTCCCGGAGTCCGTATGGCCGGCCAGTATGGAAACGAAAGAGTGACCGCAAGAGGAATAGAGATCGTTCAGGTTGACAAGCAAAACGGTCTAGTGTATTTAAAGGGAGCGATTCCGGGTAGTAATCGTGCAATCGTATACCTGAAAAAAAATCTGATAAAAAAGTAGTCCTTTCCGGTAAGGTAACAGATGAAGGCAAAGATCTATTTACAGGATGGAACAGTTAAGGGCGAGATGGATTTGCCCGAAGAGGTGTTTGCAGCTGAGGTAAACCAGCATCTCATGCATGAAGTGGTTACCTCCTATCTTGCCAACCAGAGGCAAGGTACGGCAAAGGCTAAAGGGCGTTCGGAGGTTAGCGGTGGTGGAAGAAAGCCTTTCCGCCAGAAGGGTACCGGACGTGCTCGGGCCGGATCCAACACCTCACCGGTGTGGGTTCGAGGAGGAAAAGCCTTTGGGCCCGAACCAAGAGATTATTATCGTACTATTCCTCGAAAAATGCGTAAGGCAGCCCTTCGATCGGCACTTTCCGTACGAGCCGGGGATGAGGCGATCAGAGTGGTGCAAGACATACAGCTGGAGGCACCGAAGACAAAAGACATCGTGGCGCTTTTTAAGGGAATGGAGATTCTGAACTCCAAGATTCTTCTGGTAATTGATACGGCAAACAGGAATGCTTATCTATCGAGTCGCAATATCAAAAACTTGAAGGTAAAAGGCATTTCGGAAATTAACACCTACGATGTGTTGAATAGCGAAAACATTGTTTTTGGTGCAGAGACACTGGTTGAGAAAACTAAAGAGGTGGTTGCGCAGTGAGTAAATATCATAATATTTTACGCTCTCCCTCGGTTACCGAAAAAAACACGCTGCTCCGCGAAGAAAACAAATACGTGTTTGAGGTCGCGCGCGATGCTAACAAGCAGGAAATAAAGAGTGCGGTTGAAAATGTGTTCGGAGTGAAGGTTCAGGATGTGAACACAATGGTAGTCAAGGGTAAGAAAAAACGAATGGGTCGATTCGTGGGCTATCGTTCCAACTGGAAGAAAGCGATAGTTAAGCTTGCCGAGGGCGAATCGATAGAACAGTTTACGGAAGTTTAAGTCTGCAATACAGGAGCGGACACTTTAAAAAAGTGGAGTAGTTATGCCGATCAAGCAATACAATCCGGTGACGCCAACCCTACGGTATAAGACCAGCAATGCTTTTGAGCAGGTTACCACCGATATGCCGTATAAGCCTCTGTTGGAATCGAAGCGTCGAGCAAATGGACGCAACAACAACGGAAGAATAACCGTGCGACATCGGGGAGGTGGTCACAAGAAGTACTACCGTATAGTAGATTTCAAGCGTAAAAAGTTTGGTGTACCTGGTATCGTCGAGACGATCGAATACGATCCGAATAGAAGTGCATTCATCTCACTCATTAAATATCTGGATGGCGATCGTCGATACATATTGGCCACCACGGGTATGAAGGTCGGGCAGCAGATAGTTTCGGGGGAAGATGTTTCATTTGCAGAAGGAAACTGTCTTCCGCTCAAAAACATACCTCTGGGAACACAGGTGCACAATATCGAGTTACGGGAAGGTAAGGGTGGTCAGATTGTGCGCAGTGCCGGAAGTTATGCTGAAGTTGTTGCCAAAGAGGGGGATCTGGTTCAGCTAAAGTTGCCGTCCAGCGAAGTGCGCAATGTCCGCGGAGAATGTTATGCTACTATAGGACAGGTTAGTAACACGGAGCACATGAATATTGTAATCGGCTCCGCAGGACGCCAGAGGTGGAAGGGCCGTCGCCCGCATGTGCGAGGAGTAGCGATGAATCCGGTTGATCATCCGATGGGTGGTGGTGAAGGAAAATCTGCGGGTGGTCGCAATCCGGTAAGTCCCTGGGGACAGGCTGCCAAAGGTTTAAAGACGCGGAAGAAAAAGAAATTATCTGATAAGTACATCGTACGCAGAAGAAGCAAGTAAGGTTAAAAGAGGAAACGACATATGGCTCGTTCAATTAAAAAAGGACCGTTTGTAGACGGGCATCTCGAGAAAAAAGTTGCCGATATGAACAAGACGGGACAGAAGAAGGTAATAAAAACATGGTCACGACGGTCGGTTATTCTCCCGGAATTTGTGGGATTAACGTTTGCCGTGCACAATGGAAAACAATTTGTACCCGTTTATGTTTCTGAGAACATGGTTGGTCATAAAATGGGAGAGTTTTCTCCCACGCGTACTTATCGCGGCCATGCCGGAAGTAAAACGGATAAGACCGCAAGGCGCTAAAGAGGAGGAAAGGCTTGGAAGCAAAAGCAGTTGCTAAGTATATTCGGGTCACCCCGCGTAAGGCGCGTCTTGTAGCTGATGCGGTGCGTGGAAAGATGGTAGGGGATGCTTTGAGTGTTTTAGAGTACAGCATAAGCAAACAGGCATCTCAGGATGTAGCGAAAGTGATTAAATCGGCGGTTGCTAATATGCAAAGTAAGCACGCAGATGCTGCAGTCGATGAGGAAGAATTACAGGTTAAAGAGATTCGGGTTGATGATGGGCCGACGCTCAAGCGATTCCGGGCACGGGCGCAGGGGCGTGTTGGACGAATCCTGAAGAGAAGCTGTCACGTTTCTGTAACGGTGTCCAGTTAAGGAGGACGATTTGGGTCAGAAAGTAAATCCCGTTGGTATACGTATAGGTATAACACGCTCATGGATTTCCAATTGGTATGCAAAGGAGAAGTTTGGTGATTATCTCTATGAAGATTTGCTCATAAGAAATTACCTGAAAAAAAGATTGGAACATGGTGGTATTTCCAATGTCGGAATCGATCGTACCGCCAAAAAGGTTAGCGTGAGTATATTTACATCCCGTCCGGGTATCGTTATTGGAAAAAAGGGTGAGGAAGTCGAACGCCTGAAAGCTGAATTGCAGCATCTGACCCAGAAAGAGATCCAGATTAATATTCGGGAGGTAAAGAAACCGGAGATGGATTCGCAGCTGGTGGGCGATAACATCGCGCGTCAGGTCGCCAAGCGGGTTTCTTACAAGAAAGCGATTAAAAAGGCAATTTCAACGGCCAGGCGCATGGGGGCCGAGGGGATAAAGATTACGGTCAGTGGCAGATTGAATGGAGCCGAGATAGCGCGTACGGAGACATATAAAGAGGGTCGTATTCCGCTGCATACTTTGAGAGCAGATATCGATTATGCAACATCCACCGCACATACAACCTACGGATGTATTGGTATAAAGGTGTGGATTTGTAAGGGAGAGGTTATAAACCGGGAGAAAGCGGCCAAAAGCAGGGAAACTGCCAGGTAAGTAAGAGAGGAAAAAGCAGATGCTGTCACCTAAGAGAGTCAAGCACAGAAAAACACAACGCGGACGTACCAGAGGGGTCGCTCATCGTTGTAATGAGTTATCTTTCGGGGAATATGGACTACAGGCTCTTCAGCCTGCCTGGATTGAAAACCGGCAGATTGAGGCTGCCCGTATCGCGATGACCCGTTTCATCAAGCGTGGTGGTAAGGTGTGGATTAGAATATTTCCGGACAAACCCTACACCAAGCACCCGGCCGAATCCCGCATGGGAAAAGGTAAAGGTGCACCGGAAGGATGGGTAGCCGTTGTTCGTCCCGGTACCATGATGTTTGAGATGTCCGGTGTGGCAAGCGATGTGGCAAAAGAGGCAATGCGTCTTGCTGCGCAGAAATTACCGATTAAAGTACGGTTTGTGGAACTGGAGAAACAGGATTAATAGCCATGAAAGCTAATGAATTAAGAGATCTGCCGGTATCGGAGATCGAAGGAAAAATCGCTGCATGGGAAGAGGAATTGTTCAATCTTCGGTTCCAGGCGAAAATGGGACAATTGAGCAATCCATTGCGTATGCCCATGGTAAAGCGCGATATAGCGCGGGCAAAGACGATTATTAATGAGAAGAAACGTACCCCCGCGGAAAGTAACGCTTAAGAGGTGAGGAAACTACATGACAGAAAGAGGTAGTAGAAAAGTCAGGCAAGGGGTTGTGGTAGGTGACAAGGCGCAAAAGACGGTAACCGTCAGTGTTCAGCGAATTGAATTGCACCCACGGTATGGACGAATTGTGCGCCGTAAAAGAAAATATATGGCTCACGATGAAGAGAATCAGTGTCATATCGGTGATACTGTAATAATTATGGAAACACGGCCATTGTCAAAAAACAAGAGGTGGCGTGTAAAAGAGGTCATAGAGAAGGCCAAATAGTTGAACCATCAGGATACATTTGTCGAGTAGAGGAAAAGATGATTCAAGTCGAAACAAACCTCGTTGTGGCGGATAACTCGGGTGCGAAGAAGGTGCAGTGTATACGCATCCTTGGTGGTACCCGTAAGCGTTATGCTCGCGTGGGTGATATCATCGTTGTTAGTGTCAAGGATGCGATTCCCAATTCCGGTGTGAAGAAGGGAAGTGTGGTTAAGGCGGTGGTGGTCAGAACCACTAAAGAGCACGGACGCAGAGATGGAACATTCATTCGTTTCAGCGACAATGCCGCTGTAATAATTAATGATGCCGGGGAGCCGCGCGGAAGCCGAATATTCGGTCCTGTTGCGCGCGAACTACGCGAAAAGAGATTTACTCGTATTGTGTCCCTTGCACCGGAAGTGCTTTAATCGAGGGAGAAAGATCATGGCTTTTCGAATAAGAAGAGATGATACGGTACTGGTTATCGCAGGGGAGCATAAGGGAATGACCGGAAAGATCGTTCGGCTCATGCCCAAAAAGAATCGTGCGATAGTCGAGGGGGTTAATGTTGTCAAACGGCACACCAAGCCCAATCCAAAAAACCAGCAGGGCGGTATTGTGGAAAAGGAAGCATCCATTCATATGTCCAACCTGATGCTGGTGTGTCCCAAGACTCAGGAACCGACCCGTGTTGGGGTGAAGACCTTGGAAAATGGCAAAAGAGTAAGGTATTCCAAAAAGGCCAAGGAGTTGATAGATTGAGTCAAGCAACAAAAATAAAGCCGAGGATGATGGAGAAGTATGAGAAGGAAATTATTCCTGCTCTCCAGAAACGTTTTTCTCTGAAAAACATCATGCAAGTGCCAAAGCTCGAGAAGGTAGTGATAAACATGGGTGTTGGCAAGGCGGTACAGGAGCAGAAACTTTTGGATGAGGCTGTCATGGTATTGCGAGATATTTCGGGGCAAAAACCTGTGGTAACCCGCGCCAAAAAGGCGATATCCAATTTTAAGCTCCGTGAAGGAATGCCAATCGGCGCAAAGGTGACATTACGTGATCAGCGGATGTATGAATTTATGGATAGATTAATCGCCATAGCTATTCCGCGTATTCGCGATTTTCGAGGGCTGCCGCGCAGATCATTTGATGGTCATGGTAATTATACCCTTGGAATTAAAGAACAGATCGTTTTCATGGAAGTCGATCGTGATAAGATATCACGAATAGGTGGCATGGACATCTGCATATGCACAACTGCGCAAACCGACGAGTTAGCTATCGGATTGCTTGAAGAGATGGGAATGCCATTCCGCAAATGAGCATACAAGGGAGATAGAAGTGGCCAAAAAAGCTTTAGTTGAAAAATCACGAAAAAAACCAAAGTTCGAAGTCCGAAGATATAACCGGTGTCGTCGATGCGGCAGGCCTCGTGCATTCATGCGCAGGTTCAGTATTTGTCGTATTTGCTTCCGTGAGTTGGCGCATCAGGGTGCGATTCCGGGAGTCGTAAAGTCGAGCTGGTAAGGTTAACGGAAAACTGGTAAGGGGAATCTGGAATGCTTACGGATCAAATAGCTGATATGTTTACTCGCATACGCAATGCCATTCAGGCACAGAAGCGAACAGTTAACGTTCCTGCTTCGAAACTCAAAAAAGAGATTACGCGTATATTGTTTGAAAACAATTTTATCAGCAAATATGCTTTTGTCGAAGATAATAAGCAAGGTGTCATTAAGATACTGCTTAAATATGACAGTAATATGCGCAATGCTATCCAGGGGATCCAGCGTGTGAGTACACCCGGCCGGCGGATGTATCGTTCGGCTGGAGATATTCCCCGCGTTTTGAATGGATTGGGTATCGCTATCGTGACTACCTCCAAGGGGGTTATGACAGATCACGAGTGTAGGAAAATGAATGCCGGTGGTGAAGTGGTCGGCAAAGTTTGGTAAGATGCGGGCAAGCGCATATGAAATGGTGCAGTAACCATCAAGTGAGGAGAACGTATTTTGTCCCGAATTGGTAAGTTACCGGTTAATATTCCCGATGGCGTCGAAGTCAAGATTCAGGGCTCTGACATTGTTGTAAAGGGGCCGAAGGGTACATTAAGCCAGAGGATGTTGAAGGATATAAAGTTTGAAATCAAGGACGGGCAGGTCTTGTGTACGCCCGAAAATGAAGACAGGAAAACGCGGGCTGCGTGGGGACTGAGCCGTGTTCTGATTTACAATATGGTCACGGGGGTAAGCGCGGGTTTTAAGAAAGAGCTTTCAATCGTGGGTGTCGGGTATCGTGCCGAAATGAAAGGGAAGAATCTTACCATTCATATAGGTTACTCTCACCCCATTCTGGTCTTTCCGAGAGAAGGAATAGAGTTTGCGGTGGAGAGTCCGACAAAAATCATCGTAAGTGGTATCGATAAGCAACTGGTGGGTCAGGTAGCTGCGGATATCCGTGAAGTACGTCCGCCGGAGCCTTATAAGGGTAAGGGTATACGCTATGCGGATGAGCAGGTTCAACGTAAAGCAGGTAAAGCAGGAGCCAAATAATAGGTCTTGAAAACGCATGTGTTTTCCGAGACAAAGATGTGAGAAGATAATTATGGATAAAGCCAAACAAAGAATCATCGAACGAAAAAACAGGGCGGCAAGAGTAAGAAAAAAGATCACCGGGGATGAATCGAGACCCCGGTTGTGTATTCGACGCAGCCTGAAGCATTTTTATGCACAGATTATTGATGACACACATGGTAAATCAATCGTGCAGGTCGGCAGCCGTGGAAAAGAAATGGCCGAAAAGGTAGGAGATGAAAAGGTAACCAAATCTGATCTGGCCAAGATGGTAGGTGAGCTTATTGGCCAGAAGGCCAGGGAGCATGGCGTAGAGAAAGTTGTCTTTGATAGAAAAGGGTATACTTACCATGGGCGCATCAAGGCGTTTGCAGATGGAGCCCGGAGTAGCGGTCTGATCTTCTAAGGTGCGCTGACGAAAGGGGTTTATAATTTGAGTAACGAAGAAATCAAAATTTCCGGGGACGAACCTCAACTCAATGATCGGCTTATTTCGGTCAATCGTGTTGCCAAGGTGGTAAAGGGGGGGCGTCGATTCGGGTTCAATGCGCTTGTAGCAGTGGGTGATGAAAATGGCAGAGTCGGTCTGGGACTGGGTAAGGCTAATGACGTTGCCGAGGCTATACGCAAGGGCATTGAGAGTGCAAAGAAGAATGTGGTGACGGTTAGTATTCTCGATGGTACACTTCCGCATGATGTGATTGGACGTTTTGGTGCCGGAAAAATAATCCTCAAACCTGCGGCTCCGGGAACAGGAGTTATTGCAGGTGGTCCCGCCCGTGCGGTGCTGGAATTGGCAGGAGTTCGTAATATTCTTACCAAGTGTCTTGGTTCGACTAATTCACACAACGTGGCCAAGGCAACTCTTGATGGGTTAAGACAGCTGAAATCGCGTGAACAGATTATGCAGTTGCGCCAGGTGAATGCAGCTCAGTAAGCGGGGAAAAAATGGCTAAAAAGATAAAAATTACGCAAATGAGAAGTACTATTGGTCGTCTGGAAAATCAGAAGCGTACGATCAAGGCTCTGGGTATCAAAAAAAGAGGCCAGTCGGTAATTAAGGATGATAACTCGGTTATTCGAGGCATGATAGATGCGGTTAGTCATCTGGTAACAGTCGAAGATATTGACGGAGAATAAAATGCTGAAACTCAATGAAATAGAAGTTGCAGCCGGATCGCGGAAGAAGGCTAAACGCGTCGGTAGGGGTCAGGGAAGCGGAAACGGATGCACTTCCGGATATGGAATGAATGGGGACAAGGCTCGTAGCGGATCACGGTTAAAATTGTATTTTGAGGGTGGCCAAACTCCTTTATCACGTCGTATTCCAAAACGCGGGTTTAATAATCCTTCCAAAGTTGCCTTTCAGATAGTCAATGTTGGTGATCTTGAAAAAGCCCAGTTCGATACTGTGGAGATTGATCCTAAATGGTTTTACGAGAATGGTTTTATACACACCGACCGACATCCCGTTAAGGTACTTGGAAACGGAGAGTTGAGCAAAAAACTTACTATTCGGGCGGATGCATTCTCAAAGAGTGCTCGTGAAAAAATAGAACAGGCAAAGGGAAAAGCAGAGGTTATCAGTCGTGCTTGAGACTTTCAAAAACGTTTTCCGTATTCCGGAGCTAAGAAAAAGAATAGGGTTCACCTTTCTGATGATATTTATCTATCGTCTGGGTGGGCACATTCCGACACCAGGTATCGATCCACGGGTTCTGGCAGAGTTTTTCAATCAGTATCAGAACAATTTGTTCGGGATGCTCGATATGTTTGTGGGAGGTTCTTTTAAGAAGGCCACCGTTTTTGCACTGGGAATTATGCCCTATATCAGTGCCTCGATTATCATACAGCTTCTCGGCACTGTGTTTCCCTATTTCCACAAGCTTCAAAGGGAAGGGGCGGAAGGGCGAAAGAAGATAACCCAATACACTCGCTACGGAACTATTCTTCTTGCTCTTGTACAGTCTGTAGGGGTTAGCATGTTTCTGCAAAACATAACATCGCCTTCAACAGGACTTCAGGCTGTAATACCGTCGATGCAAGGAATTCCGTTTATTCTGGTTACTGCGATCAGTTTGACCACCGGTACGGTTTTTGTCATGTGGTTGGGAGAACAAATAACAAACAGGGGTATCGGAAACGGTATATCCTTAATTATATTTATAGGAATAATCGCACAACTTCCGGATGCGGTAGTGGCGGAAATTCAGCAGGTAATTGCGGGAACAAGGCATCCGTTTGTAGAGCTGTTGGTTTTGGCTACGATTCTGGCGATGACCGCATTCATTGTTATGATGACTCAGGCGACAAGGCGTATTCCGATTCAGACGCCAAAAAAAGTTGTAGGCAACAAAATGTATGCGGGGCAGAATACGGTTTTACCGCTTCGGTTAAACATGGCTGGTGTTATCCCGATTATATTTGCATCCTCACTAATGATGGTTCCCAGCTGGGTGGCAAGTTTTTTCGCTCGATATGGAATTATGGAGGATTTCGATCGTCTGTTTCAGCCGGGGGGATGGCTATACAGTACGCTGTTTGCTTTGCTGATTATATTTTTCACCTATTTCTATACGGCAATTATTTTTAATCCGATGGATATAGCGGAAAATCTGAAACGCTCGGGTGGGTTTATCCCGGGGATTCGTCCGGGGAAAAAGACGGCGGAATTTTTGGATAATGTATTGACGCGAATAACGCTGCCGGGCTCGGTGTTTCTGGCATTTATTTCAATTGTACCGTTTCTTATGATTGGTATGTTTGACATAGCATTCTTTTTTGGGGGCACCAGCGTTCTGATTGTAGTTGGTGTTGCACTGGACACATTGCAGCAGCTGGAGTCGCATTTACAGACTCGTAATTACGAAGGCTTTTTGAAGAAGGGCCGGCTGCGCGGGCGGCGGTACTAATAATCACAATTAGTGAAATGGAGGCAAATGGCTAAGCAGGAATCCATTCAGGTAGAAGGAACGGTTCTTGAAACTTTGCCAAATGCATCGTTTCGGGTAAAGTTGGAAAATGATCATGAAATTCTGGCACACATTTCCGGTAAGATGCGTATGCATTACATAAGAATACTGCCGGGAGACAGGGTGTTGCTTGAACTTTCGCCATACGATTTAACCCGCGGAAGAATAACATACCGGTATAAGTAGGAAAGGGAGTACTGTTGTGAAAGTACGTGCATCGGTAAAACGCATTTGTAAAGATTGTAAAATAATCAGGCGAAAAGGGGTTATTCGTGTTATCTGCGAGAAAAGCCCCAAACACAAACAACGTCAGGGATAGAATAGTAGCACCTTACAGGCGCATCTGAATAAGAAGGAGGAAGTACTTTGGCGCGAGTAGCGGGAGTTGATATTCCAAATAACAAGCAGGCGGTATATGCACTTACATATATCTTCGGAATCGGTAAAGCCTCGGCGGAGGAGATTTTACACAAGGCCGGTTTAGAACCAACGAAGTTGATTAAAGATTTCTCCGAAGCCGACCTGGATAAGGTGCGTCGCATCATTGATGCAGAGTATCCTATAGAAGGTGCATTGCGTGGTCAGGTACGCATGAATATTAAGCGACTGATGGATATCGGTTGCTACAGAGGACTTCGACACAGGCGTGGTCTTCCCGCACATGGTCAAAGAACGCGGACAAATGCTCGCACGCGAAAGGGGCCGCGTAAGACGATTGCCGGTAAGAAAAAGGCACCTTCAAAGGGTTAAGATAGAGGGGAAAAGAAAAGATGAATAAGGCTGCGAAGAAAACAAAAAAGAAGGCATCGGCGGAGGGCATAGCCCATGTCCGTGCGACCTTCAACAATACGATTGTAAATATTTCGGATATCAATGGCAATGTAGTTGCCTGGGGAACGCCGGGTAAAGCGGGTTTTAAGGGATCTCGTAAAAGTACGCCGTTTGCGGCGCAGATTGCTGCAGAGGCGGTAGGCAAGACAGCTTACGATGCGGGGGTCCGCAAAGTTGAGGTGCATATTCGCGGGGCGGGTAATGGTCGAGAAGGTGCCATTCGTGCAATAGCCGCGGCTGGAATTCGCGTGACTGCGATCAAAGATTTCACTTCAATACCTCATAACGGTTGCCGTCCACCTAAACGGAGAAGAGTATAAGGAGAATTAACTATGGCGCTGTACCATGGCCCGCGTTGCAGGTTGTGCCGCAGGGAGGGTGTGAAATTAATGCTCAAGGGAGAGCGTTGCAAGTCTGAGAAATGTGCGATAGAACGCAGACCCTATCCTCCTGGAATGCGCACGACGAAGCGCCGAAGGACATCTTCAGAGTACAACCTGCAGCTTCGTGAAAAGCAGAAAATTCGTCGTATCTATGGAGTATTGGAAAACCAGTTTCGCCTGTATTTCAAGAAGGCAGCACGCATTGAAGGGGTTACTGGTGAGAATTTACTTCAGCTTCTTGAGACTCGGCTTGACAATGTAGTGTATCGCATGGGGCTTGCTGCATCAAGAAGTGCTGCTCGTCAGCTTGTCTTGCACAATCATATGACGGTAAACGGTAAAAAGGTGAATATTCCGTCCTACCAGCTCAAAGAAAACGATGTCATTCAGGTCAAGGACAAGAGCAAAGAGCTGGGGGCAATCCATGCCGTGCTCAAGTCAACACGAGAGCTTCCTGACTGGCTGGAGATTGATAAGGTGAAATTGACGGGAAAAGTGCTTCGGATTCCGGATCGAACATCCATACCTGTCGATGTAAATGAGCGGTTGGTGGTAGAATTGTACTCCAAATAAGGGAGATTTGAGCGACATGAAGTGGAAAAGCTTATTGATGCCCAAAGGCATTAAGATCGAAAATCCCGAAAAGATTGCGAACTACGGCCGCGTTATCGTGGAGCCTTTAGAACGTGGATGGGGCCATACTATCGGCAATTCTCTGCGTCGCATTCTTTTGTCTTCGTTACAGGGGGCTGCTGCTGTATCTGTAAGAATAGACGGGGTACACCATGAGTACTCTACCATTGAGGGAGTGGTTGAAGATATCACCGAGGTGATTCTCAACATAAAGCAGCTTCGGGTCAAGTTACTGTCGGATGAAGACTCTATCCTTCGTTTGGATGTAACCGGAGAGGGTGAGGTGAAGGCGTCGGATTTTGTGAAAAATCCGGATGTTGAGATCCTTAATCCCGATCTGCACATCGCGACGATTAACAGTGATGCAAAACTGAAAATGGAGTTGCGTATCTCCGATGGGACAGGATATGTTCCGGCGGAGATGAACAAAAGGGAAGATGATCCGGTTGGAACCATTGCAATTGACTCGCTGTTTTCACCGGTTCGCAAGGTTAACTATGTGGTAGAGAATACCCGTGTGGGCCAGCGTACGGATCTGGATAAGATCATAATGGATATCTGGTCGGATGGTAGTCTATCGGTTGAGGACTGTATCGGATACGCGGCTAAACTGCTTTACGACCACTTGTCTGTCTTTATCAACTTTGAGGGTGAGCTTGAGCCGGTAGAGGAGAAAATAACCGATGAAAAAACAGAGAAGATGCGTCAGCTGCTGAAAATGCGAGTTGACGAGTTGGAGTTGTCGGTTAGATCGAATAACTGCCTGCGGGCTGCCAATATTCACACCCTCGCCGATCTGGTTCGTAATCAGGAAACCGATATGCTCAAATACAAGAATTTCGGGCGTAAGTCACTGATCGAACTCAATCAGGTTCTGGCAAATCTGGGATTATCTTTTGGAATGGATGTAGATAAAATTATGGGCCAGGAAATGGAAGCCTGATCTATTTCATCCAAAGCGTATTAGGGAGAAAAGGTAACTGTCATGCGCCATTTGAAATCGGGAAGAAAATTAAATCGTACCGCAAGTCATCGCAAAGCGATGCTCAATAATCTTGCGACTTCGATACTTGACAAGGAAAGAGTAACAACAACCGTCGCGAAGGCGAAAGAAGTTCGTAGCCTTGTCGAGCGGTTGATTACTTACGGAAAACGTGGTGATCTTCATAATATCAGACGTGCAGCTCGATCCGTAAAAAGCAAAGATGTTTTGAAGAAGCTTTTTGATGATATCGCACCCACCTATAAAGATCGCGAGGGCGGGTATACCCGTATTCTCAAGCTGGGGGAGAGACGGGGTGATAATGCTGAGATGTCAATAATTGAGCTTGTCGGTCGTGGACAGGAAGAGCCACAGAGGCCGAAAAGAGCAAAAACAGCAGCTGCCAAAAAGCAAAAGGCTGCTGCAGCAGAAAAAGCGCAGAAACCCCAAGAGGAGAGACAGCCTCAGGCGGTAGAGACGGAACAGGAGCCTGAAGAAAAACAGGTTCCCGAAAAAAAAGCTGCTGCTGAAGAGCAAAAACCGGAAGCTTCTTCTCCTGAGAAAAATGAAGAGAAGAAAGAGGATGGAAAAGAATAGGTTTCTAACAATATTTTGAGATTGAAGAAAATTGCCCGCCGAAAGTAGACTCTTTCTGTGGGCATTTCTTATTTTACTGGGCTTCGTAGATCTGTTTTGCTGTATTAAACAGCAAAAATATGAGTTCCAGCACCAAACAGGTGACATTTAGTTTTACCAGAAAGGTGGAGATATGGCAGTTAGTTTCAAAGATCTCGGATTGGTGAATACCAGAGAGATGTTCAAGAAAGCAAAAGAGGGCGGGTATGCTGTACCTGCGTACAATTTCAACAACATGGAGCAGCTTCAGGCAATCATAAACGGTTGCGGACAGTCCAAGTCACCGGTTATCCTTCAGGTGTCCTCAGGTGCCCGTAAGTATGCCAATCAGACCATGCTGCGTTATATGGCCGAGGGTGCCGTTCAGATGGCAAAGGAGCAGGGATACGATATACCAATAGCTCTTAACCTTGATCATGGCGACAGTTATGAGCTGTGTGTATCATGTATCGAAAACGGATTTTCCAATGTAATGATAGATGGATCACATCTGTCATATGAAGAGAATGTAGAGCTTACATCTCGAGTTGTAGAATATGCGCACAAACATGATGTCACCGTCGAGGGTGAGTTGGGAGTGCTTGCAGGAATAGAAGATGATGTTGTGGCTGCAAAGTCAATCTACACCCAACCTGAGCAGGTTGAAGATTTCGTTAATAAAACAGGTGTCGATTCACTTGCCATTTCGATCGGTACTTCCCATGGTGCTTTCAAGTTCAAGCCCGAACAGTGCACAATGGATGAGAATGGTGTTCTTGTACCTCCGCCACTTCGTTTCGATATCCTCGAGGAAATCGAGGAGCGGATTCCTGGTTTTGCGATTGTGCTGCATGGTTCAAGTTCCGTGCTTCCGAAATATGTAGAAATAATCAATGCAAACGGTGGACAGCTGAAGGCAGCTGTAGGCATACCGGAGGATCAGCTGCGCAAAGCCGCGAAATCTGCCGTATGTAAAATCAATATCGATTCAGATGGTCGTCTGGTTGTAACGGCAATCATACGTAAGATATTTGCGGAAAAACCGGCTGAATTTGATCCTCGAAAGTATCTCGGTCCTGCTCGTGAAGAGTTGACGAAGATAATTATAGAGAAGAATGAAAAAGTTCTTGGAAGTGCCGGGCGCGCATAAACCGTAGCAAAAGAATATGATTGAAAAGACACGGCGCCTTATAGGCCGCTGTGTCTTTTTTTTTCCCTTAGCGTATCTTATTTTAAAAGAAAATGATTTATACTCGACCAGGGGAGCTCTGAGATCATGAAAAATCTAGTATATGTATCTCTGATGTGTGTTAGTGCCATAACAGGCGTTTTTTCACAGGTGGTGGTATTCAATGAACCGGCACCATGGATGACTTTGCGGGATCCGAAAGTAGAGGCCAATATCCTTATGGATACAGCAGCCCTGGAGCAGAATTCAATTCGTGTAAAACTCCTAAAAAACCAAGCCGGCAGACAGACTGCAATTTCCAATAGGACATTCTCAATTCAGGATTTTCCTGAGAATATATCGATTGGTGCGGTAGATGAGAAAACAATCGGGGGGCAAAGTTTTCTCGAAATCCAGTGGAGTATTCCTGGGGCCGATAAGCAGGGCAGTATTGCCCCATTGGGATTAGCCATGATTGAATCAGCGGAAGAGGATACACTTCTGAATGTACGAGAAGTGGACGAGGTCTCCGATGCCCCGACTCTGGGTGAGGCTCTTGGGGATTCAGTGTTATCTGTTCAGTCGTATGGTGTCGGGGCCGGTTATACAGATAGTTTGCTCTATATTTACCTGAGAAAAGAAAAAGATGAAGCAGGCACGATCACTTTTGCTTTTGACGGTAAAAATGGGAAAAACGCGTTTACCTCCTTTTCTGATCGATATATTAGCTATTCCGATTCATCTGACACTCTGCTCACCTATAATTTCACCAGATCATTTAAAGGCGATTCGATTGAATATGAAAGAAAACGCTGGTATTCTTCAATTGAAAAGGCGGAAAATGATAATCAGATTATGATATCCATTCCGTGGCATGATATTGGATTCTTGCCTTTTGAAGGGAGAAGGTTCGGGCTGGCAATCTTATTATCCCAGAAAAACGGCGATGGTTTTTCACTGCCTCAACAGGCTGAGATGTTCATACCTGCTACCTGGAGCAGTGCTGTATTAATTCCTGAGAAGAAATAGCATTCTTCAGGATTGCATTATTTTTTAGAATGTAGTATTTTAGAAGACTTGTGGTGAGTGTAGTTCAATCGGTTAGAGCACTGGATTGTGGTTCCAGTTGTTGTGGGTTCGAGTCCCATCACTCACCCCAAAATCAACTCCTTTGCATGATAAAAAGGCTTCGCTGATAAGGCGGGCCTTTTTTTCTTTCCTGAAATGAAATGGCGGAATCGATGATTGCGCTCCTTTCATTAAGCATGCTGGACAGGACGGAGAATCAAGGAAGGAATAGGCAAACGCATTTTACGCCTTTTTCTAACTCTTGTCCTTACACCCTAATTCCTACCCCTGCCAAAAATATGGAAATACACCTCATACGTTCAGGTGTAAACGCATCGGCTGGACACCTATCTATTGGTAAGGAAGACTTAAGGCTGTTACTCGCCTTTAGGGGCCGGAGACCATGTTAGCTTTCCCCTTGCCAGAGGGAGGTTTGGAGGGGTGCATCAGTATGAAAAAAAAGGCCGGCGAGAATCGCCGGCCTTCGTTTATTAAAGAAGATGATTAACCCTCTTTGGTTACTGCATCTGGGCAAGATCCTTGAGCATCTTGAACCGTGCGGTAACGTATTCCTGCGCCTCATCCAGCAGCTTTTTCGATGCTTCCGGATTGCTTTTCTGGAGGATACGATAACGGTTTTCACCGAGCGCGTAATCTGCCAGAGGCATGGAAGGATCTTTACTGTCCAGAGAAAGCGGATTCTTACCCTGCGCCGTCAAATCCGGGTTGTAGCGATACAGCGGCCAGTGTCCTGATTCCACAGCTTTCTTCTGTTCTGCAAGTCCCTCGGTCATGTTGATACCGTGGGCGATGCAGTTTGCGTAAGCGAGAATCAGTGACGGTCCGTTGTAGGCTCCGGCCTCTGCGATTGCCTTGACAACCTGGTTCGGGTTTGCGCCTAAAGCCACCTTGGCGACGTAAACATAACCGTAGCTCATGGCAATCATACCAAGGTCTTTCTTCATCACCGGCTTACCGCTGGCGGCAAACTTGGCGACCGCGCCCATGGGGGTAGCCTTCGAAGATTGTCCACCGGTGTTGGAATACACCTCGGTGTCTACGACCAGAATGTTGACGTTTTTGCCCTGGGCAAGAACGTGGTCCAGACCGCCGTAACCGATATCGTATGCCCAACCGTCACCACCGAATGCCCAAACCGATTTCTCGACCAGGTAGTCGGCAACGGTGATAAAGCTTTTGCACTCGGCACAGTCGCACTTTGACAACGCTTCGGTGACCTTGGCAACGCGTCCACGCTGATCTTCGATAGCGGCCTGTGTCGACTGGTCGGCATTCAGGATTTCGCCAAGAAGGTTACGTGTTTCGGCATCACCGCACTTGCCGTCGGCAACGATCTTCTGCGCAAGTTCTTTAGCATACTCTTTGAACTTGTCGACCGTCAGACGCATACCGAACGCAAGCTCTGCGTTGTCTTCGAACAGAGAGTTGTTCCATGCCGGACCACGACCATCTGCACGTTTTGTGTACGGGGTGGTCGGGAGGTTTCCGCCATAAATCGAGGAACATCCTGTTGCGTTTGCGATAAGCGCGCGATCACCGAAAAGCTGCGAAACCAGCTTTATATACGCTGTTTCACCACAGCCTGCACACGCACCGCTAAACTCAAACAGCGGCTTGATAAACTGACTGCCTTTGAGTGTAACACGATCGTATTTTGATGGATCAGTTTCTGGAATAGTGAGGAAAAACTCAAAGTTGGCTTTCTGCTGATCTTTGACACTTGCCTGAGGAACCATCTTGATGGCTTCCTTTGCCTTTGCAGGACAGTTTTCCACGCAGACGCCACATCCGGTACAATCTTCCGGAGAGATTTGCAGGGTATATTTCAGCCCCGCAAGTTCTTTACCCTTGGCATCGGTAGACTTGAAACTCCCCGGAGCACCTTCGAGATGCTTTTCCTCGTAGGCTTTCGGACGGATGACCGCATGTGGACAAACCAGCGAGCAGCGCCCACACTGAATACAGGTATCGGAGTTCCAGTCCGGAACGTTCACCGCGATGTTGCGTTTCTCGTACTGAGTGGTTCCTGTCGGCCAGGTTCCATCGGCAGGCATTTCGGAAGTCTTTAGCTTCGAACCTTCCTGTTTCATGATCTTGGCAGTGACATTTTTCACAAACTCAGGAGCATCATCGGCAACACTGGCGAGCTCGGCAACAGGGTTGGTGATCTCGGAAGGTACTTCAACCTCTTCGATGTTTTCCAGGCCCTTATCAACCGCTGCGTAGTTCATGTTGACCACGGTCTCACCCTTCGTCCCGTATGTCTTCTTGATGGCTCCCTTGATCGCAGTCACTGCTTTGTCGATGTCCATGATACCGGAAATCTTGAAGAAAGCGGTCTGCATGATCACGTTGATACGAGCACCAAGGCCAAGTTCCTCGGCAATACGGATCGCATCGATAACATAAAACGTGATTTTCTTATCGATGATCTGTTTCTGTACGCGGCCCGGGAGTTTTTCCCAGATCGTGTTTTTGTCGTAGGGGGATGTCAGAAGAAATGTTCCGCCATCTTCCAGATTCGACAGCATGTCATACTTTTCGAGGAACGAGAAGTTATGACAGGCCAGGAAATTCGCACGCGAGATCAGGTACGGACTGCGTATCTTCTCTGGGCCGAAACGTAGATGCGATACGGTCATCGCGCCGGCTTTCTTGGAGTCGTACACAAAGTAACCCTGTGCGTAGTTGTCTGTTTCCTGTCCGATAATCTTGATTGAGTTCTTGTTGGCACCGACGGTACCATCTGAGCCCAGACCGTAGAACATCGCGCGATAGACGCTTTTACTTTCGGTGCTGAAAGTGGGATCGTAGGCCAGTGATGTTCCGGTGACATCGTCATCGATACCGATGGTAAAATGTCTTTTCGGTTTTTCGGTATCGAGTTCATCGTAGACAGCCTTAACCATTGCCGGGGTGAATTCAGCCGATCCCAGAGCGTATCGACCGCCGATAACCTTGGGCCATGCTGCAAACGGAGCCGTGCCGTCTTCCAGAGCCTCACCGATTGCTGTACGAACATCTTCATACAGAGGCTCACCCAGTGAACCAGGCTCTTTTGTACGGTCGAGAACAGCGATCTTCTTGACGCTTTGAGGAATGGCGTTAATCAGAGCCGAAGTGTCGAACGGACGGAACAGGCGAACCTTCACGAGGCCGACCTTCTCACCGCGTTCAACCATATAATTGACAGTCTCGTGGATGGTTTCGACACCGGAACCCATCGCGATGATAACCTTTTCGGCATCTGGAGCACCGACATAATCGAAAAGCTTGTACGCGCGGCCGGTCAGCTTTGCAAACTGATCCATGTATTTTTGTACGATTGCCGGAGTGGCTTCGTAGTACTTGTTCACGGTTTCACGACCGGTGAAATACACATCCGGGTTCTGGGATGTACCCTTTATATTCGGATGGTCGGGGCTGAGTCCGCGGGCGCGATGAGCATGAACATATTCGTCGTTGATCATCGAGCGGATATCTTCCATGGTCAGCTCTTCGACTTTCTGGATTTCGTGAGATACTCGAAAACCGTCGAAGAAGTGCAGGAACGGAACACGTGATTCCAGTGTGGATGCATGTGCAATCAGTGCCATATCCATGGCTTCCTGAACGCTTGCGGAGGCCAAAAGAGAAAAACCGGTCTGGCGAACAGACATCACATCACTATGATCACCGAAAATCGACAATGCCTGAGCGGCAAGCGAACGTGCACTGACATGAAAAACTGTTGGCGTCAGCTCACCGGCAATCTTGTACATATTCGGGATCATCAGAAGAAGACCCTGGGAGGCGGTAAATGTGGTGGTCAGCGCCCCGGTGCTCAAAGCACCGTGAACCGCACCAGCCGCTCCACCCTCCGACTGAAGCTCTGAGATCACCGGAACGGTACCCCAGATATTTTTCTCGCCGCGGGCCGATTTCTCATCGGAGATCTCACCCATCGGAGAGGAAGGTGTAATAGGATAAATGGCAATCACTTCGTTAACCGCATGGGCTACATGCGCGGTCGCCGAATTACCATCATGTGGGACCATATGTCGTGCCATATAGACTCCTGAAGACTA
>CAYQOU010000070.1:0-21057 GCA_964419255.1 uncultured Fibrobacterota bacterium | reverse complement strand
CTCAACACCGAGGTGATATGGTGAGGCCTCAACACGGATTGGTTTTCTTTTCCGATCGGCGGTTTGCGCGGGACGGGATCAGACCGAACACACGTTCGCGGCTTGCCGATTTATTATATTCAGTTCATGAAAAAATCGATTTTTCCTTCTCTTGGCTCGTATTTTCCAACCCAGCCGCCCGCGAGTGGGGCAACACCCAAAAGTGTTCCCGCATGCCGATCTTTTAATCTCACTCCACCGTGAGTTGTTCACCTTTTCGGTACTTTTTTCCGCCTTTTTGACCCTGGTTAAGCAAGAGACCTTCATTTTGTTGATCTCGATTCATTAAGTTTTTAAAAATATTAGAGGATTTGTACATGACCGACGGTGTATTGCATGAAGAAAAACGATACCTTAAGCAGATAATAGAGAAACTCAACACCACTCTCAAAGTCACCGAGGGACGAATTTACGAATCATCCCGCACCCTTTCCGACAACAAGCAGTATCTGTGGGAAAACATCTACGAGCTGGACGGGGCCGAGAAAGCATCCATACGCCAGTCCATAGCAATCTCCGGGCTCAGCGGTGAGTCGATTGTAGCAAAAAGAGACCGACTGCAAAAGCTCTTGAACTCCCCCTACTTTGGACGAATCAATTTTCTTGAAGAGCGTAGCGGCGAGGAAAAACCTGTTTATATCGGTGTTCATCCCTTTTCCGAGGAGGGCGGCGAAGAAAATCTGATTCATGACTGGCGCGCCCCCGTCTCCTGCATGTTTTATGAATATGAGCTGGGGGACGCCTCCTACGATTCTCCCTCGGGCCCCATCACCGGACGTATCACACTCAAGCGCCAATACAAGATCAATAAGGGTGTGCTCGATTTTGTGCTCGAGAGTTCGCTTAATATACAGGACGATATTCTACAAAAAGAGCTCAGCAGCACCTCCGACGAAAAGATGAAAAACATCGTCGCCACGATTCAGCGTGATCAGAACAAAATCATCAGAAACGACTCCTCCTCCCACCTGATCATTCAGGGAGTGGCCGGCTCGGGGAAAACATCCATCGCCCTTCACCGCATAGCGTATCTTCTGTACCGGTTCAGAGACACAATCAGTTCGCAAAACGTTCTCATCATCTCCCCCAACCGGGTATTTGCCGACTATATCTCGGATGTTTTGCCCGAGCTGGGTGAAGAGCGGATATTGGAGATCGATTTCGAAAACATTGCCGTTCATGAGCTGGGACGAAAAACAAAGTTCCAGACGTTTTTCGAGCAGGTTTCCGAACTGCTCGACAGTCCCGATTCGGAATATGTAAAGCGTATCGAATACAAGGCGACATACGAATTTCTCAAGAAGCTGCGGATGTTTATCAACCATATGGACAGTCATTTCTTTTGTCCGCACGATCTGAAAGTCGGCACCGCTACTATTTGCGCCGATTTTATTAGTCAACGGTATCGCTCCCATAGCCGCGTCCCGATATCAAAGCGTTTTTCTCTGATCTCCAGGGATATTGTGCAGCGGGCAAAGATGAGCGGGCCGCAGCTTCCCGGCGCCGTCAGCGGAGGCAAGATTACGACCGCCCTCAAAGCGATGTTCAAGACCCACAACCTTCTGAGCCTGTACCGAGAATTTTATGCATGGCTGGGAGAGCCTCGGATGCTTCAGGTACGCAAAGGTAATGTGCTGGAGTACGCGGATGTGTTTCCTCTGGTTTATCTGAATATCGCCTTTAAGGGTACTAAAAGCTTTGACTATGTAAAGCATCTGGTGGTTGATGAAATGCAGGATTATACACCGGTACAGTATGCGGTGTTGTCCAAACTGTTCACCTGCAAAAAGACTATCCTGGGTGATGCGCGCCAGTCGGTTAATCCGTACAGCTCCACAACCGGCGACGATATCCGGCAGGTTTTTGCCGGCGCGCAGTGCATGACGCTCAATAAAAGCTACCGATCCACCTTCGAGATCGCCCGGTTTGCGCAGCTAATTTCCCCCAATGATGAATTCGTCGCGATCGAGCGCCATGGTGAAAAGCCGCGGGTAAAAAAATGTGAAAATGAATCGCTGCAGCTGTCCGAAATAAGAAAGATGATCGAAAAACACAAAGATTCGCCCCTAAGCACCTTGGGCATTATCTGCAAGACACAGAAGCAGGCCGACTCGATTTATAGAAAAATGCATAAAGAATTTGCGGATATACACCTGCTCACACCCAAGAGCGAATCGTTTTGCGACGGCATTCTGGTGACCACCGCGCATATGGCAAAGGGGCTGGAATTTGACGAGGTGATTGTTCCTTTCGCCTGCTCGCAAACCTATTCAACGGCTGTCGACAAAAGCATGCTGTACATCGCCTGCACCAGAGCGCTGCACAGACTGAGTCTGCTCTACAGCGGCACGCCGACCGGTTTCATCAAAGCCTCTTAGGCTCTTTCCATGAAACCGGAGCATAAAAATTAGTTGAATTGTGTAATAGGGCTTTGCGTTCCGAGCACCCGAGAGACCGATCACCGAGATTAACGATTTTCGAGACAACCAAAAGGATACACACCATGAAAGACGTGCAGTTTTACAAAGAGCTTCTGATCGATAAACAGCAGTCTCTTGAAGAGCAGCTCAAAAGAACCGATGAAGCCGGGAAGCCGGTTTCGCTTGACGAGTCTATCGGCAGATTGACCCGCATGGATGCCATGCAGCGGCAACACCAGGCCCTCTACGCCTCCCAACGCAATCAGGACAGCCTTCGGGCGGTCAGAGACGCGCTGGCGCGTATCGAGGCCGGCAATTACGGACTATGCTCACGGTGTAAAGGCGAAATCGATGAAGAGCGGCTGGAGTTTCTACCCGAAACCACGCTGTGCGGCACCTGTATGCGGGCGCTGCGGGGATAAGTGTGTGCAATTAACGCAAAAAAAGCCCCCCGCATACACCGGAGCCTATTGGATAGCTTCGTCGACCCGGTGGTTGATCGTATTTTGTCCACACCAGCCGACGGAGACAGGGCCGACAATTAGAAGGTTAAGGTTTTATCCGCCCATTCAACCATATTGACACAATCCATCATTGTGGAGATCGGGCAGAGGTCGCTTGCACCCTTCTGTCGAGATTTGAGACAGGTTCCACAGGCAAGAAGCTCCCCGCCGGCATCCACGAATGCATTGAGCTGTGCCGCCACATCGTACTTCTCGTGGGTAAGCTCTTCGCATTCAACCGCTTCGCCCATAAGAAACACCTTTACCTCATGGCTGCTTTTCTTTGCCGTGGTAGCAAAGCGAAATGCATTCCAGGCCTTTTCCAATTCTTTTGTTTCGAGGATAATACCGATTTTCATACACTTTTACCTTTCATAAATGGTGAGCTACTCGTGTGCCTATACACATGCGACAACTTATTCGATAAAACCTCAGACTCAAAACGGCACCCTTGACCTCGCCTTTGTGGAGCTGAAGGTGTGGATCCGCACAAACAAAAGAATGAGCCTTCAGACGGATTTCTTTTCAGACGCACGATTTGGCAAGCCGGTCAATTTTTTCCAGCACCGTCTCGATTTGCGCCCCGGTGGTATATCTGCCCAGGCTGAAACGAATGATGGCCGAGGCTTCTTCCACACTCACGCCCATTGCATGGCCTCCGCGACAGCCGGATCTATCGGCGTGGTTGCGTTATAGTCAAGATACATCATAATGGCTGTCGTTTCTCCTTGTCTTCATGTTTTATGTCAGGCATGCATTGCGATTGAGCCTACACATTAAAAGCACCTCCGCTCTGCTGAGGCGCAATCGGCTGCCCGACAGTCAAATGACGTAAACGGAGCCTAAGCTAAACCGAGCCGCTTTTCAGGGTTAGAATCGGTTCGTTGTGACAGGGAAACCGCCACTCATCCGGAAAAAGCAACATTTACACCAATGACGCAGTTTGCCTGTGGTCACGGAAATTTAGCCCCGTTTACAGGCGACGTTGGTATGCCGAGCTCAGTGCGTATACTCAATCAACAGTATCTCTTCGCCCACTTTCTTGCCTACCGCTTGCCTGATTTGTTCGGCATGGGGACAGGGAAAGCCGATAGGATTTCCTCTGAAAATGCACGATGCAAAGGCAATCGCCTGAGCGCCGCGGTCAACCATCACCTTTGCTCTTCCCGCGGCTCTTTTGCCGGGACACCCCCCCGCAGGAGACAAACCCCATGACTTCCATCGGTCCGGTTTCCGCAAAAGCCAACTTCCCATCGGCGGCGACCTTGAAATCGGTTGTTCCCGGACACAAGTCCTCCGTCTGTTGACAATGTATTATCCCTACTTTCATTATCCATCCTTTTTCGTGTTTTCTTCATCCCGTACTTCCCGGATATATGGACCAAGGACCATATCGTGATAGCCTTTTCCGGAGGGAACAACCGGGTACAAAATTTCTTCACGGTCGGTCATAACCTCAAGCATCGCCGGCCCCGATGCCGCCATAAAGCTTTTCAGTGCATCAGACAGCTCTTCCCGCGCATTGACACGTCGGGCATAGGGGAAACGACATATCCGTGCCATTTCAGAAAAATCGACATCGGCATCTCGTATGGTCGCCGAATGCCGTCCATCGTATCGCGCGTCCTCGAGGTTATACACCATACCGTCGCTCATGTTGTTTAACAACAGTACTTTCACCGCCAGCCCCAAGGTTCCTATCGTGTGCAGCTCTCCCATATTCATCCGCAGACTGCCGTCCCCATCGATACACAAAACAGGCACACCGGGGTTTGCGATACATGCCCCCACCGCATTGGGCATGCCGAATCCCATGGTCCCGAAACTTCCGGAGGTGAGAAAGCGCCGCGGGTGACGCATCTTGAGGTACTGGGCGGCAAGAAGCTGATGGTTTCCGACTCCCGTGGTTATAATCAGATCGTCGGGAAGCATATCCGACAGCTGGTGAATAACCTCCGCCTGCTGAATCTTTTGGGCGCCGCGGTTATAGTCGAGCGGCCAGGAACGTTTGATTTTTATCGCCTCCTCGCGCCAGTCGCCTATGTCAATGTGTATGTTGTGTCGCTCGGCATAGTCGCACAGGTCGTTGAGCATGGTCGCCCCGTCGCCCATCGCGGAGAAATCGGGCTTTCGCTCCAGGCGAATCTGTCGAACTTTTTCCGGATTGATATCGATATAGGCAATTCTGGCGTGAATGGCAAAACCTACCTTTTCCGCAACCCGATCGTCCCAGCGAACACCCAGCGCAAAAAAGAAATCGTTGCTTTGAATGATCATATTGGCCGCCGGAGTCCCAAACATCCCCAAAAGCCCCAGAGAAAGCGGGTCGTTTTCATCAACAACCCCTTTCCCCATAAGAGTGTTTACCGATGGAATACCGAATCGGTCGTTAAAACGCCTGATTGCGGCAGCCCCCCGGGTACTGTTGAGTCCTCCGCCAAGATACAGAAGCGGCCTGCGGGCAGAGCGCAGCTCTTCAAAGAAATGGGCGCACTTTTCATCCGACAGATGACAGCTGTCCTCATACAGCGCCGCATACTCCCCCACCGGCTCCTCTCGATACGAGCAGCTGTTCTGCTGCAAATCCATGGGAAAATCGATAACCACCGGCCCGGGTTTTCCCGACAAACTGAGATAGTACGCCTCTTTTATTATCGACTCGATCTTTTCGATACTGTCGACGAGGATAACCTTCTTGGCGGTTGCACCAAATACCCGCGAGACATCGATATGCTGGAAACTGTCGGTCCCCAGCTTATGCTCGGGTACCTGCCCGGCAATGACCACCATCGGAATACTGTCGGTGAAAGCATCGGCCACCGCCGTGAGCGTATTGGTGATGGCAGGACCGGAGGTAACAATGGCTACCCCCACCGACTCCGTTGAACGGGAATAACCGCTTGCGCCAAATGCAGCCGATTGTTCATTGGCCGTAACAACGATATGCACCCCTTGTCGTGCAAGTTCGTCCATAACCGGCAATATCGCCGCGCCGGTATAGCCAAAGATGTGGCTAACCCCTAAATCACGTAAACTTCGCACCAGTATTTCCGAGCCTCTCATACAATTCTCCACAGGTTAAAGAAACTTATCAAAAGGGGATCTTACAAAGACACCGCAAGAAACGTCGCGAGAAACACCAGAACCGACCCAAGAAGAACTTTGAGCAGCACAAGATGATTCTGCATTTTCTTTGACAGCATATCCCAGGTCATGCCGTAATAGGCCATAATCATCACCACCAGAAGCGGCAGCACAAAAAGAATATTATAGAATATCAAATAAAGCCACCCCGTCAGCTTTAGCGCCCCCTCCTGACGTGTCATAAGCACGATGGTCGGCAAGTATACCTGTCCGGTACACACGGCTTCGAGCAAAGTAACCAGAAAACCGGTCACAATCGCTCCCAATATAAGACTTGTGCCTGACAGCTGCTTCGAAATAACGCGGTGGATGCGCATCTTGACGGCTTTGGGCAGCTGCAGCTTGATATCTTTTGCCTTACCACTGCGTTTATAGACAAAAGCATCGCGAAAACAGACAACTCCTATTATGCCGGCAAAGCCCACGGCAGACCATTTGACTGTTTTTGATATCCACATATGGTTGCTCAGAAACGACAGCGCCTTGAAAGCACCCACGCCCATCAGAAGATAGGTGAAAAAAACCGCCGCCGTGAAAGAGAGGCCGATTACAAGTACCTCCGAGCGCTTTCGCTTCTGTGTCGCCAAAAATGATATAAGGAAGATCATGGTCGCGATGGCGCAGGGGTTCACACCATCGGCAAGCCCCGCCAGAAGAATACTGACAAAAGAAAATTGACTGAACTTCTGCTGCAGTGAAGAGCTGAACTGTGATGAATCGACGGCAATATCCTTTGACCGCCATTTGGACGGATCATCGAGACGAGCCGTAATGTATTGTTTGCCGTGGCGCATGATATCATCAAAACCGATCAGAAACGTATCGGGGAGAAACAACTCCGTGGCCGACGATACTTTCACACCGTAGGCTTCCTCCATCTTCATGAGAAATTGAAAGTCCTGTTCCCGGTCGATATCGTAGACTTTCACGTCGAGTCTGTCCGGATATTTTTCCTTAAGAGGCTCGAGAAGCTCCTTGCGAATCGTAAGACACTCCCCGCATGTCTCGGAACCAAAATAATGCACGGCCATTTTTCCGTTCTCACCGGCTCGATTCCCTGCGGACGCAGTTACAACCTGCACCATCAATATCATTACTACGATCGGATAGGTAAGTTTGGCGAGAGCTTTCCATTCTTCGGCTGATACCAACTTATTCATACAACGCATCATTAAAACGACATCCTTTCCTGCTCAACGCCTACGATCCCACCCACAGCAACAAGGCAAATAATATAGAATACAACCACCCAGCTATTCAAGTCATTGCTTGAATAGCTTCTCATCAATTATTTTTATAGGCCGGCTGAGCCGAAACCGGCGTTCGGTTATCACTCACCCCGGGTACCTGACAAGGCAGAAAGACAGAACCGACATAATACGTTAGACAGCTGATACATGCGTGAGCGATTCACTCACTGCGATTTGCTAAATTCGTTGGGAACCGCTCAATGCAGGCGATAACGTTGAAAAAAACTGTTTTTGTTCCTCCATACAGCTTCAACCTGAGGATACAAAGAACATGTGTCGGCCAAAAAACCGAAGTCGCGAATTTCCCGTCTTATAACCGATTGGGGTTAATAAGTATGCGTACGAAAACATCCGGTATTGAACCCCACTTGCTGCAACAATTTGCACTCATAGGAAAAGCCCTGTCCAGCCCCTCCCGTCTGCAGATACTCGACTTGTTGTGCCAGGCAGAAAGAACCGTGGAGACTCTTGCCAAAGAATCATCCTTAACCGTGGCAAACACCTCTCAGCACCTTCAGATACTCAGGCAGGCGGGGATGGTTGTCTCCCGACGGGAGAAAAACTTTGTCGTTTACCAAATCGCCGGTGAAGATATTTCCGGTCTGTGGAAAATGGTACAGACAGTCGGTGGTAAACAGCTGACCGAAATCAACAAGACGCTCACCACCTATTTCAACAAGAAGTACGAAATGGAAGCGCTGGAGTATGCGGAAATTGTTCGCAAGGCGTCGGAAGGAGAGATATTGTTACTGGACGTACGTCCCGAGGATGAGTTTAACCACACGCATGTAAAAGGTGCGACTTCCATTCCTCTTCAACAGCTCAAAAAAAGATTCAATGAACTTCCGCAAGACAAAATCATCGTAGCGTACTGCCGGGGGCCATACTGTGTCCTTTCCGAAGAGGCGGTAAGATATCTGAGAAAAAAGGGTCTGAATGCCTATCGCTTACCCGAGGGCGTTGGGACGCGGTAACACCTTTGGTTTGGGCACGGGAGGGGGCACCATCAAGCTTCAAATGCCTAAAGCAGTCAGAATCCGCATTCACAGGGTCACAGCATGGCTGCCGCCGTTTCCTGCCGCGGCATGGGTCTGCGCCTTGGGGAAATTGCCGATTGGCTTGTCGGACTCCAAAAGCCGACCGGTGAAATTCTCGAGGACATTGACAAACGTTACAAAGGTTATCGATGCAGCAATTGTGGAGTATGAGCGTAACAAAAGCGCGCGATTAAACGATCACACCTGCCCGGACTCTCCCAGTGAGGCCGCGGTTGGATTTTCAAGAAAGACCATGAGTACGGCTACCGATGGGACTGTGTATCCTCCTCTGCCGTCCGGCGGTTTCGACTCAAGTCGTGTGTGTCACCTTGCACAAGGCCGGATGCAAAATTTTCTGAGGACTCGTGCGTTTCTTCGATAATTGAGTGGTTCTACCTGAATATCATCAGCCCAATAAAGCCTGAGCCTGCAATGACGACGAGGGGATGTATCTTTTTTTGGAGAAAGACCAGGGCAAGAAATGCCCCCACTGCCATGCTCAATTCAGCCACGCCGGTTATCACCCCATGCCCGTAAGTCCAGGTCGCAAAAATCAACAGACTCAATATACCCGCACGAAGGCCGCGGCGCAGGCGAAGAAAACAGTGACCGGAACGTATCCGACCGCGAAAGGTGACCAATAGAGAAAGTATAATTAGCGCGGGCGATATCACGACAACCGTCGCCAGAAGAGCTCCGGTGATACCCGCGACTCGATATCCGACGAAAGTTGCACCGTTTACAGCTATCGGCCCCGGCGTCATCTGCGCGACCGCCACAATCCAGGCCATCTCATCCTCACTCAGCAATTGCCTTGACCTGACCAGTTCATGATCCATCAGTGGTATAGTTACGAGTCCGCCACCATAGGCACCAATACCAATCAGCGCGAAGCTTATTGTCAAAAACCACAATTTTTGCATTGTATCTTTAGTTCCCTTTTCTTTTCGTGGTCCGTTGCCCTTTTCAGCAGCCGCCTGCGCACCCCACTTGTTACCCGTGGCGCGTTAACAGCAAAGCATCCCTTATTTGTCCCTCATCTTTTGCGCTCATCCACTGCCCGCGGAATTGATCATTGCCGGCAATCCCGGCTATGAAAGCGAGTGTATTCAGGTAAAACGTGCGCTCATCAACAGATCCAAGCAGTACGAATATCGCCCTCACCTGGGGAGCCTCATCCGAAAAACGGATCCCCTCCCGAGAGCGGGCGATCAATATTTCAAAACTTTTCTCACCCCCGACGACGATATGGGGTACCGCAAGCCAGCCGTTCAAAACGGTGCTGCTTTTGATTTCCCGGCGGTGCAGGGCCGTGACTAACTCCTTGGCAGGCATGCCGACTCTTTGGGCAAGTCTGTCGGCGACAAGCCGCATGAACTGTTCAAGATTCATCGTCTTGCCTAAATCCAACACGGGGCATTGCCTGATAAGCGTATCCAGACGATTGGGTATAGAGCTGCTGTGCTCACCGATGATGGCTTTCAGTTCCGCTTCAAAGCCCTCGGTGACAAGCTGGTCAGCCGAAATACTCTCGATCGTGTCCAGCAGCCCCTGTTCATCAACCACGGTTTTCTCCCTGCGTATCATCCGTTCACGCATCAGTATCGATCCCAGTACAGCAGTGGTAAAAACAGCCCACACAGGGTGAAGTCCAGCAGCCACAACGGCCAGGCCGATGACGCAAACTAATGCATTGTGCCAATGCGGGCGAAGCCTGCGCGCAAAGATAAAAGCTGCAAAAGCAATCTGACCGGCCACCGCAATGGCCGCACCTTTCAAAAAAGCCTGGACCGAGGGGCTTTCAAAATAGGGCAGGGCAAAACGGACAACCAACAATATGCATAGCACCGATGGACTGAACTGCCCCACTGCCGCGGCGATCCCTCCACGCAAGCCACGAAAGCGGTGTCCGATAAGAAACGCGAGGTTTACGGAAACCGCACCGGGAACTGCGGATGCGGTCGATAACGAATTGAGGAACTCTCTTTCGCCTATCCACCCGCGTTTCAGCACGATTTCGTGCCTCAGCACCGCAGACATGGCAAATCCACCGCCAAATGTTGTCAGCCCGATGCGAAAAAAAGTCAGATACAAGCTAAAATATGACAAATGCGACTGATTCAAACAACCTCTCTTTCAAGTATCGGGCAAAGACGGTTCGCAAATAATGGAACACGTGGACATATTTCTCGAACGGGCTTTTTTGTTTTCTTTTTTCGATGCGCCGGAAAAAAAATAAGAGCAGGCCATACTCCCAATCAAAAAACTTTGATCTGAGAGTTCCCGGTTACCCCTTTTGGCCTTGCTGCGCCTCCGTTCCCTGATCGAATTTCCTGTACAGTGTCCGCCTTCCAATCCCCAGGACCGCAGCCGCGCGCCGTTTGTTGCCATCAAGCGTATCCAACACATGTTTTATATAGCGTCGTTCCATCTCCTCAAGCGTCATCAGGGGACCGTCCAGACACGCGGGCAGCCCGGATGAGGGCACCGATGGAGCCAAATGGCGGTCGCGTATTCTGGCCGGTAGATCTTCGGGTCGGATCTGATCGGTGGTGGAAAAGGTCACCGCCCGTTCGACCGCATTGCGCAGCTCTCTGACGTTTCCCGGAAACGGATAGTTAGAAATCAAAGTCATGGCATCGGCGGAAAAGCCCTTGAGATTCTTATTGAGTGCCAGACTGAACTGCTGCATGAACCGTACCGCCAGCAGCTCCAGATCATCCCCCCGCTCGCGAAGCGGCGGGATCCTCAGAGTAAAGGTCTCCAGACGAAAAAACAGATCTTCACGGAAGGTTTTCTCCGCCACCTGCGCATCCAGATCCCGGTGTGTTGCGGCAATTATCCGCACATCCACCGTCTGCTCCTGGTTTTCACCGAGACGCCTGAAGGTACCGTCCTGCAAAATCCGCAGAAGCTTTGCCTGAAGAGGCAGAGGCATCTCCGAGATCTCATCCAGAAACATGGTCCCCCCCTGTGCCTCTGCAAACAACCCCTGACGCCCCTTGTTTGCCCCGGTGAATGAGCCCTGCGTATGGCCAAAAAACTCACTCTCCAGCAGATGCTCGGGAATACCGGCACAGTTGACCGGCAGCATCGGATATTCCGCGCGTTCACTTTCTTTATGAATCGCCCGCGCCACAAGCTCCTTACCCGAGCCGCTTTCTCCCAGAATAAGCACCGGCCCCCGCGCCTTTGCGACCTGCTTGATCTGTTCATACAGCATACGCATCGGAACGCTTGTACCATACATATCGTGAAAGCTTTCGGTGCGAAGCAGACCGCGCATGCGGCTGACCATGTCCTTCAGGCGTTTGCTTTCAAGGATTCGTTGGACACACAGAAGAAAATGTTCGAGATCGAGTGGCTTTGTCAAAAAGTTATCGGCCCCCTCCCGCAGCGCTTCAACCGCCTTGGGGATCGTACCAAAGGCGGTGATCAGAAGAAAACCGGGGGGTGAGTGGGACATGCTGCTGCGCACCGTCTTCATGAAATTCATCCCATCCATTCCCGGCAGCCGCAGATCACACACAATCAGCTCGGGCAATTCCCCATTCATCGCCTGCAGAGCCGTTTCCGCCGACGGAAACCACCGCACCTGCAGCTTCGCCTCGGTAAGCTCCTCCTCAAGCAGCATACCCAGATTCTTATCATCTTCGACTATCCAAACCTGTCTACCTATCAAGACATCTTTCTCCATATTCATCCCCTCTACCCTGTCCTCGCCTGATTCCGCACAAAAAGTTCAAAACAGCTGCCGCCAAGCTCACTATTAGTTAGACGGATTTCTCCACCATGCTCCGCAGCCACCGTATGTACAATCGATAATCCCAATCCCGTGCCCTTCCCGACCGATTTGGTCGTAAAGAATGGATCGAAAATATGCGCCCGTATCTGCTCGGGCACCCCCGGCCCGTCATCATCCACGCGAAAAACCATCCCGGATTCCGCCGGCAGGCACCCGCAACGCACAGTACCCGCGACACGACACTGAATCGCATTACGAAGCAAGTTAACCAAAGCCTGCTCCACTCTCATCGGATCCAGAATCATCATATCCCCTCCCCGGCTCTGATCGGTTGTAATAGTTGTGCCGTTTGACTCCGCTTCATACCTGACGGCCGAAACCGCGGAAGCCAGAAGGTGCGCCGGGACGCATTTTCCACATCGCAGTGGATTGCGACGGCTGAAATCCAGCAGCTGTCGTATGATGTATTCCATTCGTGCCACCTCCTGCCGTATCGCCTGCAGAGACTGGCTGCAATAGTGTGAAATATCTTTCCTGCGAAGCGCACGTTGCGCCTTTCCGCTGATCACACTCAACGGCGTGCCAAGCTCATGGGCAGTACCTGCCGCCAGTCGTCCTAATGCCGCCAGTTTCTGCATCTGCCGGATTTCCTTTTCCATATGCTCCTGTTTGGTGCGGTGATCCGCCACCTCACTCTCGGCCGCTTCGATACTGCAAAGCATGTGGTTGAATGCCGTTCCGAGCTGCATGATTTCCCGGGGCCCTGCAAGGCTGAAGCGCTGCTTGCGTTGACCGCGGGCGATGTCCGCCATGGTTGCTGACAGACGGTCAAGGTGTCTGCCAATTCCGTAATGAAGACCATAGAAAACCACCGCAGAAAACACCAGAAAAAGTACGCCGAGACTTATGGCGCCCTTAACACGAATGGACTGTATATGCTTCCTGAATTCGCTTTCCTTGCGGGTCAGATGCAGTAAACCGTTTATCCGGCCGCCCTGGTCGGTCAGCGGTACGAAATAGGAATAGACCTGACGCCCCCCTACCCGCCCGTACTCTCCATACCGACGGCCTTTGGAGGCTACCTTGTTGAGTTTCCTTGTATTGGTCTCCGGATCATGTTGTCCGATTCGCAAAACCTCTTTTCCGTCACGATCGTACACATATGCGCCGTACACTCTACCGATAGCAAATACCGATTCGAGCGATTGCTGTAAGCTCCCCATTCTCTCTTTCTCAAGCGCATAGCTGAGGGGCAGCCTGATCGCCCGCGCTACCAGCTCCAGATCCTTCTGCATCTGATCGACTACCTGCCCCTCGATCGTGGAGAGGGTAAAAAAGCCAAACACTCCCAGAGCAACGGTTAATGGTATAACAACATACACGATCATAACCACCCTGAAACTGACAGGCCTTCGAAATAGTGCAATTACCTTCATACGCTCCCCTCTTGCGTGACACAGAAAATAACACATGTGCCATTTAGATACACCGCAATGTACCCCATAGATACCCTCGATATGCGATACAGCCTTCTTGTTTAACAACAACCACGCCGATTATGTAGTGTGGCACATGTTATGCTGCCTCTCAAATATCCGAATTACGGCTTGTATTATTCAACTTTTTTACAAATAATCCAGCAGGAGCAATTATATGTCTATGATTTTGTTGTATCCGCAGAAAACGATTTTCCTGGTTTCTATAGCGGCGTCTCTGCTCATGGCACACCCCCCCTCCGAGGACCAATCGGACCTGCACAAGCCGATCAGCAGGCGGGAATACCAATTAGCAGCCACAGCTTACGTGCAGGTGGCTCAAATAAACGAGCACCTTCAAAAATCCCTGAAAAAAGCCGATACAGATAAGGAGAAAGCCGCATTGCAGGGCAAGGCTAACGATAGTATGGTTGGTGCGGTAAACGATGCAGGTCTTTCCATCAAACGCTACAATCTGATCATTACTCGCGTAGTGGAGAGTGATTCGCTGAGTGTCGAGTTTGAAAAAATTGTCGATGCCCTTTAGCGACGGCGGCTGAGGAATCCATACATGCGTCAATCTCCGACCTACCGCACCCGCCTCATATCGGGAATAATCCTTGTTACTACACCGATACTCATTTTAATGACTACCAAATGGCTGTCCATCACAAGCTCCCTTACCCTGGAGCGGGAGATCAGTCATATAAACTCGATCGGGCGACTGTTGGGGGATGAGGTCGGGGAAAATCTGGAACAGCAGGCAGATGAAGAAATCACCGAAATAATGAGTTTGACCGCGAAGCTGCCGGATATTGTCGGGGTCCATCTGATCGATTCCGATGGTGTGATCGTCCATTCAGCCGACTCGACCTCGATAGGAAAAATGGCAGCATATACGGACACCCTCACCCCACCGGCGGATAATCGAATAGTGAGGTTCTATCCCATACAGGAGGGCAACCAAAACTATTCCATACAACTGATATATTCACTTATCGGCACACAAAAAGACATGGGCGTGGCTCAGAGGTGGGCGATTTTTTTTGATCTGCTGCTTTTTTTCTCAGCGTTGCTTTTCGCCTGGTATATAAGCGCATACATGGAAAAGCCGGTACGTGAAGCAACACAGGCCGCAGAGCTGATTGCGTCGGGAAAATTCGATATCAATTTGAAACAGAAGACACAAGATGCATATGGTAAGCTGATTGATGCACTCAACCGCATGGCTCAGTCCCTGAAGCAGCTCACCTATTCGATGCAGAAAAAAGTGGATGCGGCAACCGGTGAGCTGGCAGAAAAAAACCGCCGGCTTATGGAGCTGGACACGTTGAAAACGGATTTTGTCGCCATGGTTTCGCATGAATTGCGCACGCCGCTGACCTCGATCATCGGCTTTTCACAGGCACTGCAACGAGAACCGTTACCCTTCGAGACAACGGTTGAATACAGCGGTATTATCGAACAGGAAGGCAAACAACTTGCCGCACTGGTGGAGGAATTTCTGGATGTATCAAAGATTGAAAAAGGAACTTTTACGCTCGATCTTGCGGAGGTAGACATAGGAGAGGTGATCAGGGATGTTCTTGTTTCGTTCCCCTGGTCTTCCAGAGTAGATGTTGACATACAGGAGAGGATGCCTTCTGTCCGGGGCGACGCGTGGCGTCTGAAACGCCTGTTGAGAAATTTGCTTGACAATGCAGTCAAACACGGAGGCGTGGAGGTCAGCATATGGGTTAAGGCCCACAGCAGCGAAAACACAATCTCGGTTTCGGTATCCGATAACGGACCGGGAATTGCCGAAGAGATACGCAAAACGATGTTCAACAAATATTACACGACCGCCACCTCAAACGGCGGCAGCGGCCTTGGCCTGGCCATCGCCAGGGCAATAGTTGAGGCCCATGGCGGCACGATCATCTGCGACAGCATACCGGATGTAGGTACGACTTTCACCTTTACCATACCCGTCTGTCAAGACCGGGGAAGTTCCGGGAGGTAGTTTATGGCACACAGGATTTTGATTGTGGATGATGATCCCAGTATCAGAAAACTCCTCAAAATTAATTTACTGGCCGAAGGCTATGAAGCGGTTACTGCCGAAAATGGTGCAAAGGCCCTCCAGTACCTCGATCAACATCATGCCGACATGGTAATTCTTGATATTATGATGCCGCACATGGACGGCTGGGAGGTATGTAAGAGCATAAGGGATATGCATCCGGACAGGCAGGTAAAAATTCTTATCCTCACCGCCCTTGATACCCCCCGCGATAAACTAATCGGCAAAGATCTGCTTCATGCCAATGAGTATGTCACAAAACCATTTGACACGGACGAGCTGCTGGAGATGATTAGAAACATGCTCGCATGATCTGTGCTGTGAACTGCAGGCGTCCGTCCTGACCAAGTAGTGAACTCTTTCTGCACTACAATTCCCCACGCCTTGCTATAAATGAGCCAGGTCGCGCATCAAAACCGTTCTCAAGCACCGTCCTCCTGATTTTCCGCATTCTTCTTCACGTTGTCTTGAATGCTACTAATGCATGACAGTTTTCGGGACCAGCATCAATCATTTCTGCCCCTGTGGTTGCGTTACGCCGCCAACCGTGCCAGAATCGACAAACCAAGGCTTGCCACGAGAACCCGGTCTGAGAAAAATGGGATTCGGAAATACCAAACGCCGCAGCGAGCGCGAATTCCAGGCATTGATGAACTGATGATAAAGCTTTTCAGTGTTTGAAGCGCATGGTTATGGTAAGGAAAAGGGAAACAGCCACTCATCCAGAAAACTTTTGTAGGACTGTTCCCACTGCCTGCAAACGATCATCATGGCGGATGTTGACACACACCATTGCACATGTGTCATATAGACACAGTGTGTGTTTCCCTGTTTCAGCATCATTCATCGTTAAAGTGGCCCATACAGGTCCTCAGAGCCCTTTGGCTCGCCTTCCGGTTTAATGGCACGGCTTATGCGTTAGGGTACAGACAGAAGAAAACTATTTCCATTTCTTTTTACCCATTATCCGGTTGGAAAGGAGGAGCAATAGTCAATCGGCAGTGCGGAAAATTTGATGTGTATTTTTATTAAGATGTGTATTTTTATTAATAAGACAAAGGAGTTTTTTATGAGTTTGACAAAAAGGTTTTTTTCGTTTTCTATGTCTTTGGTATTTTTTCTTATGATCACCCCGTCAATAGCGCAGCAAAGCAATCAGCAGGCACCGGCAGAGCAGCCGGCAGAGCAGCCGGCAGAGGTAAGCGATCAGGAGCTTCAGATGGCCTCCAAAGCCTATGTAGAGGTTCTGGACATAAGCGGCAAATTCCAGCAGGATCTGCAAAATGCCCAGAATCCTGAGGAAAGAACACAGCTGCAGAAGCAGGCAAACGATAATATGATAAAGGCAGTGGAAAAATCCGGTTTGAAGCTTGAACGTTATAACGAAATTATGACACAAGTCAGAGCCGATGAGGAGCTTGCCAAAGAATTCAACGACCTTGTGAAAGACAAATAGCTTTATAATAGTAGTGCTCAAACGGGGGGGGCTGTCGTAAAACGTCAGCCTCCCCTTTTTTTTCGTTACGCTGTTAGGTTGGAAGCGTATATGATTCCCGTGCATCCCAAACGCCGAATTGCAAATTGCTTTTTATGTAATAATACCGGCTTTCGCCCGTATTGTACTGTGTTCGCTCATATAGCAGATTGCAAAAAAAAATAAAAAAACTTGTTTTCTCGAGCGGAACACGATATATATTGTTTTCGTAATTGACAGGCCGTTTGCATAGCTGTATGCTTTGAACAAACGCACCGGACTCACACTTAAGTACGTATCTGCCCAGGCCAACTCAGGACCACTTATCCTTCTTTGCCCTCCGCCAGTTTCGATTCAAGCCGTGTGTCACCTTCCTCCTTTTTTTGAAGGACCTTTATGAGTTTTTCGACGATGTGTCTGTCCGCACCGATTTTGCGTGCGATTCAGCACTCGGGGCATACCGCCCCAACCAGTATCCAGAGTGCGGCGATTCCCGCCGGACTGAATGGAAAAAACCTTATCGCCTGTGCACCGACGGGAACCGGAAAGACGGCGGCGTTTCTGCTGCCCATTCTCGAGCGCCTGCATCGCGAGGCGCCACAAAAAAGACGCCCGGGCCGCCCCGCGGCACTGATTCTGACCCCCACCCGTGAACTTTCGGAACAGATCCTTTCGGTATGCGGAGAGTACGGCAGATTTACAAATGCGCGCGCTCTGTGCGTCATTGGCGGCGTTTCCCTGTCCCGCCAGCTGCGGGAGCTGTCAAGAAACATAGATATTGTGATTGCAACCCCCGGACGCCTGCTTGATCATCTTGGGCGCGGCAGTGTGGATCTTTCGCAGGTGCAAACTCTTGTGCTGGATGAAGCTGATCGGATGTATGATATGGGCTTTATTCGGGATGTGCGCAAGATTATCGCTCTGGCTCCCGCAAAACGCCAGACACTGCTTTTTTCAGCCACCATGGCGCCGGAGATTCGACGCCTTATACACGAGATCGCCCCCGAGCATGAATCGATAATGATCGAGGGCGCCTGCGCGCCGGTGACATCGGTGGTGCAGCGGTTTTATGCCGCGGAGCCCGCTTCCAAACTGCCGCTTCTTCAACGTATCCTCAAAACCGAAACCGTCGAACGGATGCTGGTGTTTTCCCGCACCCGACGGGGTGCCGACCGGATAAGCCGCCACCTGAAAAAAAGCGGCATTCGGGTTGAGGCTTTACATGCGGGACGAACTCAGCAGCAAAGAACCAAGGTGCTGAAATCATTCCGATCGGGTGAAACGGGAGTGCTGGTCGCAACCGATATCGCCGCCCGCGGTATCGATGTTACCGGTGTTTCCCATGTCGTAAATTTTAACATTCCCGCCTTTGCCGAGGATTATATCCACCGCATCGGCCGAACCGGCCGCGCCTCCGCTCCCGGCACCGCGCTGAGCTTCGTGTCCTGTGATGAGGAGAAGTACCTGCGCAAAATCGGTATGCAGACCGGCGAAAAGCTGCATCTGGAACGATACCCGGGGACAAAAGAGAGCCGACCGGCAGTAACACCGAAGCCTGCACCGCCCCTCTTCGGGCGAAATCTTCGGTTGACCGGCAGTCGTGTTCCGCGATTTGCCTGAGCTAGATTCAACGAGAAAAAACAGCGACCATATATTGACTTATTGATAATACAAAAATCGCCGGAGTACCCGGTGTGGCCTACCCCGATCCTGTGCCGGAATCGCGGATATGGCTTATACTACAATAAAAACGGTACGAAATAATGGAGGTAGAAATGAATATCTACGTAGGTAACCTGTCTTATGATGTCCAACAAAACGACCTGCAGACCCTTTTCGAACAGTATGGTGAAGTGGCTTCCGCCTCTGTGATCACCGATCGGGATACCGGCCGTTCGAAGGGCTTCGGTTTTGTCGAGATGCCACAGTCGGCTCAGGCGCAAAAGGCCGTTGGCGAGATTAACGGTCAGTCCCTACAGGGACGTAACGTAACTGTCAACGAAGCGCGTCCCCGGGAACGTCGCCCGATGCGCAATTCCTGGTAACCACCAGGCCTATGTGAAATCTGATGCCGCCCATGGTCCTTACATGTGGGCGGCATTATTCCCCCCCCAATTGCGCTGCATGGTGCCGCAAAGCAGCGATCATACTTTTCACGGGGACTTCCCACAATTGAGGTATGCGTACTTGTCCAATTTTTTCCATGATTTGTTTTTCCGTAGTTGGTGCGATATTTGCAAAATCTCAGAATACATCTTCCAAAAAAAAATAAGATATCGACCGTGTTTTGCCTGTTTCTATTCCGTGTGAGATGCTGCGTATATCATTGAAAATGAAATCTTCAGAAAGGTAGCCTATTGTTTACCTGAGGATCATTGAAGAGATTTCATTCCTTTTAACACGATAGAGGGGCCTAACAATGAAAATTCTACTTATTTATCCGCGTTTTCCCGATACCTACTGGAGCTATAAACATGCCCTGAAATTTGTGGGCAAGCGTGCGGTTTTGCCACCACTGGGGCTTCTGACTGTCGCGGCTATGCTGCCGCCCCACTATGAGCTTCGCCTGATTGACACAAATGTTCAGAGGCTTACAAACAGGGATCTGGCGTGGGCCGACGCCGCTTTTATCAGTGGTATGAGTGTGCAGCAGATCTCGGCCCGTAAGATAATCGACAGATGCAAAAAGGCGAATCTGCCAGTGATTGCCGGAGGACCTCTGTTTGCAAGCAATCCGGAATCATTTACATCTGTGGATCATTTCGTTCTCAATGAGGCGGAGTTGACCCTTCCTGCGTTTCTTGAAGATTTTTCCCGGGGCGCAGCCCGACGCATCTATTCTTCGGATCAATTCGCCGATATGCAACAGACGCCCACCCCCAGATGGGAGCTTTTGAAACTGAAACAGTACGCCAATATGAGTATTCAGTTTTCCCGCGGGTGCCCGTTTCAGTGTGATTTCTGCAATGTCACCGCCCTTCTGGGTCACCGTGTACGAACAAAAAGCTCACGCCAGATCATTGACGAGCTTGATGCTCTTTACGAACTGGGCTGGCGCGATGATGTTTTCTTTGTTGATGACAATTTTATCGGAAATAAGTCACTGCTGAAAAATGACCTTTTACCGGCACTGATCAATTGGCGCAAAGATAAACAAGATATTCAGTTCTATACCGAGGCCTCTATAAACCTCGCCGACGACGAGGAGCTTATAAAGCTTATGGTCGACGCTGGTTTCTCGAAAGTATTTATCGGTATCGAGACGCCGGAGGAGGAAAGCCTCACAGAATGCGGCAAGCGGCAAAACAATAAGCGCAATCTTGTAGAAAACGTGAGGTTTATTCAGAGATCCGGATTGGAGGTGCAGGCCGGCTTTATAGTGGGCTTTGATCATGACCAGTCCACGATTTTCCAGAAACAGATTGATTTCATTCAGCAGAGCGGTATTGTCACGGCGATGGTGGGTATGCTGCAGGCCATTCCGGGCACAAGACTTTTTGAACGCATGAAACTGGAAGGGCGTCTGTGCGGGGATTTTTCCGGCGACAATGTCGACGGCAGCACAAACATAATTCCCCGTATGGGTAGCGAGGTTCTGCGCGACGGCTATGCTTATATTCTGCAAACTATCTATTCCCCCAAAGTCTATTATGAACGCATCAGAAAATTTTTAGGTGAATACAATCCACCCTGCAGACCACAGAGACTGCAGTTCTCACACCTGATCGCGTTTGTGCGGTCACTATTTCAACTCGGCATTCTCAGCAACACCCGATCCCACTACTGGAAGCTTCTGCTCTGGTCACGCGGTAAAGGTCGCGGCAATTTTCGAAACGTTGTCTCGCTGTCAATCCTTGGGTATCATTATCGCAAAATCAGCATGTATCATGTGCGTAAGCCGTACCGAA
>CAYQOU010000069.1:0-21112 GCA_964419255.1 uncultured Fibrobacterota bacterium | reverse complement strand
GCGAAGATCCATTTGGGCCTGCTGACGCTTGGCCAAAGCCGGAGTTGGCTGGCCCGAGGGGGAGCCCTCCCCTTGAATACGAGTTATATTCATTAGCCACTTCACCCCCCCAGTCCCCTGCATAAATTGTATATTCTGTGATTACCTTTATCAGGCACTTAGACGGAGCGTACCTTTAGTCATGTAGGCTTTGTAATTACTTGTAATTATAATCGTCTCGTTTTTTTCGGCTATTCCTTTATATATAGTTACAAACAAACCTGTGCGCGCAAGCGTCCCTTATAGGAGAGAGCAGATGAAATTTGGTTTTTTCGACGACAACAAGCGTGAGTATGTGATCACCACGCCCAAGACGCCGTATCCCTGGATCAACTACCTGGGCTCGGAGGAGTTTTTCTCGCTGATATCCAACACCGGCGGTGGATACTCTTTCTACCGCGATGCCCGCCTGCGCCGAATCACCCGCTATCGCTATAACGACATCCCCCGCGATACCAACGGGAAGTATTTCTACATAAACGATGGCGGCGATGTATGGACTCCCGGTTGGATGCCGGTGAAAAAGGAGCTGGACAGCTACGAATGCAGACACGGAATGGGCTACACCACCATCACCGGCGCACGCAACAGTCTTGAGGTGTCGGCATGCTATTTCGTGCCGCTTGGTCAGGATGCAGAAATTCATCGGGTGAAAGTCAAAAACACCGGTGATACGAAAAAGTCGTTTAAGCTGTTCTCGTATGTGGAGTGGTGCCTGTGGAATGCGCAGGATGACATGACCAATTTTCAGCGTAATCTTTCCACCGGTGAGGTGGAGATTGACGGCGGAGTGATCTATCATAAAACCGAATACCGCGAACGACGTGACCACTATGCATTCTACTCGGTAAACGCCCAGCCCACCGGGTTTGATTCGGATCGCGATACCTTTGTGGGGCTGTACAACGGTCTGGAAGCACCCGATGCGGTTGTGCGGGGCAAATCGTTTAACTCCGTGGCCGACGGTTGGTCACCGATCGCTTCGCATTCCTTCGACATAGAACTGGCACCAGGCCAAGAGCGGGAGCTGATTTTTGTACTGGGCTACATCGTCAATCCGCTGGAGCAGAAGTGGGAGAAGCCGGGTGTGATCAACAAAGAGAAGGCTCGCGCGATGATCGACAGTTATGCAACCAGTGAAGCGGTGGATAAGGCATTCAAAGACCTGCGTGCCTACTGGGACACGCTTCTGAACAAATACTCGGTTCAAAGCGGGGATGAGCGCCTCGACCGCATGGTCAACATCTGGAATCAGTACCAGTGCATGGTGACATTCAACATGTCCCGAAGCGCCTCCTACTTTGAGTCTGGAATCGGCCGCGGCATGGGTTTTCGCGACTCCAACCAGGACCTTCTGGGCTTTGTGCATCAGATCCCCCACCGTGCCCGCGAGCGAATCCTGGATATCGCCGCTACGCAGTTTGAGGACGGCGGCGCGTATCATCAGTACCAGCCGCTTACCAAAAGAGGAAACAACGAGATCGGCAGTAATTTCAATGATGATCCGCTGTGGCTGATATTGGCGGTAACCGCCTACATCAAGGAGAGCGGCGACCGCTCGATTCTGGATGAGCAGGTGCCGTTTGATAATGATCCAAACAATACCGCAACACTGCTGGAGCATCTGAAACGCTCGTTTTATCATGTAGTCAATAATAAGGGCCCGCACAACCTGCCGCTTATCGGCCGTGCCGACTGGAACGACTGCCTCAACCTCAACTGCTTCTCGATGAATCCGGACGACTCATTCCAGACATGTACCAACAAGGATGGCAAAAACGCCGAATCGGTGATGATTGCGGGGATGTTTGTGTTTATCGGTCGAGAGTATGTCGCGCTGTGTCGCGAGCTTGGCATGAAAGAAGAAGCCGACAAGGCGCAAAAACATATCGCCGATATGATCGATGCTGTCAAGCTGCACGGCTGGGATGGTCAGTGGTATCTACGTGCCTATGATGACGGCGGCAAAAAGGTGGGGAGCGCCGAATGCGACGAGGGCAAGATCCTGATCGAGTCGCAGGGTTTCTGCTCGATGGCGGAGATCGGCAAGGATGAAGGCTACCCGATCAAGGCGCTGGATTCGGTCAAGCAGCATCTGGACACTGAGCATGGTATGGTGCTTATTGAGCCACCGTATTCGGAGTACCATGTGGAGCTTGGAGAGGTTTCCTCCTATCCTCCCGGATACAAGGAAAACGGTGGTATCTTCTGCCACAATAACCCATGGGTGATTATCGGCGAGGCGATCGCAGGACGCGGCGACCGGGCGTATGAATCGTATGCCAAAATAGCGCCGGCGTTTCGCGAGGAGATCAGCGAGTTGCATCGAATGGAGCCGTATGTGTATTCGCAGATGATCGCCGGTAAGGCGGCAAAGCGCCACGGTGAGGCGAAAAATTCCTGGCTGACCGGAACGGCAAGCTGGAACTTTGTGGCCATCACTCAGTGGATTCTTGGCATCCACCCCGATTACAACGGCCTGCGCATCGACCCGCGCATCCCGTCGGGCTGGGACGGCTTCACGGTAAACCGCGTTTTCCGCGGCACCACTTACAGAGTCACGGTGAAAAACCCGGATCATGTGTCCAGCGGGATCAGCCGGGTGACTGTTAACGGTGAGCCGATCAAAGGCAACATCGTGCCTGTAGGCAAAGAAGGTGAGACGGTTGATGTGACCGTTGTGATGGGATAAGGCAACATCGTAAGATAATGCCCTAATTCGAACACGTGCCCCCTCCGGGAGATTTAGGAGGGGGCACGTGTTAATGGGGGCTTGTGTAAAGCCCCGAGAGTTTAAATCTTACGCACCTGTTCATCCGACAAAATCTCATATCCCTTGTCCTGCAATACTTTCGTTGCCGCATCCGCATCATCGAACCGCAGAAACAGTATCGCCTTGTTTGAAGACTGCTCCACAAACGAATAGGTGTATTCGATATTCAAGTCGTTATCATCGCACAGCTTTGTCAGATCGTAAAACAGTCCCTCTCGATCATCGATCTCAACCGCGACGATTGTGTTTTCCTTTACCGTAAAGCCTTCCTTTTTAAGAACCTGATAGGCGCGGTCAGGCTCACTAAGGATCATGCGAACGATACCGAATTCCGCCGTATCCGCTATTGTCAGCGCACGGATATTCAGTTTATTATCTCTGAGGACCTTTGAGACCGATGCCAGACGGCCTTTTTTGTTTTCCAGGAAAACCGATATCTGCTTTGTATTCATGATTCTGCTCCCTGCTGATAAACGTTGCGCTTGTCGATGATTCTCTTTGCTTTGCCCTCACTTCGTGCAATCGTCTTGGGCTCGACCAGATGCACCTTTGTGTGTATGTTCAAACTACTGTACAGCTTGGATTCTATTGTTTTCTCCAGCCGCTCTATGCCCTTGACCTCATCGGAAAAAAGTTTTTCGTGCATCTCAACCTGCACATCCAGGATATCAAGAGTTCCCTTCTTGTCCACCAGAAGCTGGTAATGCGGCTCGACGCCTTCGATATCCAGAAGCACATTCTCGATCTGAGACGGAAACACATTGACTCCGCGGATAATGAGCATATCATCGGTACGCCCAAGGATTCGATGCATCCGCACACAACTGCGCCCGCATCCGCATTGCTCATGGGTGATGTAGGTTATATCACGGGTGCGATAACGTATGATCGGCGTTCCCGTTTTGCTCAGTGTGGTAAAAACCAGCTCCCCCTTCTGCCCATCCTCCACCGGCTCGCCGGTTTCAGGGTTGATGATCTCCGGATAGAAGTGATCCTCAAACACATGCAGCAGATCCTGTCTCTCACACTCGCTGGCCACTCCGGGGCCGATGATCTCGGTGAGTCCATAGATATCGATCGCCTTCACCTGCAGCTTCTCTTCGATCTCCTTGCGCATGGTCTCACTCCAGGGCTCCGCCCCGAAAAAACCCACACGCAGCGGCAGCTTGGCAAAGTCGATTCCCTCCTCGGCCGCACACTCGGCAAGATACAAGCTGTACGAGGGGGTGCAGGTCAGGACGGTTGATCCGAAATCCTGCAGCACCTGAATCTGACGCTTGGTGTTACCACCGGAAATCGGCAGCACCATAGCACCGATTCTGCGGGCTCCGTAATGCGCACCAAGTCCGCCGGTGAACAGTCCGTACCCATAGGCATTCTGAACCACATCATCGGATGTGGTATCGCCCATCGAAAGCGTACGTGCCATCACCTCAGACCAGATGTCGATGTCGTTCTGGGTGTATGCATCCACTACCGGCTTGCCCGTAGTACCCGATGAGGTATGAATCTCCACAATTTCCTTCTTATCCGAGGCCAAAAGCCCAAACGGATAGACTTCACGCATTTCATCCTTGGTGGTAAAGGGAAGTTTGGTGATATCGGCTATGCGTTTGATATCAGCCGGCTTCACTCCCGCCACATCCATTTTCTCCCGATAGAACGGGACTTTCTCATATACCCGCTCCACCAGTGACTTCAGGCGACTGCCTTGAAGCTCGGTTAGCCTTTCCCGCGACATGGTCTCATATTCTCTGTTCCAGATCATTCTCACTCCCTTACAGTAAAAGCTTTCTCTGCAATCATAAAAATATAGATAAGATCAGAAGAAGGATGGGAATTTGGCGATCATTCAGGAAGCGAACATACTGATTTATACATTGAGAACCAGATATGAAACAAGCTTTATGGATCATGAAATCGTGTTAAGACGCTAAACTGACTATGACCACAGAGATGTATCAGCAGGCCGATGGCTTTGAGGGATGGCAGCCGCAGGTGAGGCGATAATAATATTTATCATTGTGATTTGCACTTCGATTCGAAAGTTTTTGATCAGAGCGTTGAATCCGGATCTATCATTCTCAATGAAACCACGCAAGTTCTTCCAGCATGTTTTCAACCTCTGCGGAATTCTGCGCCTTCAGAGACTCGTCGGCCACGTTGACCAGATCGATCATATCCTTACTCATCAGCATCTCCTTTATCGGCAGCAGCAGATTAGTCTCTACCGATAAGGTGTTTACCCCCAACCCGGCCATCAGACATGCGTTGAGGGGCGTTTTGATCGCGCCACAGACCGCGACATCTTTTTGATGCTGATGTGCGATGGAGACAATGTGTTTGATCATCTTTAGTATAACCGGATGAGTGACCCGTCGGTACATCTCCACGTTTCTGTTTTCGCGCCCCGCTGCAAAGGTGTATTGTACAAGATCGTTTGTCCCGATACTGAAAAAATCGATGTAAGGCACATATTGCTCTATCGATAGTGCCGCCGAGGGGATCTCCACCATCATGCCCACCTGGATATCTTTGCGACGAACCCCAGCCATTCGGCATCCCTCATCGATAACCTCAAGCGCAGCTTCTATGTCTTCCAGAAGAGTCACAAAAGGAAGCAGTATGTTAATTTTGCCATACTTGCAAGCACCCAGAATGCTATGAAGCTGTTTCTTAAATAGAGCCGTGTGATTAAGTAGATACCGAATACCACGCATACCCAACTGTGGATTCTCCTCGTCTTCGAAAGTCAGATAGGGAATATCCTTGTCGGCACCCACATCCAACACCCTCACCGTCACCTCACCTTTCTTAAATACCGCCAGCATTCGTTTCAAAAAAGAGCACTCCTCTTCAGCGGTAGGCATATGCTGTCTTGCCATATAGTAAAGTTCACTGCGAAGCAACCCCACCCCCTCGGCACCGTTGATAGCAGCCTGTTCGGCTTCATATAAGGATCCTACATTTGCCTCCAGTTTCACCCTCACGCCATCGCGAGTAGTACATTCCCTGTTTACAACGGAAGGTTTCCTGGGCTGCTGTACTTTTTTAACCCGATCGATTGCATATTTCTGCTGCTCTTCCTCATCGGGATGAACAATCACCTTCCCATGCTCACCATCCACAATGATTGAGTCGTCCGTTCGTATCAGAGAACTTATTCCCGGCACATTTACAATGACCGGCACCTGAAGCGACTTGGCGATCAGGGCAACGTGTGAAGTCTCATCCCCCTTTTCCATCACTATTCCAAGAATCTTCTCAAGATCAATCAGTGCGATATCCGACGGTATAAGCCGCTCGGCGATTAGCACAACGGGGTTCTGAATTCTTTTGAGAGGATTTGTCCGCACATGCTCAATCTCCAGAAGATTACGAAGCAGGCGGTGGTAAACATCCTGTATATCCGCAAATCTGCGGCGAAGATTTTCGTCTTCAATCGAAGCAAACCGTTTCTCGATGACATTAATCTGACTGGCCAGAACATACTCTATGTTCAACTGCTGTTGCCTGAGAAGATCCTGGATATGCTTAAGAAAGGCAACATCCTCCAGCAGATGAATATGCACCTGAAAAACATTACTGATTTCCCTGTTTTCGGTCTGAAGCGTCTTCATTTTTATATGATGAAGCTGGGACTTACTCTTCTGAATCGCCCGCTCCAGTCTCTTTTCCTCAAGAGCAATATCCTCCACAGCAAAACTGTTTTTTTCCAAGGCATCCAGTTCGATTTGCTTGAATACATAGGCGCTGCCCACGGCGATACCCGGAGATATTGTGCTTCCGTGAAGTTCCAAAGGAGCGGTTTTGGTGACTCTACCCGATTTCATCAAGTAACCTTTTAACTGTATGAATTAGCTGCCCCATATCAAAGGGCTTGGTAACATACTCATCCGCTTTTAAAATATCTTTTCCAATCATCTTATCCTTGGCTGTGCTCTTAGCGGTGAGCATCAGAATCTTAATATGCGAGATTTTTTCATCATCTCTTATAATCTTACATATCTCCCATCCATCGATCTCCGGCATCATCACATCCAACACAACCAGATCGGGCATGTGCGAGTGGATTACATCTAAAGCTTTCGTACTGTCTCCCTCGGAAACCGCATCATACCCACGTCGCTGCAGATTTACATACAACAACTCACGAATGTTAGGATCGTCATCTATTATTGCAATTTTCGCACTCATACCCTTTTATCCGCTACGACTTTTACAGATCTCCTCCTGATATATTAACGACTCATGATCCCATTTAGTACTTCCAGCAACTTATTGATATCGAAAGGCTTAGCCATAAAGTAATCGGAACCTGCCTCTCGGGCCTTTTCTATTTGCCCTTTCTGCGCCGCCGCGGTAACAAAAACGACAAATGCGTCACCGGTCAGAGGATTTTGCTTGATTCGCCTGCATACCTCCCAGCCGTCTATATCGGGCAGACGCACGTTTAGCAGAATCGCCTCTGGTTTAAGCGTAAAAGCCATCTCCAGGCCGCTCTTCCCATCCCGGGCGATCGAAACCGTATACCCTCGCCGAGACATATTGACCCGCAGAAGTTCAACTACATTTTCCTCATCTTCAATAATTAAAACTCGCATATTCCGACTTCCTTTTAGATAGGGTGAAGATGATATCGGTCCCATTTCCGGGCTCACTTTCGGCCCAGATTTTGCCACCATGAGCCTCGATTATGCCTTTTGCAATCGATAACCCCAAGCCACTGCCTCTGTTTTCTCCGGGTGGATTCCTGCGACTTCGATAGAATTTCTCGAAAATCTTTCCTAGCTCATCGGACGGTATTCCCGGACCGTTATCGGCTATCACCACCCGAATCATCTTTTCATCTTCCTGTGAGATGCGTATGTCTATATCTACCTTTTGTTTTGAATATATGATCGCATTATCAATAATATTCATGAAAACCTGTTTCATCCTGTCGTGATCGATCGGTGCACGAAGCTTCCTTTCATCATCTGTTTCAATGCGAATATGAACCTCTGGAGGAATCTGCATGGATGCAACCGACTCCCGCGCCAGCCCAGCCACATTAATCATGCTGGTAACAAGCTCATCAACCCCCTTTTCTATCTTGGAGATATCCAACAACTCTCCGAGTAATAGTCCCAGCCGCTTACCCTCGGCTTCGATAATCGAAAGGTACTTGTCACGCTCCTGCTCAGTCAGCTGAATATCCTTTGCCATGAGAGTCTCGGTGAATCCGATTATTCCGGTCAGCGGCGTGCGAAGCTCATGAGAGGCCATCGACACAAACTCGCTCTTCAGAGAATCCAACTCCTTGAGCTTGGCATTAGCCTCATCCAACTCCTGGTTTTTCTTAACCAGTGTTTTATTCACCTGCTCCAGCTGATGGCTGTGATCCCTTACCGCTTCCTCGGCGAGCTTTCTCTGCGTAATATCACGCCACGCAACAACCCCCCCGCTTATTCGACCCCGACTATCATAAACCGGACCGCTGTTGGCCAGGATAATGACACTTCGACCATCGGGGCGTTTGATTACCCATTCCTCGTTTATAACCTCCTCCCCTTTTTGAATTGTACGACTCAACGGAAGCTCTTCCGAAGACGGCAGGGTCGCTCCATCAAGATGATAAAAACCCCACTTGTCCGACCGCTCGGCATTGCTGACTATCGACTCTTTGTCCTTTATCCCCAAAAGCCTTGCCGCATACCGACTCATCATCCGTATTCGCACATCCGGCGCATCGGCAATGATAATCGCTTCGGGAATATAGTCCATGAGCGCTTCCAGTATACGCCGCCCCTCCTGGGCTTCCCGGGCACGCAATTCGGCTTTTTCCCGCTCTTTTGCCAACTGTCGCTCGTTGCGCTTCCTGTCGGTGATATCCACAAACGTCACCACACTCCTGTCGGTGCCCCTGATCATACCGGCAACAATCATGATGTCAAGCACCTTACCCTGACGGGTAACCAGCATAGACTCATATCGCGACGGTACCGCATCGGGATTGTGGCGACGTTCGAAATGATGGGCCTCGAGTTTTTTAATCTCATCGGGGTGTGCCACCTGCCGCCAGCTCATCCTACCCTCAATCTCATCCTTCGTGTATCCAAGCATCTGCCCGAATTCATTATTAGCCAGGGAAATGGTGGTATCTCTTTCCACAATTGTTGTCGCGGTACCGGTATTTTCGAATATTGAGCGATAGATCCACTCCGACTGTTGAAGCTTCTCATCGAATCGTTTCCTTTCCACCGCATTGACAAACATCGAGCCGACAATCTGAAGCAGCTTCAGCACATTGTCGGTCCATTTCTGACGCCTGAGCACCGCATCAAAACCGGCGAAACCGATAATACTGCTTCGGCTTATAAGCGGTACACAGATCACGGACTTGATGTTTCCAGCGTCAAACGTTTTCGCCTCGTTTGATGCTTCCGGCGGCAACTTAGCAGTATCCGAAATCAGCACACTCTCTCCCGCCTGAATGGAGGACATAAGCCAGGAGAAATCGGAGATTTTCAGATTTTGAAGCTCTCCTTTCTGTGAGCGCACCCCTTTATTTACCCATTCAAATTTATTGGACATATGTGTGTTCGACTCATCAAACAGAAACAAATAGCTTCGATCGGCTCCCGCAAAAAGGCCAATAAGCCGCAGTGATGTCTCGATTCCCCTGTCTACTTTGGCGCTGGTCAGATTGATAAAACGGGTAGAAAGAGTGCTGATCAGGCGTTCGAACCGAATTCGATAGTGAAGAGCCTCTTCGATACGCCTTCTTTCGCTTATATCCACCCCGGTGCATAGAATCTCCGCAGCCGCCCCCTCACCCGACTCGATTCTCTTGGCTGTCCAGTGCATCCAGCGGGATTCCTTGTGTCTGATCACACTTCTGCATTCAAAGCGTACGCTTTGAGCCTTACCGTGCCGTACACTATCTATTTTTTCGGCTGCATCACAATTTTCGGTTGGGAAAATGGTACCCGCATAAGATAACCCAAGCAGCTTCTTATACGACCGACCTACAGACATCTCGCCATAACGATTTATAAAACTGACAACTCCATTCATCGACAGCCGAACGATCACGGCATCAATACTGTCGACAAAATTACCGAAAAACTGCTCCGAGTTTTTGAGAGCTGCTTCGGCATTCACCAGCTCGGTTATATCGTTACCGATGGACAAAAATTCTACTACCCTGCCGTTGATATCCCTGACCGGCCTGTTTGTCCAGGCGATCCATACAACAGAACCATCCCGACGAACGTGTCTGTGATGCATATTAATGTAGTTTTCAGGGTTGGCCAGCATATCGCGAGTCATGGATTGTATGTCCTGCACCACCTCATCACTCTTCGGGAAAAGATCAACCAGGGACATACCTTCCATCTGGGAAGGAGAGAAACCAAACTGTTTGCCACAAAAAGTATTTGCAAACAAGATGGTACCATCTGGTGCCCACCGCAAGATAACACTGTTACTGTTTTCCACAAATTCTCGATATAACGCCTGGGACCTCTGAAAAGCATTTTGACCGTTGCACGTCCTGGTGATATTCAGCGATATGACCCCCACCAGCCGACTACCATCCGGAAAGTACATGGGAAAAAAGGAGCTGATTAAATGAAGTCTCCGCCCCTTCCGGCCTGCAAGCTCTCCCCTGTATTCCACGCCATTGAGTGACTTTCCCGCCCTTACAACATTGTCGATCGAGTCATAAAACTCCGTGATATCCGTCGACAAATAATCGGTCAAACTTCTTCCTTCCACCTCCGAAGGCCTTTTGCCAAGATAATCGGCTGCCGTCGAATTTATGTGATGAATCTTTTTATCTACTCCCAAAACAATCATTCCAACCGGAGATTTTCCGAAAAATGTATCCAGAAGAGTCTGCTTGTGCTCCAGTGTCTTCTCTGTTTTCTTCAACCGGGTGATATCGTTTCCGACAGACAACACCCCCTCGGGTTTACCATTAGATGAAAGTAGGAGTCTGTTACTCCAGGCTATCCAAACCCGACTACCATTTGCACGCACATTTTCGGTCTCCACATTTGTAAATTGGGAGGGGGATTCCAATAACAAATCAGGGAACTGCCGATTCTTTTCGGCCATCGGGAAAAGCATCCTGACATGATAGCCTATCACGTCCTGCTCGGTGTAGCCAAAATATTCCAGACCAAACGAATTCATATAGCTGATACGACCATCTGTCGACCAGCGAATCACAATACTTGCGATATCCTCCAAAAGCTGGCGGTATTTCTTCTCTCTGTGACTGAGCTGTCTATTGATCTGTTCCCGCTGAAGGACTTCGCTCTCAAGGCGTGTGAGCTGATCGGTGAGATGTCCTTTAGGTGAAGGCTCCCACCCTCCCAACTTATCCTTTTTCCCTGAATGCTGTCGAAGCCTCCTGTTCTGTTCGATAAGCTCCCGGCGCTCCAGGGCATGCAAAACAATGAGAGGGAGTCTCTTGAGGTGATCTTTGAGTACATAATCGTAAGCCCATTTGTGAGTTAGCTCCTCGGCCTCATCCTCATTCAACTTTCCGGTGACAAGCACAATCGGAATTACCGTATCTGACTGCTCCACGATTTTTGCCACTATCTGCTCATTGATCCCCTGGACATCATACTCGCATATGACCAGATGAGGATCGAACCGCTTAAGCGTTTTTTTTAGGACATCGGGCGAGTCAACCACTTTCCACGCACACTCGATTCCGGCATCCTGTATGATTTGCATGGATACCTGCACATCGTTGTAATTGCTGTCGATTGCGACTACACGCACATTCTTTGCCCTCCAAGGCATAGAGTTTGGTGCAGATTGTTTTCGCATCGACAACATCGTTTTATTCTCCTCACCATGTTTTTCCACCCGAAACCGTCTCCCCAACGACAAGCCTCATCCGCTCACGGGAAGTTTTGTTCTCATTATAAGAAGGTCGTAAAGCCAGATTTTCGATCGGCTATACCCAGGGATATACTGGTTGCCGTCGTTGATAAAAGATTGGTACCGGACAGGCCCGATACCTAAATGAGCAAAATCCAAGCCATGCAAAAAGTGCAGGGGAAAACGGATATAATTTTCTCAGGAGATTTTTGCGCGCGGTTCATTATTTCCAGGTGTGTAGATTTATCTGATGATGCGCTTTTGCAGCTTCGCCTGATGTGTACTTTTTTGGGATATTAATAATGGATAAACAGGAAGGTTGAATTCGCCCCTTAGCCTTTCGGCCTCCTGCTCGGTGCGGCAGAAACATGCCACGGCATCGGCGGGCAAACCGGTAAGATGCAGATCACCCGCATGACGATATTCCTGCTCCAGCGGCCAGTTTCCACGGGCACCGATCCCCTGCATACGCCAGGCCATATCCGGTGAGATGTTTTTCCGCCTGCCGGCTTTGCAATAGAGTACCGGCAGGATGGACAATCCGGACGCATACTCTTTTCGTATGCCGATTCCGTAAGGCTCGAATGACATGTGACGATAACGCCGTCGCCAACTCATCAGGGAAATAAAAGATGTCAGAGGCGCTGATGAAAAACAGACACACGCACGCTTTTGAGGCATGTTCTTATCCGTTGCTTTCACCACTCGGCTTTCAAGCATGTTTCGCAATGTATAAAATGCTGTGCGCGGATAGCTTGTACCGGCGAGTATGGCTCTGCATAAGTCACCGACAGTTTCTGTGGGCCAGTGAGAATGTGCGGTTCTTGTCCAGTGAATGAGAAAGGATGAGGCGATCTGTGTCGTGGCCGTGTTTAGATCAGATTCGCGCAAGGAGTATGCGATTCTGTTGGTTCTTTTTTGGTAAGGCACCATAAAGTCTGTGTTGACCAGGCCTGCACTCGCCATTCGTTCTTCAAAAAATCCTCCTGGCCGTATGCTTATGGGTAGAAGTATGTCGGCTGAGTCGACCACCATCCGGTCGCGCATGCGAAAAGAAAGATCTCGTTTTTCGTGACATATTGCTTCCAAGGTGGCATGCGGTGGGGGAGCGAAATGATGCCGAACCTCACATATCGCCTCCTCAGGCACGATATTGCCAAAAACCGGCACAAGAATGTGAACAGGTATTGCGACCTCAATCGCCGCTGTCAGGGGAATATCCCAGCTGAGGAGTCCCGTGGAAGTTATCAGAGTGCAGCCTCTTTTTCGTATCCACTCGACTGCCTTCCGGCACGATCTTACCCAGGGAATTTCGCCGCTGGGATACAGAGGCTGACGAGAAATGAGTATGGCGGCCTTCTGGGGCATTTTACCTCACCTCTTCGCACGTAAGGAGATCTCTTTTCTTTAATCAATACGTTGGGTCTTAGCATTCAGAAGCCGGATTCAGCTATCAAAAAAAGGGACAATTCGATGCATACCCCTACACCCCCGCCACTCGAAAAACTCCCTTGTAATGATCGGTGGTTTTTTGATCCCGAAAAAATTTGTTATTCAGCAGACGTGAGTAAATAGCAGTTTTTTGCGGCTTCCTTATACACCGGATGTTCTGTATCTGCCTGCCACACACGCTTAACCTCGCGCCAGCTGTTCAGTGCAGCTTCGGCCATCGAATCCTCGGCTGATTTTTCCGCCAGTGCGGTCTGACAACGTGCTCTGAGCACCAGGCTCTGGTTACTCACCGTCTCTCGACTGAGGAGGTAAGCATTGGTGGTTGATGCTTTCTGCAAGAGATCAATCGCTTTTTCGTAACTTTCGTTGCGGTAGTGGTAGCGGGCATGTATCAGGTAAAATTCGCCATCTTTTACGTGGTTTTGGGAGAAGAAATCTTCATGAAATGAATTGTTTTCCTGTCGGGCACGTGCGGTGAGAAGTACGCCCAGCAGACTCTTCGACTTAACTTCGGAAAGAAGAGTCGAAAGAGCCAGTACGTTCGTATAATTTCCCCTTTGCTCCTCCTTTTGCATGATAGTAAGCGGATCGTCTATCCCGTACTCACCCTGAAGACTCTTGAGCAATTGGGACGGATCGGGACTCTGTTCGCTTTGAACAGCTTCTGAATTCGACTGAAAAAGCCCACCGGAATATACCAATGCACCGCCAAGAATACATGCAAGAATACCAATACCAATCAGAATCTTTCGTAAAGCGCTGTTTTTGGTGTTTTTTGAGCAGGAGGAAAACTGCACTGCATCACTATTACTGCCAATAAAATCCTTTATGACAAGCTCCGGCGCCTTATCGGTATATTTTGTCAGGATAGTCCCCAATTCCTTACATACAAGCGTCATGGAAGCGGGACGCTTCACAGGATTTTTTTCCAGACAGGCCGTAACCAGCTTTTCCAGACGGGAGGGGAGATTGAGCTTGTAGGAGCGAATCGGATCATAATCATTTTCCAAACGCTTTGAAATCAATCGTGTCAGATTGCGCTCAGGAAAGGTCCTGAAACCGGTCAGGATCTCGTAAAGCACACACCCGAATGCGTATATATCGGCCCGCTGATCAACTTTTCTGGCCTCCATCTGCTCGGGTGCGATGTATTGAAGCGAGCCGGGAACATAGCCCTCGGAGGTATGCATTGAAATGTTCACCGGAGTGGCGATCCCAAAATCGGTGAGTGATATTTTCCCCTTATGAGATATAAGTATGTTTCCCGGCTTCAAATCTCTATGAAGAACCCCCTTACAAATCCGGCCATTCATGTTGTACTCGAAGGAATGGGTATAACTCAGAGCGCGTGCAACAATCAATGCAATCGAAACCGCCACCTTGGAAGGAAAGAAGCCATAATGGTCCAGCAGCAGCTCAAGCGACCATCCATCTATTTTCTCCATCTCTATATACGGCAGCCCATGCCACATGCCTACCGAATGGATAGTAACGATGTTTGGATGATCCAGTTGGGCCATCAGCTTCATTTCGGTATCAAAACGTCCGCGATGCTCGGTTGTGATATCCGGTTTGAGCACCTTAACCGCCCGTTTGACCCCCAGCTGTTTGTTCCAGATTTCGTAGACAACAGCCATACCACCTTCTCCAAGCTCGGCTGTGATGATTCCCGAGCCGAGCCTGTCTTGGCCCATCGGGGAGTTCTGTTGAGGCGAAACGAAAGGCTGGTTGGACTGGTCGTCATTCAGAGAGTAGGGGGTGGGTTGAGTCATGGTTGTTAATGCTCCGTCTGAGGTCAGGGTTTTAAATACCTGTGCTAACTAAAGTTACGGTCACATCTTCTATGTAACAATATAGCTCATCAATCGTGCTTTGTCCAACATTTTTTTATGTTATACTTTAAGCGCTTGAGTGTATTCCCTCCATTTACAACCACTTACAAATACTCCGCCAATTCTTGCACCATATTTTGTGTGGGTCGCACACAATATGTTGGGGTCTGCCAGTCCTTTTTAGGCACTACACCCACGCCCACAGAGATGAGAATTGGCAAATACCCCATCGAAAGACACCAACGGGCAAATTCCAAGGCTTTTCCTCTAGCGGGAGTCGGGCCCGATCATCTCAAGAAGGTATTTCTGTTCTCCCTCGAATTGGCGCTGATCGATGAGACGCCAGCCCAGGTGAAGGTACCCACGAAGTTTGCGGGTAGAGCAGGTACCATAGGCCCGGACAATTCCCCGTTCCCGCATTTTTTCAAACATGTGCTGCTTCAGGGTTAAGGCGACCATAGAGCTGTTGTGGAACACGCGCAGATTAAAGATACCCAACCCCTCACAGATCCCCTTACGATTCTTATCGATAGAAAATCCCATCATCTCAAGCTGCAGGATTTTGTCCATCGCATAGTTAACGGCAACACCGGCAACCACACTGTCGTCAAGCCTGGCAACATAAATCTCCTGATCATCATATGGTATGCGGGTACGCAGTTTCCTGTTTTTGTGATCAAACTGCCAGATTTTGTCTAAAGTCACAATCTCCGAGCCGCTGAAAGCTCTGTACATGGCTCTCTCATATGCCGCGACCTCTGACTCGTTGTGGATGTCGAGGATCTCGTATTGCATCTTCATACTTTTAAACTTATTATTTCTCAAAAGGGACCTGCTTTTTTAACTGGCCGTGTGTTACAGGGACCGTACTTCTTTTATGCCTATTGCAGATGTACATCATTTTTATTTGGGTATAAAAACTATAATACGGTACAAGCTGTTTCAATCAATAATCGACTCAGGTCGCCATGAACAATGGCGACACCAATTGATATTATTGCTGTTCGATTGCAAAACGCATCAGATGTCAGTCATATTGTCTACTTTTTAAGTAGCGGCATTCTGTATATTTTAGTGGCGATGATTAAAACAACATGTTAGCATTTATATGCGGTTTACGTGTAGATTAGGGCCGCTGTTATTGTACTATTGTGTATAAATGCTGACCTCTTCTGATTGCTTTACGTAAGTGTATGAAAAATCCTCTCTCTACACAAAGTTTATGCGACTGGTTACGGTCACATCCCGTCGATCCTGACCTGGATAAGTACCGACATCTAATCATCGAGCAGGAAAACAGATTGCGTTTTCCACTTCCTTCCACACAATTCTATTATATCATGGACATAAAAACCGGTCAGATGCTCTATGTCAGTGAGAGTATCAGACATGTTCTGGGATATGATCCCTACGATTTAAATGATCTTGAGATGTTTTATGAAGCAGTGCATCCCCAGGACCTTTCTCTGACCTGCCTGGCTGTGTTTAAGAGCTTATCCTTTGCCTACAAATTCCGAGATACCCTGCCTATGGAAGGCATGTTTTCCATGGATTGCCGGGTACGCCACCGACAAGGCCACTGGATTAGAATAAAACGCGATAATTCTCTATACAGACGTGACCGTTTCGGAAACCCCGCATTGACCATCACCTGGTGCACAGACATCACCTCTTACAAACAATCTTCCATAGTCACCTTCGATTACAAAGGCCCTTCATATCCCGGACTTGTTTTTCCGGATGATGAACTGCTTGAGGCGGGTCGAATCCTTACGCCTCGTGAAATCGAGATTATTCGCCATATCGCAAATGGGGATTGTAGTAAAGAAATAGCCGATGCCCTGAACCTAAGCGTCCATACGGTACATACCCACCGCCGCCGCATGTTGAAAAAAATAAACGCCAACAATTCGCACCAGCTGATTCGTTTTGCCCAGGAACATAACCTGTTGTAACATCTTTCCACCAACAAAAAGGGTAATATTACCCGATTTGATCCAATTTCCAGACGCGCCAGTACTCAAAATTACTCATAATTGAGTATTTATTTCCTGTGTAAATTAGGGTAGATTTATTATAGTTGTTTTGATTATCGCTGAGCCCATAATCATCTGGGGTTTTTTCGTCTGCAATGCTCTTCGGTTATACAACGATGAGCAAAAACTTTTCTATCACCGCAGCGTCCCCAAAGGGTCAGTAACTATACAGTTAGCTGATACCCCCTTGAAGTAAGCATTCACCCTGAAAAGAAGCAAAGACCGACAGTCATTGCTTCTTTTTTTTCCTTTTACCTGCAATGTGTGAATCACCGCGAGAGAATCGGACAATTCAGGTCTTATGTCGTTGTAAAAATTTTATTCAGGGCGTCAACAACCGGCACACCGCAGCGTTTCAACCGATTCAGGCTGGAATGGCCGTGGGAGATCAGAATACAGTCAACGCCGATCATCCGGGCGACTTCAAAATCGTGACCGGTATCTCCAACAAGCAGGATCTCTTCTGGAGTATAGGTAAGTTTCTTGATCAGCAATGCACCGTTTTCTTTTTTGCTTGCGGCAAATTGATCACTTATGCCGCTGATCGTCTCAAAGTATCCTCCAATCCCCAGACGACGAATGGTTGTCTCAAGGTCCGCATGACGATAAGCAGAAAGAACTGAATGACTCACTCCCAGATTACACAACCCCCTGAGCGTCTCCGCAGCCCCTTTATATAACCCAGCCTCAAACCGTCTGCTGTTATATGCATCTATAAACTCAACGGCGACCCTTTCAAATGAAACTCGTCTGAAATCAAAGCCAATGTTCTGATAATATCTTCTTACCGGAAAGCCGAAAACGTCCCGGTAACGTTCCAATGTAATCGACTTCAGACCGTGACGGCTCAGAATCGTATTGATCAGCTCGAGACACAAATCAACATCATCAAAGAGAGTACCATTCCAGTCCCAAATAATGTGCCTGTACTTGTGGAGAAGTGACATAGGTGGAAACTCTTTCTGTTATATTGCAATATTTACACTATTTTGCAAAAATACTATTTTTAAATGACGTCTCATTCATAGAAAGGATAATACGTACATAATTATGGAAAATGATATATTGACCATCGAAGAGGTAGCTGAATACCTTCGTGTTTCTGAACGGACGGTTTACGATTGGGCTCAAAAGGGGGTCATTCCTTCAGGAAAACTGGGCACTTCATGGCGTTTCAAACGCTCAGAGGTGATAAACTGGGTAGATCAGAGGCTAGGCAAATCGGTTGAACGTCCTACCCCGCCGCCCTCGGTATCGCTTACTCGTGCTCTCTCCCCACAGCACTGCATACTTTTACAATCATCATCGAAAATAGATGCGATTAATGAACTCATCTCCGTCCTTTCCCAAACCAAATCCGTCACAGACGGCAATCAGCTTGCCGATGCCGTCTTCCAGCGCGAACAGCTGATGAGTACCGGTATCGGGCTTGGCATCGGGCTTCCGCACGTGCGCCTCAATTCGGTCAAGGACATTATCATGGCTTTGGGAGTCAGCCAATCACCAATCGAAGATTACGAGTCACTGGATGGCAATCCGGTGAGAATAATCGTGATGATTGCAGCCGGAAAAGACCAGCACGCCAAACATGTAAGACTTCTGTCCCATGTGACCGCTCGCCTAAAAAAGGTGACTATCCGCGAGAATGTGCTTGCCGCTCAGGATAGCCATCAGATGTATCAGGCACTCGTAATGTGACACTTGGAGATGAGGTATCGAGAATCGAGGTATGAGCCGGCCAATCGATTTGCTCACCCTTCGTGCGGCCTTCTTAAGAGCGCCTTACTACTTTGTGTAGACTGCCATTGGCGCGTTAAGCAATTTGACCATATAACCATCCTCGTGGAACTGAGCGTTCCAGTTCTTGAAAAGCACCTGACCGCACCGAAGCCAACGAGCTAATTTCGCCGGTTTCGGTATCATAGGCGCTATCCATTTTAACCACCGAACATCAGCCTTTCCGTGCACGCACGACCATTTTCTTCTGTTTTGAATATATAGACATGTTTTTTAGATCTTGTGCTACAGGAGATATCAAACCGACTGCAATAGAACTTACACCTGCATGCGCATAGCAGCGAATAAATCCGCATAGTCTCCTGCATTTGAAAAGCATTTCTGCACCTGCTCCCCTCGGCCCGATACTTGCTTAAATCCATCGGCATGAAAACCGCTACTTTTACACTTACACTACTCCTCACCTGTATTCGCCCGTATGCTGTCATATGGAACGATGATTCTGTTCTTACCCTTCAGGAGGCAGAATCCTGTGCGGTGATCGCCGGCTTTGATGTTCGCGGTTCTGAGAAACAGCTAGATACACGCACATGGGCGTACCGACAGGCGGTCACCAGCTATCTGCCACGAATCAGTTTTAGCTCCCAATATATCCGGTTGGGGGGAACCGTCAGCCAGTTTGGTTCTCCCACTTCAACGTTTCCTGAAGGAGGCGGGCGACGAGCAAAGGCGGTCCAGCAGATTCCGGGAGATCAACAGATGCCCGATGGAGAGTACGATCAGACAGAGGACCTTGAAAACTTTTTCCTTCACGACCTCACGATTCAACAGCCGATTATAAACGGTGGCAGCCAGTATATGCAAATCAAAATTTCTGGTGCAGGAAGAGAAGCTGCAGAGTTTCAGCTGAATTCAGCCCGCCAGGAGGCAATATACTCGACGCGGGAAGCATATCTGAACGCAGTGTCCGCGAAGGCACGGGTGGAGGCCGCGCAAAGCAGTCTGGAGTTCAACAGCCGTAATCTTCAAAGCGCACGCATTCGTCAACAGTCGGGAGTTGTGCCTATCACCGAAGTACTCAGATGGGAGGCGGAGGTCGCCCAGAGCCGGGCCGCCCTTGCACAGGCACGGGCCGGCGCGGATGCCGCACGATATTCGCTGTTTTCTTCCATGGGAATTCTTCTGGATACCCTTTCCCAATCATTTAAACTGCTCTCTTACGATCACTTTGTGGGTCGCTGCACGACTCTAACCGTAGATACTGCTGTTGGAAAGGCGATACAGCAGAATCCCTCCTATCAGGCACTTAAGACAACAACCCGCATTGCGCGTCTGCAAAAATATGCGGCCATCACCGGCTACATACCTTCCCTCAACGGTTTTTTCACTCTTCAGTGGCAAGGTGTGGAGGAATTCTTACCTGATCAGGATCCCGGATGGTACTTGGGTCTGAACTTAAATATTCCGATTTTCCAAGGCTTTTCCAATACATCCGGTTATTTTCAGGCAGTCTCTGAGTACGAAGAGAGCCTGGTTTCCGAAAATCAGGCCCACAATCGGTTCATTACCGCCGCCCGCACAGCCGCACGCAACTTTCTTGGAGCCCGCCAACAGCTTGAGGCTGCAGATCAGAGGCAAAAGCTGCTGGAGCAAACCCTTGACATCATGCAGACCCGATACGAAAGCGGGGTCGCCGGCCTGACCGATCTGCTGGAAGTTTCACTCAGTACGGAACAGGCACGACTTGCATATATCGATGCTCTTTTTTCCTGCCTTCGTGCCCATGCACAGTATTTATTGAATATCGGCAAGCTGGAGGTTACCCGATGAAAATGCGCTCGATGGTCATTTCATCCTGGTTGATTTTCTGCGCATGCGGGCAGCAGCAGCCTGCACAAAAGACTCCCGAAGACGACAGTCGCCAGGTTCTCGAGGCTGTACGTATCAGCAGGGGCATCATAAACCGGCAGGTAGAATCATCGGGAACAATCAGCGGTATAGAAGAGGCATGGATTGTAGCACAGGCGCAGGGAACGATCAAAGAAATATGGTTTGAATTGGGAGACCGGGTAAAGGAGGGCAGCATACTTGTGTTGTTGGAGGACAACGCAGCCAGTTACAACCTGGCACAGGCAAAACGTCAGCTTGAGTCGGCCCGTCTAAGCTACCAGTCGGTTAAGAAGCTTTACGATAGTGAAGCGGCATCCGAGGCGGAGTTCGCTAATGCACAGGGGCAGCTCAACAAGGCACTGGCCTTTTTCGAGCAGGCTCAGCAGGGGCTGCAAAACACACGTATCATTACCCCGATCACCGGATTTATCGCGCAGAAAACCGCCGAGCTTACAGTGGGCAATTACCTG
>CAYQOU010000068.1:14952-21773 GCA_964419255.1 uncultured Fibrobacterota bacterium | reverse complement strand
GGCGAGCTGACGGAGGCGAGTCAGTTCGAACGCATTCTGGTCCGTAAACTGCCCTCGGGTGAGGCGATCTCGGTTGGTGAGCTTGCCACCGTGCGCGATACATTCGAACGCGCCTCGGTCGATCAGCGATACAACGGCATGCCGGCCATCACGTTACGGGTGAGCAAGAGAACGGCAGCCGATGCTTTGGAGATTGTCGCTCAGATACGGGAGATTGTCCAAGACTACCGTGTCCTTCTCCCCGCGGGAGTTGGTCTGTACCTGTTTAACGATTCCACCGTGCAGATAAAAGACAGCCTGCGCATGCTAATCACCAACGCAATCACCGGATTTGTACTCGTTGTCCTGACGCTCTTTGCATTCCTGGGTTTCAGAAATGCCTTCGTTACTGCATTGGGTATACCGCTTACATTTGCTCTGACATTCATGTTCATGGATTTTTATGGTGAATCACTCAATGGCAATTCCCTGTTTGCACTGGTGCTTGTTCTGGGGCTTATCGTAGATCATGCCATTATCATCGTCGAAAACAGCTATCGCTATCGCCAGCTGGGAATCGATGCTGAGCAGGCTGCAATCACGGGCACAAACCAGGTAGTCAAGCCGGTTATAGCGGCGACACTCACCACGGTTGCGGCCTTTCTGCCACTTATGCTTGTTCCGGGAACTATCGGCAAGTTTTTGCGTATAATCCCGCTTGTCGCCTCTTTCGCGCTGCTGAGCTCAATGCTGGAAGCGTTTGTGTTTCTTCCTTCCCATTTCGCCCACTGGGGAGCAGCCCCCAAACAGAAACGGGGAGAAAGCTTCTTCGGGCGACAGACCAAACGGTTTGCAGGCATGATTGAGTCCATATACCTTCACAAATACCTGATTGGGATCGTCAGCCTGCTAACGGCGCTGGCGGTACTATCGCTTACAGCAATCATCCGAAGGGATCTGTTTCAGGGCGACCAGTATAGCCGTTTTTATATCGATATGGAGCTTGCTCCCGGTGCACCGCGCGAAAAAACCAGAGATGTTGCCATGGGATTCGAATCAAAAATCCTGCCACTGATTGGAAAGGGAAATGTTCAGGCGGTCAGCACAGCTATCGGGTTTGCGGTGAAGGAAAACGAGTTTCTTCGTCAAAACAATGTGGCACAATTGCAGGTGGATGTGGTGGAACGGGCTGAGCGCCAAAAGAGTATTGAAGCCATCATCGATGACATTCAAGCGTTGACCGATACCATACCGGGAGTTGCATCGGTGCAGTTTCGCACGGTGCAAGGCGGTCCCCCCGTCGATCCCCCTGTCAGTTTCAGGCTGTTTGGCGATGATTACAACGATTTGTCGACCATCGCGAATCAATTCCAGAACCTGCTTTCCGACTATAAGGGGTTGTACAACATCACCGATGATCTGGAGCGGGGAAAGCCGGAGCTGCTTATCCGTGTAAACAATGAGCGAGCCGAGCAATTGGGCCTGAATGTCACAACCATCGGCTCTCATGTTCGAACTGGGATAACCGGAACCGATGCAACCACCTTCTATCGCAACAACGAGGAGATAGATGTGGTGGTCAGCTATGATCCAGAAAAACAGAAGAGCGTGCAGGCGGTCACCGCCATGCATTTCCCCACACGCGATCCGCAGATGCCGTTTATCCCGTTTACATCCGTTGCAAATACCAACCAGGATCAGGGTATCGCCGCAATAAAGCGGGTGGATGCCAGAAGGCAAATACAGGTAACAGCCGAATCGCAGCCGACGGTTGATATTTCAGCTATCAATAAAGATATTATGCAGTATTTCCAGAGGGAAGTCCGGGAACAATACCCCGGTATTACCCTGAAACTTGGAGGGGAATTTTCGGAGTTTCAAAACATCTTACAGCAGATTGCACAGCTGTTTCTCATTGGCATTTTCCTCATATACCTGATATTGGGAACCCAGTTTCAATCGTACAGCCAGCCGATTCTCATACTTTTTTCGATTCCTTTCGCATTTTCAGGTGTTGTACTCTATCTGCTTCTTACAAACACCGCGTTTTCCTCCACGGTTATGTATGCCGGAGTGGCACTTGCCGGCATTGCGGTAAATGATGCAATCGTATCAATCTCGTTTATCAACGACCGGCGAAAAGAGGGAAGATCATTGATGGATGCGATCCGGGAGGGTGCATCGGTACGCCTGCGCCCCATAGTTCTGACCTCATTTACCACAATGGCGGGGTTGTTACCCATGGCCGTGGGTATAGGCGGACGCTCGCCCGTGTGGGGACCGATGGCCGCTACAATCATCTTTGGTCTGATCTTTTCTACCACCACCACACTGATAATCATGCCATGCTGGTATGGAATCTTTGAGGCCATAAAGATTGGAAGAAAGAAGAAAAAGAAGGGTGCATAGAGTATATTGATTTAAATAATCAGGATAGACTATCCGCCATATTTACATGAGATTTTCAAGACTTCCCGAAAAACTGCGTATTATTCTCATCGCCATGCTCGGTACTGCAATCGGCTGGATCACCTATGAGGTTGTATACTTTTTCATCCCGGTTGATGAACACAAGGCAACCATCAGTTGGGCGGTCTCGTTTGTGATCGACATTTTCCGCCAACACGGACTACATAGCATCTTCACTTTCAATCATTCGTTTAGTTACTGGAACAGTCTTGGCCGCGCCTATGTGTATTACCCGCTGACCGCCATCGTAGGAATGACGGCAAATTTTTTTCTCACCGAACATTTTGCCATAAATCACCGCATCGCGTGGTTGCTGTGTCTGATTATCATTGCGCTGATTAATCTTTTTCTTTTGAAGAAAGTCGTTTTTGCCCCGTTGGCGGAAGAGAAATACTCGAGTTGACAGTCCCCTTCTTTCTGCCGATAGATAGCTCTTCTGGCCTGCATCCCCCCCAATCTGCTTTATGATTTCTGTCTTGTACCGTGTTTTCCCTGCATATGAAACAGGAGACTGATTCGTGGGATCGGCACATGTCGGCTTTTATTCCTGGCCGGGGTGGGTTTTCTGCGAATGATAATTGCGATACTACTTCCTGCCATGATAAAAAATGTGAAACTGACGAAGAAAAATAAACCCCGCGGCCCCGACGGCACCATAATAGCCCCCGCCAGCAAGGGTCCGATCGCCGAGCCGAGTCCCTGCAAAAGAATCAGCAGCCCCGCCGTACTGATTCTCTCTTCATCCGAAACACAATCGTTTACATGAGCGATACTCAATGAGTAAAGCGGAATACTAAAGCTTCCGTAAAGCAAAACCAGCGCAATTATGACATAATGTGGACAGGCAACCTGGGAGGCGAGCAACAGTCCAATGAGACCGGCGGTGATACCCGACAGGACAATCACATACCGCCGGTCGACACTGTCGGACAGCCGCCCCAGTGGCCACTGGGATAACAGTGCACCTCCCATGATCACCGCCATAAAAAGACTGATAGACCCACGGTCGGCAGACAGGCTTTTTGCAAATACCGGCCCCAGTCCCCAGATCGCCCCGTTGGAAAGACCGCTGGTCATTGCACCGCATGCGCCAATCGGTGAGATAGATATCAGACGGCGCAGCTTCAGTGGTTTGTTGAAGACAGTTGCCGGAGTGTGTGATGGTGCCAGGGTGATCGGCGCAAGGGTAATACTTAAAAGAATGGATACACATGCAAACAGGATATAACTATCGGCCGGCGCAATGTTGAGAAGAGTCTGACTCACTGCCGCCGATCCCCAGAATACAATACCGTAGGTTGCCAGCAAACGTCCCCTGGTAGAGCTGGTGGAACAGCCATTTAGCCAGCTTTCTATGATCAGGATCATGCCCGCATAGAAAAGTCCCTGCAGGAATCGGAAGACAATCCAGGCGGGCACAAATACGATCAGTGCATATGCCAGAGCAGTCGCCGATGCCAGCGATGCCAATGCTGCATAGGTTCGGATATGCCCCACGGACACAATAACCGGCGGAAGTATAAGCGGCCCGATGGAAAATCCCACAAAATAAGCGGACATCATCAGTCCAATGTTTAGTGACGAGATCCCCTCGAAACTTGCTCGTATGCCAAGGAGTGTGTTTTGAAGATAGTTACCCAGTATCAATATGCAAACGCTTATAAGCAGTACGGGAACACCGCTGCCGGTCACCTGCCCGCCGGCATTCTCCAGTGCAGATGAATCGAGCTTCCCTTCCATACTACAATAGTGCCTGTGCGTGATTTTGGTTTTTTGATTCCTCCAGCGGTAGATGAAATTTGCAAAACATGCGCCACAAACATCTGAAATGTAAAAAAAAGGTGACGGATCAACGATTTGAGCGGTTCTGATCGGATGAGTCGAGCAACTTCATTAAAAGAGTAAGGGTGTAGCAATCGCCCAATCTCAGCAATATGTTTTTAAATCTATTTTCAAGATCGTTGAAGCTACCATGCCGGAATGTTTTGCCAATCACCGCGAGTGAATCGCGCAAACTGGATGCACGGTGGTACTTCTATCATATCACCCGCAATGATTAAATGATGGCTTCTAACATTTCCAGTTTTTTGCAAATTGTGATGTATTTTGCAATCATTGTATATTATGAATAATACCATAAATGTGTTTGTGGCTCAACGATGGCACATTTGCTTCTCAACCCATCCAAAGGGGGGTAAGTCATGAGTGTATTCGATGCTCTTAGTGATCAGTGCATAGCTATCGACTCCTCTGCCGACTCCAAAGATTCGGCACTTCGGATCATAGCGAGGCTTGCACGCAATCACCCCTCGCTTTCGCAGGTCAGCGAGGATACAATTTTCAAGGCCCTTCAGAATCGTGAGAAGATCGGCACCACTGGTTTCGGTGCAGGAATCGCGATCCCCCACTGTGCTCTGGAGGGCATCGATCAATTTGTGGTAGGTATTCTAATAGACAGGGATGGCACGCCTTTTGACGCGCTGGATGGGAAACCCGCAAAAATTCTTGTGTTTATAATCGGACCTAAAGAGCAGCGCAACGAACACATTCATCTGCTGTCCAGCATCTCGCGGGTTCTGAATACGAAAGGGGCTATCGACGAGCTTCTTTCCGCAAACGATCCCGGCGCAGTCCGGGAAAATTTTCTCCGCCACAGCACCGACGCGCTTATCACTAAGAAACACAAGGATCGCTCACTTTTTCATGTAGTTGTCCAAAAAGAGGAGTACCTTGACGAAATATTGCGTGTCTTTTCCGAACTTGAAGACAGCTCGGTTACTGTTGTTGAAGGCAACGATGCTTCGCATTACCTCGACGCGGTTCCTTTGTTTTCGGGATTTCTCAGCGACAAGAAAAAAGGGTATAATCGTCTTGTACTAGCGATTGTCAACCAAGCATTGACTAATGAGGCTCTGCGACAGATCACCAATACAATCGGCGACCTTCATGAGGCGCAAGGGATAATGGTAATGGTGCAGGATCTTGTATTTTGCGCGGGTACTCTAAACTTCTGAATCATTTTCATGGAAGTGGTGCAGCATGGAGCATACGATCTCGACCCTGTTGGTGCTCGGAATTACGATAATTGTCTCATTTTATACAGGCAAGGGCGTTCAATGGATTCGCCTCCCATCCATAATCGGATTCATGGTAGTCGGCGTCATATCAGGCCCGTCTATATTCAACATTCTCAATGAGCATCTGCAGCAGAATCTCACGTTCATAACCGAAATGGCACTCGGATTTGTCGCCCTGACCATAGGGCTTGAGCTCAGCTTCGTATCCTTGAAAAAACAGGGTATGGGAATTGTACTGATTATTCTTGCCGAGTCGCTGGCGGCCTTTATTCTGGTGACAGGCGCAATTTTTCTTCTTACCCGCGACCTTCCTCTGGCCCTGATTTTCGGTGCAATCGCACCAGCTTCCGCACCGGCAGGTACGGTTGCCGTGATTCAGGAGTTAAGGGCGCGGGGCAACCTCACTAAGGCACTGTATGCGGTTGTCGGCTTCGATGACGGACTGGGGATCGTCATCTTCGGATTCGCCGCGGCTTTTGCTCAAACTATTTTGGAGAGTCAGGCGGGACTGCACACCAACGGTTTTCTGCAGATCATCGCCGGGCCGCTTATCGAGGTTGTTTTGAGCATCCTGGTGGGAACAGCCGCGGCTCTTCTTTTTTGTATTCTGGGACGCAAGCTCGAAAACAGTCGAGATATTTTTATCCTGATCGTTGGATTCATTTTTGTCACCACAGGCCTGGCGCCGGTTTTACATATTTCTTTGATCCTCACGAATATGGTATTCGGGATGGTAGTCATAAACACTCAGCCCCACGGTTTTTCTGTTCGTATTGGTGAAGAGCTGTCCAATCTCATGCCGCTTCTTTTCATCCTGTTTTTCACCCTTGCAGGCGCAAACCTTCACCTCAGCGCCCTGCCTTCTCTTGGCTTTATCGGCATCGTATATGTCCTTTCCCGCTCCGCAGGCCTGATCGGCGGTTCTCGTCTGGGGGGAATCATCGGTAAGGCAGATCCTCTGGTGAAAAAATGGCTTGGTCTGGGGATTCTTTCACAGGCGGGTGTGGCAATCGGATTGTCGCTTATAGTGAAGCAGGATTTTGCGGGAGTGGGAGCCGTAGTATCACAAGCCGCCGATGGTACCGTCCAAACCACCGGGGATGTTCTTGGGGCCACCGTGCTGAACACCATCACCGCGACGTGCATATTCTTCGAGCTGATCGGCCCGATACTGACAAAAATTGCGCTGGATAAGGCGGGCGAAATCGGCAAGGCCGCCTCGGGAGGTGCGGGGGCACGAAAGTAGGAATTCTGAAAAAGAACCCCCCTGAGGTATATTATCACCACGACTTTATA
>CAYQOU010000068.1:0-14852 GCA_964419255.1 uncultured Fibrobacterota bacterium | reverse complement strand
AGTAGGAATTCTGAAAAAGAACCCCCCTGAGGTATATTATCACCACGACTTTATATCTGTTGCTGATATTAATGCTACAGCAGATCACTGGCGAGTTCTGCAAGCTCAGAACGCTCCCCTTTCTCCAGAGATATGTGAGCATACAGATTCTGCCCGTGCATCTTCTCAATCAGGTAACTTAAGCCGTTTGAGTGACTGTCCAGGTAGGGATGATCGATTTGAAATATGTCGCCCGTAAAAACCATCTTGGTGCCTTCCCCTGCGCGTGTAATGATCGTCTTGATTTCATGGGGAGTCAGATTCTGTGCTTCATCTACGATAAAAAATATCTTCACCAGACTGCGCCCACGGATATAACTCAGCGGCGCGATCATTAGTTTTTCACCCTCCAGCAGCTCCCTTATACGTTTGTGTTTCTGGCCGGTTTCAGGAAACTGGTTCTGTATCACTCCCAGGTTGTCATAAAGCGGCTGCATGTAAGGGTCGAGTTTCGAGTTTATATCGCCGGGCAAATAACCAATGTCCTTATTACTTAAAGGTACAACCGGACGCGCCAGATAGATCTGACGGTAAATATTCTTTTTCTCGAGCGCCGCGGCAAGTGCAAGGAGAGTCTTTCCCGTGCCGGCTTTTCCGCTGATAGACACAAGCTTGATATCCGGATTCAGAAGAGCATCCAGGGCAAAGGTCTGTTCCGCATTGCGGGGAATTATCCCGTAGGCCTGCCTTTTATCTACTTTGCGAATGCACATCTGAAGAGGATCATAAACACCCAGAGCGGATTTCTTGCCATTGCGCAATATCATGTATTCATTTGAAACCAGTGCCGCTCTATCTTCCAGAACAGATGTTTCTATCTTGCTCTCACTGGTATACATATCCTTTATGACCGTTGAATCCATCTGCTCCTCGATTCGCCACCCCGTATAGAGCCTGCTGACATCCTTTACATGGTCTGTGCGATAATCCTGTGCCATCAGGCCTACCGATTTGGCTTTCATCCGAAGATTTACATCCTTGGTCACCAGGATAACCTGCATCCGGGGATTCTCTTTTGATAGATGGTATGCGGCATTAAGGATGCGATGATCATGCTTCTGCTCACTGAAGTTGAAAAGCAGATCCTCATGAAAATCTCTATCCAGCTTGATAATGATCTTCCCTTGATTGGGTCCGATTTTCACCCCGCGCTCGAAAAGCTTATCACCGCTTAGGGTATCCAGCTCACGCGAAAACTCGCGTGCATGGAAATTAAGCGTCTCGTTTCCCTTCTTGAAATGGTCCAGTTCCTCCAGCACCGTTATGGGCACAACTACATCATGCTCCTGAAACTGATGAATGCAGCTGTTGTCATGCAGGATGACATTTGTATCCAACACAAACATCTTCTTTTTGCGCGATGGCATAGGCGATTCTCACTTTAAGTCGGAAAAAAATTGATAAAACGGGCAATTGTCAAGGCAGATATCATGTACTGGCGATGGTTAACTTTTGTATTCTCTGTAGCAGCAAAAAGCGTCAGATAATATCAAAAATAGCCGGGAATTGTTAGGATCATGTTCGAGTGGCACAAGTATTTGGTGACCAATCCTCATACGCGGGTAAGAGATGTGAATTTTCAGATTTGACTATATTTTCGGCACAAATTTTGATAGCGTAAGTTTACCATCATATTATGTCGAAAGGAGGAAAGCATGACCAGCAGCATTGCTACTGTCTTGATTTGGATATGTGTCGCGTTTGCTCCGACACTAGCACAGGAGGTGGTTGTTGATAAGGATGAGGGGAAACCCAGGAGGTTGTTTCATTCCTATTTTTCCTTTGGCGGCTCACGCAAGGATGTGAAGGATCTCAACCAGGGGCTTGGGAATGCTGAACTTCCCGACATTTCAGAAAATAACATCTCCGCAGGTATAGGAATGGATGCGGTTTACGGTCGGTTTGTTCATTCTATGGGATTGGATGTTCTTTTCTGGGACGAGGGAAATCAAGGAAATCTTGAAACAGACCTAACCGGCTTTTATGGGAGAATGGCTTTCGGTTTCGACATCTTCTCCAAAGAACGGTTCAGATTATATCCCCAGATAGGGCTCGGTCTGGGAGCTCTCAGATTGCGAATCAACTCAGAAAATGTAGGCTTCGAAGAAGCTCTTACAGGCCCCAGCCAAACGAGCGAATTCTGGCAGATGGGTGTTCTTTTAGGAGTTAGCCTGGGAGGAAGTTACACGTTTGGCATAGATAAAAGAGACAAAAATATCGTCCTGGGCTTTCGCGGCGGATACTGGCATGACCCATCCTCCCGCAGCGACTGGTTCTATGAGTATGCCGATGTGCAGAATGGCCCTGAGGCGGGATTCTCCGGTCCATATGCAAAGCTGACAATCGGAAAAGAAATATCGGGGAAAAATCTGAGAAGAAGATGGAACAGATGGTAAGCTAAAAAGGTTTTTGTTTTCGGGCAGAACTGTCACCAGATAAATGGGTACTGCATCAATGTGATGTCTGCCCATGTATCTTCAGTTGAAAGTATATACATCTATGCTTCATCCCGCATACGGGATCAGTTCGGGTGTGCACGGCCTGAGCGGTTTGGTAAGCGTGATCAGAAGGAAATCAATGCCATTTCTATGATCCCATTTAGGCTAAAAGACACACCTAATTGTTCTCATCACCCTTTCTTTTACCCTGAAAAAGCATCGGGCGCAGCGCCTCCCACACGGTGACCGGAGAGATATACGAATCGATCGCATAATACTGGTACCATCCGCAATTGCGATCACAGTGTTTCATGCTTTGTCGCATCTTTTTGGCGCGGCAACTATCAAGCCACGCAGATAAATCATCCGTGCGCAGGTCCGGCCCTTTGGTCGCATGAATATGACACGGGTAGTATAGATGTCCATCGGGCGCGATAATCACCGATGCCGATGAACATCGTCCCTGCCGATATGCGCCAAAATAGCCCTGGGGAGTGTGAATCGTATCGGGAAACCGGCGTCGAAGCCGCAGCATCCGCTTCTCCAAATCATCGATATTTGGAAAGCAATCATCGGCGTCATCCATGGGGCTGGCTGGAATAATCACGATATTTGCCCCCGCCCGAAAGCATTTCTCCACTTTCTCATCCAGCGCATCCATCGAGTCCTTTGTTACCACCGTCTGCACCGACACCTGCGTGGGAAGACTACAGAGCCTGGGTAAAAGATCAAACATTTCAAGATTATCATGACCTTCATCGATAGAGACATGCAAAAAATCGATATACGGAGCGTACTTTTCCAGAGGGCGGCTCAGCAGATTTCTGTCACTCGTCGTAAACAGCAGGTAGAATTGCTTTTTCCTCGCATACCGAAGAAGCTCTTCAATATCATCCCGCAGAAGCGGCTCTCCGCCCTCAAAGCTGGTCATCAGAACTGATGAGCGAGAAAGATTATCCAGAATAGCTTTTATATCATCGGTGGAAAGATCTTCACATCGGTTTTGGCGGATGTTACAAAAGGGACAGCCGAAATGACAACGGGATGTCACCTTGAGTGAAGCATAGAAGGGAAATATCGCCTCACGTTTCAGAAAGTTTCTTATCAGCCCCCGGAGCGTCGGAAGGTATGACCTTGGGCCCAGCACTCTCATTTCAACACCTCCAGTCTCACTCGAGCGGTTCCTGACTCGATCATGTCGATCTGTTTTGCGGCCCCGTACGAAAGATCGATAACCCTGGCCCCCACAAACGGTCCCCGGTCGTTAATCCGAACGATAACCGTGCGGTTATTGGAAAGATTGGTCACCCGCACCCGAGTATCAAACGGCAATTTCCTGTGCGCGGCGGTATGTTCATACATGTTGAACTGCTCACCATTCGCGGTCTGCCTGCCATGAAATTTCTTTCCATAGTAAGACGCAGTTCCCGTCACGTAAGGAGTGGTACTTCCGACGGGAAGTTTCTTGGGATTTTTGGGCTTCAGTTGAACGGCCGGGCTTTGTTGAGGAGAACCGCAACTCCCTCTGGTATATCGAGGGGAGGTGGAACAGGTAAAAAGAGTCACCCCTCCTACATACAGGCAGATTACTGCAACAGATTTGAGATTTCTCCAACGCACGCAAGATGCTCCTTCAGACCAAAAGAAATTATCCCCTGCAGGATTGTATGCGGTATGGAGGGATCGACAAATGTCGCGGTGCCGATCTGAATCGCGCAAGCACCCGCCAACAGATATTGCAGGGCATCATCGGTGTCCATAATCCCCCCGAGACCGATAACCGGAATGGACACAGCCCTGCTGACCCGATAGGTCATGGCAATACCGACGGGCTTCACGGCAGGCCCCGACAGGCCTCCCGTTTTAGCGGGCAGCACCGGTTTTCTCTTCTGAACATCTATAACCATTCCGACCAGGGTATTGATACACGAAACGGCATCCGCCCCTCCCTGTTCCGCTGCTTTGGCGATAACCGTGATATCGGTTACGTTTGGTGTAAGTTTGATGATCAGCGGCCGATCGGTCCTTTTGCGCAGCTCCGAGGTCAAACGCTCGATCATCTTGGGCTCAGTTCCAAATGCTAATCCACCGTGTTTCACGTTGGGACAAGAGACATTTATTTCGTACCCAAACACATCGATATTGGCCTCCAGCCGCTCAAGCACTTCCAGATACTCCTCTTCCGTCGATCCAGCCACATTGGGAATGATCGCACAGGGTAGCTTTTCCAGAAAGGGCATCTTATCGGTGATAAATTTTTCTACCCCGACATTGGCCAGACCAATGGAATTGAGCATTCCGGCAGGAGTTTCTACCATGCGAGGAATATCGTTTCCCGGTCGCGGCTCAACAGTCACTGCCTTGGTAAAAATGGCCCCGATCGAATTCAGATCCACAAGCGCCTCATACTCACTTCCATAGCCGAATGTCCCGGATGCGACTCCGATAGGGTTGGGAAGTTTCTTATTTCCGATCTGCACACTCAGGTCCATACAACATCCTTACTGTCGAAAATGGGGCCTTCCTTACACACCCGTGCATACCCCGGCTCCCGCACCACTTTGATCACACACCCCATACAAGCGCCCACCCCACAGGCCATCACCTGTTCCATGGATACCTCGCAGATAATCCCATGCTTCTGCGCAAACTCATGACACGCCTTTAGCATAGGGTTGGGACCACAACCGTACACAACAGCATCTTTGATCACTGCCGTTTCGAGACTTCGAAGAAAATCAACCGTTGTTCCATGAAACCCCAGCGAACCATCGTCGGTGCACACCTGCGGCTCCAAAGCGGAAAACGAGACGATATCGGGAACAAACTCCTTTGAACGTGCTCCGAACACAAAGAGAGGCCTAAAGCCTTTATGGATAAGGGTTTGAGCCAAAAACATCATCGGCCCGATCCCCACCCCTCCGGCAACGATAATGGGCTTCTCGTCATTTTCCGGGGGGATAAACGTGTTTCCCAGCGGCCCGATCACATCCAGCTGGTCCCCCGACCGCTTGCCCACAAGCAGCTGAGTCGCGGTTCCGCGTCGCTGGTAGATCATGGATACGGTGCTCTTGTCCGTATCGAAGCCCGAAAATGCAAACGGCCTTCGCAGAAGCGGCACGCTCTGCTGGCTCACCCTGACAGTGAAAAACTGCCCCGCCAACGGTATATTTGCCGCAGGGTCCCAGTCGAAGACCATCTCGTAGAAGTCGCCGGCGATCGGACGGTTTGTATGAATTGTCGGGTAGAATTGTTTCATGGTAGTTGGTGTTAAATCTGAGTTGTAAATAAAAAGCGTGGCATACTGAGTCAAAAAAAAGTACGAAGAAAGCATAAATGCATTTGAATAAAGATCTGCACAGACCCCGTAATTGTAAAAAATAGCTTGAGGCAGGTATCGAAGTAAACAAAGGAAAGAAATCAAGGCGATTTGGAATCAGAATTCATGGAAATCTGAACAATATACCATTTCTGTGATTCGATGCACCGGCTGCCAGGTATCTAAGTGCGCATCGTCTAGTTCTTTTCAGTCTGTTTATAACAAAAGTTATATTTGAACGTATGCATTGCAAAGATATGTATTTATGAGAGTGATATAATGGCAGCTATTCTAGTAACCGGCGCGACCGGCTTTATTGGCCAACATCTTGTTCGGAAGTTACTTACAGATGGCCACACGGTCAGGGCCATACGATTCGGCACCGAAGCAATTTCTTTTTTTGACCCTGAAGAAGTTGAATGGCGGAATGGGGATTTGCGTGCCCCCATGAGCCTTGATGGTATCTGCGATGGCATTGATATCGTGTATCATTTGGGAGCGATTTCCCGAAATGATTTGAGAAAAACGTGGAAGGATTTCGAGGATGTTAACATCCGGGGGACACAATATTTATGTGAACAGGCATCCCGATCCGGAGTGAAGCGATTTGTGTTCATCAGCTCTGTCGAGGCGGCGGGCTATGGGGATGGCAAAAAACCCCGGACCGAAGAGGATGTGCCATGCCCCGATAATAACTACGGAAAGAGTAAACTTCAGGCAGAGCGGATTGTCATGAACGGTTCCTGGCCGATGGAATGTGTCACATTACGCCTTCCTATGATTTATGGGCCGGGAACATTTATCATTGTACCCAAACTTTTCGGCATGGTCAAGAAAGGGTTTTATCCGTTCATAGGGAACGGTCAAACACTCATGGAATTCTGTTACGTTGAGAATGCAATCCATGCCATCATACTGGCCGGCAGTAAAAAGGAAGCTCGTAACCAGACGTTTTACGTATCAGACGGACGCTCATATTCTATTAAAGAGGTCATATACACCATATCCGCGGAGATGAATAAGAAGGTCATCTCATTGCATATCCCGTCCCGGCTTGCATATGTTTTTGCCTTTTTTATCGAAACAATGGCCAAATTTTTTCCTATACCCCCTCTTGTATCCCCATACTCGAAAAAACCTTTTTTTACAAGGGAAACAGTGTGGTGGACTACACACAATGTAAACATAGTATCCGTTGATAAGATAAAGAGGAAGCTTGGTTACCGTCCGATTTTCTCGATAGAAGAGGGTTGTGCCAAAACCGTAGCCTGGCTTCGTAAGAAAAACTGGGGGAAAGTGATGGCTGCAGAGCATGGCAATTAGTATCGGTATAAATGCATCCAGTTTGTCTTGCGTAAAAGGGGGCGCATCATTCTATATAATTAATATAATCGCCTCATTATCTAAAATAGATGCACAAAACAAATACATCGTATATTGCAGCCAAACCGGCGCGTCCTCGATACCTGCATTGCCTGAAAATTTTCGATTATCACCAGTAGCTCCAAAGAGAGTCAGTACCAGACTCGCCTGGGAGCAGGCGATTCTTCCTTATTATTGTATGAGGGACAAAGTTGATGTTCTATTATCACCAAACTACACCATGCCCTTTATTTGGTCGAGATCGAAAAATGTAGTGGTAATTCATGATCTGAGTTTTTTCCTTCTTCACAGGCTCTATCCCCGTTCCAGACGCTTATTTGTTCCTATCATAAAATTAGCGGTAAGGAAAGCAAACGGAGTGATTGCCGTATCAGAAAACACCAAAAAAGATATATCTAAATATGTAGGTGATTTCGAGGAGAAGGTGAGTGTTACTTATCTTGCGGCAGATGAAAGGGTAGACTATGAATATGACGTAAAGACGGCCGAGTCGGTTTTCCAAAAGTTTGGCCTAAAGCATCCGTATATTTTATTCGTCGGATTTCTGGAACCTCGAAAAAACCTTCAAAGACTTCTTCACGCCTTCAAACGCATCAAAGACAAAATTGATCATTGTCTTGTTATCGTGGGAGGCGAGGGATGGTGGTACGAGAAGACGTATGCTCTGGTTAAGGATTATGGACTGGAAAATCGGGTGATATTCACAGGGTATGTTGAAAATGAGGAACTGTTTTACCTGTACAAAGGCGCTGAGATTTTTGCATTCCCAAGCCTCTATGAGGGTTTTGGTATCGCACCATTGGAGGCGATAAATTGCGGGACGCCCGTTCTGGCTTCAGATAACACTTCCCTTCCGGAGGTCACCGGCGATGCGGCCGTTTATGTCGATCCGCACGATACAGACGATATTGCCGAAAAGCTTTTGGATGTTCTTACTTCCCCCGGCAAAATGAAAACCTTAAGAGCAAATTGCGAGCGACAACGTCAGAAATTTGATTGGAACGTCACTGCACAAAAAACACTGGAAATACTGCGTGATGTGCTGTGAAAGATTAATTTCTTAGAATAAGCCCCTAACTCAAGCCAAACGGCCTCCTCTTCCCTCATTCTTTCCCTTGACACCGTCTTTGTGATTTACACATACTCATTTACATAGCAGCAGTTCAAAAAGGCAATATTTTTCTTTTAGTCAGCATGTTATATCTCTTCCTGTGCAATGAAAACCTTTTTATATTAATGGAACGTACATCTTTAAATTGCCTTAAAGTATTGAACCCATCTATTCGCGCTTTCACATAAGTATGCATGTGCCTTTTAATTAATGCGACATTCACGAATGTTTTAAATTCTCTAAACAATATCATTGGCAGGTTCCTGACTATTATCGACACCGGAAAATTCCTGTAAATGAACCATACTCGATTACGCTCATGATAATAATAAAAAGTTTTCTTCATCTTGTTAAAGGAATGGCTACCTTTATGATAAACGACTGAGGTGGGGATATAGAGGCATTTCCATCCTGCTAAGAATGCCCGCATATGCAAATCGCTTTCTTCATGATAAGCGAAAAACTTTTCCTCAAACCCATTTAATTCTTCAAGAAGTTTCTTTCGATATATGACAGAAGCGCCACTTGCTCCAATGGTATAGCCTCTTTTGGAGTAATGGGGATTTTCTCGACAATACCGTTTTTTCAATCCCATATTTCCAAACAAAAGAAAATGTGTGGGGAAGAGATAAAGTGAATCGATGAGATCCCTTTTGTAGTAATTCATTTGTCTACAGCTAACAATCCCGATTCTCTCATCTCTTTCAAAAATTTCTATTGGTTTGTTGAGCCAATTCGGCTCAACTATTATGTCATTGTTCAATGTGACAACATATGCCCCTCTACAATAAGCGAAACCTATATTGTTTCCTTTCGCAAACCCATAGTTTTGTTGATTTCTTACCAGCCTAACTGATTTAAACCCTTCAATTATTTCTATTGAACGATCGGTAGAAGCATTGTCTACCACCACAATCTCATAGTTTTCATATTCTGTCTGAAGGACGGAATCGATACATTCTTCAATTACTTCTTCACCATTCCAATTAAGAATCATCACGGAGACGAGTGGAAATTTTTTCATTTTTCTCTCATTTCTTATTCAGAATATTCTTTTCAACCCTCGAAAAACATTTTTCATCCCAGATCAATAAAATACCATCTGCCCCAATGCGATGTTTTTCGTTCTTTTTGAGACATTTGCCCTCATCTACTATTTGGTTTTTTAAGCCAACTTGTATAGGTTGTAACCACCATTGAGAAATCAGGCGATCAATAGGATCGATATCGTCATAGAAAATGTATCGATCATCGCATTGGCTCATCTTCCTTTAAGCCTGCTTATTATCTTCATCCCATTTTCATAAGCATTTTGTATTCCAAAATGAAATTATGAGTTAAATATCTCCACTTCATTTATAAGGAAATTTTTCAACTTCCTATTAAGAAAGCTCATCTCCTAAATGTCATTATAGCATTTTTGTGGATCTTATTGCCTGTACTTATAAAAAATACAGGCAATAAACAGAGCTATTTTACGTATTTAAATTGCTTATTGCATTCTCTGCATGTATTTTTAATAAAGTCGAGCCTTTGCTAGTTTTCATATTCATCCCTGATTTTTAGGATTTCCATAAAAGCACCAGTCCGTTCGGGGTATTTCCCAAATGAAAAAAATTCTTTTCATTGATCATGACAAGTTCGTCTCGGGGTCTTCAGTCAGCCTTAAGTACATAACTAAAAAATTTGTAACAGCAGGTTACATTGTAACTGTTTTAACACCAAAGAGCACCGCGACACAAAAACCTTTTCATGAAACGGGGGCTAGTTGTATACCTTCTCTTTTCTTTGGTTTCAACGCCTTTGCCTTAGATCTCCACTTTAGTGACAATTTCACCATCTTTTCGGTAAATGGCCTCATAATGGTTTTTAGAAATGTTTTAAAGTTTCTCTTGGGCATGTCCATAACATTTTTCTGTGTTCTAAAAGTTAAACCGGATTTTGTATACATCAATGAATATGTATCTATCCATAGTTCAGTTGTAAGTAAGCTTTTGGGTATCCCTACGGCGATTCATATCCGGAGCCTATTCAATAGAGGCACTTTTGGAATAAGAAAATTCCTTTTATCCAGATTAATTCTGAAATGTTCCGATTTGATTTTCCCCATCACAGAAATTGAAGCTAACCAGATTTCTCCCGCCCATTCTACCTCAAATCAAATAAAAATAGTCAGAGAGTTTGTCTCCGAATCGCACTTCTTACCACAGAGTATCTTTGAAAAGAAAAGAGAACTACGAATCCCTCAAGAAAAATATATTGTAACTTTTTTAGGTGGCATACACCCCATTAAAGGTACTTCAGATTATATTTCATCCATTAAGCTGCTAACATCATCAAGAAAAGATGTGCATTTTATACTCGTAGGAAAGAACCACACAGTAGAAAAAAGGTACAGCGCAGAATGCATGAAAGAAATAGAAAACTTAAACAGCCATGTATCTTTCCTGGGCGAGGTCGATGATACTTCTCTCATAATCGCTTGCTCGGATGTTTTAGTATCTCTCAATACTCAAAGTCATTTTTCGAGGCCCTTAATTGAAGCATGGTCAATGAAAAAGCCTGTTGTTGCTACAAATACAGCTCACACACTCGAGCTTGTAGACCATCAGAAAAACGGAATAATTGTCCAATGCGGTGATTCGGCCGACATTTGTCAGGGTATACTTTCTTTGTTAGAGAATGAATCACTTGCGAAAGAATTTGGGGATAATGGATATATAAAGGCACGAAAATATTTTGACGAAACCACCAATTTAGATCTAATCTATAATTATTGTACAAATGCTATCGAAGGTCCTCAGAGTAAATGATTATACATTACATGTTTTTTGTCGAGATTATACACCTTTTTACACCATAAAATAGCGTGTGCGAAAATATACAATTATGAATACGTACAAAACAGGTAAAACATCTTTTCACCATGTTAGTCAAAAAACCATTAATAGATTTTAAGCAGGATCAGCTGATGAATGCGAACAACTCTCTCCGAAACATACACACCCTTTTTCGGTATTTTAAAAGGCGATTGAAATATCTTTATTGGTTTTTTAACCATCAAAAACCTAACACTAAAATTAAAAACGTCCATTTGGGGTGTGGCGAAATTAATCACCCCAACTTCATAAATGTCGACCTTCTACCATTCAAGCATGTGCACTTTTTGCATAAAGTTGAGTCTTTAAACATGTTCAAAGACAATGAACTCGACCTTATTTATATATCTCATTGCCTTGAGCATATTTCGCATACGCAAATTGAATTCGTATTGTCAGAATACTACCGTAAACTTAAACTTGGTGGCGTTTTAAGAATTTCTGTTCCTGATTTCGAAGTGATCCTGCAAGCATACGATGAAAATGCGGAAGACCTTGAAAAACTAATGGTCGTATTGTATGGCGGGCAAGATTATGATTTCAATTATCACTATGCAATTTTCGACAAGTTCTACTTGAAAAGTTTGTTAAAAAGGGTTGGTTTTTCACAAGTACAAGAATGGAAGCACGAACACGTATGGCACAAGAACATCGATGACTGGTCTAACAAATCTATTTCACTCAACGGGAAAGATTATTTCATAAGCCTTAACATTGAAGCAATTAAGTAGGCTTTTCCCTCTTGTGCAATTATGTTTGCATATTAAGAATCATTTTTTCTTTTCAAAATCTTAGATGCCTTCTTTAAAAATTTGGTGCAATAACTATCCCACCCAAACTCTTTAACAGCATCAAATGCTTGTTCGCATAATTGTTCATAATTATTGCTATTCATTATCTGTAAAATTGCCCGTCTTATATCATCCTCCGAATTATTGCAATATACACCAAACGGTATGTCTCCACCAAATGTTTTCTTGAATTCGTCAAAGGGATATACAATAACGGGGGTATAAAAATACATCGCCTCAACAATAGAGGAGAAGCCCGCCCATATGGGATTAGTATTTACAACAATACGAGCTTTCTTGAGAAGAGCATAATATCGCTCCCGTTCATAAGGTATATCTTTATTCAGATAACCGTGACACACTACATTTTCAATATCTTTTCCCAACTCACTCGTACTCATTCCTATTATATGGACAGATAAACCATATCTCTTTATCATCCTATTTTTACAAGCGTTTATTAATGATAGCGCCCCTTGCTTGTATTTATAATTTCCAATAAACAAAAGGATCTTTGATTCTCTTTTATATTCTTCTATCTCACTTTTGATTGGCTCGCAACAGCAATTTATTACATTTCCCAAATAGTATATGTCGTTTTCCCGGTGATGCTGCTTTATATATTCGCATGGTCCGGGGAAAAGACAAAACACTCCATCGACATCTTTTATTTGCTTAATCTCTCTATCAATACTTGCTTTTTCAAAAACATCTGGAGCGGCCTTATGAAAACAATTCAAATAATAATCATAGCTCCAGTCGCCAAATTGTAAAAAAACCTTCTCCTTAGAATTGTGTTTCCAAGAAAAGCTAAAAGTCATAAAAATATGAGCGTCTGATTTTCCATATTTTTTTACACCGTTCTTGATTCTTTGCTTTTGATGGAAAAAGTTTATTCCAGTGCGAAAATACTCATAGGTGGTATCCTTATTAATCTTTTTCAATGCCGGTTTTATCAGATTGTTAAATAACACTTCCGCAAGAACAAACGGTTTTAAATTTACCCTATTTACTTTAACCCCCTTAGCTATAAGAGATTCAGTAAAGAAATACGGTACATTTGACCAGGTTGAATATTTTCTTGAGTCTCCGATAGAGTATACTGTGACTTCTCTGATATAAACTTTATGCAATAGATAACCTTTCTCTATTTACTGCAGAGCCTTATTAATTTACTTATAATATATTTGGCTGATTTATATATTTGTAATTTTTGTTCCTTCATCAAAATGTCTATCAATTCACCGAATTGCCTCATTTTATATTTACTTGTTTTTCCTGCGGAATAAAATCGAAAATAACTAACATTTCGGCCGATGTAGTGCATTTCATACTTTTTTGCAATACGCAAAAAAAAGTCAAAATCCATTACCATGTGTAATTTTTCATTCAAATTCCCAACTTCATCTATGACGCTTCGTCTCCAGAAGCTACTCGGCTGTCTGACCAGATCAGGATTTTTAAGCAAATTGCTATAGTTCAATACATCTCCGGATATTTTACATATAAAATTTCTATTTTCATTTACATATGTTATATCCCCATATAAAAACTGACACTTTTTGTGTGCGTTAAAATAGGTTACGACCTCTTTAAACATATCTTTCTCGTAATAATCATCAGAATTTAACCACGCTACGATTTCACCTGTCGCCATATTAAAGCCTTTATTGATAGCATGACTCTGACCTCTATCCTTTTCGGAAACCCATTTCAGGTGAGGATATTTCTTCAAGATTTCTATTGTTTCATCAGTAGATCCGCCATCAACAATGATATGTTCTAAATTTTTATAACGCTGTTGGAGCACCGACTGGATGGCGTCTTCAATATAACAAGCCTGATTATACGAGGGGGTAATTATAGAAACTTTCACATTTTCTTTCACCATCATGTTTCCAAATCAGATATTATTGTTAATTCCCCGCTGCAGTTTGGGAATGCGAAGAATTTCTCTGAGAATGTATTCCGCTATTACTTTTATGTCTCTGTAAAACACGATTGAACATACTAAGATTAGACCTGCATTATGCAGTACCCAAAGCTTCGGATATTCATTTATTGCAAATACCATCAAAAACAAGGCGGTGATCAGTACAATGAGCTTCCATATTTTCATTTTCGCATATATGACAAACAGTTTTATTGAACTCATCTTCTTAACATACATCAACATGAGAACATTTGCAGAAACAGATGCAACAAAAAGACCTGTAAATCCCATGTTTGTATTTAAGAAGTAAAATCCGCTGGCCACACATGTTGCAGTTATGGTCAGATTTATCGTTTGCAATAAAGAAAGAAAGAGCGCTTTGCCTTGTCCTATTATAAACATATAAAAGATATAACTCACGTTATTTACAGATTCAGCTAATGCAAGAATATAGAAGATTACAAGAGAGCTTTCATTATTATAAAAGTACTTGAAAACAATAGCGAAAAGAAATGAAAATACTCCAAAGAACAGTGCAGAATACGTGATACCAAATCTTGAAACCAAAACTCCACGTGTATAAAGAAATTTCCTGAAGTCTTCCCGAGATTTTAACACACTCACTCTTGGCAGGCTATTCCTGAATGAAGAATTATAAAGGCCCGAAACTGCATTCGAAAACTTTTTCGCAATTTCATATGTTGGAATCATTGTCCTCGCGTGAGATGTCCCAATAATATACTTTACCACGGGATCGATCAATGATCCGATAAAAAATGTTACCTGAATAGATATGCTAAACGAGGCGATTCTCTTAATTACTTCCTTTTCATAATTCCTAATGCTAATCCGTATGAATGAGTAACTTTTTTTGAAGTGATATAGGTACATTAGCAGCTGAATCCCACTACCCAATAGATAAAACAACGCAAGATACGGTAAAGATAGCCTAAAAATAA
>CAYQOU010000067.1:0-23092 GCA_964419255.1 uncultured Fibrobacterota bacterium | reverse complement strand
GGGAGGTGGTATCTTATATATGAACACTTGAACACCTGTTCAAGCGTAATGTTCTATATAGGAAGGATATGAAATGGCTAAAAAACACCACCGGACACCTGTTGCCTGTGACTGCAGGACGATTCACCATGATGTGGTCGAGAAAGTAAGAAGCGATATGCCCTCATCCGAAACTCTCCTGGATGTGGCGGACTTTTTCCGGGTATTGGGGGACAGTACCAGACTGGGAATACTGAGTGCCTTGAGTCGCTCGGAGATGTGTGGCTGCGATCTGAGTGTCATTCTCAACATGAGTCAGTCGGCCGTTTCGCATCAGCTGCGGCTGCTCAAGCAGACGCGGCTAGTGCGTGCACGCCGCGAGGGCAAAATGATCTACTTTCGACTCGACGATGAGCATATTCGTGAGATTTTGAACATCGGAATGATACACACTGCCGAGTAAATCATTTTTTTCATTCGATCAGAGGATAGAGAATGATGAAGAAATATGGCATCCGAAACCTGGACTGTGCAAATTGTGCCGCAAAGATAGAAGCACATCTGAAAAGACTCCCTATGGTGAGGGATGTGTCAATCAATTATGCCGCTCTTACACTTCATATAGATACCGATGATATCGAAGTGGTTCGTCGGGAGATCAAAAAAATCGAGCCGGAGGTGGATATTATCCCGGCCAATACACGGGAAGAGATGAGGCTTGAGGCAAAGGCGGAAGAATTCAGCTTTAAGAAGGAGATTGTCACAATTGTCGTGGCGCTTGTACTCTTTTTGACGCACCTTCTTTTCGAAGAGCGGCTTCACCATACTCCCTGGCATATTGCAGAATATCTGGTAGCGCTTTTGGCATATGCACTTGCGGGGTGGAATGTTTTGACGGGGGCTGTTCGAACGATCAGAAAGGGACAATTGTTTGATGAAAATGTGCTGATGACCATTGCAACCGTGGGTGCGTTTGCCATACACGCACTGTCTGAAGCGGTTGGGGTGATGATTTTTTTCAAAGTGGGGGAATTTCTGCAGAATCTGGCAGTCTCTCGTTCCCGACGGTCAATTCGCGGTCTGCTGGAAATCAGGCCCGATTATGCACATCTCAAAGCGGACAGCGGTTTAAAAAGAGTTACTCCCGAGCAGATTGAGCCGGGGGCCTTGATTGTGGTTAGAGGGGGGGAGAAGATTCCACTCGATGGTATAGTTGAGGAGGGGACTGCACAGGTAAACACCGCCGCGCTTACCGGAGAATCGGTTCCGTCGACGGTGCGACCGGGGGATGTTGTCTTGGCAGGCGAGATCAACATCAATAATCTTTTGACGATTCGGGTCAGCAGGGCATTTGAAGAATCATCTATTGCAAAGATTCTCGACCTTGTGGAAAATGCTACTGCCAGGAAAACCAGGACCGAACAATTTATCACCAGATTTGCTCGTTTCTATACACCGGCAGTGGTTTTAATCTCTCTGGCCGTAGCACTGATTCCCCCCCTGTTTATAAGTGGAGAGACATTTGGTACCTGGCTTTACCGTGCACTGGTGCTGCTGGTGATTTCCTGTCCGTGTGCACTGGTTGTATCTATACCGCTGGGCTATTTTGGTGGAATCGGCGGAGCATCCAGACGAGGTCTTCTGGTGAAAGGATCCAATTTTCTTGATGCGTTGACATCCGTAAGCACGGTGATTTTTGACAAAACGGGTACTCTTACTGAGGGGGTATTTCGTGTCAAGGAGGTGGTGGCATGCAACGATTTCTCCAAACAAAAGCTTCTGTCACTTGCGGCTCTGGCCGAGACTTACTCAAACCACCCGATAGCAAAGTCGATTGTGGAGGCAGCATCACACTTTCCTGCGTCTGAGGAAACAGTTCTGGATCACAAGGAGATATCGGGAATGGGGGTGATTGCCCGCACCCGGCGGTATCAAATCATGGCAGGCAAAGATGCATTACTGGACAAATACGATATTGAGCATGTGATCGGCGGGATTCAGGGAACTGTCGTACATGTAGCGATAGACAATACCTATGCCGGCTACATCACCATCGGCGATGAGCTCAAAGGTGATGCAGAGCAGGCGGTTTCGCGACTTCGCGCTGCTGGGGTCGAAAAAATCGGTATGCTCACCGGAGACAATGATTCTGCCGCACGAGAGGTCGCCCGACAACTAAATCTTGACTTCTACTATGCGGGGCTGCTTCCCGAAGATAAGATCAGGTTGTTTGAATCGATTGAGCAGGACAGACAAGAAGGTAGAAATATCGTGTTTGTCGGGGACGGCATAAACGATGCACCTGTTCTTGCCCGTGCCGATATAGGTATTGCCATGGGTGCTCTGGGCTCGGATGTGGCCATCGAGACAGCCGATGTGGTTTTGATGACCGACCATCCGTCAATGGTAGCTGAGGCGATTCGTGTCGGTAAAAAGACACGGTCGATCGTATGGCAGAATATAATTCTTGCGCTTACTGTCAAGACTGTCTTTATCAGCTTCGGGGCTTTTGGTCTGGCGGGTATGTGGGAGGCTGTGTTTGCCGATATGGGTACGGCTCTTCTGGCGATTCTTAATGCAACACGTACATTGAAAACAAAGTAGGAGTAGTCGAAAGAGGAACATGATATTCATATCTGGTAATCAGGAGTAATGTCCGGGCAGCATATCTGCCGCCCGGATAAGATACTCGTATTGGATTTACCGACAACTTTGTATTGTCCCGGTGCAAAAATACGCTGCATCCTCGCGGGTTTCGTAACAACTTTGATTTGAAGGACAGTAGTAAGAACTGCCCTCCGGACAGCACGAACCGCCGCAGCACACCGTGCCGGGGGAGCAACATCCACCATAGCAGCATGTGTGTCCTTCTTCGCAACAGTAATCGTTATTGCAATTGACCGGGTGATCCGAAGGGCAGGCATAGCCGTATTCCCAAGCTGCGTATAGTGTCATGTCGGATGTTATGGGTGTTGAATCGAAATTGAACCGTGTAGTAAGACTTTCGGTTGTGTACCATCCGAGGAAATCGTAGTTTGTCCGTGATGGTTCCGGATAGGGCTCAGAGGCATAATTGCCGTGAGCAATCTGCTGGTCCTCAACAGTTTCCCCACCATCGCTTTCGAAACTGACAGTGTAAAAGATCAAACCCCAGTCGGCATAAAGCGTGATATCGGCACCATCGATTTGTACTACGTCTCCGGGGGCGTAACTTTCACCACTACCGTCACCTTTTGTATTCCAGCCCAGGAACTCGTATCCTGTCTTTTCGAGATCACCTTGTGTCGTTATAGATATTTCAGCTCCATTCAGATATAATCTGTCATCAACGGGAGCCGTTCCACTGGAAGAGGTGTTATCATAATAGATAATCTGATATAAATCCTCCTGCGTCCACTGTGCGTATAAAACTATCGACTCTGCACCTATCTGGAGGGAATCTCCAGGATAATATCCGGTACCGCTACCGTCTGCCGCGGTATTCCAGCCGATAAAACTATGTAGCGTCATCGACAGATCTGCCCTGTCTTTGATTAAGACATAATTCGCCGGCTCGTAGATTGAATCGTCGACAGGCACATCTCCATCGGCACCGTTTGCATCGTAGGAAACGGTAATTTCGGCTTTCCAGCGGGCGAAAATCGTTACATCTCTTGCAGGTGGAACGGTATCAAAATCGAACGGAACCATTTCAAGTCTGTCCATCATGTACCATCCTAAAAAGATGTGTTGAGAAAGAATTGGATCCTCAGGTTGTTCGACAAGATCTCCATAAACCACGGAATCCGAAAATGTGTCCTCGTCATTTTTAGGATCAAACTTTATCTTATAGGTTTCAGGCTTCCAGACGGCATATAGAGTAGTATCGTTGTTTCCCATGGTGATTGAGTCTCCTGCGGAGTAGGTATCCTCCTGGTTGTCGGAAGACGTACTCCAACCATCAAACTGGTGTCCTGTTTTTCCAAGTTCACCTGTGTTTGCCGAAACTGCAAACGCCTGGCCCCTACAGTAGAGAGTCGTGTCGACAGGAACCTCTCCGGTGCTTTGATCATTTCCGTCGTACCTCACAAGGTAGGCCAATCTGAGTATCGCAATGTCACTGGTATCCGAACCGGCTTCATTAGTTACGATGCATCTGATTGCGCTGCTGTCATAAGTCTTATCTAATTCATGAAGTTGCAAGTGTCTGTGATTCTGATCCGGGAGATCTTCTCCATCTAGTTGCCATTGATAGCTAAATTCTTCACCACTGGCGGATATGCTTAATATGACACTGCTATCCTTACGGACCGTGAGATCAGTTGGGTGGGTAACCACTTCGGGGGGCTCGGTTATCGGTCGTTTCTCCACCGTGCGTGAGATCTCAACCGTGTCGTGGTGAATGCCGTTTGACACCGACACACGCATTGTATATTCACCTTCTTGTATGGATCTGAAAACAAGCGCCAGCAGCGCAATATCTTCAGAGTGAGCAGATTCATCGGTAATATCATCAAGTGTATTATTGCTGAAATCGTCACCATTGAGCAGGCTTATGCTGAAGGTATCAAAATCTGACATTTGTGCCTCAAAAATCAGTGTATCATAATCTCCTGTCAAAACAGTGTCCTCATTTTGTGGTAAAGAGGAGAATACAGGGAAATTATACACCGAAAACTCTACGCCCGCTGTACAGTTGAAGCCCTCGGTTCGCGCGATTATACCGAGCGTATATCTTCCGGCTGATTCAGGCTGTACGGGGATTTTTCCGCTTAAATCCGAATAGATGATAGCGACAGGTGAAGATTGGTCGCCGGATTCAAGAGTTGCAGTGACCTCGTCCGGTGTGCGGCCATTCGGGGAAATCACAAACTCCACTGTATCGGTCTCCTCTGCAAGAAGTATCATAGAGGAAAATGTGGAGTCGATGACAATCGAAAAAGGATTGTCAAGTACCGTTAAGGATAAGCTGTCGGTGATAGTGTTACCGCCGGTAGTCGTGACCGTGGCTACAATATTCTGCTCACCAACACTTTGAAATGTTCCGAGCACTTCAATCAAAGCGTTTTGCTGATCATCGTCAGGAGAGAGAGTGATTGTCGTATCGAAATCAGATTCGCCAAACCGCACGTCTATTTCATCGATGTGTGAAACATCGGTAAGGTCCAGCTCCACACTGAAGGGCACGCCGGTTATGACGGAGGTAATAGTTTTACCATCGATCTGTTCACGGTGTTCATCGGCTAATGTCAGTTCAACCGTCACGTTTTGAGGCTCGGTGTCAGGGATCTTGTCTGTATTGACCGGAGACTGAGGATTGTCGTCACAGGTAAGCAAAATCAAAAAAAACAGAGGAATAAAACGAAAAACCTTTAGATGGGACATAGAAAACTCCTGCAAGAGTGATAAGATTATGGTTTTATATTTCAGACAATATAATATATACTTAAAGCTTCTATAGAGAAAAAGTGAAAGCCTGACACCAGTACTCCTATCTCGTCCTGATTTTACAGCTTTTCCTGACCCAGGCTAAGATTCTGAAAAGTCCATAAGAAAATCATCCGATCATAATCCGTTTTGCACACTCAGGAAGAAGGCGATACATTCTCTGTCAGCATTGGATGCAGCCGACTGAAAATCCCAGAAAAACTGTCCGGCACTGTCACGACGGCCGGTTGCCGGCGTTTCGAAAGAGACACCGACAAACCACCCGTACGACTTACCACTACCGAAAAACACCATGTTGCACGGTAAGATGAAAAGGGTTATTTTTGACTGCAAGTTCTATAACAGTCCTATTCCGTTCAGTGCAGCTTCAGCGGGAAAGACGGGACTGGAGGATGGGAATATCCCGTTTGTTGTTGTAGCATTTGTCCACACATCATATAGATTTTGCTTTTATCGTTCCGGGTAGGCGACAAGCCGAGAAACAGATTCGGCTTTGCCGTACTCGGCTATGCCAATAATCAGGAAGGAAGAGATGCACATGCCTGCAGCCGTGAACCGGGAGGATGTTCTCTCCAGGATAGGCCTTTTTGAATCAATCAGTGAGGGAAATCTTCATGCGTTGGCCGATATCTGCCTTGAAAAACATGTCACCAAGAAGCAGATTCTCTTTCTGGAGGGGGATGCGGGGCATTCCATCTATATTCTTGTAACCGGCTGCATTCAGCTGTACAAGACCTCTGCCGAGGGCAAACCGATTGTCATAAAGATTATCAACCCCGGAGAGATGTTTGCGGAGGTGATTCTGTTTGAGAAGAATACCTATCCTGTCAATGCGGTTGCGCTTAAAACTGGCATGGTCTACATGATTCCCAAGCATCAGTTCAAGTGCCTTATTGCTAACGAATCATTTCGGGATGATTTCATGGCTGCTATGATGCGCAAGATGCGATATCTTGCCCAACAGATTCACTCCCTGTCCGTGCATGATGTGGAGGATCGGCTGGTGCTTTTTTTAAAGGAACAAATAGGCACAAGAAACCAGGCAACTATAGCGCTGACAAAAAGGGATGTGGCAAACGCAATCGCAACTACACCTGAAACCCTCTCCAGACTTCTGGTTAGGCTCAAAAAAGAGGGAACTCTCAGGTGGGAAGGAAACTCTCTGACCATACACTCATCGTTTTGGGAGAGAGCCCAATCACCATCAGGCAGTCAGTAGGAAAAACAATGCCCCGGTTTCACCGAAGCCTGAATCATTTATAATACTTTTTAATGGCGCTATCATACACCCCCTCGGGTTGAACTCCGGTTATGGCGTGTATAGCTGTCTTTTCTTTGACAAATACCACGTAGGGTATACCCCGTACCCCAAACATTCCCGCGATACCGGGATGTTTATCCACATTGATCTTGTAGACGGAAGCTTGCTTTTGGTTTTCGGCCGCTACTTTTTCCAGACGAGGGCCAAGTATCTTGCATGGCATGCACCAGTCGGCATAGAGATCGAAAACCAGAAGCCGGTCTTCTGAGGATTCTATCACCTCCTTAAACTCATCTACGCTATTTATATATGTGACCGGTTTGTGCCCGGTCGACGACTCAGCCGGAAGAAGCCCCGAAAGAATTAACACCGCGAATGTTGCAAATGAATATACAAAACGCCCATTTGCTGATACTGCTATCTGTTTCATTACATTCTCCTTATTTGAAAATCGTTGCATCACCGTTTGTTTCGGTAATATCATCAAATAATATGCCATTGAGCAAAATAGCCTGAAAACAGCTGAGTGGGCGCAAAGAAGTGAGTGTTTTAATTATTCACCCCAATAGAAGTGTGGTATGCAACGCAACGTCGGGTGAGTTAGGGGTGTTGCATGCAACAGGCTTGTGTTGCGGCAACGGAAAAAAAATACTTTTCGTTCTCTCGACCCCCTACTCTATCTTCATCCTTTGTGCAGGGAAGTTGACGACGAAGAGAAAATTTGCAGAAATTTCTGCTTCAGCTCAGCCAGGGTGTATGGTTTTTTTATCGAGAAAATGTTTCTGTCATCGATGATGTCTTGTATGGAGGTGTCGAAACTGTATCCGGTGGAGATGACCGCGCGGAGAGATGGATTGATTTTTCTGAGTCGTGAGATCGTTTGCGCTCCATCGAGCATCGGCATAATCATGTCGATAAGAACCAGATCGATTTGCTCTTTTGAGCCTGTGTACAGCGAGATAGCCTCTCTTCCATTACTGCAGACTATCGGCGTATGACCCAGACATTTCAGAAGATTTTTCGCCGTTATACGAACAATCTCCTCATCATCCACAACCAAAATGGTTTTGGGAGTGATTTCTTCTTCTTGCGCAATCGAGATCTGGGGAGCCGGAGAGTCCTGAGTATCTTCGTAAGTGCTCTTCAGAGGCAGGTAGATGGTAACGCAGGTCCCCTTTTCGGGTTGACTATCGATGCGAACGGCACCATTGTGATTCTTTACAGTGCCATAGACGGTCGCCAGTCCCATACCTGTGCCTCCGTCCGGGAATTTTGTGGTAAAGAATGGTTCGAAGGCATGGTTTATGACCGACTGATCCATCCCCGATCCGTTATCAGACACCCGCACAGCGATATACGTTCCGCAGGATAATAGGGAAGGCGGATTTGAGCAGGGAAGCGGGCTGCCTTCAACTCGAAAAAGAGAGGTTGAGAAAACAATTGTACCTTCCCCGGACGGAAACGCATCGCGTGCATTTATAGCCAGATTCAAAAAGGCATTCTGAAGTTGGCTTTGATCACCGATCGATATAGATGGTTTTGCCCTGAAATCCTGCTTTATGGTAATTTTCCTGGAAATGCTGTGTGAAAAAAGGGTGATAGTTTCACGAAGAAGCTCGTGGATATCAACAACTCCTTCGTGCATCTTCTCCTTTCTGGCACTGGCGAAAGTTAGCAGCTGGTGGGTGAGTGTGGCGGCATTTTGTGCCGCCTTGTATATACTATCGGCCAGTGCATACTCAGCATCCTCTTTTTTCAATGCATTTCGCAGCATATCTGCCCCACCGATAATGCCTGTCAGCTGGTTGTTGAAATCGTGTGCTATGCCGCCAGCCAGTTGGCCGATTGCACGCATTTTTTCCGAATGGCGAAGTTGCTCCTCCATGCGGATCCGCTCGGTAATATCATGTCCGATAACAAAACAATACTGGTAACCCGGTTTAGAGTGAATCAGGGTGGAACGAACTTCCATTGTCCTGATCTCACCATTGGCCAGCCGATGGTTTACAACGGTGGATTCAAGCTTTTCTTTTGAGCAGCATCCAATCTTCTTACGTAAAGTGGCCTCATCATCAACATCAAGATCATATATATACATCGTCTTGAAATGCTCGCGTGAATATCCGTAAAAACTACACGCCGCAGCATTTACATCAATGAACCGCAAAGTGTTGGGATCCGTCAAATACATGATTGCCGAATGGTTTTCAAACATCATTCGTAATTCACGTTCGCTGTTGTGCAGAGCCTCTTTTGCGGCATGCTGCTCGGTGACATCGTGAATAACCAGGATGTAGCTGCTGGTGTCGTTTTCTCTGAAATAAAACTCCACATATCTGATTGATCCATCCTTGCAGCGCACAGGAGTTATATCGGGAGAGAGATTAAAAACAGTCTCAATTTTCTGCTCTCGATACATCTGCATGTATTTTTCCCGATACTCATCATCTGCACACGCCTTATTCAATCCCTCGAATATGTTTTGTATCTCCCCTTCTTCATATCCATATACTTCGGTAAGACGTTTGTTAAACATCCCGAAAGTGTTGTCTCGATTGAGTATCGCCATTGGTACGGGGGCATTGATAAAAATATTTCTGGTATATCTCTCATTTTTTGCAAGCTGCTTTTCCGCTCGTTTCCGTCGTGATATGTTAATAAGAAGAAAAATTAGCACTACAAGCTGTATAATAAGCACAAAAATTCCCACCAGGATGTAGTGACGGTACTTATGGTAAAAGGAGAGCGGTTGATTCAGTATCGATGCATCTTCCGGTATTTTAGAAAACTTCAGGCCATGTGCATAGGCGGCTCTGAAATCGAAAAGCGGTTTGCTGACGGTATCCCGTTGAATCGGAATTTCTTCTATAGGAGTTCCCGAGAGAATCTGTAACGCGATTTGAGCCGTTTTCTCTCCATGCTTAAAATCCTGCAGAACATACCCGCCGACAACTCCCCCGGTAATACGATGCTCCCAGAGACTGTAGACAGGTACCGGAGAATGATCCACAATTACCTGGTTCGCCCTGCGTACCGAAACGTATTGTCCGTATTTATTCCGGTACATAGATAAAATGATTATGACGGCATCTTTGGGCAATCTTTTGATGTTTTCGATCAGTGTATCGACCGGCTCGGAAAGCAATGTTTCAAATGACAGCGCTCCGGTATACAAAGATGTATCTGCGAGGACCTGTTTTTTTAGAATACGCCCGGTTACGGTGGTATCAGTGACGTATACGACTCTTCGAACCCGAGGGTGTAGTTTCTTTATTAGATCGATTGTTTTTACCGCGGAGATATCCTCAAAAATACCGGTAGCAAATGTGCGCTGACTCTCAGTTAACCTTCTGTGGTTGATGCCACAAAAAACAATCGGCGCATTGGGGAAGAACGTTTCCCGGTGTCTCATTGCGAAACGCAAGGCGTTATCATCTGAGGCGACAATTACATCCGGAGGGTCCTGACTGTATTTTGAATGCATCGTCCTGAGCAGCAGTGTGTCCAGAACTCGGTACGCGTGGAATTTTGAATCCATGTATTCCGTGGAAACTCTGACTTGTGATTTGGATTTTTCGAGATGTGAAAGAAAACCCTCATAGACATTATCGGACCAGTCGAGCCCGTGATGATACGAGTTTAGATAGAGAATGAGAGGAGGAGGGGTGGGTGGAGTAGCCTCAAGAGCACAAATTTTTGATGCCAAAAAGGCGGTAAGAAGGATTTTTGCGAAACGAGACGTTTTTTGCACAGTCATATTCCGAAACCGCGGGAAAAGGAATCAGGACAGAAGCACGGTTGCTGCATTTCCGGTCTCTATACATAGTACACACAACACGACCTTCGAAAATAATAATTGCACCTGTACCTATAGATGTTTAAATTTCTCCCGAGCTCCATACAAGATACCGATTCTCACCGCCAAACGGTCGTCGACTACCGTGATTTCACCCTTTGCCAGCAACTTGTTATTGATTGATACATCCGCCGGCTCACCAGCCATGCGGTTAAGCTGAACGAGGCTTCCCTTTTTCAGATTCAGCAACTCACGGATGGTCATACGAGTTTGACCCAATTGCACGGAAATGGGCATGGTAACATCGAGAAGCATATTGATGCTGTTGGCCATATATACTTCTTTCTTCTTGAATACATAAGGGCAGTTTCACTACATTGTACTTTATCGGAGGGAAAAAATCATCTCTTTAACCAGATTATTCAAGAAAAGACCGCTTCCCGTTATAGCGGTTAAAAGAAATCCTACTACAAGTGCGAATAAAAAACAGGGGAGAAGAAGAAACAGGGCGGCCTTTCCGCGGCTGGTCTGGAAGGCGTTTGCTGATGAGCTCAAGAGGATGTAAATGAAAAATGTGCCCGAAAGGAATATACCAATATAAGGAATGAGCGAAAGCACTGAAACAGCATGTGCATAGCTTATTATCCGCACGGTATTGGTAAATGAAGGTTTTCGGCTGCCTGAAAAAAAGAGCATGCTGTGAGTATATAAGGCGAGGAAAAATACCCCTAAAAGTGTTGTAAAGGGTACAAGGATAAGATTATGGCCCGGGGATGTCGGATTTGTCGCCACGGCCCAGAGTGATGGGGATGGAAATCGTAATGAAATCAGTGTGCCGAAAAGAGATGTTAGAGAGCTGATAATGATGGCGAAGAGAATCGCACGGGAGGTATTTCCTTCTTCGGATGCCATCTTGCTGAATCGAAAGGGGTGCAAAACAGCTGAATTCAGGCTTGAAGCCAGCGCAGGAAAAACCCCCACGTCATCCAATCTGTCCCAGGCAATAGATGCCCTTGAAAAAGGGGCTTTTTTGGCGTTATTCAAGGAGTATCCGCATACGCGACACCCCGATACTGTTCCGAGGGCAAAATTGGCAGTGCCACATTTAGAGCATTCGATCATAATGAATCCATTGGAGTTATTCCCAATTAAGTTCCTGCTTGATTGCGCGACTCATCCGCTCAGAACCGCGCAATTTATGTAAATTAAAAATACAACCAATAAAGCTCAGGGAGAATATAAATCTGATGAAAAGGCAGGCAGGCAAATCATACATACCGGAGCGGTTGTTCTGAAGCTATGGCTCAGGAGGGGCAAAATCGCAGACGAGCTGCCGGCGCTGGATTCCCGCGAGCCCAAATTGTATTTATATCTACATCGCGTGGCTCAACGCTCGATATGGCGCAGAGTGCTTCACGTCTCTATTTATTCTAAATCGAGAAATACTCTCGCTGTGATTCGCTCAATTTTGATGGAAAAAAAATGATTCATATGTGAATATAATGAACTTACCTGCCATAGGGGAGAACAATCGAAAGCTTTCCTAATCGCTGGTGTGGTTGAATGGAGGGGAAAAGATGATAGTGGTAACAGGAGGGGCTGGATTTATCGGCAGCGCAATTATATGGCAGCTCAACAAAAGGGGGCGACAGGATATCCTTGTTGTTGATCACCTCGGAGAGTCGGAGAAGTGGCGTAATCTTGTACCATTGACAATGTTGGATTATCTTGATCGGACCGAATTTATCGAAAAACTCGAGAGTGGAGAATTTAACGGACAAATAGAGGCCATTTTCCACATGGGAGCCTGCTCGGCCACCACAGAGCGAAATGCCGACTATCTGATGGAGAATAATTATCGCTACACCACCCGTCTAGCATCATGGGCTTTGACCAATCGGGATTGTCGTTTTATCTATGCCTCAAGTGCCGCCACCTATGGCAATGGCGAGCGTGGGTACGATGATGAGGAGAAATTGTTGCCGACTCTACGACCGTTGAACATGTATGGATATTCGAAGCATCTTTTTGACCTTCTGGCCCTTCGCAACGGATGGCTGAAAAAAATGGTGGGATTAAAATTTTTCAATGTATTTGGCCCAAACGAGGGGCATAAGGGTGATATGCGCAGTGTGATCAATAAAGCATGGCCGGAAGTCCGGGATCAGGGCACTATGAAACTCTTCCAATCCCACAGAGAACAATACGGACATGGCGAACAGAAGCGGGACTTTTTGTATGTAAAAGATGCGGTGGCCATGACTCTGTTTTTCTTTGACAATCCTGATGTTAACGGAATATTCAATATCGGCACTGGACAAGCCAGGTCGTGGAACGATGTTGCCCGTGCGATGTTTGCCTCCGCCAACAAAACTCCGGAAATACGATACGTTCCCATGCCAGAACATCTGAAAGGTAAATACCAGTATTATACCTGCGCGGAAATGCGAAAAATACGTGAGGCAGGCTGTACTCATCGGTGCATGAGTCTGGAGGATGCGATCGATGACTACATCCGCAATTATTTAAGAACCGATTCCTCACTCGATCCCTTAAAGGACTGATCTGTGGCTGACATTCGCGTTACCATGTCCAAAGATGCGATTCGAGCGTACATACAGGTAAATCTGCTACCCGAGGATGAATACCCCGATTTTCAGTCTCTTTATGGGGCATTGGCTGGAAAAGGAATACATGCTGGTCTGAAAAAATCTACGCTTTACAAGATGCTTGAGAGGAGGATCCAGGGGACTCCCTGTCTGGCCGCCGAGGGTAAAGCGCCGATACCGGGAAGAGATGCGCGGCTGGAATTGCTGGTGGATACATCATCGCGAGGTAAACCGCTGGAGCTTGAGAACGGAAGTGTCGATCACCGGGAGCTGCAGAGTATAATAAATGTTACCAGGGGAACTCCTCTGGTTCGTCGAGTTCCGCCGAAAAAAGGGATTCCCGGCATTTCCGTTCTGGGTAAATCACTGCCGGCTCCTGAGCCCAAAGATATTGCTCTTAGAGCGGGAGATGGAGTAGTTGTTTCCGGGGAAGATCAGAATGTACTGATAGCTTCCCGGAGTGGTGCTCTGTTTATCGATGCTTCGGGAACGATCTCTGTTAAAGGCAGGAAGGTAATTTCCGGAGACGTCGACTACGGTACCGGCAATGTGAGATTCAATGGTGATCTGGAGATATCAGGGACTATAAAAAGCGGTTTTGGGGTGCGGGTACAAGGACTTATGGTGGTGAAGGGAAGTATTGAGGATGCAGTCGTGGAGTGCGGAGGAGACTGCAGGGTCAATGGCGGTGTCATAGGAGGTGCTCAGGGAAAGGTATCCTGTGGAGGTGCTTTCCATGCCGCTCATGGAGAAAACTGCCATATCGATGCCGGCGGAGATGTGACATTTGGGGGAAGCTGTGTACATGGAAATATCAGAACGGGAGGGGCTTTTCGCTCAGAGGCGATTGTGGGAGGCAAGATTGAGGCGGTGGATGGTGTGTTTGCGGGAATAATAGGGGGTGCTACAGAAACCAAAACCGTTTTAGATATCGGAAAACACGCCGATCTGTTCAAGCAATGTATTGTGAAGGAGAAGAAACTTGGGCATCTTGCTACCGAGATACAGAAGTTGAAGGATGAGCTGTATACGATTGTCAGAAACGGGATGAACGCCGAGGGTAGATTGCAGGCAGAAGACGAGGAGAGTGGATTAGCGGTGAAAATGCAGATTTTCGACACTCAAAAAGAATACAATGAGTTATTTGAAACGGTTGAGCGGTATAAGGCAGAGTTGATGACGAAGAAACCTCCCGTCATTCAGGCGCGGGAGCTGCGGCCCAATACAGTTATCTGCTATGGTGAGAGTCAGAAAACAATAAAGACCGTGATGAACAATCTGCGAGTCACCGTTAAGGACGGAAAGCTGGTGTTTGCAAAGATATGAGTGTCTTTTCTGTTGGTAACTAACTGCTTATACACAAATCGCTTATATTGTGTTCATGCAAATGGTAGAATAAATGACCAAAAGTTTTTTTTTGCTGGACTATGCCTGTTTTGCGGTTTACAATAGATTTCCATTATACTATACTTAAGCAAAAGAGTCAAAAGACACTAAATTCTATTCGCTTAAAAATCAGTAAGATATCTACAAAGAACGATATGTGATATGAACAGGACCATTCGAATCAAGATGAACATAGTATGTGGGGTGTTAATGTTTTTTCTCCACTCCATATCTCTGGGGGCAAATACACATGACTATGTCCACTATCGTCTGGGGGTTAAGTATAAAAACGAAAACAAGCAGGAGCAGGCGGTAGAGGAATTCAGGAAAGTATTGGCAGCATATCCCGATAATTACAATGCCTATATGCATGTTGCAGAAATCAGAATGCAACAGGGACGCCACCGGCTTGCTATTTATAATCTGAAGAAGGCCCTTACCTATAATCCCGGATGGGGTAAAGCATACAAGTTACTGGCAGCATCCTACGAGAAAGACCGCCAGTATCAAAACGCGATAAAGGAGCTTCAGCACTATCTGCAATCAAGCGACCCCGATGAACGCGATAGTATACAGACGCAGATCGATCGGCTCATAAACAGAGTCGGTGGCGCGCGGCCTGCTTCTGAAACGCCGTCATCTGATCGACCGTCAGAACAGGCTTCATTTTCACCGGCCGGGGGGCAGAAGAAGACAGGCGACCGGGCAAAAAAGGCATCCCCTGCTGCACCCGTCAATACTGCCGGTGCGCAGCAGGAATTCCATAAAGGGGTTGCAGCCTACCAGAAAGCAGTTGAAACACGGGATGAGAGACTGTTTTCCGAAGCTCTCGGCTGCTTTCGCAAGGCGATTTCCGCTCAGCCGGGGCATCCGGGGGCATATTACTATGCCGGATTGATTCGTCGTCGTCAGGGGCGAAACAGTATGGCCAAGGTTAACTTCCAGAAATCCCTTTCCCACCCAAAGCTTGGGTACAACGCACATTTTTATCTTGGAAAGATTTACGGTGAGGAAAAAGCATACTCCTCTGCCGTAAAGCATCTTATGCAATATGTAAACAAAACGGATTATGAGCCGGGTAAACGGGAAGCCCAAAAGCTTATAGAAGAGTATCGAAAAGCACTCAGTCCCGAGCAGCAGAAAAAAATAACAGTAGATATCAATGAACTTGCTCAGGATGAGCTTCATCAGGAAGTAAGTAAAATACCCCAAAAAAAGCCGATCAAACCGGTTGAGGTACGGATCGATTCGCTGCTGTCGATGAGTATAGTCGATACGCTGACCGATCCCGGTCAGGCGATGCTCAACGGTGTTCGGGCCTTTCAGAAAGACAACTACGACAAGGCCATAGAGGAGTTTCGAAAGACCCTTATAGACTATCCCCGCGGAGATGTTGCCGCACGTTGTTTGTACGATATCGGAATCTGCTATATGAAATTGAATAATTATGCGGCAGCCGAAAATCAGTTTCAGCAGGTGATCGATCGATATCCTACCTATGATGTAGCAGCGCAGAGCACATTTCTGAAAGCTTTAGCCTGCTTCGAACGCAAGGAGCTTGCAAATGCCGAACAGTTATTTCGCACCTTTATTCAGAGCCAGCGTAACCATCGATGGATCGGTAAAGCGTATGAAAAGCTGGGGGATACATATAGTGAGCTGGAGCAGTTGAGAAAGGCCGTTGATGCATATGGGTATGCCGCCCATAAAGCGATCTCCCCGATCGACAAGGTCTATGCACTTTACAAACAGGGTGTGTCCTATCTGCAGATCGGAAACGGTAAAAGGGCGATTGTGGCGCTGAAAGAAGCGATTGGCGAAGGCGAAACACATAACCTGTTTGAGCGGGTTCCCGATTCCTATTACAAAATGGCTGATCATTACTACCAGGAAGAAAAATATGATGAGGCGCTGAAAAACTACACCCTGGTGACTCGTAAGTTTCCACGGTTTCAGGACACTCCCTGGGGACTTTTTCAGATAGCGAATATATACAAAAACACCGGGGATTATAAAAGATCCATAAAGATGTACAAATCGCTTCTCGAAAAATACCCCGACGACTACTGGGCCCGTCAGGCGCAATGGAAAATGGAAGATGCCATCTGGGAAAATGATTATCGCGGCGTTCTTCGCTAAAGCTGAGTGAATACAAACCATATGCATGATACGTTCCTCGACAAACTCGTAGATAATCTCACAGAGTCGTATACCATACAACGTGACTTATACCGTCGTCTGACCACGCTGGGGCAGAGAATTCTGGGACAGTTGTCGGTTTCGCGAGGAGATGTGAGCACGGTGATGCCTCTTTTTCAGGAGAAGCAGCAGTTGCTGGAGCAGATCTCCGTGGTTCGGGAACGCTCACAGCAGGAGAGCCTGTTGTGGCAGCAGAAAAAAGACAGTGCCGGTCGAAATCCGGCTGCCCAGACTCTCAATGCTGTTTTGGATGAAGTTCAGCGATCCATTCAGCGGTTTTTGGCAACAGAGGATCAGGTCAAACGCTACCTTGAGCATCTCATGAGCAGCGGAGAAAAAAAAGAACAATGAATGATTTCAATAAAGTGGATCAGATGGTATCCGTCGATATGTTTGAATCTCTGCAGAATGCATTCGTCGCATTTCAGGAGAGGGCCGAAAAGCTTAGTCAGGCATATGCCGGGATGCAGCAGGATTTCAAAAAAGTTAACCTTGAACTTGACAAAAAAAATGGTGAACTCGCCCGCAGCCTGATGGAGCTGGAGGAGACGCGTACCTATCTCAACAGTATTCTGGAAAGCATGAACAACGGGGTGATAGGAATTGACATGAAAGGAACTGTTACCCAGTTCAATCGTGCAGCCTCCTCTATCACCGGCTACACCTCCGATGAGGTGATCGGAAAGCAATATGCACAGGTTTTCGGCAAACCTCAGGAGAAGGGACAACAGAGCCGGCTGCTTTCGGTTCTTGCCACCGGTAAAGGGCATCAGTGGGATGAGAAAGTCATATGGCATAAGGACGGTTACCCGGTACCGGTTTCCTACCAGACCGCACCCCTGCGGGATCAGAGCCATCGATCGCTGGGGGCGGTGGAGATATTCAGTGACATATCGCGGATAAAGGCGATGGAAGAGGAGATGCAGCGCACCAGGACGATGGCGGTTCTGGGAGAGATGTCCGCGACGGTTGCACACGAGATTCGCAATCCTCTGGGTGCGATGGGCGTGTGGGCGGGGCTCCTTGAACGGGATTTTGATGCCGATGATCCCCGGCGAAAAACACTCAAGAAGATGACCGATGGATTATCCCGCCTCAACCGAATAGTATCTAATTTGCTGGTATACAGCAGACCCATCCGCGCGGATTTGCGTTCCGTTCCTTTGAATGAACTTCTGAACGAGACGATAAATTTTGTGGAAATAGAAATCGAAAGGCTCCAGCGGGTCATTGATGTAAGGAAAGACTGGGACGCGCGCAATGGAGATATAATGGTAAAGGCTGATCCCGAAAAGATGCAGCAGGTGGTGCTTAACCTTTGTCTCAATGCCGTGCAGGCGACGCCGGATGGAGGAGAGCTGTGTGTGTGTATTGACAGGCCCTCAAAGCAGAGTGAATATGTCTGTTTTCGTGTAAAGGATACCGGTGAGGGTATAGAAAAGCACCTTCTGGAGAAGATTTTCGATCCATTTCATACTACAAAGGAAAATGGTACGGGACTCGGCCTTGCGATTGTAAAGAAATTTATTGATTATCATTCGGGCTACATAACAGTGGACAGCTCACCCGGAAAAGGGACTGATGTGACTGTGTTTTTGCCTCGTTCGATATAAGGAAATCAGAGAAATGGCGAAAAGAGTACTTGTTGTCGATGATGATTTGCATATGCGCGAATCACTGGTGGAGATCCTTGAGCGTAAAGGATTGCAGGTCGAATCATGTTCTAATGGACACCAGGCGCTGGAAGTTTTTCAGAACGAAAGCTACGATTTGGTCATCTCGGATATAAAAATGCCCGGCATGTCCGGGATAGAACTTCTGGAAAAGATTAAGAAGATAGATGAAGATATTCCCTTTGTTGTCATAACTGCTTTCGGGGCGGTTGACCTTGCGGTTGAAGCGATGAAGAAGGGGGCATATGATTTCATTCAAAAATCGATGAATCTGCTTGATCAGGTGGAGCTGAATGTCGAGCGTACGTTAAGGTATCGAAACCTTGTTACGGAGAACAAGCGTCTGAAGACTGCGCTTCGGGACAAGTGGAACTATATAGGTGCGACTCGCTCCATTAAAGAAATAAAGGAGCTAGTCGCAACAGTTGCTCAGAGTCGCTCCACGGTGTTGATTTCGGGAGAAAGCGGTACCGGAAAGGAGCTGATCGCCCGCTCGATTCATTATCTCAGCCCTCGGCAGGCCGGCCCGTTTGTTAAGGTAAACTGTGCGGCTCTTCCGGAGGGACTTATCGAGTCGGAGCTGTTTGGACATGAGAAAGGGGCCTTTACCGGTGCATTGCGAAGCAGGGCCGGAATGTTTGAACGGGCCTCCGGCGGCACCTTTCTTCTCGATGAGATAGGAGAGATGCCCATTCATGTGCAGGCAAAACTTCTCAGAGTCTTGCAGGAACGTGAAGTCAGTAAGGTGGGGGGGGACAATTCGGTCAGTGTTGATGTCAGAATTGTCGCAACTACCAATCGAAATCTGCGACAAGAGGTGGAAAAGGGCAATTTCCGGGAGGATCTTTTCTACCGTCTAAACGTTTTTCACATACAGCTGCCACCGCTTCGTGAACGGATGGAAGATTTCGAAGTGCTGGCAAATCATTTCGTGCAAAAGTGCAATGATGAGAATGGTTTTCACGTCGAAGGATTGGAGCCGGAATGCTTTGAAAAGATGAGAAAACACAGCTGGCCGGGCAATATCCGTGAGCTGGAGAATGCTGTCGAGCGTGCGGTCGTTTTAACCAGAAACGGAATGATTAAACCGGCTTTGTTTGATGTTGCCACTCCAGTCAAATCAGGCGGGCAGGGGCTGGAAGCTGGAATGACAGTTGCGGATGCCGAAAAAGAGCTGATTTTAAAAACCCTCGAGTACTGCAACGACAACAGGACAAAAGCTGCTCAGATGCTTGATATCTCGATTCGTACCCTGCGCAATAAGCTAAATGAATATCAGGCATTGCACGTGCAGGAAGATGGCTGGTAGTTTAGCAAAGAAGTACCTGAATTGAGCGGTTCTGAGCCTATGAGACCACTATGTAATCATGTGGTTTTTGATTCATTGATTTTGACCCCCTGATTCTCCGGCTTTACCGAACTTCATATTATCCTCTTAAATCCTCGCATTAACCGGCCAAATTCTCGAAAAAGGATTATGTCTGAAACATAAATTCTGTGTGCCCGGTTTTTCCTCCGAGAAAAGAGTGTCTATTATTGACAATGTTTTTGTGAAAGGGTATGATTAATCAGAGATACCCTGCTGAAAATGCGCTCTTTTGTATTTATGCGTCTGTTGCAAGCGGGACGTATACCAAAAACAAGTGCTTACAATGAAGGAAAGACATCCTTATGCAGTTACGGGCGAAGTCATTAATATTCAAAACCGGTCTCATCTATTTTTTTGTGACCATACTAAATGTCTCCGTGTTCGTGTTGATGGTTTTCGAAAATCAGCTTGACCTGATTGCCGAAAACGCGATTTTAAACAGTCAACACAAAGGCTCTACACTCAAATATCACATCGACAAGATTGTCGCCGGTGAAGGCTCAATCAGCACCGTTACTATCAACAAAATCTTAAAAGAAGCCAATTTCCTGGGCATTCGAACAATTACCTTGTTTAGTGAAGCAGGCAAAGTTTTCGTTTCAATCCAACAAAATCAAAAAGTCGATAAAGAAGAAGCCTCGACGGAACAGTTGAAAATGATCAACATGGCCATAACCAAACGAAGTTTTGAAGATAAGTTGTTTTATCACAAGGTGCACAACAAACAAAAAACTATAGATCTGTATATACCTTTCACTTACGAGAGCGACAAAATCGGAACTGCGGCAATAAATCTGGAGATGAAAGATATCAACAAACAGATGACATATCTCTATCGGCAATGTCTGCTGATCGGTCTGTTGATTATCGGAATTCATGTCATTTTTGCCATAGCAATATCCAAAATGTTCATTTTCCCATTACGAAAATTGTCGGATGCTACCCACGCGATTTCCCGGGGGGATCTGGACATAAGGATTCCGATTGTGCGGGATGATGAAATCGGTCAGCTTGCCACATCATTTAATGAGATGAGCGTGGCGCTTCAACGCATGCGGGATGAGGCCAAAGGGGCTAATCCGTTGACTGGTTTGCCGGGAAACATAACCATCGCCAATTATATAGACGAGAGCCTCAGCAATGGACGTTTTATAAGCGTCCTGTATTGTGATCTCGATAACTTCAAGGCATACAATGACAAATACGGGTTTACAAAAGGAGATGAAGCGATACTCTATACCCGTGACTGCCTGTTTGCTGTTGCTAAAAGACGGGATATGAAAAATGTATTTGTCGGCCATGAAGGCGGGGATGACTTTGTGGTGGTATGCGACTGTGAATGTTGGGAGGCTTTTGCAAAAGCATTCATAACCACTTTTGACAGGGGAGTGTATCAGTTCTATAATTCGATAGACGCTCGTAACGGATTTATCGAGTCGATTAATCGTCAGGGGCAAAGACAGAGATTTCCGCTGATGAGCATCTCCGTTGCCGTTGTCAGCAACAAAACACGCCCATTCCGCCGTCATGCGGAAATGATACAGGTGGCAGCGGAGGTTAAAAATTTCGTAAAAAAGATGGACGGCTCCTGCTACGCCATCGATCGCAGATCCACACCAGTAAGCCCCACACAGAAAATATCTCTTGCGGCGGCGATGCAGCTGCGAAAGCGGCAACAGGGTGACGCGGCTAATCATCCTCAATCGAACATCAACAGGACTGCCATGCCACCTAAAGCTGTGCATAAGAAGACTGTTGCCAATCATCCGGAAGACAAATCTCCCAGGGACAGGCCGGTATGAAAACCGTTCTTCGTCTGATCCTGATACTGCTGCTGGTGACGGTTACCGTTGTCTTCAACATCGGTTCGATCGATATTCGTATGCAGGAGATCAGCTACCTTCTGGGAAAAGTCGCAGATAACACCGGCGCCTCACGATCCTTAGGCATAGTTGCCAAATACGAGCTTATAAAAAGACGCATCGAGCAGGGGGAGGCAAACTATGAGGATTATGAGTTGGAGGCAAAAATTCAAACACTTATGGCCGGAGAACGTACCGAGGGCATTGAAGAGGAAAAAAAGTATATCCTTCCGGTACGCATGGTTTTGAATGTCATCCGTACGATACTCGGAAAAGAAATCATAAATCCCAAGGAAGAGAATAAGATTTTTCACGTACTGGAAATCGGCTATTTTTGGGAGCGTACGAGAAGGTATACGGAAGCCATTAAAATATACAATGATGTTTTGGGTATGAACGATATAGAAAAGGATATTCGTGCATATGTTCTGGTGCATAAAGCATTCTGTCATTCAATGATGAGTGAGTACGAATCGGCAAAAAGCATTTATGAACGGGTGATAAATCACTATCCAAATACGGATGCGGGGATTCTTTCCTGGAAACTTCTCGATTTCATTCAGTCGATAGAAGCTCAACGGCAGAAAGTGCTAAAACATAATCTTTCTCAGCTCGAGAAAGCCAAACAGTTTTATCTGCTTATGGATTATCGAAGCGCCATTAAGCACTATTCAACCTTTCTCCGGTCTAATGCCGAGGGAGCCAATGTGGCGGAGGCACGGTTTTTCAAGGGACGCTCCCACGAAGAGCTTGGTGAGATTCAGGAAGCACTAATAGAGTATCGGTTTTTGACTAATAAGGGCGGGAAACTGGCCAGGGAAGCCAACCGGCGCATGTTGATGCTTGGGGAATTTTACGAGCAGAAAAAGCAGATGGCCCAGGAGGCACGGGAGCAGCTGAAAGCATATAAGGATCAGAAATTTATGGCACGGGTCGAACAGTTTACCGAGATGATGTCTACAAGTTCGATCCGAAAGGAACTGCAGGGAGAAATCGAAAAAGGTTCTGACGGACAACTATCATCGAATAAGCAGGTTATGGATTTGATAAATCAGATCGGTGAACTTGATCTGACCAATAAAAAGGAGAAACAAAAGCAACTCGAAAAAATGACCCGCAAGATGATACGGGAGAAGGGGTTGAGCAAATTTGAAGCCCGTGAGTTGCAAAGAAAGCAGGCTCTGGCCGGTAACCCTTTTCGTCGTCCCACCGTATTGAAAAGCGCGATCGATGAGAATTCCACTCAACTCAGGTATCTTTACAACAAAAGACTGCGTGGCGGTAATAGTCTGAGTGGAAAAATTCTGGTGGAGATGGTGATTGAAGCTGATGGAAATGTCGGTGATGTCGAAGTGGTCCAATCAGATCTGGGAGATCAAACGTTCGAGAAACAGGTCGCCGAAAGGATAGATACCTGGAGATTTCGACCGGTGCCCGACAGTCTCGGATCAATGAAAATTCGCTATCCGTTCGAATTTTACCGGGAAATGTAGAAGGTAAGAAGTAAGAAGTAAGAAGTAAGAAGTAAGAA
>CAYQOU010000066.1:7713-23407 GCA_964419255.1 uncultured Fibrobacterota bacterium | reverse complement strand
AGCGATACGTACAGCAGACTGCGTTCCTGGTGGTGGTAGGTTTTTAGGGTGATTTCGTCCAGATCGCTCTCGGGAAGATACGGGTACTGGTCGCTGTTGAGGCCCGCTATGATGACGGCATCGAACTCGAGGCCCTTTACCCGATGCATGGTGCCTAATCGCACGCCGCCTTCGTTTGTTTCCGCCTGGTTGGGCTTCAACGTGCTGCAGGCGACGGATTTTTGGCCAAGCACCGCCGCAATCTGATCGAGATAGGCATTGCGGCGAGATATGATGCATATGGCGGAATCTGCTATTCCCTCATTCTGCCAGTTGTTTATGCAATCGACCATGAAATTCATTTGCTGATCAAAGGTGTCGAAGCCTTTGGTGACAGGCGGCTCGCCACGCAACAGGGATTTGTAGCCGCGATTGTCGTCTGTTCCCCCGTCCAGATCGTCGACGGTAATACCCTTGAGAGTCGCGACAGCCTGTGCACGAATCTGTTCAGTTGTCCGGTAGTTTATTCTCAGCTTTCTGCTTCGCCCCACTATTTTTATACCACAGCGGCTGAGTGTGACTGTTCTGCGGTAAATGCGCTGATGAGCATCCCCGACGATAAAAATGTCATTGGGTCTTTCCTCTCCCGCTATTGCCCGAAGAAGAGAAAAAGCCTGCGTATCCATATCCTGCCCTTCGTCCACAATAACGGATTTATACGGGAGCACCATCTCCTTTTCCCTAATCAGACGTGCGGCCATGCGCATCGCATCTTCCGGCTCCATCAGTCCTGCATCATCGAGCAACTCTCGGTATCGTCCGAAAACCTGCCATATTTTTGCCCTCATCGCCCGGTTTACCCGTGTTCCTCTTCCGACCCGGCGTGCTCTGAAATATTCATCCTGTGTGGTTACCGATTGTGGCTGAACCACCTGCTCCCATTCGTCACGATAGAAAGCATCCGAAAGCCCCAGCGAAGAATCCTGTTCAAGCAACGCCTCCTCCCATACGGTACGCCACTCATTATCATAGACGACCCGGCCTTGTACCTGCTTTTGTTTCAGAAATCGCGCTACCCAGCCATCTATGTTAATAACCTCTATTCTGTCAAGATGTTGAGGGCAGAGCTTCTCGAGGTTTCTGTAAATGTCATGAGCCAGATTCTTAGTGAATGTGGTAAAAAGAATCTTTTCGTTTGGTTTAACAAACCGGTATGCGGCAAGCCATTTCGCCCGATGCATCGCGACCACCGTTTTCCCGGTTCCGGCACCACCGAGTACGCGCACAGGCCCGTTCCAGTCGCGTTCAATAAGTTTTCTTTGAGTCGGATGAAGAAATACACGCCATTGTTCAAGAGGCGCTTCCAAAATCTTCTGCAGCTCCATTTCAGAGCCGACAACCACAAATCTTCTCAGCGACTCCGCAACATCAAGGGCAGCGTTGAAATCATTGATATCGACACCCGGCTTTGAGGAGATCGCCAGTTCATTGTGCACATCCTGTAGCGAATAGCCCGCTGCAAGCGAAAAAAGTGGCTCCACCGCTTCTTCGGGCAGTGTCGGTGCCAGAGCGTCAAGCTCCTCCTCGGTTTTAATCGCCCGAACCTGAGCGAGGTTTTCTTCGGGCAGGCCAAGCTTAATAAGCTCCTTGTCCTTGAATGAATCGAACAGACCGGGAGCTGCAGGTGCCTGTGCGGCACTGCTTTGTTCGGGGCTGGCTTCGGGGATGGTGACGACCTGTATTGCGCCGATCTCCGGGTTCACCTTCACCAATCGATTTTGTGCCCATGCATACGCCTCGTCATGGTGATCGACCCATAGAAGCATATACACATTGCCGTTTTCCGGTTTGCATACGATGCCTCGATAGTCGATTCCGATCCGAACACTTCTCAGGTTTTTATCACGAGCGCCGTTTATTTTTTCATAATTTATACCGTTCCCCTCCGGATCATCCTGAAATTTTATCAGAAAATCGGACGCCTTCTTTTGTACCTTCTGGGGAAGGCGGGCAAATTGAGTCATAAAGTCAATCGCCACCGATACACGGACTTTATTCTGTGTCATTTTTCGGCTCCCTTCAATGTATCAAGTATTTTTTCCGGAGAAGGAATAATTTCATCAACAAGATGTACACGCCATTGCTGCAATCGGAATTCCTCCGCATCCTCCGCCGACCATAGCACCGCGATCTTTGGTTCTTCCCAGGCCAGCTCCGCTTCAGGGCCGCTGCTGCCGTCGGGCATCAAAAGCTCATATCCCACCTCTGGAATCGCGACACCCGCCTCAGCCAACGTGTCGATAAGCGGACGCAATGATTCGCTAACCAGCGAATGTACCGGCTCCCAACCACTGGTCTTCTGGTGTTCGGCGGGGCTTTTCTTTGGGCCGGGAATTGCCTCATATGCCCCTTCCGAAATACCGGATTTAGATAACGGATACCCGCCCGGAAGGAACTGAACGAGATTCGTCCATTGGAGGAAATCTTCCCACGCTCGTTGGTCAATATCACCGGTATCATCAAAAATTAGAGCCGCCGCACACCGGACACCATCTTTTGCCATATCAGCGCGGGTTACGGCACTTATCATACGGGTGAAATTATTCACCATCATATCACCACAGAGTCTTGTTTCGGGTACGGAACCGACGACTTCAGCGAAATGGCCGGGAACAAGATTGTTGAGTGCGTCTTCCCACCGGAGCAGCTCGTCAGGCCCCTGTTTAGCCGGGTCCATTCGGGACAAAATGTGCAACAGCGCGTATACTTCCCATTCCCTGCCGTACGGCTGTCCCAGATAGTCAATAAGCCACGCCATGCTTGTTTCGTCACACCTGGCCGCCATCCGCTCAATCTTAAACACTGACAAGGCCTTGTCGAATTTGGGCCTAAGCTCAGCTTTTAGATATAGCGAATGTGCCCCCGGAGCATTTTTAACACCAGTACGCAGCGTTTCCACATCCGTCCAGGTGAGAGACCAGACATTGTATGCGCCGCTTTGGCTGATCGCCAGTCTTTGCGCGGTATCCAGTTTTACCCTGTCGCAATGATATTGGTAGCCGTCGGTGAAAACGGCCACGGGTTTATAGGTACCGTTCTTGTCACGGAAAACAAAATCGGCCCGTGAAGCAACGGCAACTCCCTGCTGCGGTCCGAATTCAACCTGCGGCTCTATGAGCCAGGTGTTTTCACCGATATCGAGACGATACCCCGATTTGACACCTACGGTTGTCGCTGAAAACGTTACGCCCGGTGTTTTCCCCGCATACTCGTCAAGCCCGGCGATGAAGCGTCGTTCAAGTTCACTTTCCAGAAGTGCATTGATCCGTATAGTGGAAACAGATGGGATTTGACTCAGCATCTCCCTTTTCTTTATCAGCGCACTTAACAGTTCCTTTGCGGTCTCCCTGCTGATATTCTCCATATCAAAGCTATTGCGATACGCGTACAGACATGCATAACATCCATCACGGTCAGTCTGATTGCAGGCACACGTATTCAGCCTTTTTAGTGCTTCTTCCAGAATATCGAAAACAGCTTCAGGCCTGCGTGCCACCTCTTTAAGATAGCCGGTCCCGCCGGGCACCGTATCGAAGAGTACCACAAAGCGTCTGCGATGCGGTGATCCGTCGATTGGCTCGTCATGGATACAGGTTTGAAGGTGAGTGACATCGCCCTTGTAGTACTTGGTAAGCCCAAACATCAGAGATGCCAGAAACGACTGTAGTTTACGGTCGCTCAACTCCGTAATGGAAGGAATAAAGAAACGAATCGCCTCACTCTCAAAGTCACGATACAGGAAAAACGTTTCCGCGAAATTCGATTCTTCATCGGAACTCCGTGCCGAACAACCGAAGGAGTGCTGTGCCGGCGCGCCTTCTTTCTGAATTTTGCCGCAATGTCTGCATATGTTGAATCCGGTAGCATCGATGTCTTTACCCGATACGCGGATATCAACCCCGTTTGTGTCGGGCTCGCCGAAGTTTATCTCCTGAAATCGGGCAGTGTTCAATACCTCAAATCCAAAAGGGGCCTCTTCATCATCGATCTGCCATGCACTTTCAATATCTTCTTTTTTATGTCCGAAAAACATGTACTTACGAAAAAAGTGCAGCTCACGATTGTCCGCATCATCGGTAATAAGCCCCTGGTGTGCAGGTGTGGTTGCGAGCACCTGCTTTACCTTAAGCATTTTGTGTCTTTGTTGACCATCCGCCCACATAGTACAGCCGCATGATGGGCAGGTGTTTTGAGTCGATTCCTCGTTTTCAAGCCGGAAATACGAGCACTCCGGACAGAAACGCCATATCTCGGTTTTGGAAAGGGCGAGATTAACCTGGTCTATCACAACTTTACGCCCATGTGCATAGAAAACGTTACCAGGCACTAAATCCTTAATGGCTGACGCGGCGGCGCGCTCATACTCGTAAATTGTTTTGAGATATTTCTTTCCCTCAGCCTTGTTTCTTCGGTAGATAATCGATTGCAGCTGTACACCCGATTCGGGAAACGCATAGTTTGGCGTCAGCCCTTCGGTTGTCAGGAATTCGTATGTGTTCTTATTGTTGATCTTCTTAATCAATTCGCTGAAAGCATCCCGCTCAAGAATAAGATCATCAAGAAGGTCAGGGTCGGACCCGCTGTCGGCTTTCATTTTCCGGATTCTACTTGAAAGCAGATTCCGCTTTCGTTCGAGTGATTGCCGTTCCTTTAAAAGCTCCCGTAATCCGTTGATGATTTTATCTTCCATACTTCTCACGTTATTACCACCGTGAAGGAAATCATGAAGGTGTTGCCGCGTGGAATCGCTTAACGAGCCACCGAATAGAATAGTAAAGTTTTCTTCGATATCGGCTTTGTTTTTGTTTACATAAGCAAAGAGGGTAAAGGGAAACCCTTTCGCATTCTCCTTGGTTATCTTCGAAAGAATCGGGCTAATATTGGTCGGGACCACCGCCTCACTGTCGTAGTGTACCCAGCAATCCAGGCAAAATGCGGTCAACTGCCGCTCCAGTACCGCGGAAGCATCAAGGTACACCCCCGGCGGTGTTACATGCCCCTGCATCATTTCGTCCGGCTCTGAAAAGAAATACAGATCATGCGGCAAGCCATTGGCAATGGTGGTGCATGAAGAGTTTCCGTTGGTTCTGCCGGCACGGCCGATTCTCTGAAGGTACGCTGCCTGCTTGGGCGGCACGGAACACAAAAGCACACTTGACAGATCTCCGATATCGATACCCATCTCAAGCGTCGGGGTACACGAAAGCAGGTTCGGATACCAGCTTTTTCGGCTTTCCGCTCGTGCCTTAAACTGATCTTCCAGCGGTTCCCGTTCGTCGCGTGTGAGTAATCCGGTATGCTCTCGGGGAAACAACCGGTGGATGTCTCCGCGTTTATACAGGTGCGTATAGTAGTCACCGGACGTCTTCTGTCGTATGTATACCCCCCGGCAGACCGGTTTCATGCATCGCTGGTTATCCCACAGAGCCCTCTCGGATGAGGGCGCCGCCACCTTATGCCCGCAGTCACTGCAACTGTGTTGATCCACATTGCGGGAGATAAGCGTCTCTTGGGGAAGTAGCGTCCAGATAGAATCCCTTTTTTCACTGTGGTACACCTTCATGATATTGTTTTTTACCAACCACGAAAACAGCTCCGTATAAAAATCTGGGAAATAGTTAAGGATATCCAGAGATTCAAAACCGAAGTGTTTAACCAGCCAGTGCGCATACCAACTGGTGGGGCGATCCGCCCGGGAGGTAAGCTTTTCCAGCCGTGATTCATGCCCGGCGGTGGTCGCCGGAAAGCGTGGAGTAAAAATGCCGGGTCCGAAATCGCGCATCCAGCGAACCCATCGGACATAGTAGATATTACCGTTTCTTTCGATGTATTGCTTTAGAATATCCTGGTAGAAGGCTCCCCCGCCTACCAGATGTTTGAAAATCCCGGCGGTAAATTTTCGCAGTTTTTCATCAGGGCATTTACCCCGCAAAGTTCCTATGCGGTTTTCCAGCTTCATCCGAAGTTCATCATAGTGCTCCGCCGTCAGGCTTGATCCAACGACGGGAACCGAACAACATGCCTTTTCGAGCGTTCGTCCGACACGACTGTTAAGGCCATACTCAGAATAAATTTCCCAGCTGATACGTTTGTCAAGATCTTCCAAAAAGGTTTGTGAGAAATTGCCGTTGCCGGTCTTCTGTAGTTCAACGAATTCATCCAGCCAGGCCATATCGGGAGGCAAAAATGTTGCGACATATTCCTCAATCGACATTCGCTGTTTCCAATATGCGCAAAATAAAGCGGGTAATTCACTCATGGCAGGTTCTACCGATTGTGCATCGAGGCATTGCTGAACCGCCGCTCTGAAATTGAATCGCCAAGTGCGTGCGCCGTAAAAACCTGCGCGGTGAGAAGCGTCCTGCACGCTGTCGGAAAACGCTATCAGTTTTTTGTCTTCATTATACGGTGAGCCAAAAAGCTGGTTTATCATCACACTGCTTAAACTCGCTGCCCGCGCACCGACCAGGACCAGACTCTCCGTTGTCTTACATACAGGACAATCTTTCCTGCTTTTAAAACCCTTTTTTGTTTTGACACGATTGTTCGGCATATAGACGCCTATGAGTTGATCGGATTCGCAATCTCCACATGTCGTTTTTTCTTTCGTTGACAGCCGAAAACAGTTTTCACAAAGTGTCGCATACATTCCCGAATCGTGACTCTCTTCAAGACCGTCCGCATCGGGAAAAAGAAAACAGATGTTTGGTGATGGATTCTTGGCAAAATATCCGGCATAAAAATCATTCAGATCGGATCGGACTTTGTACTCATTTTGCTTCTTCAGCCCCGCCCAGCCGGTGCTGCCGCACTCACGGCAATGAACCACCGGAAGATGCGTCTGAAGTTCCGTATCGGTGAGGTCGGCCGCGAATTCAAGCCGTGGATCATGCGATACCGTAGACACGATACGCCGCATCTCACGCAGCCAGCTTTGATACCTGACCCGCACAAAAGGAACATAAATCGGCTCAACCCCCGATTCATCCAGTCGCCGGGCAATGGATATCAGTGCAAAAAGCGACTGCAACACGGTCCTATGGTAATCGGTAGAACCTTCAGCAAATTCCCGGAATATACCACGCAGATGTCTCAGGAGTACCGGTTCGCTCACGATATGCCCATCAAGCACTTCCAGAATCGTACGCACAAGCGGGTGCTCTTTGAGCCTTTCGCCCAGCGTTTCGCGCCATGTATAGTGTGCGTAATCATCAATCGGGATCTTATCCCCAAACCACTGGTGTACCTGTTCCCGGATATACTCTTCGGGGGTAGAAAAATTATCCGGTTTCAATCGATCGATTGTATCTCGGGCGGGAATCTCGAAACTGTTGGCGACAAATGATCCACGTAAAAAGGTGCGGTAATCCTCACGGGCTTCGGTAATAACCGCAGCATCATCGAAATCCTCCCCAAACACCTTCTGTGCGTATGCCCGCAGATCGGCAATGCTTTCGGGTCCGCCGAGTGTCGCCGATGTACCGACGCAGCATACGTTACCGGTGGTGACTCCCAGTCGATACTTTAGCCGTCGGATAAGACATGCCAGGTCGGTACCCTGCGCGCCGTCAAAGGTGTGTAACTCATCAACCACAAGATACCGCACTGTCCCCGCAGCATTTTGACTCCACACGTCCCGATCGTGCGGACGCGACAGCATATAGTCGAGCATCTTATAGTTGGTAAGAAGTATATCCGGCGGCCTGAGACGTATAGTCTCCCGGTCGGTTATTATGTGGTTGTCACCCATCACCTGATGAGGGGATTTTTGCTCACCCCCTACATATAGCCCGGCGGTTATCTTTCCCTTCGCATGCTCATTGTTCCAGATTGTTTGTGCGATACGCCGCGCCTGATCCTGGGCGAGAGCATTCATGGGGTAGATTATGATTGCTTTTATGCCCGGTTCCTTCTCCTGCCGCCTCCGCAGACAATACTCGAGTATCGGGTAAAGAAAACACTCTGTTTTTCCCGAGCCCGTACCGGTTGCAACGATTGTTGATTTGCACGAATCGGCCCGCAGGCGAGTGAAGGCTTTCTCCTGATGTATATAGGGCGGAAAGGCCATGGGGAAATCGGGGATAACATCCGCCCCGACACTTCCCTTCCGAAATGGAAGATCCAGGCCGATATACGGTCCCTTAAACATGCGATCTTCATCGGTCAAAAGCCCCTCGACCAGATTGGAAAAGAGTTTGGTTGTCACCGGATATGTGGTTCGCACATAATCACGAACCCCTTCCCTGATCTGCTGGTCGATTATCGATGGTATCATAGACGCTGCCTGTTTATTTTCTCATTTACTATCGAAAGAATTTAAATATTCTCTATTTTTTCTCTTGGCAGACACCGGTACCCTCCGTTTGCTTTTCATATTTGCAACTCACTGTGCTGCCTACCTTTGTATAATTTTTTCATCTCTTTTTTCAAAGAATTATGCGTCATTTTTCTTGGGAGTACCGCATCACTCGAGCATTGAACTTACACCTGCTTTATGCTTCTTCTTCTTGGGTTATCGCATGGTCGGAATCTATCAATTGTGCGGCTCGTAATACCGAATCCATCATAAAACGAAGTTCCTCCTCTTTCAGATCTTCTTCATTATCTGTCAGCGGATGAAAATAACAAACGGAGCTGTTTCCCTCTATAACCCTGAATTCGACTTCGGGAAATCGATGGTTTAATCTCCAGATATCTCGGTGTTCATCACCTACGAGATCAGTCCTAATCGGCAGTGACAAGCATAGCCATTGGTTATTATTCACGATTAATTTAAAACGCATAAGGTTATTTTCACAGTTTCCCGGCAACACGCGATCCACACGCTCCCATGTTGGCTTTACCTCAGCAGTACTCTTTTTGTAGTCTTCCTTCTTTGTGATAAAGCCTGCAATATCAGTAAGTGAATGGTGCAATTCAGCAGCCTTAAGACAGCACCTGAAATCTTCAGACGTCTCGTGGAGCGTTTGGCCAAGGTAAAGTGATTTTTGAGCCCAAAGGATATCGTTTGAATCAAGTGACAGTTGTGTTCCGGGATGCAGTTCTTCAGCATTTCTTTGAAGACACATAGCGGTGTCTGTTTTATACTGCTGCAACGGTTCAAGTCGACTCCTCAATACCAAAACAAGCTGTACGGTACCATTTGAGACAATCGGTTTGGCAGTCATATATATGCTCTGAGAACCGTTTCCCAACTCGGGCAGTGCGCTGAGTTGGACTCGATCTCCCTTCATTGCGATTTTCCACCCATCAGTGAATGGTTCCAACTGGCCGAAAAGGCCGGTGAGCATGTTTTCAACCTGTGTTATACGATTTCTGGTGTTTGTCACCACACTGACTTGAGGGAAACACCTGCTCTTTGCCGGTGTGAGCAATGCGCGCATCTGCTTGCAAAGCTTGTGTTTTTCTTCGATTTCTTCTCTGGCGGATTCGATAAATTTTTCGTATGCACGAATGGATTCTTCGGGTTTAGGATATGCTGCGGCTGCATTTGTCTGATTCTCTTCTGCCGTTGTTCTTTTTTTATGTTTTAGGATATAGCTCTGATCGACATTCCTTATTTCCTCGAGAATCTTTCCTACCTGCTTCTCATCGACGGTTCTGGATACAAAAGGAAAACGAATCGGATATGCGTTTAAAATCTTTTCCTCATCGGTAGTGTTTTTCAATTCACGTTCAAGACGCGAATTGCATCGGTCACATCTTCCGTTGCGTTGTTCCAGATCCCCTGTGGACCAGGCAAGACCATAATGCATCATCCTGTCACAAAACAGATGCAGATCTACCCCTTCACGCATAATATCGGTGGTGACGAGAACGTCCGGCCACAGGGGAGAGTTGAAACGCTTTTTGACGTATTGTTGTCCCGAAGTACTAACGTTGCTACTCACAGAATAGGCATATGAAGCAGCTCTTTGAAAAGGACTGCTTTTTCTCAGAAGAGCACTATCCGAATCATTCATGTTTTCACGATTCAATACCTGTGACCGAATATCCGCAAACAGTTTATCGTTAAAAAACTGTTTAATTCTCCATACGGTTCTTTTCCATGGAAGCCATTCTGCGAGCTGTTCCGTTCGTTCTTCAAGGTGGTTGCGATCAACTTTGCCACCTACCATAAGATCCGCAAAAGCTGCTGATGCTACAAGCCCCTCTGTTGAAAAGAATGCTCTCGATGCCCAGAGGAATTGAAGCGGTTTATCTTCAGGGGCCAGACCTGCCACATATTTCACAAGCGAGTTTGTATACTCCAGTGTTGTACTCAGGCGATCACGGAACCGGTAGAAATGAGTGCCTTCCTGTGAAAAAAGCCTTCGGAGCAGCTCGTTTCTCCCGGGATTTCTTACATACTCATATAGGTCATTCCACAGATTGTTACTGTTTTGTTTCCCGAGTGATTGTATCTGCATTCGTAAGAATTTATCGTTAGCCCATTCGGCGATTCTCTGGAGCTGTTGTGTTCCCTTTATGCGTCGAACAAACACGACCGCTTTTCTGGGAGTTTCGGTCTCTAAAAGCTCTTTTACAATAAATTGGTTTGCAAAATAGTTCTGCTTTGGATGGGGCGGTGCTGCATTGGTCTTCTTATCACCATACACGTCATCCCACGTTTTACGCAGTGTTGCCACTACCCAATTATCATGAGATTTCTGCATCGTCGAGCCATCTGCATTCTTCTCAGCCTCGCTGGAATCGCTCGTCATGCCGGTTTGCAACGAACCAGGTTCATCATCCACTTCGGCCGCGCTGTCAGCTGCTGATTGCAACAAATCAGAGCTTGTGTCGAAAGAATCCCCGTAGCTTTCAAACGTTTCCATAAAGCCCATCTCAAACCTGCTGTTTTTCTTTTTCCTGTGCATTGTACGGATCAGCTTCTGAGTCAGGGCAAGAAATACTTCGCTTTCTGCGTGCATATCATCTGAAACCGCATGCTCAGGCATGAGTTTGCGGTAAAAATACCTGCTAAAAAGCCTTTTTTTTGCATCGGTATAGGTACGGTTGCGCTGAACCATATAGGCATTGGTTTTGGTACAGTCTTCATGAAAATTGGAATTTTGCTCAACAGGGGTAGCGTATGCGAGCTGCTTGTAAAGATTATTTTCATTTTTATGCATCGGTGTCGCGCTGAGGAACAAACAGCGATCAACTAAACTGCCTAATCCCCCAGAGGAGTGGAAACATTTTCGTTTATCTTTAGCATTGTATTCTTTAGAATGATAATATTCCTCGACTATCCGATCGGAATGCATACCCAACATCGCCCCTATTGTGCGATTAGTCTGGTTGAAATCATTACGCAGCACCTGCGCTTCATCTACAATGAGAAGATCTATTCCGTTTTCACCTATAGTTTCCATCAACTTCTTGTTTTTATAAGGCAACACCCATTCAAAAAAGTACTCATCCCACGCATTAGACTTAGAATCCGTCGGCCAGTCACTCCAAAAATCTTCTTTGCTCCTGTCACCCTGGTATGCATAGCTTTTATAGTATCGAAACGCGTATATATTTGATATTGATAAAAAAGCATCACTCCCGACCAGTGCATCTGTAAGCTGTGATGAGCGGGCACATTCGAAGGCTTCTCTTCGCGGTAAACTGAAATAGGGATCACACAGTGAGGGGTGGTATCCACGCAGGAATTTTCGCGGAAATTCGTTCCAGCGCTCGATCCACTGCTCCGAGATTAGACGTCGCGGTGTGAGAATGAGGATACGTGCATCAGGTTTGCGTTCCAAAAGGATATTCACCATGGCAAGAGCAGTAAGCGTTTTTCCCATCCCCACTTCATCTGCAAGGTAGGCGAAACGATCATTGCACAGTCTGTTGTGAAGAGCGACCGCTCCTTCGGCCTGGAAATTATACAGACCATCTCCTTCATTCTCAGCAATGCGGAAAAGTTTAGTGAAATCAGCAAGGGATACATGATTGATAGGTTTCCAAGCTTCAGCCATTGTGCGCCTCCTTTTCGAGGCCAATTTCCCTCTCTGCTGCATGCAGACAGGCTTCCACCCAAAATTCGAATTCCTGTTTAATATTGAGCTGCTGTTTCAACATCATGATAGAGGGTTTGAACGTAAGCAGTTCATAACAGGGGCCAACCGATATCTCCACTTGTTTATACAAAAGCCATAATTTCACTTTTGTAAGCCAGTCTAGATTATCAGCATCTGAAAGTTCTTTACTGTAAAGCCTTCTGAATTCACACAAATGACGATTGCAGCCGTTTTTCTGTTCTGCCGCAATCCGCTCACAGAGCGATTCCGCCTCATGAAAGAAATCATACCAGGTCTGCTCTTCATCAAATAGCGATCGTTTGCCTTTTTTACCGTTTTTTGGGGTGCTTGATTTCCCTTTTGGAAAACCTCTTTCATCCGGTTGTATTTTTCCCGCAAGAGTTTTCATGTACGCATTAAGATTGTCATACGCCATCGCTCGAGAAGATCTGTTTATCTCAAGAACCACTCCTTTAAAATCGGTATGCTCACCATCGGCTTTTACCGCATCAACTGTATAGGACATGTCTGTGAGCATTATGGCATTCGCGGTTACATCCATATACTGTTCCCGTTCAGATCCTGCAATGCTTGCAGTTCCAATAAATGGCAGCTGCATACTATATGTGAAATAGCGGCCGGGATCAAAAAGTCTTATGCTGTACCTTCTGTCTCTCCAGTCAAAGGTTACCGAAAGAGGCGGAGTGGCAAGACAGTTATCATCCTGAATTTCATCTTCGTTACCCTCGCTTTTCTCAAACCCTTTCAGCTCCTTGTACGCCGATTCATCGATACCTGTATCGTACCGCTTGAAATCACCTGTGCATTCCAGGATAAGCGACACTTCAATATTAACCGGTTTCACCTCATAACCTGTAGAGCTGTTCACACCACCCCACGCACTTACAGTAAGATTGTGTGAACCGATCAGCATTACGACCTTGTCTCTGTATTCAAGGCGGTAAAGCTTGGCATGACGGAAGCGGAATTTACCCTTTTCGGATTTGTACTGTTGTATTTGGAACAAACCGAAATCATTACAGTAATTAACAAATTCAGGATCGAGATAGTATTTTCCTTCTCTGTTTACGGCAGGGCAGAACCATACTGAATCTTCATCTGAATTCCGATTCTGCTCCAGAACCGCAACTGGAGAAGGAACGACCGGGTTTTCAGAGCTCCACGTATCCGGAAAATAGGGAACCCAACAGATAAAATCACTGCAGCGCCGTATCATTTTCTTCAACTGTTTAAAACTGTCAGTATCTTTTATACCCGGTCCTGTGGCAAACAGCGACACTCCGCTTCGATTGAAACATCTGTCATCTCTGCGCTTTGAGAACTGTTCGATGAAATGATCGATATCCTCCAGAAAATCCCCGTAGTGTCCCGCCAGGTAAACCCTTTTTAGATCCGAGAGAAACGAAGACATTCCCGCACACAATTTACCATGCAGTTTTCCTGCAAGCCCGAAGATCGACTCGCGATTGACCCCTATTCCGCTATGGGTCAGATTTGCCGAACCGATCAGTATTCCCAGCTCGCTTCTGCTGTCGTGCTGAACGCCGTAGAGCACTATTTTCGGATGAAACACGCCCCTTTCCACATGGACGGGCAACACGGTAACAGAGCTGCGGCTTTTACTGTTGACAAGCGCTCTGCTGTCATGCAGAACAGTAACCGAGGTGTTGTCCAGAAACTGTTCGAGTTTATGCAGTCTGGACGGATCGCGAAGAGAGCCGCAATCATCCACCCCCGGCAGATTGCACAGGATCTGAGTTTCGAAAAGCTCCAGATCCAGCTGGAAAGTCGTGAAAAGCAGATGACGCTTGACTCCGGGCGTATCCGGTTCGACGTTCAATTCTTTATCAGTGGCGGTTATAATCTCGTTAAGTGAAGCACGCCAGCCGGATTCCGATTCCCATAAACCTCTTTTGCCCATCAGCCAACCTCCAGTGATAAAGTAAGGCCGACAAGCGCATTCACATAGTAGGAGTGGCGCCAGGTGTCAAACCACTCCCGGGCATACTTCTCAAGATCCTTTTGCGGCCAACAGATCAGATCGGAAACAAACACTTTGTGATCCCGTCGATGTACCCAGGGAGTAAGCTGCCGCTGCCGTTCCATTTCGTTTTCATGCATGCCGACCAGACATTCAACGAGTGTTCCGATGTCGGATACCGAGGCAAAGTTCTTGAAAAACTCGTAGTGATCTTTCAAGGATTCATCATTCTGCAGCCGCTTGCAGAGTGAGTGTGCTCCTTGCCTAATTTCCTCTATTCTATCTGAACTGATAACCGACCGCACCACCTGCAGATCTTTACTGTGGCTGACAAGTTCAAATGCAGTTTCAACCATACAGAAAAGGCGTTCGCTGTCAATTAGCAATCTGCAGAATTCTTTGTTTGAACTGCTGGCCAATAATTTGGATATCACCATTTCAGGCGATTGGTGCTGCTTTTTTCCTTTCAATCGCATGGCTATTTCAAGCACCTCTTTGAGAGTATTGTTGTTCTCTCTTTGAGCTTTCTCGATGAGCTTTTCTCGAAGAATTTTCTGAGCCTTGGTGAAATTAGCATTGAAAAGCCCCATGATATCCTGTTTTTCCGTCCCTTTGCCTCTCAGACCAATCGATACTTCACAGGATTTTTCTTTGAAGAGTTTGTAAAGATCTGTTTTTTTTATTGATTGCTTGATAATGTCGCGCCAATTCTCTTTCACCGCATTTAAAAAGCGGTCACTGAAATCGGTATCGATTATGCCTTTTTTATCATCATAAATACCAATGGCACTGAAGAGCGATTTCATCGCCGCACATGCACCGGCAGATGGTTGCGTGTTGGTTATGAGATCATCGGGAGTACCACCGATGCTAACATTTTTTTTATGCTCCCGTATAGTACGAAGTGCTTTTCTTTTGCCTGTAAAGCCTTCGAATGTACCTCCTTGTGCAGCTTCAAAATACGCTACTAATTGCTCGAGTCCGAGAATGAAAGGGTCACCGAACGCTCCTTCAGCCGGAATTTCTACGATATCACCATTTTGTATGCGGTAGGTCAAAAGGGCAAGTGTGAACTGACGTATATGCCGCGTACGCTGAGTAAGAAACGGGACGAGTTCACCACCAAGCTGTGACCACAATCTCATGATACCCAGCGGGTCGGAGAGTACTTCCCCGCTAAGATCATCATCAAGCGCCGTAAATAAACCTTCAAGCATTGTTGCACTGTCCTTCTATGTTGCAGATTTCACGTTCCCTATCCCCCGCCGCTCAAACTCCCGCCACGCGATCTCATAATCCTGCTCACGATCGCACTTATCAAACGGTGCGTGATACTCAACCGTGCGCTCAACCGGGCCGCCGGGAAGCGTGTCGTCCATGAACGTTTTGGTGACATAGCCTTCTTTGAGTTCCCGGATCTCCTCCCAGCCAAGGGCGATGTTTTCCTCGGTGCGCTCGGGCGAGTGTATGCCGTAGCGTATCCCATCCTTCAGGTCGGCGGCGCGCGCCTTTCGCGGCAGGCCGACTCCCGGCAGGCCTTTTGAGCAGGTGAACACGATGCGGCCTGTGGCGTCGTACCAGGTATCGTTTTCGTTCTGGCGAAGAACGGGGAATTGGATGCGGTAAATGGTTTTGAGCTCTTCGAGGGTCAGGCCAA
>CAYQOU010000066.1:5335-7613 GCA_964419255.1 uncultured Fibrobacterota bacterium | reverse complement strand
AGAACGGGGAATTGGATGCGGTAAATGGTTTTGAGCTCTTCGAGGGTCAGGCCAATCGCGATTGCTACTAAAACATCTATTTCACTCTGGGCAAATCGTCTATCTTTATCATTCCTAATCTTTCTTATTTTCTTTTTAACAAAAGATTCGGCAGTATTTTTAATTTCATCGAAATATGATGACAGGCATGATAAGCCGATAGTTTTTATAAGTATTTCTTCATTGGCCTTTGCAAATTTATCTGGCAAAGGGAAATCATCTAACATCTGATGCAAATTCGCTCTACCAGTAGTTTTGCAAAAGAAATCAAAAGGTAATGAGCTTACCCACCCTGCCCACATAGATAATAAAAGTGAATCTTTCATCACATATGACCGTACAGCATTAGTATGGCCAACTTCGCGGGGTAATAACGCTGAAATAAGCGTCCGTTCACCAGCTTGCGAAAGCATTCCTCTTATTGCCAACCGATAATACTCCGTCACCTTCCGCGGCTCCCGCTCCCCATCCTCAACCCACGGCACCCGCGGAATCCTGCGCTCATATTCCTGCGGCGAGCAGTCAGGCACGTAGTTGGTGCGGGGAAGGTAATCTTCCGGAAGCGTGGTCAGGTCGAGGACATCGTAGTGACTGTTTAGAGTACATTCGCTGCGCGGTGTCTTGTAAAACGGATTACCCACATAGAAATGAGGGCCGGATACGATCCATTCCGAGGCGTTTTGTGGGAAACGCGTCTCACGGCGGATTGTATGGTCTCTTTTAACGGCATTAGTTTCATCCCACATAACCGTGGAATAAAACTCATCTTTTAAATCACCCAACCGCCGCGGATATTTAGCGAATTTTTCCAGCACACTGAGAAGCTCGCGGGCATGCAGTGCCGGCAGTCGCGCCTGCATTGCGGGGGTTCCCGGTTCATCATACAGCTTTGCGAAAAGTTCGAGCTCCTTTTCGCTCACCTCTATTATTCGGTGGCGATGGCCTTCGGTATTCCATTTGTTTTGGTCATCCTTTATTCCAGGAACAGGACCTGATCCGCTATGGGAATAACATAAATCAACTGTCGTTGGCCAAAACAGGAGTGTAATACTATCAAAGCGAACGGTTCCATTTATTGGCCCATAAATGTGTGTCCCAAAAACCATACGTCCGTGATCATTCGTACCTGTAAATAGTTCGTATTCATTTCTGTATTGGCAATGCTGCCTTAATCTTTTGTAAAGTTCCTTTCTCAACGAGCCGCCCTTGGGATCATCATATACCCCCTCAGGATGAACAAAAGCCTGAACACCTATCCTCGATCCAACTCGCCATCCCACCGGAAGAAAGCATTTATAGAGATTGGATTGCGTCCCCTTCAGCAAGGGATAATTTGGTATCGCATTCAGATAATTCTGCGTCCCCGCCGAGCCTTCATATTCTCTCAGGTACAGGTTTTCCAATCCGGTAAAATCCTGAAAAGCCTGCTCGCGCAGCGCCGCCAACTGCGATGCGCTATGTTTACGGACGACAAACTGCGGATTGGCATCACCCATCACCCCGCTTTCCTGCCATTCCACCTTGATCCACGGCGGATTCCCCACAATCAGATCAAAACCGCCCCTGTCGGCAAAGATATCGGAAAACTGCAGCTCCCAGTGCATAAATCTATACTGGCGGGCAATCTCATCCACCACCGCGAACCGTTCATGTTCGGCTATCGCCTTCTCAACATCCACAACCCCGATCCGCTCAGCCAAATCCAATACCATCTGCTTAGGCATAGTGCTGGGAAACAGGCTCAACTGCTCTTCCTCACTCTCAATGGCCATGACGCTGCCGATAAGAAGCAGGTTCATTTCCATCAGAAATTCTTCACGGGATGGCAGCAGAGCTGCTTTCTCGATCGGCCAGAACCAGAGCGCACACCAGTAGTCCATCGCCATCTTGAGCCTTCGATAGGCACTCGATGCGCGAACCCGGTGGGAGAGCACTTCCTGCTCGAACATGGAATCCTTGTCCTGCGTTGTCGAATGGGATTTTTCCGCTTCGGGCCGACCCCATACCTGGAGAGAATCGGTGGTGCGCCGACGCATCGCCCGTTCAGCCTCGACATGGGCGTCCCAGAGTGTATCGACGGCTTCACACAATCGGCGCAGGTGGGTGATGTGGGAATCGGAAAACGGTCTGCTGAACTGTTTTCGCCATTCAGTGATTTTCTTTATGTTTTCCGGCTCAAGTCCCTTGACCACTTTATCGGTGTAGTTACTCATACCGGTGTCGGGAAGCAGGAAATGAT
>CAYQOU010000066.1:0-5235 GCA_964419255.1 uncultured Fibrobacterota bacterium | reverse complement strand
TCGGTGTAGTTACTCATACCGGTGTCGGGAAGCAGGAAATGATAGACCATATCCTTTTTCCGTTTTTGTCCGACCGGCAGACGCTCCGGAGCATAGCTCATCCAGGGTTTTGAGGCTCCTTTTCTGAGCTGATCCACATCATACACCTCCGAACGTGCACCCACCAGCGAATTACCGCACACAAGCTGCATACCAAACCAGGGCACGTACGCGCCTTCATAGATGGTGTTGAGCCAGAGCGACACTTCCGCAAGCTCGACGGCCACCGGATTGAGGTCGACGCCGAACACATTGTTGTCGGCGATATACATCTTTGTTTTCTGCTTCTCCATCGCGTACTGCTCGAGAGGGATTTCCTGTCCCAGCTCCTGCTGCTTGCGCAGAAGATACGCCTCGGCGAGCTGATTGACCGCTTCATTGAGAAACGCCGCGCTTCCCATCGCGGGCTCGCATACGGTCAAGCCTAAAATTTCGTCGGCGGTTTTGTCCTTGAGCAGCTCCTTTAACGCATACGTGACCAGACATTTGGTGAGCACTTCGGGAGTATAGTAGGAGGCCGATTTTTCCCTGTCGCGCCCCGCCAACCTATAAATGAAGGTTCCCCTGGGATAACATTTGGGTTTGCGGGTCGGCTTACCGTTAACGCCGCGCTCGTACACTTTTTCCTCATCGGTATACTGCTCCAGCGCATCGCGCCCCACAAAGTATGCCGTATCCAGCTCATCGGGCTCTTCACCCGCTTTCTTCACCTCGAACAGATCCTCCTCGGCGAAAAATCCCCGGTAAGACAGCAGAGCCTCATACACCGCACCAAGCTGGTTGATACCAAGCTGAGCATAAGAGATTCGCCCGCGCCGTTTGCGGCGGCCGGTGCCGGATTCTCCCAGAGACATCAGGCGAATTATACGCTGCATGATATGATTACGAAAACGCACTTTATTGAGAAGCGGTGTGCGATCGGGCTCGAACAGATGAGACGCAAGCGGCGCGATTGTAAAGCTGTTGATCACACCACCGGGAGACTGTTCGAAAAGATCCCTTTTGGCTCCCTCGGTATACCCGAATCCCTCGAAAACCATGCGCATGGTCCGGGCGAGGCTGTCGGAGATGAAATAGCCCTCCCGCGACTCCGCCGTTGTGAGGCGAATCATTTCCAGATCGCGCAGTGTCTCCAAGCTGTATGCCGACCAGTAGGGGTCATGACTTTGGATACGTTGACGTTTCGGCAGATATCCAAGCTCCGGCCGTGCTTCAAGGTAAAACAGAAAAAGCATCCGATACATGTACCGCAGGCATTCCCGGGTGAGCTGCTCTTCCCGTTTTTTGCCGTAGATCGCCTCCTTGCGAACGTCCGACATGTACCGTAAAGCCTCATTTCCCAGCAGCTCGATACATTCACGCAGCGCATATTTGAGATCCTGCGATACACCGAACGCGTGTTTGTGGCTTGATTCATCCAGATTATCCACCAGCGCGACACCCTGGTGCGGACAGAGGCTGTCGCGGCAGAGCAGTGCCGCCATCACCCTGATCGTTTTCTCATCCCGTCGGGAGAAAATCTCATCCAAATCGAAGCGCAGCACACGCTTTTCCGCCCATTTTGATCGATCGGTAAGAATAACCTGCCAGGGGCTGAGAATTAACAGCCATCGGGGCGGTATTTCCCGTGAATAGATCTGTTTACTGATAAGCGACTCGATATCCATGGCCAGAAGATCATCCGCAACATCTCCCTCAAACAATTCCCTGGAAACCGTGCCGCTTAGCGGTTTATCGCGGGTGTCCTCGAGTACATCATCCAAATCGGCTTCACCTTGTGACTCGGCAGTCCGTTCCGGCAGCGCAATCACCCAGAGCGATGGTTCATGCGGGCTGCGCTGCGTTTCGGAAAGTATCCGCAGCCCTTCATACTCCTTGGTTGCCACGGCACCGGGAGAATAGCTGTACCCAAGCGCCTCGATAAGGGAGCGATAGAAATCGGCACATGCCTGTTGCCTGCGCTGCGCCGAGGTTCCCGGAGCAAGCATGCGACGATGCTTTGACCAGGTGCCCGCCAGGTGGCGAAGTTTACCGCCGGGAGAGGAACCTTTTTGGGCCTGCTCCATGTCGTTCCAGCTCTGAAACAGCTCACGGAGATCCTGCTCAAGCTTCACCGACAGGTAGTGCTCGAAATAAAACTCGTTTTCATTGAATATTCCGGTGATCTCTAACGGCATACTATTCTCCCATAAACAGAGCCAATACCTGCAGATGCGCCTGTTCTTCAATTCGCATGGTGTTGTCTATCCATTCACGATAGGCGTCAAAGGCATTGCGGGTTTGTTTGAGACGGGTTTCTTTGCGCGATTTCCGATTTTCGAAATCGATTTCCACCTGCTCCTCATGGCGATGGTATAACCGGCTAAGTTCGGCCAGTTTCTCTTCCACTCGCGGCATACGCGTCTCGATAAATTTCTCCCGGCACAAGCCAATGTGCGTTTCCGCGGCACTGATAGCCGCCGGAAGAAGCGTGCGCAGCGGTGCGGTGTCGATCATCTCCGGGTTTCGATTCGGAAATTTCTGATCGGCAAACCCGGTCGTCTCGATAACCTGATCAAATTCCAATATCCCTTTACTTTCTCCCGCGATAAAATGCACACCGAACCACTCATGAACAAGTGGATGCCCCTGTCGATTAGGAATCAGCCCCGACATCAGGATAATCGTTTCATTTGATTTGAGTGCATTGATCTTTATCACCGGCGCCTCATGCCTGCCGAATGCCGATAGCATCCTGTCGTTTAGCCAGTCGACAACCGGATTGAGTGGCCAGAGATAGTGCCTCATGGGCCAGGCGTTTTCCTCTTTTCTCGCCTTCTCGATTTCGCGCATTATCGCGGCGGGATCGGCGCAAAGGCAAAGCTGTTTTTCGCCGGGATGGATCTCTCTTGGCAGAAAATGAAACCGGGATTCCAGATCATCGGTAAGTGTAAGAAGTATTTCATTCTTATCTTTATCGATATCAAACTGAAGGCGCTCATCGAGGTTCTGGAAAAACTCCAGCGCGCTGCACGCATAGTCCATCTCAGAGGGAAAAAGGCTGGGAAGTTCGGCGGTCGCCGCCGTCGGTTCGCTTTCATCCGCATCACCGGTACCAAAGAGAAGATCGAACGGGTTGATCTCTTTCATCTGCTTATCAAGCCACGCTTCTTTCTCTTCCATCGACATCGCTTCGGCAACAATCTGCTCCTCCTGGTCCTGATCATACTTATCCAGTAGTGCCGATGGATCCCCGATACTATCCTGCGCTTCCTCATCCTTATCGATAAGCAGCTCAAGCACCCGCAGATCACCCTTCACCCCTCCCACCGACGTTTCGGTCATGAGGTAGTATATCTCCGGGCGCTGTTTCTGACCGTACCGATCGATACGTCCGTTTCGCTGAGCGAACACCATGAGTGACCACGGAATATCGAAGTGAATCATCCGGTGACTCAAATAATGCAGGTTGATACCTTCCGAGGCGACATCCGAAGCGATCAGCAGCCGGACGGGTGAGTTGTCCTTGCCGAATTCCTCGACAACCTGCTGCTGTTCGATATCCGACATACCCGTGCCCTTCAGCGTGATAATCTGTTTATCCGCAAGTTTCAGATCCCGTTTGAGATTTTCTTCCAGAAAATGAAGCGATGCAATACGCTCGGTGAAAATCACCAGACGATCATCGGTTCTGGTCGGTTTCCATTTCATTGTCTCTCTGATGAGCGTCAGCAGGTTTTGATATTTGGAAAATTCCTCTGCATCGATATCTTTCAGCGCGGAGAGCAGATCGATCAACTGTTGCGTATCGTTATCATCCCCCCCAGCCCGACCGTCCTCTATTCCTTTCAGTCGGTTCTCGACAGTCTCCATGCACGCCGCCGGACTCGAAAAGAGAGCCTTCTCAAGGGTAACCTTAAACAGAAGCCCCCCGCGCTTTCGCTGGTCGATATCGGTAAAACGGAGGTCTGCAAGCTTCTGAAGCGCCGTTTCCTCCCGCAGCGTGGGTACATGAGGACCGGTAATTTTGCTGATAGTGCGCTTGGGAAAGGATGCCCCCGCTTCCTCCTGGATGTCTTTTTTAAACCGACGGACGTAGAGTCCCTTGATATCCTCTTTGGTATAGTTTTTCGGATCGGCTATCGCCGTTGCATCGAGCATATTCATCAGTGATGCGAAACTCTCCCGACGGCCGTCATGCGGTGTCGCCGACAACATGATCAGCGAATCAGACCGATGTGCCAGAAGCTCGGCAAGCTGCGCCCGCTGTGATTTCCCATGCCCTCTGGCCGCTACATTATGGGCCTCATCGATGACGATCACATCCCAGTAGGCATTCTCCAGATACTGGCGAAACTCATTATCCTGCTTGAGGGTATCGATCGAAATAATGGATCGGTCATAATAGTAGAAAGGATTCTGGTGAGTCGGAATATGTGATCTTACCCGCTGCAACCCGATTGAATCGAGCCGAACAAGCGGAATGGTAAAGCGGCACCACATCTCTTTCTGAAACTGGGTGAGCATACTCTTGATGGCGACAACCAGTATGCGCTTGGCCTTTCCCCGGCGAATAAGCTCGGAGAGCAGAACACCGGCCTCGAGCGTCTTACCCAGCCCGACCGCATCGGCGATCAGGATTCTCTGCCGCGGCTTTTCCAGTGAGCGCGCCGCGGGCTTGAGCTGGAAGGACAACAGATCCATAGCCGCCTTATGCCCCAGACAGATATCGTCACCCGTGGGCGGCCGCTGTCTCAGCAGGCTCTCCAGATAAAGCCGTGAGGCGGCAAAGGCGTTACTGGTGTCGGCGACGAGCCTGGTATCTTTTGGGTCCAGAACCTCGACTTTTTCTTCCGCCTCGGTTAAAAAGACGGCTTCTTTATTCCGGACGATCTCGGATACTCCCACGACACTCAGTGCCTGGTCGCCTTTGCTGGTCTGATCGACCCGCCGAACCAACCACTCGGCGTCGCGAATCAAAACACGGAGTCCGGGCGCAAGTTTTTGTTGTTGTTTTTGTAACATATGACTCAAATTGGTGAGTAGAGGCGAAGTTTCATAAAGACAATAACAGATTTCCGACAAGATGACTAATTCTACCACATAGAGACGGTTTTGTGAATGATTTTGGACCGTTTTTGGTCCGAAACACGGGTATGATGTGTTTTGGAGCACCGCGTGTTTGGCCAATTTCCGGTGCGGTGCTTGTAATGAAAA
>CAYQOU010000065.1:20706-23496 GCA_964419255.1 uncultured Fibrobacterota bacterium | reverse complement strand
AGAGCTGGGAGAATGTAGACCGGATAATGGAAGTCGACCAGCGGCCGATCGGAAGAACACCCCGCTCGTGTCCGGCAACCTACGTGGGGATATGGGATGAGATCCGCAAGCTGCTCGCACGAACCCCCGAGGCCAATCTGAGGGGCTATTCGGCCAGCCGGTTTTCGTTTAACGTGAAAGGTGGGCGATGCGAGACCTGTGACGGGCAGGGTGTGCGCAAAATCGAGATGAGCTTTCTTCCCAATGTTACCGTACCCTGTGAGGTGTGCGGAGGTCAGCGGTTCAACTCGGAGACACGTGCGGTGAAATACCGGGGACAAACGGCTGCGGATATCCTTCATATGAACGTGGATGAGGCGGTAGAGTTTTTCGAGGCGCATCCCAAAATCCATCGTACCCTGAAGCTTTTGCAGGAGGTCGGGCTTGGTTACATAACACTCGGTCAGCAGAGCCCCACTCTAAGCGGGGGAGAGGCGCAGAGAATCAAGCTTGTCACCGAGCTGGCACGTGCCTACGGCCCCGGGGGCAGAAGCAGGAGCCGGTCGGGAACCGACCACTGTTTGTATATTCTCGATGAACCGACGATCGGGCTGCATATGGCGGATGTGGAAAACCTGATAATCGTGCTTCACCACCTGGTCGACGCGGGCAATTCGGTGGTAATTATCGAGCACAACATGGACATCATCGCCGAAGCCGACTGGGTGATCGATCTGGGCCCGGAGGGAGGCACCGAAGGTGGGCGCGTCGTGGCGCACGGTACTCCCGAGCAGGTAGCAAAGATTCGGAAGACTTCACATACCGCACGGTTTCTGAAGAGGTTTCTTAAGACGCACGGGAACAGCTGATACTGGCGTGAAGGGACGCAATGAAGAAAAGAGGAAGGAGGAGGAAGAGGGGGACGGACAATTTTTTCCCTTTTTGCTTTAAATAGGAAAAAAAATTGTCCGTCCGCGGGTTAGTTACTGCTATCGAAGTATTGGGTTAGGATCGCGCTCATCCCGTGCATACTCATGAATATATTGCTCAACCTCTCTTACAATCCCGGTGATTGCAGGTGTCGCCGGCAGGTTCTGCTCCAGGACCTGCAGATATTTACGTTCTTTTAATCGGCGCAGCGAGTAGCGGAAATTAATGTCATACACCCAGCCGAGCTGTACCAGTCGAAAATCAATCTGAGAGCTGACGTGCGCATACTCGACCAGTCTCCTGGCCCGCAGGTCGGCAAGAACCGCCGGGGAGGCGTCCTTGCCCGGGGGCAGATTAAACTCTATCGCCTGATTGCGCTTAGTATGATGCTGATTATAGTATTCGGTTACCACACGATAAATATCCAGCTTATCGGCATCCCTGATCATACGTGATAAATAATCAAGCAGAGGATTGTCTACCGGTGGGATGGCTGCCCGATTATGAAAAGATATCGCCTGTAAAATCAGATCCTTATCCTGACTGCTGAAATCTTTCAGTACTCTTTCGCGGTGCAAAACCTCAACCCCCAGCTCGGCATGGTTAACCGACTGATTATCGGCAAAGGTACGGTATCGGGTATATTGCTCGAAACGTCCGATATCGTGAAAAAGAGCGATACAACCGGCTAAAACCGCAGTTCTCCGTTTTACAGTAAGAGCTTTGCACAAGCCGGACATCTCTTCCAGAACCTTATGTGTATGCAGCTGTTTCAGCTCGATATTTCTTTTGATATCTTCATCAGAGGAATCAAACGAGTTTACATAGTGATCAAACCAGGCGTGTACTTTTTCGGGTATAATCATCGGCATAGGTCAGTCGGTAAAGAAAAGATAAACGAATCTATTACTATATACGTTGGAGACGTGAGAAAAAGATAGGCAGTATATTTCTTTTGCGTCATGAAAAACTAAAGACCGCACAAAAAATATATCTGTGCCGCCGGTGTCGGTGGCCGAAGCACATGTTTTATGAGATTTGAATAATTGTCAAAAATTTCTCCTCCGCATCCTTCATGCTTTGAGACGGAGGAGAAAAAGCGCGCCTTGCCGTATAAACTCGTTTTTCGGAATCGTTTCTCGCAACGGCCTGTTTAGCGGGTGACCGAATCAGAAGATAATACCTAAACGACCGCCGAACTTGGTCGGAAAACCATCCTCCATTTCGCTGAGTAGAAATATCCCGTGTCCCTCCACGGTCATCTGTGTGGTTGCGGTGCGAAACAAAATCACACCGCCGGACACGCCGACATCGAAACCAAACTCGTGGCTGGTTCCGAAGGCATACCCGAAGCCAAACATCGCACCGAAAACCGGCGAAATGTTCTCGACGATAGGGTAGAAATTCGCCCCCACATTGGCCGTGATCATGGTGACGTTGCTGAAATCGGTGGTTATGTCACCGATGGCCTTTATCGCCGCCTGAGGGTTAACTTCCCACAGTAGTCCGCCGAAGAAATCGTATGAAAGATTGCTTTCTCCAACGTTTGCAAATCCGGCGGGACCGAAACCGGCAACCGTCAACCGAACGGCCCGTGTCTTCTCCAATGTTGCATCCTCTATGATCCTCCTGGTGGTGTCTGCCTGCTGCTGAGCCGTATCCTGCTCTGCAGCCGTGGTGTCCGTGTCCTGCGCAGAAAGCGGAAAGAATGCACACATCACCGCCAGAACCACAATCGATAGTTTAAGAAAAGCTGCTGGTTTGCTGTTAATCATAAATATCCCCCTTAGACGCACAAGCCACCTATTTTCTCTGTATCAGATAGATACTGCAATATCGGTGCCATGGTATTGGAGAGTCGAGAGTCCGAGAGTCCGAGAG
>CAYQOU010000065.1:0-20606 GCA_964419255.1 uncultured Fibrobacterota bacterium | reverse complement strand
CGAGAGTCCGAGAGTCCGAGAGACCGAGAGACCGAGAGACCGAGAGACCGATTCCGGCTCTTTTGATGCACAGAGATTATATTTTCTATAAAGAGGTCTCATTCACATTCGTAAGGATTTCGCTTCTATGGGTTTTATTACGCGTCTTATTATCAGTGCATTGAGCCTGGGTGTTGCAGCCTACATTATCCCCGGCATTTATATCGACAATATGATGACCCTGCTTGTCGCGGCATTTCTGCTGGGGCTGGTAAACGCGGTGGTTCGTCCCGTGCTGTTTTTGTTGACTCTGCCGGTGACTATCGTCACCCTTGGTCTTTTCCTGCTCGTTCTCAACGGAGCGATGATTGTTCTTGTTGCCTGGCTGCTTCCCGGCTTTTCGGTCAGTGGCCTTGGCTCGGCAATCCTCGGATGGCTGATCATCTCCCTGGTCAGCTGGATCGCGTCACAGATATTCGGGAACTGAATTTGATTTCGGTGCAGGCCTAAAAAAGAAAGCTTCGGGCAGGAAGGAAACGTACGGCTGAGGAAAGAAAAGGGGCGGGTATTTGAAAACACCCGCCCATAAGCACACGATGATTATGCGATGAACAGCATCTCCCGGTACTTTGGCAGAAGCCACAGATCATCGGGCATAATCGATTCTAATGCATCCACGTGTTTACGCACATGTTCAAGCTGCGGTTTTAACTCCTCGAAGTAAAATCCACTGCGTTCTTCCTCAGACATCTCATTGGCCTGTTCAATTAGCTTTTGCAGCTCCTTGATGTTTTTGCGCACATAGAAGATGTCCGCACTGATTCTGGCAAACATCTCTTTACGATCTTCCACGGCACCGATGGGCAGAGGGATGGAATCATCCTCAGACAAATCTCGCAGTACATCCAGACTGTTTCCGATCTCGATCTGAAAATCGTAGGCTGCAGGAAGGACCTGTGTATTTACCATCTCAATCAGCGTGCGGGCCTCGATGTCGAGCGATTTGTCGTAGATGTCAAGCCAGATGTTATACCGGGCGACAAGCTCACCCTTACTGAAAACCTTCAGCCTCTCAAACATCTCCACGTTATTTTCGGCGATGAATGCTTTCAATGCCCTGGGGCTGGATGGCTCGTTTAACAGACCGCGGGTGGCGGCCTCGATCACCCACTGCTCGGAGTAGTTGTTGCCTTCAAACAGAATCGGCCGGCTTTCGCGGATAACTGTGGAAAGCACTTTCAGGACAGTCGTATCAAAATCTTCTGAATCCTTCTGCTCTTTTTTGATTCGATCGATCATGTCTTGCAGCGATTCGGCAACTATACTGTTAAGCACGGTTATCGGCGTGCTGATATTGACAGAGGAACCCAGTGCGCGAAATTCGAATTTCGTACCGGTGAATGCAAAAGGAGAGGTACGGTTACGATCGGTGTTGTCACGGGCGAGAGTCGGAAGCATTCCGATGCCCAGATCAACCAGATCGTTTTTGGTAAATTCCTTCTTTTCCCCGCTTTCTACCGCGTTGAGGATCTTGGAGAGCATATCACCAAGATATATACTCATGATGGCCGGAGGAGCCTCATTTGCACCCAGACGGTGTTCGTTGCCGGCGCTGGCAACCGATGCCCGCAGAAGATCGGCATGACGATAGACACCGTTTATTACCGCAACCAAAACGGTGAGAAAAAGAAGATTCTGTTCCGGACTGGTCCCGGGGTTGAGAAGGTTGTTGCCCTTGTCATCGGCCAGAGACCAATTCAGGTGTTTTCCGCTTCCGTTTATGCCGGCAAAGGGCTTCTCGTGAAGCAGGCACTCCATCCCATGGCGTTTGGCAACTTTTTTCATGATATCCATCAGCAGCTGATTGTGATCGGCCGCCAGGTTGGAACGTTCGAAAATCGGCGCGAATTCGAACTGGTGCGGCGCGACCTCGTTGTGACGTGTCGTCACCGGAATACCAAGCTTGTAGGCCTCTTTGGCAACATCGTTCATGTAGTTGAGAACTCGTTCCTTGATCGACCCGAAGTACTGATCCTCAAGTTGTTGTCCTTTCGGGGATCCTGCACCGATCAGGGTACGGCCGCAGAGCATAACATCGCTGCGCAGGCGGGCATAAGCCTCATCGATAAGAAAATATTCCTGCTCGGCCCCGCAGGTTGAGTGTACATATTCAACCGAATCATCGCCGAACAGCTGAAGCAGCTCTTTGGCGATCTTGTTGAGAGCCTGATCGCTGCGAAGAAGAGGCAGTTTCTTATCCAGCGCCTCGCCGGTATAGGAGATGAAAATGCTGGGAATACACAGGGTTTTACCCAGTTCCACCTCCGTGATAAATGCAGGAGAACTCGGATCCCAGGCAGTATACCCGCGGGCCTCAAATGTTGCGCGCAGGCCGCCGCTTGGAAACGAGGAGGCATCCGGTTCGCCCTGAAGAAGTTTACTTCCGGTAAAATGTTCTATAACCTGAGCATCGCCGTTGATGTTGATGAAACTGTCATGCTTTTCTGCTGTCAATCCTGTCATGGGTTGAAACCAGTGGGTGTAGGCGGTTGCACCCTTACTGATCGCCCAGTCTTTCATCGCATTGGCAATCTCATCTGCCTGCGCTTTTGTGATGACTTTGCCCTCATCCTGCCAGCGTTTGAAGGCGGCAAACGTTTTTGCAGAGACGGTTTTTCGCAGAATAGCATCGTGAAATGTATTCTCGGCAAAGTATTGCGAAACGCGGATGGTGGTGTCGGTTGGCTCAAGTGACATTGAACCGATTAGCTTGGTGACCTCGGATCTGGTACTCACAGTTACTCCTTTTATATGAAACAGCATTTCCAGCAGAGCGTGACTAAAAATACATTATAAAACCGAGGCGTGGGCGAGTATATGAGGGGCAGCAAAAAGATGCCGTTTGCTATGCTTCGGTACCCTCTCCGTTGGATTCGACATACCGAACAAAAGCATCATGAGTGCGCTGCAAGACCAGATTCAGCCGTGTGGAAAGCTGCGGTGCCGAGGAGCGTGGTCCCAGCAGCCGCTTTGCCAAAGCCGTCAGCTTTTCTTCATCCTCGGGAAGCGTATGTGTCTGACGATCGGCCAGAATTTGAAGAAAATGCTCCACCCGGCGCAAAAACACATAATCCTCTCGCAACTGCATGTAAATTTTCGTATCAATCACCTTGAATTGAAGCAGGCGATCCAACGCATGAAGTGTATTACCGAGAAAGAGGTCGGGATAGGTGCTGAGATTGTGCAGCTGCAACCCCTGAACCATAAACTCGATATCCCGAATTCCACCACTGCCGTTTTTTATGTCAAATCCCTGCCCCACCAGATAAGCTTTTGCCTTTGATCGCATCCGACTGATTGAACTCATCACATCGCGACCAGCCGTTCGGACGATGATCGACTTAATTCTGTCAACAAATTGATAGCCTATGTCCAGCACACCGGCTATCGGACGAACCTTAAGCAACGCCTGAAGCTCCCATGGGGAGGCCGCGTGTGTATAGTAGTCGATAAGCTGGTCCTGAGAATACACCAGTTTACCGGTTCTACCATATGGTCGCAGACGCAGATCAACCCGAAACGCATATCCTTCTTCCGTATGCCGCGACAGCATACCCTGCAACTCGATCATCACCTGCGAAAAGAGGTTTTGATACTTCACCGAATCCAGCCCGGCCGGTGTGTCGAAGGTGTCGACAATGGCCAGCAGGTCGATATCCGAACTGTAATTGAGTTCGTTTCCGCCAAGCTTGCCCAGTGCAAGGATACAGAAATGGCGGAAAGGATCTGTTTTCTGCCAGATGTTTTCGTGTGATTGCCGAAGCAGTAGCCAGCAGCGATTCAGTGCAGCCTGTATCATCGTTTGCGCAACAAGCGAAATATCGGCAGTGACCTCGTCCATCGGCGCCTTGAGACACACATCCCGGGTCGCGATTCGTAATATCTCCCGCCGACGGAATTTCCGAAAGCTATTGAGCCACTGGTGTTGATCCTGATGCTGCTGACTTAGTGTTTCGAGCTCCCGGGTAATGTGGCCTGCATCACGGGCATGATGGATCAGTGTGGGATGAGTAACCCATTCCATAAAGGATGGGTATTTTACCAGTGTGTCGGTCAGAAACTGACTGGTTGCAAAAATCGACAGAAGGATATCCAGGCGCATAGGCTGAGAGAGGAGGGTGTCGAAATGATTGTCCGGATCCTGCAGAGAAGATACAAACCGCTCCCAGTTGTTTAACGCCATGTCCATGTCGGGTTTTGCTTTCAGCATATCGACTGCAAGAACCGCCAGCCGGGCAAAGGACTGTCTGCTCTGCCCCTTGGCGGTCAGGGCACGCAGATTTGCATACGCACGGGAGATGTTAACAAATCCTGCTTTCTTCAGCGTGTGAGCATACTCATCCTCCGATAGCGTGTGAGCGAGCACGATATCGGCCACATTTGCTATTGAATCCCCCGGCAGGCTCTCCCGACCGAAATGGTGTTCTACAAACCGCCGCACCACGGCAGAATGTGTTTCAAAATCCATGTGCAGCTGCTGTGCCGGAGAAAGGGCTTCGGTCTGCTGATAGCCCATACGGCGTGCAAGGTGCGAAAATTCCAGCGATTCGGTTTTTGGCAGGAAAAGATCCTGTGCCGATCCCCGCAACATGCGAAGACCGTTTATCAGATGGCGGAAAAAATCGTATGCCGCCGCCAGATACCAGCTTTCGCTGCTGCTGAGTACCCCGATCCTGTCAAGCTCCTGTAATGCCTCGGATATGCGTGGAGTGCGTATTTGCGGATGTGCCTCACCGTGCATCACCTGCATAAGTTGAACAGCATACTCGATATCAACGAGTCCTCCGGGGCTGTATTTGGCATTCAGGAGACCGGATATATTCTTCTCTGTAAATTGACGTTGCCGTAATTGACGAATCTCCCTGGGTTTAATCAATCGTGAGGCATAGACATATTCATCCCGCAGCCTCTCGATTCGCCCCCCAAGCTCATCACTTCCACCGATTGCTCTCAGCCGTACCAGAGCCAGACGTTCGTAGGAGTGGGCATCCCCACCCGGTCCATAATAGCGACAGAAATTCTCCATACTCACCGCAAGCGGACCATCCTTGCCGTATGGGCGTAAGCGCAAGTCGATGGTGAATATTCCCTGTCTCTTGGCATGTATGGCCAGAGTCGATTGCTTGACCATACGGTTGAAGAATTCGGCATTCGAAATGTGCCGGGGGCCGGAGGTGGTGCCGTTGTCCGAATAGACTAAAAGGAGTTCTATATCCGAGGCATACCCCAGGGCTGCCCCGCCCAGTTTGCCCAGGCCGAAAACCGCATAATCGGCCGGAAGCTCCGCAACTGTCTGTGGACGACCATACCGTGAAACAAGCTCATCGTAAATCATGGAAACAGAGGTCCCGACAACAAGCTCCGCCAGCGTAGTCAGGCGTTCCGAAAGAATACGGAAAGATTTTTGAGGATGTAAGATGTGATCAAGATCTATGAGAAATATTTCACGATCTTTCAACTCGTTAAGGCGGCTGATTTTTTCGGAGATGTGCTTTTCGCTCATCCTGAGCCTCTTCATGTTATCCCGCAACGTCTCGGTTTCTGTGGCCAATCTGCTGTCTGTGAGTCGGGGCTCGAGCATGGGAAGAAGCGTCTCATACTGCGTACGGATAAAATCTTCCCAAAGAAAATCACTTATACCAAGCAGACGGGCCAGGTCCTGCAGAAGACGCGGATTCGAAAGCAGATGCACCCACTCTTTTTTTTCCGGTAGCTCCACAATATCGGCGATAAGCTGTTCGAAACGATTCAGTGCGGCGAAAGGATCGGGTGCATTGCCCAGAAAACAGGTGAACTGTTTGGTCAGAAGAACTGCAAGACGTATTCGCTCCTGGATACGGGATCGATTGGCTGCCTGTGCAATGCTTTGGTGAATCAGAAGCGTATCTTCAACTGAATGATCGACGGTGCGAATGGCTACACTTTCTATAGAAAAATGCTGAGAACTCAGCGCTGTACTCAGGGTGTAAAGAAAAGCCGGTGTATCCTGCCCCGATACGCGCAGTTCAGTCGATGTCTGGCTAATCTCACGGATATCTATTTGCAGGGGAAGAAGGAAAATGTCCTTATCCATGCTCATGGAACCAAGCCTGCCGGCAACCATCTCATTTACCTGCCTTCGCGCTCTGGATAAACCATCTGCCCCCTGCATCAAATCGGAGAATACCTGCTTCATGTTGTCTCTTAGTCTCTGCTCCCATTCCGACAGGGAGAGAGGGGTGGAGAGCCGGCAGTGAAAATGGTCTACGATTTTACGCTTGACCGATTGTTCGCTTCCGCCCCTGCGACGCAAAGCACGCCTGCGAACGGCGGGGCTTGCAAGTAGTTGTATGGGTGTTTTAAATGTGAACACATCACCGCAGATAATGGAAAGACCATTGGCGGTAAGCACTCCTGTTATCAGTGAAAAAACAGAGGGGTAGTCGGATGCCACAACGGTTATATCCGTCAGTCCCCCCGGCGCGGCGCAAATCAAAATTTCCACCGGGTGGTGATTGGAGATGTGTTGCAGGGCGGCTATATGGTCGACAATGCCCTGTGGGGAAAATGTCTCCAGATAGCGATCATCCAGTCGGCAAAGATGATCGCGGATAAGCTCCGGAGGCAGATCGGGTCGCAAAGCCTGAATCCGTTGGATTGTTTGATTCATAGCTACTCTCTATTTCTTTGGAAAGGCGAATCACCTTACGTGTTCCTGCTTAAGACGAGCGATTCTGGGCGGGTGAGCAAATCGCCTCGAGAGAATCGCTGAGTTTTTATCTCATATATACATATATACTATTTCGTCTCTGCTTGAAGGAAAATGATTTCGATTGTGGCTGCAAGAGAGAATTAAACTTTGTTCATCCAGGTTTGATGGGAATCACAAAAAATGCTTAAACATCACAATTCTTTGCACATGATGAACGAATTCATATGCGAAAATTGATTTATGCAATTTTTACACCAGATTCTGATTTGTAGGGTCTTCAGCGGTTGGACGAGAGGAGAATGAGAACGTTTTTTGGCGCATTCTTTGTCTACACGTCTTATAGTTGGATTTGATTGTATCATTCCGAGTAACTGCTAAACTGATTGGCTCTGCCGCTTAGCAAATGGGTTAATCATGAAATTTTCTCCTCTGATTCATCCGAATGAAAGGAAATTAAAAACCGCTTATGATTTTAAAGCGATTAAACAGCCGCCGTATCGTGTGGAGTAGCAAATGATGATTTCTGAGATGAGCAGGCTGAGTGCTCTTCTGGATGAATTTCCCGGCGATGAGGTGTATCAACTCGAACAGGCCCATGGGATGCTTACCGCAACATTGATCGGCCCTCACCCGGTCACTCCAGGTGAATGCATTCCCTTTCTTTTTAGTCGTGATGGATCCACCCCCTCTTTTATTATCGACTCCTACTCAGAAATCCTTTCAGATCTTCTTATCGGTCTGAAAGATCACATCAGTATAGAGCTGGATACCAATTGTTTCAAACCCTTTCTCAGCAGGAACATGACAGATGGGAAGACCTCCGCAGACCCTCTTACCTGGTGCATTGGCTTTATCGATGGCATGGGATTTTGGGGGGAGGAATGGTTTGATGAACAGAACACCGACTCCAGACTCATGAAGTATCTCTCCCCATTTATCTATTTCGCCGACAGAGGCAAAACTCTTGGTATCGGAGGGACGGAGAAAAAAGACAATAATGTAAAGGGTTTGGAAAAGCTTCTGGTGCAGTTGATACCTCCTTGTGTATGGAACATCCGCCAGTATTGGCGGGAACATGTGCACAGCCAGCCGAAGTATGATTGTGAGCGGATGAACAGAAGATAGTTTTTGTTCGAAAAAACTGCTTTTGTCCGCATCTTTTTCGAAATACTTTTCTCACACCTCAACTCCGAGCCATAACCTGATGAGATATCCCATTCCAAAGCTCAGGGCTGCCACACCCAGGCTCAGACCCGCCATTTCAAGGAATCGCGATCTAAAGGGAAGGGATTTAGCTACAGCGATATAATAATTGAAAAGAGCAATTATGATTACTGCAATCATCAATGAAACGGCAAGACAGAGATAGTAGTTATCAATGAGCAGATAGGGAAGAATCAACAACGCAACGGTCATTATGTAGGCGGTACCTGTATAGAGCGAGGCTTTTGGGGGACTCTTTTCGTCCTCTTCCGATTTTGTGGATAAATATTCGGAGGCGGCCATGGAAAACGCCGCAGCAACCCCGGTTATCATGCCGGTCAGGGCGATAAGACGGGTATTTTGAAGCGCCAGAGTCAGTCCGGCGAGTGCACCCGTGAGCTCCACCAGTGCATCGTTGAGTCCCAGCACCACTGAGCCTGTGTAGCGCAGCCGCTCCTCATCCAGAATCTCTATAAGCTCATTCTCATGATCATTTTCATCTTCCGCAACCGCGTGTGCTTCGCTTATCTCCTCCGGCAAGTTTTTGTAATCAACCTGCGCCTTCTCTTCCCCCGCCTCCATTAGTTTTATACCGAATGTAAAGCCGAAGATACGGCTGATCAGATAGTAAAACCACATCTTCAGGCGATTGGGGCCTACATCTACTCCGGTGTATTTTTTCCATACCTTGTAGTGACGGTACTCATCATCGGCAATATGCTGCAATGTACGTTTGTTCTCAGGCTCTGTAACGATACGCGTGAGGCGACTATATATATGATATTCGGTTATTTCGTTCCTCTGTGCCTTCAGCAGGACCTGTCTGAGAGCCGTATCTATCACTTTTTTCTCCTCTACTCTGATTTCATGCCGGAAAGAAAAATATACCTTCCGAAGATCATATCACCAACTTTTGTAATGAGTATTCAATAGGAGCTTAGTATAAACGCTAACTTAATCATGTGTTTGTACCTTTTCTTTCGATAGATTGCTGACTCAGATGACCGCAAGACAAAAAGAACATTTCCAAAAGCAAAAACGGTCACTCAGACACTCGTTACCTTCGTACGCTCTGCCGGATCTGGCATTTGTGTGACCGCGGCGTACATCCAGTTCGAAGCACTCAGTGACCGTAGTTGTATCACCGGCTTTTACCGACAGCCGGTGACCAGATTTTCCGGGTGGTACTATTTGGTGAATAATACCGGTTTATATATCATAGTAGAGGGCGAATTCCCAGGGATGGGGACGAAGGTCGATTGCCTGAACTTCGTTTTCCATCTTGTAGGTAATCCATGTCTCCACCACATCCTTGGTGAAAACATCACCCTTGAGCAGGAATTCGTGATCCTTTTCCAACGCATTGAGAGCCTCACGAAGCGATCCCGGTGTGGTGGGGACCTTTGCCAGCTCTTCAGGCGGAAGATCGTAGATGTCTTTGTCAAGGGGCTGGCCCGGGTCGATCTTGTTCTGTATGCCGTCGATACCCGCCATCATGATGGCAGACATTGCCAGATATGGGTTACAGCTCGGATCGGGGCAGCGGAATTCGAAACGTTTGGCCTTCTCGGAATTGGAGTACAGCGGGATACGGACCGCGGCACTGCGGTTTCTGCTTGAGTAGGCGAGGTTGACCGGCGCTTCGAAGCCGGGGACCAGTCGTTTGTAACTGTTTGTTGTCGGGTTGGTGAATGCAAGCAGCGCCGGTGCGTGTTTGAGCACACCACCGATAGCCCAGAGAGCTTCCTGACTCAACCCCGCGTAACCGTCACCGGCAAACAGGTTTTTGCCTTCTTTCCACAGTGACATATGGGTATGCATACCGGTACCGTTATCGTTAAACAGCGGCTTGGGCATGAACGTCACCGTTTTACCATACTTGCGTGCAACATTTTTGATTATATATTTGTAAATAAGAAGCATGTCTCCCATCTCCACCAGGGGAGAAAAACGCATGTCGATTTCAGCCTGACCGCCGGTGGCAACCTCGTGGTGCTGTGCCTCGATCGCAATACCCAAATGTTCGAGCAGAAGCATCATTTCGCTGCGCATGTCCTGCTGGCTGTCTGTGGGCGGTACCGGGAAATAGCCTTCTTTGTAGCGGGGTTTGTAGGCCAGGTTGCGCGAGTAGCCGCTTTCGTCGAGGTTTTCCTCACGACCGGTGTTCCAGCGCCCCTCAACCGAATCGACGTAGTAGTATCCGCTGTGCTGGTTTTGATCGAAACGAACGTCATCGAAGATGAAAAACTCGGCTTCCGGGCCAAAATAGGCGGTGTCGGCCAAACCGATGCTTTTTAGGTATGCCTCAGCCTTACGGGCGATATTACGCGGATCGCGTGTGTAGTCGGCTCCGGTGACCGGGTCGCAGATGTTACAGACCATCACCAGAGTCTTTGCCTTCATGAACGGGTCGATAAAACAAGTCTCCGGCACCGGCTTTACCAACATATCTGATTCATTGATTGCCTGCCATCCCCGAATACTCGAGCCGTCGAATCCTAAACCATCCGAGAAGGTATCTTCCTCGAGTTCGCGTGTAGGGATGGAAAAATGTTGCCATAAACCGGGAAAGTCCATGAATCGAAGGTCGATAACTTCGACATTTTGCTCTTTGACCAGAGCCAGGACATCTTTTGGCGACTTGCATTTTGTCATTGTACCCTCCTGAAAGACAAATTAGTTGACCGTGATAAAACCTTTGGTTCAGTTTGTTGAGTTTTCGCAGTACGCAATCTACATGCCATATCCCCAAATCGCCTCTCAAAACATTCTCATCGCACTCGTTTATACCTTAGTATACAAAACATCTTTCATCTCCGGTTCGCGATCCCCGGCGGATGCGGCTGATGACAGGGAAATACAACAATTATGTATCAAGAAAAGAGGTGATGACACAAGATTGTGCCGCCATTAAGCAAAAAATGTATCATAGGTGTTGATTTCGCGGGCTCAGCCCCATAGATCGGATGTGGTATATTTGTTGCATATAACAGGGCTCCCATCGATAATGATCATCCGAAGGGTACCATTTTGTATCGAGTGACTACGGATTTGTATTAAACGGCTCAAGGAGGTTGCAAAGAGTAATTTGGAGATGAAAGAGCACCGGTGGCAGCTTGTATTTCAGGCAATCGCGGCTGTCTAAGCTTCTCTAAGTCACTCTTATCGTCCGGCACAGAGGGTTTAGAAGATCGACAAAAGAGGTGGTTTTCAAAATACAATTATGTATCGAAGTGGCTTTTCGGCCTCCGGAAAATGTAGATATCATAACAGGTGTTTAAATAGACGAGGGAAGAAAAAATATGATGAAGAAATTTGGACTTTACGATCCGCAATTTGAGCACGACAACTGCGGAGTCGGTCTGGTTGTAAACATCAATGGAGAGCAGACTCACGAAATAATCTCCGATGGTGTGACCGTACTGAAAAACCTTGAACATCGCGGCGCTCTTGGCGGAGATCTGAAAACTGGAGATGGTGCCGGACTTTTGTCGCAGATTCCTCATGACTTTTTTGTAGGGGAGTGCAAAAAACTGCATATTGCTATTCCTGACCAAGGACAGTATGGTGTGGGCATGATATTCATGCCTAAAGAGAAAAAACTTTACAAGGAGGCTGTTGAGGTCGTTGAAGATTCAATAACCTCGGAAGGTGGAATCGTTCTTGGGTGGCGGGATGTGCCGGTTTGTCCGGAGTGTCTGGGGGATATGGCGCGCAAAGTCATGCCTCATATCTCTCAGGTATTCATCTCCTTTGAGAAGCTGCAGGGCGATTCTCTTGAACGGAAACTCTACATCGCCCGTAAAGTCATTGAAAAGACCGCCCTGGATAAAGGGTGGACAATCGATGACTTGTATATCGCTTCCTTTTCAAGTAACACAATAATTTATAAGGGTATGTTCGTTGCACCGCAATTTGAGCATTTCTATCCCGACCTTACCGATCCGGACTTTACCAGTGCACTGGTATTGGTGCATCAGCGATACAGCACCAACACATTTCCATCCTGGCCTCTTGCACAGCCTTTTCGCTACATGTGCCATAACGGGGAAATAAACAGTCTTCGCGGTAATATAAATAAAATGGCTGCACGGGAAACCACGCTTTCCTCTGATCTTTTCGGGGATGAAATCCGGAAGCTGATGCCGATTATACAGCCGAATCAGAGCGACTCTGGCTCCTTTGACAATGCCTTTGAGCTGCTGTCGCTGAGTGGGCGGTCGATCGAGCACAGCATGATGATGATGGTACCGGAGGCATTTGGTTCCAAGTATCATATAAGCCAGGACAAACGCGCATTCTACGAATACCATGCAGCCATCATGGAACCCTGGGATGGCCCTGCGGCAATCGCGTTTACCGATGGTACGAGGGTGGGGGCGGTACTTGACCGTAATGGGTTGCGTCCGGCGCGCTATGTGGTGAGCAAAAGTGGAAAGCTGGTGCTTGCCTCAGAAATCGGGGTGCTTGATATACCAGCAAGTCAAGTAGTGGAAAAGGGGCGCCTGGCACCGGGTAAGATGTTGCTGATAGACACGAACAAAAAACGTATAATCTATGACAATGAAATTAAATCAAATGTCTCCCGTCACAAACTCTATCGTCGCTGGTTGGAGCAGAACCGTATCGAGTTGCGCGGGCTTTTTGCTCCAGTTGGGCCGGTCGATATTGATCCGGGCGAGCTTATGACCAGACGTCATATTTTTGGATACACCCGTGAAGATTTGAAGATGATTCTGGTTCCCATGGTGGAAAACGGTCAGGAGCCGGTGGGCTCGATGGGCAATGATGCTGCACTTGCGGTTCTTTCCAGAAGGCCGCAGCTTCTGTACAATTACTTCAAACAGCTGTTTGCTCAGGTCACAAATCCACCGCTGGATCCGTATAGGGAAAACCTGGTGATGTCGTTGATGAGTTTTGTGGGACGTGAGAGTAATCTGCTCGATGAGAAGCCGGAACACTGTCATCAACTCAAACTGCCTCATCCGGTATTGACAAACGATGACATGGAGAAGCTTAGGGAGGTAGATGTGCCGGGGCTTAAATCGAGCGTACTTCCCATGGTATTCGATCCGGTAAAGGGGGAAGAGGGGTTGCGTGAAGCGCTGCAAACTATCTGCCGCAAGGCTGAGGATGCGATTGCAGACGGCGTTACCCTTCTTGTACTCAGTGATGCCGGTGTAAATGCTAACCAGGCTCCGATACCGGCGCTTCTTGCCACCTCTACCCTCCATCACTATCTGATAAGAGTTAAGAAACGGCAGCTTGCAGGGCTTATAGTCGAAACGGGTGAAGCTCGCGATGTGATGCATTTTGCCACACTGATCGGCTATGGGGCAAGTGCCATTAATCCATATCTGGCAATCGAGACCATTGCTGAGCTTAACTATCAGGGCAAACTGGGAGATATCAAACTCGAGACGGCAATCGAGAATTATATCACTGCCATAAAGAAGGGGCTTCTTAAGATAATGTCCAAGATAGGTGTTTCGACCATTCGAAGTTATCGAGGGGCGCAGATTTTTGAAGCCGTCGGCCTGAACACGCGTTTTGTGGATAGTTTCTTTCCCGGTACCCCTTCAAGGATCGAGGGTATTGGACTCGATGCCATTGCGCAGGAAACTATTGTCCGTCACAAAGAGGCCTATGATGAGGAGCGCAGGCATTATGGGGACGTTTTGGATTCGGGCGGAAATATTCACTTCCGCCGCTTCTCCGAGCACCATCTTCTCTCACCGGATGCCGTCGCTTTGGTCCAGAAGGCAATGCGCGATGAGGACTACAGGCTTTTCAAACGCTATTCTGCCATCGTAAATGACAACAGCAAAAATCTGTGTACGTTGCGTGGGCTTTTTATGTTTAAAAACGATCGTGCACCCGTACCGCTCGATGAGGTCGAACCGGTGCAAAGCATTGTAAAGCGGTTTGTCTCTTCCGCCATGTCTTTTGGATCAATAAGCAAGGAGGCACACGAGACGATAGCCATTGCTATGAACCGGCTTGGGGCGATGAGTAATTCGGGAGAAGGTGGTGAGGATGAAGAACGATATATTCCTCTGCCAAATGGAGATTCCAAAAAATCTTTCGTTAAACAGGTCGCATCCGGTCGTTTTGGAGTTAACAGCAACTATCTTGTCAACTCAGGAGAGCTGCAGATAAAAATGGCTCAGGGCGCAAAGCCGGGTGAAGGGGGACAGCTTCCGGGGCATAAAGTCAATGATGTCATCGCGAAAGTCAGGTATTCGACACCGGGGGTAATGTTGATATCACCACCTCCTCACCATGATATTTATTCTATTGAAGATCTGGCTCAGCTGATATTCGATTTGAAGAATGCCAATCCGCAGGCGCGAATATCGGTAAAACTGGTATCTGAGGTGGGAGTAGGAACTGTTGCTGCGGGAGTTGCCAAAGGGAAAGCGGATATGGTTCTTATCAGTGGTCATGATGGCGGCACGGGAGCATCTCCCATATCTTCCATCAAGTATGCCGGGGCTCCCTGGGAAATCGGTGTAGCCGAGACGCAACAGACTCTGGTGATGAACAGGCTTCGCGATAAGATACGGGTCCAGACGGATGGCCAGATGAAAACGGGTCGGGATGTGGTGATTGCCGCACTCCTTGGTGCGGAAGAATACGGCTTTGGTACCATGTCGCTTGTATCGATGGGATGCATAATGATGCGTAAGTGTCACCTGAATACCTGTCCGGTGGGGGTGGCTACACAGGATGAGAATCTGCGCAGCCGCTTCCGCGGCAAACCTGAATATCTGGTAAATTTCATGAAGTTTATAGCACAGGAAGTCCGTGAGTATATGGCGCAGCTTGGCTTCCGTACAATAGACGAAATGATAGGTCGTGTAGATGTACTGGATGTAAATAAAGCGATATCTCACTTCAAATCCAAAGGACTCGATTTCAGCAAAATACTGGCTAAACCCGAAATCCCGGAAGGCTGTTCGGTTTTCTGTACCACCAGTCAAACTCATGATTTCTCCCTTTCTCTTGACCCCGGGATTATCGCAAAATGCGCAGATGCCCTGGAGAACAGAAAACCTGTCAAGCTTTCCATGCCGATACGCAATTGTAACCGAACTGCCGGCACGACATTAAGCTCGGAAGTTTCCAGACGATATGGTTCCAAGGGGCTGCCGCCCGATACGATAACCTGCGCATTTGACGGTTCGGCCGGGCAGAGCTTTGGCGCGTTTCTGGCACGGGGTATAACCTTTGAGCTGGAAGGGGACTCAAACGATTACTTTGGTAAGGGGTTATCGGGGGGTAAACTGATTCTCTATCCACCCCGGGATGCCGGTTACAAGGCACAAAATAATATCATCACCGGTAATGTAAATTTGTTTGGCGCTACCAGTGGTGAAGCCTATATCAACGGCATGGCGGGCGAGCGGTTCGCCGTACGCAATAGCGGAGCCGTTGCGGTTGTCGAAGGTGTCGGCGATCACGGATGCGAATATATGACCGGCGGGTGCGTGGTTGTTTTGGGTAAAACCGGAGTTAATTTCGCAGCCGGAATGAGTGGTGGTATTGCATATGTTCTGGATGAAAATCAGTTGTTTGACACGCGTTGTAATCTGGAGATGGTCGATCTTGAACCGGTCCTGGAGGATGAGGACAAGCAGCGATTGAAGAGACTACTCGAAAATCATGTGAAATATACCGAAAGTGAGTTAGCTAAAACGATTTTGCAGGAGTGGACAAACGCATTGCCGAAATTTGTGAAGGTTATGCCGATCGACTATAAACGGGCTCTTGCTCGAATAAAACGAGAAGAGTCAAAGGAAACCGATGTGGTTTCACTGACTGAGGAGGTTTTTTATTAATGGGTAAAGCAACTGGTTTTATAGACTATCAGAGAAAAACGGCAGCGTATCGTTCTCCAAAAGAGCGTCTGAGCAATTTTAACGAATTTACCAATCCTATATCGGAGGATGAATTGCGGATACAGGGTGCCCGGTGTATGGACTGTGGTATTCCGTTTTGCCATTCCACCGGATGCCCCGTATATAACCTCATTCCGGAATGGAATGATGCGGTTTACCGGGGCGACTGGCGGGAAGCACTGGAGCGTCTGGAGTTGACGAATAATTTACCGGAAATTACCGGTCGTATCTGTCCTGCACCATGTGAGACTTCGTGTACACTGTCGATCAACGATGCTCCGGTTACGATAAAGCAGCTGGAGCTGGCTATCATCGAAAATGGTTTTGCTCAGGGGTGGATTAAGCCGCGTCCTCCGGTAAAGGAAAGCGGAAAGAAAGTTGCCGTGATCGGTTCCGGGCCGGCTGGACTTGCCGCGGCCCAGCAACTTCGTCGGGCAGGCCACTCAGTGACCATCTTTGAGAAGGACTCTCAGCCTGGAGGTATACTGCGCTATGGTATTCCCGATTTCAAACTGGAAAAATGGGTCATCGATCGGCGCCTTGCCCAGATGCGGGCCGAGGGGGTCGAATTCGAGAATGGCATCACGGTCGGTGAGGATATATCAGCTCGATACCTTCGCAAGAAATTCGATGTCATTTTGCTTGGTATGGGAGCGGGAGAGCCGCGGGACCTGAATGTTCCCGGAAGGGAATTAGACGGCATTCACTTTGCCATGGAGTTTCTGACACAGCAGAACAGGGTGAATCTAAATGAGTATTCACCCGACGAAAAACGTCTCACCGCCGAGAGGAAAAATGTCCTGGTAATCGGTGGGGGAGATACCGGTTCGGATTGCGTGGGCACATCAAACCGGCAGGGTGCTAAATCCGTACATCAATACGAAATTATGCCCAAACCCATGGAGTGGGACAAACCATGGAATCCTGACTGGCCATTCTGGCCACGCATCCTGCGTACTTCAAGCTCACACGAAGAGGGCTGTGAGCGGGATTGGAGCATATCGACTAGATCATTTACCGGTAAGAATGGCACGGTTGAGGAAGGGCATTTCGTTCGAGTGGAGTGGGAGAAGAAGGAAAATGGCGGTTTTGCCATGAAGGAAATCCCCGGTTCGGAGTTTTCCATGAAGGTGGATCTAGTACTGCTGGCAATGGGTTTTGTGCATGTCAAGCACGATCGTTTACTCGAAGATTTCGGTGTCAATTTCGATTCTCGTGGAAACATTCAACTCGATAACCATGCCACCAGCGTACCGGGTGTTTTTGCCGCGGGAGATGCCGGCATGGGGGCATCGCTGGTGGTTCGGGCTATTTATCACGGCAGGCAGTGTGCCGAGGCGATAGATGAATATCTGAAATAGCTGGCTCACGATTATCCTGGTTGGTTGTGTAAAAGGGTGCTGTCCATGTGTGATGGTGCCCATTTTTCATAAGCGACTCACCTACCATCACGAAATGAGCGATTCTCTCGGGGCTGATTGCATAAAATCCCGCGGAGTAAAAAGGCTTCGGGCGACACTGGAATTACCTCAGAGGGTATCGCATCACGATAATCGACTATTTTACCCTCCAGCCCTCAAGACAACTTTGCGGCCCATTCGCGGGGGACTGCTCGATGCATGTTTCAAAAGTAGCCTTTCTACCTCCTTCCATGTTATATTGTATACTGGAACACTGTTTGCGGCATTGTTATGCCGTGAAACAGGATTGCACATCACCTTTGATCAGTCAGGAAATGGGAATGAACAGCCATATCGATATTGCCGAGCAGATAAAAACTATCACCGACGAATCAAAATTTCTGGAACACCTGAGACAGAAACGCTCAGGCCTGAAAAGCGCTGTTTATGGCGATGCCGTACGAAAATTGACAGCGGGGGAGAAGGACGCTTTGCAATCACAGGGAAATCGTGCCGAGGATTGGGATACTATACTGGTGGTTGAATCTTTTTCGACCGAAAATATATGTCACAATTTTTTTGGTGGAGAGTGCATCCTGGGAAATTTCAGCGGAGCACCGATACATATCAACAAGCAGGTCAGCCTGCCTTCCGGCATATATAACAGCACGATCCTTAACAGCGAAATCGGTTCCGATTCACTTGTCAATCGGGCGGCTCTCATCAGTGGCTACTGCATAGAAAGTAACTGTGTTGTATTTGAATGTGGTCCGGTTACCTTTTGTCCGGAATCGTATATGGGAAATGGTGTCGACATAGCGGTCGGTAACGAAAACGAATGTCGGGCGGTGATAAGCTTTGCCGAGATGACTATACCGATTGCGGAACAGATTGCAATGAATTCTTCGCCAGAGTATCGGGACCGATACCACAAGCATATACAGACTTATGTAAACGAGTGTAGCATGTTGCGGGGTATTATAGGCAGGCGCACGCATATTCGGTACGGAGCGAAGGTCGAAAACTGCTATATCGGGAAAGGTGCGACCATAGAACGGGCTGAAGTTTCCAACTGCACAGTACTGAGTTCTTTATCGGAACCGGTCCGTATCTGTGGCGATGCGAAAACCCGAAACAGCTGCATACAGTGGGGCTGCACGGTCGACTCTTTCGGATATGTTGAAAACTCAATCCTCTGTGAGCATTCTCATGTGGAAAGGCATGGGAAAGTTTTCTCAAGCATAATCGGTCCCAACACCGGAATCGCAGAAGGTGAAGTGACTTCCGGACTGCTTGGGCCGTTTATCGGTTTTCATCATCAGGCGTTGCTGATCGCGGCGTTATGGCCGAAGGGTAAAGGGAATGTCGGCTACGGTGCGAATATTGGATCAAACCATACGGGAAAATCTCCCGATCAGGAGATTGTATGCGGAGAGGGTCTTTTTTTTGGCTTGGGAGTGAATATTAAATTCCCCGGCAATTATGCCGATTCACCTTACACTATTATTGCGACAGGTGTAGATACTCTTCCCCAGAAAGTATGTTTCCCATTCTCTCTTATCAATAAGCCTATGGTTTTTCATGCCGAAATACCACCGGCATTCAATGAGATATTCCCGGGGTGGATGCTTTCGGATAATATCTATGCTGTCATGAGAAATGAAATAAAATATCGCACGCGGGATAAAGCCACTCGCATGGATATAACCTATGATGTATTTCGGCCTGAAATCGTGTCGAAGATGCAGGATGCGAAGCTGAGACTGGAAAACATATCGGAGCAAAAGGAGCTGTATCTGAGCAGAGATATACAGGGCCTCGGGAAAAATTTCCTCAGGGAGAGAAACAGGAAAACAGCAATTTCAGCCTATTTGCTGTTTATCGAGTATTATGTGTTGCGAGGTCTTTTCGAGCGTGCCGAAATCTTGTTCCAAAAACACAGGAAACTCGATAAGAAAACCCTTTACGGGAGCGAATCAGCGCACAGATATTGGCAACATCAGCACGGGATCTTTCACCAGTATGGTTATGCCGAGCGTTCGGTGGTTGATAATCTGACGCGTTTCAAAGAAATAGTCGATCGTATTGCCGACAAGACAGAAGAAGCAAAAAAGAAGGATGATGCCCGGGGCGACAGAATAATAGACGACTATTCACTCTATCACACGGCAGCATCGGAGGATTGGTTTATTCGGCAGATGCGTGAAGTCGCTCACGAGTTTACCAGAAGAATTTTTTTGTTGAATGAGGCTGTCATTTAGGTGCCCCCGGCGTAAAAACAGCGTTTTCAGAGAGAAACACTATGATTGGCCGAATAATTTTTACCCCGTGAAAAAGAAAAAAAACTAGTCCGGTCGTGTTTCCCCGTTAAGTTGCCGGGAGTCGGTTACTCCCAGTGATTCGTAGATTTCGCGTGTCGCGCGGGATTTGTTCAAGGTATAAAAATGAATTCCACGTACGTTGTTATCTATCAGGTCACGAACCTGCTCGGATGCCCAGTGGACGCCTACTTTCTCGACATGCTTATCACTGTCTGCCCGTGCCAGGGCCTTGAGAAGCCGGGCGGGGAAGCGGGATCCGGAGGCAAGCTCGGCCATGCGGGACATGTTATTAAGGGATGTGATGGGCATGATTCCGGCAATGATCGGGATGGTTATTCCCGCAATCTCACACCGCTCGCGGAAATCGTAGAAATCATGGTTATCGAAAAACAGCTGGGTACAGATATAATCGGCACCGGCATCAACCTTTTCTTTCAAGTAATCGATTTCCTTGAGACGATTTGGGGTATCGGGATGCCCCTCGGGGAAACCGGCGATCCCGATTCCCATCTGCGGGAAGTGTTTTTTTATGAAATACACAAGGTCCGCGGCATGTCTGAAACCACCCGGAGTGTGCTGAAATTCTGAGTGGCCTCTGGGAGGATCTCCCCGAAGGGCCATAATGTTTTCTATGCCGCTGCTGCGATATGTCTCCAGAATATGCAGGAGTTCATTTTGGGTTGAGCCCACGCAGGTCAGATGGGAAACTACCGTGAGATTGGTTTCCCGTTGGATCTTCAGCACCAGCTCGTGTGTCAATTCCCTTGTTGAACCCCCGGCTCCATAGGTCACACTGATAAAATTGGGCTGAAGAGCCGTAAACTCATCGATCGATTCATACAGCCTTTGAGCTGATTGTTTGGTTTTGGGAGGAAAAAACTCGAAGCTGAAGGAGGGGTTATGATCATTTAAGATTTTTCGTATATGCATTACATCTTTTCCGTGTTTTCGGTACATTGAAAGTACGAATATGTTCGAGAATTAACTAAAAATACATCACTACCATCCCATAGAAAAACGGTCAAATTGAGATATTTGGGGCCGTTTTGTC
>CAYQOU010000064.1:0-24072 GCA_964419255.1 uncultured Fibrobacterota bacterium | reverse complement strand
GAGTCTTCCCGCGATAGTGAGTCTTCTCGCGATAGCCAACCGGCTGCCCAAAGCAGCTCTTCCAGCGAATCAACCGACGACTGGGGTAGCAGCGAGTCTTCCGCCGGCACATCCGATGACCGGGGCGGTAGTGAGGCTTCAAGCACCACCTCCGGGGAAACCTACGAACAAAGTACAACCTCGCAAACAGAGGACGTCTCCACAACACCACAGACGGAGACCACCACCGAGAGTACAACCGAAAGCACCGAAGACATGACCCCTGCCGAAAAGGCTGCTACCAGCGATGACTGGAGTGATGATGAATGGGGGGATGATGACTGGTCTCCGGAATCCAGCTGGTAAATACCCGGCTTTGTGATAAGACCAATGGGAGGTTATCCGCTTCGGGTAGCCTCCCTTTTTTAATTACTTATTCTATCGGATATCAAAAAAAAACATGAACAACAGACGTTCCATTGCACTTATTAACCTGGGGTGCAGCAAAAACATTGTCGATGGAGAATACATTGCCGCCCACCTTGAGAAAGCCGGCTTTGCAGTTACAGATGACCCGGCCGCAGCTGAAATCATTGTTGTAAACACCTGCGCATTTATTCAGGAAGCCAAGGAAGAGGCGATTGAAAACATTCTTCAAATGGCAACCTTTAAAGAAAACGGCAGATGTGAAGTACTCGTGGTTGCCGGCTGTTTTTCGCAACGATATCGCACGGAGGTTAAGAACCAGTTTCCGGAAGTAGACCTTTGGGTAGGTACTGACGACTGGCTGCAGAAACTCAATGAATATTTCGAAACAGCACTGAGTCTTTCATTCGAAAGAAAGCTGACCGGCTTACCATTTTCACAGTATCTCAAGATATCCGAAGGCTGTTCTCATCGCTGTGCCTTTTGCGCGATTCCTTCCATAAGAGGGAATTTCCGCAGCCGCCCGGCTGATCAGCTTATTGCCGAGGCCCAATGGCTGGAATCCCGGGGCATACAGGAACTGATACTGGTCTCACAGGACACCACCGGGTACGGCAAAGACAGGAAATCGTCTCTTGTAGCCCTTGTTGAGATGATACTTCAAAAGACCTCTTTTCCCTGGATCCGCATGATGTACCTTCATCCGCAGTGGGTATCGGATGAGTTATTGCGCCTGGTGGGATCGGAAAAAAGAGTGTGCTCCTATTTTGATATTCCTCTGCAGCACATCTCCGATAGTGTACTGAAAGCGATGGGCAGAAGACCGGGAAGTGCCGAGATCTACAAGCTGATCGAAAGAATTCGCTGCACGGTTTCGGATGCCGGGATCAGAAGCTCCTTTATCCTCGGATTTCCGGGAGAATCTGATAAAGATTTCCGACAGCTGCTGCGGTTCATTCAGTGGGCCCGATTCGATAAGGTTGGCGTGTTTCCCTTCTCTCCAGAGGAAGGCACACCGGCTGCCGAGATGCGGCCACGCCCGCGGACATCCACGGCCATGGCCAGATGTGAGGAGCTGATGGATATCCAACGCACGATCAGCAGCGACATTCTGGAGCAGCATATTGGCACTACACTACCCGTAATAGTGGATGATATATCCGACAATCCTGATTTTAATTTTGAGGGACGCACTCAGTGGGATGCTCCGGAGGTAGATGGAAGAGTCCTGATTGTCGACGGTAATGTGGAGCCCGGCCGGATTGTTCCCGTCAAGGTTATTGATACATCCGATTACGACATGTTTGGCAGAATCGAATGAAGCTATAGAAAAACCCATGAGTCGGGTATTATTTTAGATAGGTTTTCAGGTATTTAAAAGGAGTGTGATAAAATGCCGACCTATGAGTATGAGTGTGAAAAATGCGGAAAGATTTTTGAAGAGTTTCAAAGCATCACCGCGGATCCTTTAACCAAATGCATCGATGAATCCTGCGGCGGCACGGTTCACCGCCTTCTTTCTCCCGGTGCCGGTTTTCTGTTCAAAGGAAGCGGTTTTTACATAACCGATTACCGTTCCGATTCATACAAAAAGGCGAAAAATGCAGATTCCGGCAAATCAGGTGGTTCAAAGAGTAGTGATTCATCTTCCGGTAAAAGTTCGTCATCATCATCCGATTGATCAGGGCAAATCTACGAGTATTTAAATTATATGTTTATTGATGAAACGGTCATTCGCGTTAAGGCCGGGGATGGGGGTAACGGCTGTTACGCCCATGATCGGCAGAAGTATATTCCCAAAGGGCGTCCCAGTGGTGGAAGTGGCGGTCGGGGCGGTCATGTGATCGTCGAGGTTTCTTCTCAGCTGCATACCCTGCAGGATGTTGCCTACCATCGCTCATATAAGGCCGAGCGGGGTGCACACGGACAGGGTTCGCAGAAAACCGGAAGAAGCGGTGGTGATATTATCCTTCCCGTACCATTAGGCACGATTATTCAGGATGCCGAAACTGATGAGATCCTTTTGGATTGCATCCATGAGGGCAAGAAACACATCATTGCCCGCGGAGGACGAGGAGGAAGAGGAAATTTCGTTTTAGCCAATCCACGCAACCCCAATCCGGAACGTTGTGAGGCAGGAAAGCCTGGTGAATCCCGCAAACTTCGCATGGTGTTGAAAGTACTGGCCGATGTCGGGCTGGTGGGGCGTCCCAATGCAGGTAAATCGACGTTTCTTTCGCGAATTTCGCGTGCTCATCCCAAGATCGCAGATTATCCGTTTACCACGACTGCTCCTAATCTGGGCATCGTCAGGATAAATGACTACGATACCTTTGTGGTTGCGGATATCCCCGGACTCATAGAGGGATCACACGAAGGGAAAGGTTTGGGTATACAGTTTCTCAAACATATCGAGCGCACACGAGTGCTGGCTATCATGGTCGAATCGACTGCTGAAGATCCCCTGTCAGATGCACAGCAGCTGCTTAATGAGCTTACTCTGTACAGCCCCCTTCTTGCGGAGAAACCCAAATGCTTCATTCTCACCAAAAATGACATTACCGCGGAAAACTGTGCCGACTGCCCGGAAGGATGGTTTAGCATATCTGCGGTTACCGGAGAAGGTGTTCAGAAGGTTCTACGTGCGTTTAAAGGGTTGCTGGACACTCACGCTGAGTAGACGAGGTAGACCGAATAACCAAAATACCGATTCCGGCGTTGTCATCCTCGGCCAAAGATGACTTGTTCCCCATGGACCAGTTTTTGCAAATTATATTTACATCTAAATTGCGCGACTCATCCGCTTAGAACCGCTCATTCAGGATACAGAAACATTCACGGGAGCAGTAAACATGGGCATAACCATCCATTATCGTGGCACACTGAGTGACCTTTCGCAGTTATCCTCCTTAACCACTGAACTTCAAGATATTGCGCAAAGCATGCAGTGGCAATGGTCAACCGAGAAGAGCTCGGATGGATTCGCCTCGCTGGCAAGAGATTTTAACATCTCGGGCATATCACTTATGCCGCATACCCATTGTGAGCCGCTTTTCTTTTTCAGCAACCAGGATGGCGAACTGGTGGACCCCAGGATACTTGCCCTTAATCCCGGTAAGACTCACCACAGCTGGATTTCCATAAAAACGCAATTTGCACCTCCACAGACCCATATGTGGATATGCGGGCTTTTGCGATACCTTAAGAAAAACTACTTACCCGATCTTGAAGTGGTCGACGAGGGTGGATACTGGGACACACAAAAACAGGAGGTGCTGGACAGCCGCCTGCAGCTTATCGCACGCACAATGGATGTCATGGAAGAGGAACTATCTTCTCACGAGTCACAGGATAACCATCTTTATACACCTGAAGAGATCGTGCACATTCTGGAGAAACTTTTTCGGGACAAACTAGGGCCCGACAGGAAAAGATAAGCTCAAGATTTAAGAACCATCCCCCTACGCCTGTCTAAATGGTCAATCGCTGGATTCGGATTAAAAATATCGTGCGAGTGACAATCAATCATCGCGGCGGATGAACGACCAGCTTATGAACCGGGCTTTTCTCGGTCTTTGAAAACTCAGGCATCTCCACATCGGTTGTGATCTGATAAAGATAGGTATTCGGCGTCAGCATATTGCCCACCTCGTCCCTCAGATCCCAGACATAGCCGTTTTCGGGATCGCGTATTATCCTGATCAGTTTTCCTGAGAGCGTATAGATCTTTATCGTTGCAATGACATCACCTCGCCAACGATAGGAATTGTCTATATTTGCATGCGAATTGCTCTGATGGAAGAAGAAACGGGTGCTTTCTCCCATACGCACAGGATTGGGATAGTTGAAAACGGGTCCCATTTTAAATTCTTTTTCATCTGTAACCTCAAGCACTATTGTCCTTTTGGACATGTTTCCCCAACAGTCCCGCGCAGTTATAGTCATATCATAGGTCCCCTTCTTCAATTCATTGGCACCGTATGCGATCTCAACAGATCCGCTTCGGTTGTCTTCCGATGGCTGGAACTTATGATTGATACTATGCTTCTCAATCTTTTTTGTCGCCCCGATGATTTCCAAAGTAATCCCTTCATCAGGATCCTGGTTCTCACAATCGATTGGGCTTTCATCCTGGATGTCTATCTGGAATCCAACAGGAACCATCACCATGATTTTATCGGTAAACCCCACATTACCATCTAATCTGGAATCTTCATATTCCGGTGAAACCGTAATGATCGGGCCAATCGTATCTGTGATTTCACTGGCGGCGGTACCACTGATAACGATGCTGTCCTTAACTCCCATTGCGATATCTTCACCACCCCAGGCATACGCACGCAACCGCAAGACGGAAGGCACATCTATGTTGTTACAAAAGGTGACGGATTGCTCAAACTGCCCCCCGACGACTTTGGCTTTGTAAGCTGATTGTAAGGCTCCCGGAAGAGGATAGTAGACCGATTTATTTATTCCATCCTTTCTTGTCACACTGTCCCGTCCCGGATAATGAAAGGCCAGTCGGATAGAATCCTCATTCGTTCCGTATGAGCTGTTTAGCTCACCGTCATTGATGATCTTTCCACGTATCTTAAACGTCTGATTAGCCATCAGGCTGTCGAGTGGATCCCCGTTGTCGTCAACAAGGGAAATCTCAACCGAATCAGTTATTTTAACCATCCTGATGGATGGATCGCCAAGAAGACTATACGATTTCTGATTACTGTCGTGGATGCCTGATTTGGCAAGGGCATATGCCTGACCGACAGAATGCGCATCTCCCGGTCGAGTCAAATAGTCATAAAAAATCTGAGCAAGATTCTCGTTTGGTTGGGCATACGCTTTACGCGCGCTGGAAACCGCGGCTATTGCACCCCCACCGGGTGCTTTTACTAATGCCCCTGAGAGACAATCCTCCCGCGGGCGATCGAACTCACCTACATTACAGCTGAAAGAGGTAACAATCGGATACCGTTTGCTGTTGGTAAGATTAGCGATGTTCTCGTTTCTGAAGATGTGTTCATCTGTCCAGACAGTCCGACCACCATGCCCGAAATAATTAACCATGCCGACACCGCTGTTTATCTCATTGATAAGAGCGCGCCCGGCTTCAGGTTTCTCATAAAAATCATCAAACGGATACTCGAAAAGGTATAATTTGCGAATGTCAATTGACGGAAGGTTATCGGCAACCACTTGAGCCACTCTTTCAGATGAGATGTGGTGAGGCTTATTGGTACTTATAGGGTCATCTTTCGTCCCCACCATATCATCATCGGCAACCAGCAGCATGGCCCCCCGCCAGGCACCGAAATCAGCATCCGGACCTTCCATTTCGATTATCTTGTCGACGACATTACCTGCCTCCGTTGCATCGTTTGCCGTTATACGTCCCAGGAAAAGATCGGGCGCGGAGCTGCCGGCTTTAGGAGTCTCCCCCTCATCCAGATAGCTGAAGTAATCATCCAAACAGAAACGGTCAAATATGGCGGCAGGTATCAAGTTTCTTTCTGACTCATGTCCAAAGCCTCTATAATCGTAATTTCCATTTCCCATGAGTACGACATATTCCGGTGGACTGCTCCAGGAATTAGCGGCATGGACAAGGAAATTACGAATAGCCGTAATATCTTTCGTACCACCGGAAAAATCACGGTATATAGCCTCGATGCGAACTACTCGTGGAGCCTGAAAACGGTCCAGGGTCTCTTTATGCCGCACCAGTCTTATACTCTGTTCAACCAAATCATCGGGAGCGATAACCAGATAATCGCCTTCCACACCAACAGCTCTCGTATTTTCGATCAGGTAACGAGATTGGCTGCCGGGAGTATATACGGATGCATTGACCGATTCAACAGCACCCAATGCGGCAATAAAATATCGGGTACCATTGCCGGCCGAATCCACGAAAGTATACTCGTTTTGATCTTCCGGTATACGTGCAATCATAGTGGTTGAACCTTCCTGCTCATCTATACGCAGAAGGATACATTCCTGCGAAGGAAGATCATGCACACGGTAGGCAATGGTACCGGTTCCCGGAAGAGAATAAATAAGGAGTTTCTGCAGTCCATCCATTGAAAGAGATCGCTGGTATTTAACCTCTATCGCTTCAAATTCAAGATAATTGTTTGCCCCCCCCTCGAAACTAATCTGAAAACGGCGCCCGCTCCAGTCGGTTATCTCACGCCATTGGTTTACATTACGACAACTGTCGCAAAAGGGACTACCATTCCAGCTAACATACTCCCTGCCTCCGGATCTTGAGCGGGTGTGAATCTTTAAGAATGCGGACGAATCTCGCTGGGTTGCGTTTGGGAGACCGACATCGAAAGAATAGGTGCTATTTGTACTGGTAAGGATATCCGTTAACCATACATCTGCTATACCATTATCTTCATATTCACTTGTGAGTTTCGTACTGTTTTTGTACATGATATGGTTCTCGAAATAATCGACGGTATCATCGGCCTGTATTATATCAGGATCATATCTTTTCATATTATGCGATTGCTTGTTTAGACTAAGCCAATACGTGCGATAATCATCATAAGGATTTGTCTTAAACTCCCACACCTGTTTGTCGCGATCGAAGACCCAGTCAGATGTTCCCGAGACGTATGCAATCAGATAATCACCATTATCTACTCTTCCGTTGCTATTTAGATCGTGCACGATAACCGGAATTTTCTGTATTCCGGCAGGTATGCTGTCAGCGGCAGGAACAGTATCGGAGAGCGCATGTTTTGCTCCCGCATAAAGAGTAAGGTGCTCGAACTGGACGTTTCCGGGAAAGGCCCGTAAAATATCCTCTCCCTCAATACGCACGATTCCGTTTTCATCGACCGTAGCCTCTCTCATGGCATTGTGACCATCACCTATGGTAAAGCTGAGCATATTGCGGTCGTGTGGCAGAGATAAACTGCCTGCTGTTTTTGGCAACCCTCTTTTCGGCTTCACATGCCAGCCTTCGGACACCGAGTAGTTAAGCAGAAGATCATCAAGAAACTGCTTAACCGATTGAGGAACCGAAACATTTGACCCGCGTGGGGAGGCGGGAAACTCGATTGTACAACTACCCTTTTCCAGTACGAGAGCTGTCCGCTCATGTCGATTAACCATAACCGGCCGTATAAGCATTCTGGCGGTGTGTAGACCGCGTATTTTTCTGTATTGAGGCTGAGATATCCATGCGTCGGAAAAAACAGGCTGATGTGGTTGGGCTATTCCCTCCGGCTTCGATGCTGCCGCGGCTTCCAATTGCACGCTACGGGTTTCAAGAGCAGTGAAGCGTACACGGATTTCCACATCAGGGGGTAATCCAATGTGGATGGCCTGAGCCGGAAGGATTACCTCACCGGCATCCCCCAACTCAGTGTTTTGCCCGCTGAATCCCAGATGCGTCACCGCTTCACCATCGGCGTGAGTGACTGTGGTCTGCAAATCCTCCAGCTCAAAGGTAAAGCTCAGACGCTGCGGAGTGTTTTCGGTGACAGTAATGGAGGCAGCCGCGCTAACAACGCTCACTGCGATCAACAACCAGCTAAAAATAGTTTTGCGAACCATCTAAAATTACCTGCGCAGAGAAGGAAATAATACAAGCGGTTAAGTACATCTGAATAATACTACCTAAATTGAGCGATTCTCTCGCGGCGATTTGCTCAATTACTTAAGCAGAAAAATGTCAGCAATTCAGGGAATACAGCATCGGGTATTCCACGCAATTTCTTCAATCCTTCTGCCCTCACGGCATTGAGCAAACCATCCACTGAGAACCGCTCAGTTTAGGTACAAGATACACGTTGAATCCTATTACGCCCGATAAAAGATGCATATTTTCCAATGATCATAAAAAGTATCGATCGGACATCAGTAACAGATATGTGGCATACATGTGGGCCGGAATCAAACCGGATCGACCAAAGCACCCACAGGCCGGATGAAAAAGGCAGGATAATGTATTACCCTGCCCTTTTCCAATTGGATGTCCCACAGAAATAATCAGGATTTGACAGCCTCTTTTATGGCATTTACCATATCGAGCTTTTCCCAGGTAAAATTCTTGAGATTCCTACCGAAATGGCCATTTCTTGCGGTGTCCCGGTAAATCGGTCGCTTCAATTCAAGTTTCTCGATAATCGCGGATGGCCGTAGATCAAAAACATCGCATATAATCGCACATATTTCATTATCAGGAATTAAGCCTGTACCGTAACTTTGCACGTTGATAGAAATGGGCTCTGCCACACCAATAGCGTATGAGATCTGCACTTCACAATGTGAGGCAAGCTTCGCCGCAACTATATTTTTGGCAACCCAGCGCGCCGCATACGCTGCACTACGGTCGACCTTGGAGGGGTCTTTTCCCGAAAACGCTCCTCCTCCATGCGCACCGTAGCCGCCATAGGTGTCAACAATGATTTTTCTTCCGGTCAGCCCACAATCTCCTTTAGGACCACCGACTACAAACCGCCCCGTCGGATTTATGTGATAGATTGTTTTATCATCCAGATATTTTGCAGGGATAGTCTTCTTTATGATTTTCTCAATCATGTCTTTCTTTATGGTTGCATATTTTACATCAGGATCATGCTGCGTCGAAATGACTACCGTATCCACCCGTAAAGGCTTGAGACCATCGTATTCTATGGTAACCTGGGATTTTGAATCCGGTCGAAGATATTTGATCAGGCCTTTCTCCCGTGCCCTGGTCAATTCCTCAACCAGACGATGGGCCAGATGAATACCCAAAGGCATATAGGTTTTGGTCTCGTTACAGGCAAAACCAAACATCAGCCCCTGATCACCGGCTCCCTGCTCTTTATACATCCCTTTGCCTGAGGTAACTCCCTGAGAAATATCGGGCGACTGTTTATCCAGAGAAACCATGACAGCGCAGTTCTCAAAATCGAATCCATAATGAGGATTGGTGTAACCGATCTCTTTTACTGTCTTGCGCACCACGGAAGGGATATCAACCACCGCCTTGGAGGTGATTTCACCTGCAACAACAACCAGGCCGGTGGTGACCATTGTCTCGCAAGCCACCCGCGATTCCGGATCCTGTGCAAGCATTGCGTCCAAAATGGCATCGGAAATCTGATCCGCGACTTTATCGGGATGGCCCTGTGACACACTTTCCGATGTGAATAACTTTCTCATGAGTCCTCCTCAGGCAGTAAAACAAACTCTTCAGTCCAATAAACCTATCAAAATACTTATTATCTGAGTACTTCAACAAGAAACATCCTTACCTTTCGGTAAAAATCGTCTGTACCGTTTTTTTTTGCAGCCTGGCTTTGTTATCCTTTTCGGAGAAAATCTTCGTAGAGATCAATTAGCGGAATACCTGATTTCCGGGCAATCTGAGCCAACGATTCATATTCCGCCTTGGTGAACCGTCTGTTTCCGATCGTAAAATGTTTGGCGGTTACTTCATTTCCATGAAGCCTTTGCAGTGTCTTGTGTCTGGGCAAAACGGCTCTTGTACACGCATGATAGCGAACCCCCAACGTACGAGTCTGTTTAAATGCACAGTCGATCAACTTCTGACGATCGGTGTCATTACAGATGATGGTCAGCCTGTAGCCCGGTCGACCTTTTTTCATGCATATCGGCAACCAGCTCACATCCAAAGCACCGTGGGCCATCAACTGCTCGGCCGCATAAGCCATCAGCTCTCCGGAGATATGATCCATATCCGACTCGATCACAGTTACGCTATCGCTTTCTGCTCCCCGCTCCAAACCCACCTCTTCAGTCTCAACGATCTGAGCTCGCAGGATGTTTGGAAGCGACCCGAAGTCTTTCTCTCCGGTGCCATATCCCACTTTGGCACTCTTTCCAGCAGGACAGCTGTTTGATTGAGTTCCCAGCGCGGTGAGAATCGCGCATCCGGTTGGTGTCAGGATTTCGGTCTGTACATCCAATGTAACCGTGGCATATCCCTGTATCATTTCGACGGTGGCAGGCACCGGTACCGGCATCTTTCCATGAGCACAATTTACCATTCCCTGGCCCACGGTCAGGGGCGAAAACACTATTTCGGCCACTCCCAGATATTCGAAAGCCAGGCAGGCTCCCAATACATCTATTATCGTATCCACCGCGCCTATTTCGTGAAAATGTACCTTCTCCACCGGAATTCCATGCACCTTGGCTTCTGCCCGGGCGATACGTAAAAGAATTTTTTCGCAGTTTTCAACCACCACCGAACTGTATCCACCCCCACCTATCACCTCCAGAATGTCCGGCAAATGCCTGTAGCGTTTCTGATCACTCCACTCAAGCTGTAATTGTGCGCAGGTTATGCCACTTCGAACCGTTTTCCTTGTATCTATTTTCACCCCTTCGATTGGCAGCTTATTAAAGGCCTCCCGAAGGTAAGACAACGGGACTCCCAGATCGATAAGTGAGGAAAGAATCATATCGCCACTGGCACCGCAAATCAACTGAAAATAAACCGTTTTCATCACCGCTCCTTTTTAAAGACCCGATGTTTAAAATATATCGACAGCACGTAAGTATATGTTATTTACCTAAAATAAGCGATTATAAGCGGATGAGTGGAGCAATTCCTTAAGGATTGAAGGGTTGAAGCATTCGGTCAATCGTGCGAAATACACTCACCATGTTTTCCATGATTGCTGACGCCCTAATCATTCGGAAAATTGCGCGAATCGCCGCGAGAGAATCGCTCGAATCAGATTATATTCAATCGCAGATAATGACAGCGGCTCTCCCGAACGTATTTTTGTATCATGACTGATTACCTACAAACCGGCCTGGTTACAGAAGAGCAGAAAAATTACTATGTCGTCGATTGTACACACGGTACTTTTCAGGCGACACTCACGGGTGCATTGCGTCATCGAAAAAAGCGGATCTGCACCGGAGATAATGTAGATATTCACATAATCAACAATGACACCAGGGAAGCGGTTGTTCGGAGGGTACACAAAAGGAAAAATTTCCTTCCTCGCCCTCCAATCGCCAATATTGATCAGGTTATTTTAGTTGTGACAGTAGTTCAACCGCAAGCCGATCTGATTACATTCGATCGATTTCTGTTTGCTGCGGAGTATTATGGGTTTTCTCCCCGAATCGTCTGTAATAAGGTGGATCTTGTTAACAGCGGGGATCAAGAATTACTGAAGCAGATTCATCGGACATACTGTGGCGTCGGCTATGATGTCCTTGACACATCTGCCTCGACCGGCTACCAGCTGGATCTGCTGGTAGAGAAATGTACCAACAGGCGATCAATATTTGCTGGTGTCTCGGGAGTTGGTAAGAGTTCTCTACTATCCCGCATTTTGCCAGATCAGGATTTTCGAACCTCGGAGCTTTCGACTATTGGCAGAGGAGTCCATACAACTACCAGCACGACCCTTTTACATCTGCCCACCGGGGGCTATATTGCGGATACTCCAGGTTTTGCCTTTATTGATCTACCGGTGGTTTTACCACAAGAAGTCGCTCACTATTTCCCTGAGATATCGAATGCCGGCAAAGATTGCCGTTTCAGCAACTGCATTCACCAAAACGAGCCATCCTGCCGGGTTAAGCAACTCGTTTCTGAAGGCAGTATCGCCCGTAGTCGTTACGAAAACTATCTTCTTTTCTATTCCTATATGCAGGATCAACTGCGGGTATACCCAAAAGGACTTCGCAAGTCCCGAAAATAGCCCGTACTCAGTCTATGATCAAAGCGGGTCTCCAGATCCGGGGACCCAGTTTTTCGGCCCACGAAACCGCAGGGGAAACACGTCTCCTTTTCGTAAATGCACCATCACTCACCTGCTGATATGCGACATCAAGGGCATCTTCGTTTCCATTGATCACTACATCCGGTTCGATACCAACTTCATTATAGCTTGGTGCATCAATGGGATTTATCAGCATACCGGTAACCGTGGCCCCCCCTCCTTCAGGAGTATGAAAAGGATACCAGCCGCTTCCTTTCCCGTAGGTGCGCATGCCATAGATTTTCGAGGATAGCTGCTCCCGCAATACAGACACCAATATTTCGGAAGCGCTTGCGGTATGGTCACTGACCAGGATATGTATATTGCGCCCACGACCAAGCCCCTCACTCCCTATAGTATAGTATGTAGTATCGCTGGTGTAACCCTTATGTGTTATCTGGCTGAGATCCCTTTTTTGCACCCGAACTATCGGTGTGTCCTCGGGGAGAAATTGACTCACGATATCTACACACTGATTCATCATACCACCGCCATTTTCACGCAAATCGAGTATGAGGTTTTCCGCCCAAACAGTCTGCTGTAATGCTTGCCTGATTTCCTCGGATGATCCCCCCGCCATCTCCGTCTCATCCAGAAACCCGTCTAATGTGATCATGACCGTATTGGCATCCAGACTGTCGGTTTTAACAGACGGAGCTAGAAATTCCCCCAGTTCCACAGTTATGTATTTGATGAAATCTTCGCGAGCAAGACCGATCTCCATCATTTCACCGATTTCTCCGGAAGTGATTTCTGTAAGAGCATTCTGGGCTAGTCCCTGAAGCGAAACGCCGTCAATCGAGACAACCGTATCACCCTCCTCCAGGCCGGCCTTTTCGGCGGGAGAATCATCATAGACATCGGCAATCACATACCCCGAGGCTACAGAATCCAAAGAAAAACCGATTCCCCCATCCACAGTTGTAAACTGACTGTAAAATTCATCGGCATAAAATGGTGGGATATACATTGTATATGGATCACCAACCGATTCAAAAAGAGGCCCGGGTGATGAAAACGTATTGAAGGGATCCTCCGGAAGTCTCTCCTGATAGATAAAGTAATTTGACAAGACATCCCAACAGAAATCCATCTCCTCGGAAACAGTTTGTTCTGTATGGGGTCCCAGCCCTTTCTCATCCTCTTCGGGTGCGACACCGAAGCATCCGGATGTGATTAAACCGCTTAGACAGGTCAGAAGAAGCAGGCTAAGTGAGTTCAGACGCATTTATTTCCCCTTTCGTGTGAGGATGACCGGTTGTTTATGCCGAAAGCAGTTCCGAAAACTCTTTCACTATATAGGTAGGTGAAACGCTGAATGTAACAGGATCATTGTGGCTCCAGGATACGAATGCGGTATCCAGGCCGGCATCGTGCCCACATTTAATATCGTAAATGGCATCGCCGATAAAAAGTGCTTCCGATTTACTCCTGGCTCCGAGAAGCTCCAGTGCCTTATAAGCCGGTTCCGGGGCAGGCTTATGAAGGGTCGTGGATTCAGGTGTCACAATAGCATCGAAATAATCGTATATCTTCAGATGCCGGGTGTAATGTTCAAGAGTCTCAAGCATGCGGGAGGTTACAATCGCCAATTTTTTCCCTTTGTGACGCAACATTTCCAGCCCCTGTTGTACTCCCGGGAAAAGCGCCAGATACTGATCGTAGATGGAGAGTTGGTAGTTCATGTGAAACGCCCTGATCTCCTCTGCCACATTGTCGGTCAGGGCGCCCAGATAGATCTCCAGCTGCTTGCGCAAAGGTAGTCCGATGTGAGAGACAATCGTTTCCCGATCGATTCGCAGATCGCCATAGGCGCGGCAGGTATTTACAAAACAGCGATAGATCAGCTCTGTGGTATCGATCAATGTCCCATCGGCATCAAAAAGATAATATTGATAAGATTTCATCTGTTTTCCCACCATCCTGTGATATATTGTTCAGCCCTCTCGCGCAATCGTTTCTTGTCATGTAAGCCATCAACAAGATTTATCGAAAGAGCATCCCCGGCAAGCATCGTCTTGCCTCGAAGAATCATATCCAGAGCAACCGCCTTTCCGACTACTCCCGGCAGCCGGACTGAGCCTCCGCACCCCGGAATAACGCCAAGCGAAACCTCCGGAAGTCCCAGTACTGCTGTCGGGGAAGCTATCCGGTAGTCACAGCACAGCGCCAGTTCCAGACCACTTCCCAGACAGCATCCCGTGATTACGGCAACCACCGGAAAAGACAGTCGATCAATCATCTGAAAACAAATGGTATTCTCGACTATCAGCTCGCGAGCGTTACGACTGTTCGACCGAAACATTCGCCTGAGTTCATGAACATCCGCACCGGAGGAGAAATGCCGCCCCGCGCCCTGAATAATTAACCCGCGAGCCCGTATCTCCGGTAACGACTTGCGACACCATTTCGTAAAGCATGCGAAGAAATGCCGATTCATCTCATTGCGCGGAGGCGAGTTCAGCCGCAAAACGGCGATGTCATTTTCGACAGTGAAAATGAAAGGAGAATCACTCACCATCTCCCCCTTGAGACCACGCACACGCATACGCGTAGTTTTTCGTATGTGAAATGGATATATTTACTGCCGGCTTTTCCCGTCCCCTGCTTTTCCAGTTTACGATGACTGCACGCGGCGCACCAGTTTCCGTATGATCTATTCGAACATCATGGTAATGCAATGAGGTATGGCATCTTTGTTTTATCAAGGCTAAAACCGCTTTCTTAGCAACGATTATCCCCGCAATGGTCTGTTGCGGTTTACCATCATACTGTTTTTTTTCATTTTTACTGAAAACCTGCTCAATTATTTGGTTATCAAGTTCCCTAACCGCGACTCTTTCCACATGCTGCCGATAAGGGATGGTTTGGGGAAAATGCATTTGGTGAGGAAAACTTTCTGAACAGACTGAACAGAACAGCTCGGACTCCATCAAAAGCGCCTCCTCCAGCGGCATACGATATCTGCTCAATGATGCGGTGGTCGCTGCCCGTACCAGGGCTGGATCTGTTTCTGCACAAAGAGCGCGAAGATAAGAACGGGCGGATGACAACGGATCAGCAGAGACTGAAAAAACCACTCTTTGAACTTCAGGTGAAGTAACAGGTAAGGATCTACCATCTGATAATGCTTCTGCGAGCATCTTTTCCTGCCGGTCAAGCGTATAGCTGCATCTACCGGCTGAATGACAACCGCCGTTGTCCTTTAAAAGCAGATCATCTGATGCAAAAATAAACGACGCGGCCAGCAAAACACTCGGCCCATACCCCTCACAGATACCATGCGCAACAACTGCGACCGGTATACGGAGGTTTCTCAGTGCGGATAGAAGGCTTTCATTTGCTTTTTCATCTGCATATTCAGAGCGAAGACAGAAGTCCGAATCGCAGTTGTAAATGAGTAGTGCCCTGACGTGGCAGTCGCGATCGATTTTTGCCAACAATTCACTCAGATCGCTCTGATACTTACTGAGAGTATCGCTATAAAACAGTGCGACTTCCACAAAACCATGATCTTCGTGCAACGTAAACGGTTTCACAATAGAATCGTCCGATTCAGGTCAATGTTTACACATATTCTTTATTTTTTGCCATCCGTTCATATATTCTCTGTTCGTACTTTCATAGCCTGTTTTGAGCATATTCTGCAGGTTTTTTGCACCAATATTGCCGACCACGTCGTTCAGCGAAGCAGAGGCGCCAAATACCTGTGACAGCAGCATGTCGAGCGCTGCGACATCTAGTCCACGATCGATTTCCCTTATGCAGCTGAGAGTAGTCAGCGCCAAGAACAGTTGTCTGATTTGTTCCATCCCGGACTCGTCGGGATGCCAGGTGCCCGCATTTTCTTCTGTCAAAAGCTCACCTATTCCACCGGATACTTCCTGCCGCAGAACGGAAAGGAGTTCATCGTAATCATCACGCTCATTCGGCTCCATTCTTGCGCAGTATCTGGGTATACATTCGCACAGCAGTTTTGAGCCTATAGATCGCATCAGGGATAACTGGCCACCTGCTATCAGAGCATTTTCGGAGAGTGAATCCACCTGCCGAAAGCCCAGGCCCCGCTTCAGAAGACGTATCGCCTCAGCCTGCAGCGGCAACAGGATTCTGTTTGCGGCAAATGCCGTTTGCTCGTTTTGCAATACCGGGTAAAACCCCAGCGATTCAACAGTTTTCAACGTCTGATTTGCCTTCCGCGAGCCGCAGCAGGGTATATATTCCACGCATCTGATCAAATCAACAGGATAGAAACAATGCATCCCGTGCACATCAAATCCTATCTCCGAAGGAAGGATCGAAGAGGATGTGCTGACCGCAGGAATATCACCGTACATCCGCCGGACATGCTGCATCACAATCTTCTTTTTTGTTAACTTTTCACTGGTTGCCTCGATTACCAGATCCGCCTGCCGACGACAAACATCGGTATACAGCAGGAAAGAGACATCGGCGGTATCTGCCTCCAGCAGTCCCCGCCGATGTAATGTCCCTGTTCGTTTATTTACTTTTGACTCAAGTTTCCTTCGAGTCTGTTCTGATCCCGCATACCAGCAAACCGAATGACCTTTCTGTAGGAGAGAAATGCCAATATTCGATGCAATTTTTCCCGACCCCGCCAAAACAATATGCATTTATACCCCCAACCTTCTGCCGATGTTTTTCACGTTGACATAAGGCTTGCCGGGTAAGATAAACCGTCCCATCTGGGTGAGGCTTATGCCCGGACCACACTCAATAATTCCGTAACAGTTTTCCTGGATCGATTCGATCACAGTATACCAGTTGATGGGTGTCGAGAGGTTTTCAGCCACAAGTTTTTTCAATTCTCCGCTGCCAAAAACCACACACCGGTTGATTGCTGAGACAACCGGGAGGTTCGCCCGCCGCCATCTATTATCACCAATTTCTTTGTACATTCTGACGCTTGCCCCCTTCAGAACCGGATGATGATAAGGTATTTTGACAGGTAACATTACCGTTTTATACGCCCCTCTGTCATTTGCAATCCTGGCACATTTTTCCAGTTTGTCAGCTAACCCGCTAAATACAAAACTTGTCTGGTTATTCTGATTGACCAGCATCACCTCACAGGGGCTATGTTTTCCGATTATATCCAAACACTCCTGACGGCAGAGGCCAACAATCGCAAGCATTCCATAGCTGTCTCTGGATGCGATCTCCTCCATATGGTGCAGTGCACGGGAGATTATTCCGACTCCCTGTTTAAAAGTGATGACGCCTGCGGCATAGAGCGCTGCATAAATACCCATGCTGTATCCGGTTACCGCAACCGGCTCAACCACCTCCCGCACCACATCCCACATGGCACAGCTGTAAAGGTATGTTATCAACTGGCTATTCAGTTCAGAATGAAACTCTTTTGATGCATCAAATACATCATTCGGAGTAATTCCTGCAATCGGTGTCACATACGCGAAGAGACGCTCAAATTTTTCGATGTGCTTTTTATAAAAAGCATATTCTTTTCCACAAAAGGCAACTCCCGTTCCGGGAAATGCACACAGAAATCGCGGTTTTTCAATGGTGCGGTTCATATTGGAGAATGTATCCTGCCTGCATGAATTTGCTGACCTCCGTGACAAAACTCGCCACCCGATCTCCACCTGTAAACCGTCTTTCCTTCAGAAGACGGTCCAGAGCAATAAAGACCATAGGTGGCCCGGCATAGCCCAGAGAATCGAGTCGGGTGTAAAACCGATCACGCGAGATACCGATCCGTTCACACTCATCCATGATGGAGTCGGTAATATGCCGCGCCGGCATGTTTATCTGAAAGCACGTAATTGTATTGGCCTCCACCCCGGCCTGTGCCAGCATGCGTTTAAGTCCCTTGATAAACACTGACCCATCCGGCTCGATAAAGACATCGGTGGACAGTTCGTTACGAAATTTTTGTCGCAGGTGATGTGCCCCGCTGCTGAATTCTTCCAGTGGATTCATCCAGTATGCCGGGCGATAATTATACATCAGAGACGGTTTATTACCCCCGATGGATTCGGTAAATGTGTGTGTGAGCCGGAAACCTGATCGGAAAGCAGCATCGGTGCTCAGGATCACCGCCCCTGCCCCATCACACAGAAACCAGCGCAGGAATAGAGACTCTTTGTCAAGTTTCTGCTGGTTATAATACTCTGCCCGCAGCTCCGATGATGCTATACTGGAGGAAAGCACCAGAGCGGTTTTGTTACGTCCGCTTTTAAGAAGCTCCAAGGCAAGATGTAAGGCCTTATATGCGGAAGTACAATTTGCATGGATCGAGAATTCTTCACACTCTTTTATTCCAAGCTGCTCCTGAATGCGAACGGTGGCCGTGGGCATCTGGTGCTGATGAGCAGATCCGTAAGTGATCAGATCGATTTCTCCGGCCGATATCCCCGCACTGTCAAGAGCCCGCCGTGCGGCTTTCACCGACATGGAGATGTTGTCATCGGTAAAAGTTCTGGTATCGGGATCGATTGCGTAGTGAAAAACCCGTGTATCCAGAAGCTCCGACAATACGCCGGCCGTTCTTTTCATCCACGATCTGATTCGAGCCGGAGCTTCATCCAACGATCCAAGAACCGAATCGATATGCTCGAAGGCAACCGGCTCGCCCGGCAGATAGCTGCCGGTGCCGATAAGGTATACTTCTCTCATCAACACTCTTCATTAATTTTTGAAAAAATCGCCACTCCGTTATGCCCGCCAAAGGCAAAAGAGTTACACATTATATGATCGAGAGTATGGTTTCGTGCTATGTGAGGAACATAATCCAGGTCACATTCGGGATCAGGCTCGTTAAGGTTGATGGTTGGGGGAATGATTCCCTCCTGCAGAGCCTTGCAGCAGATGACCGCCTCGACTCCCGCGGCAGCAGCCAGAGTGTGACCGGTAACCGACTTTGTTGATGATACCGGGATCGAGTAGGCCTGCGGACCGAAAATCTTCTTTATTGCCATTGTCTCACAGCGATCGTTTTGTTGTGTAGAGGTGCCGTGTGCATTGATATAGCTAATCTGCCTGGATGAAAGCCCGGCTTGTGACAGTGCCAGGCTCATCGTCTTTGCCATACCCGCGCCATCCGGTTGGGGTAAAAGTATGTTGTATGCTTCACTGCTGACGGCCGGCAGGTGCAGCCGGGCATAAGGGCGCGCTTTGCGTCGTCGGGCAGACTCCCACGATTCCAATACAACCATCCCGCCTCCCTCAGCCATAACAAACCCGCTTCTGGAGCGATCAAAGGGACGGCTGGCTCTCTGCGGGTCTTCACTTGAGTCGGCCAGTGCCATGAGTGAGTCAAAGCCCTGCACGTCAGCCTGATTCAGAGAACTGTCAGCCGCACCGGCGACAACGATATCCACCTGCCCGGTTGCTATCAGCATGTATGCCGTGTGCAGGGCATAGATACCACTGCTGCAAGCAGTACTGACCACCAGGGAAGGCCCGGTAAACTTGTGTTTGAGACTGATCCAGGCAGCCGGTGCATTAGGCATGGTGCGCAGGATCCTGTATGAGTCATTTGACCCCGCCGACATGCAGGCAGTGCCGGTCGTCCCGCAAACCACACCGATCCGGTCAGAGTCCACATCGACCTGATTTAGACCGGCATCTTTTATAGCTTCGGCCGCGGCGGCAAAAGCTATCGATGTTCCCCGGGTCATCTGCTTGCGGCTGCGGGGCTTGATTAGTGAGCGAAACAGCTCTCCCGCCCCCTCCGGCAACTCTACGCCGAAGGGACAAATACCATTCTGAGGCTCAAATAAGCTGAAGTAGCGAGTCTGGTTGGTACCGGCACAGAGCCGGGGCCAGGCCTGCGTCACACTCAGCCCTGAACCACACAAAAGACCTAATCCCGTAACTACAACACAATTTTTTTCCAGCATACTTACTTTCGTACTTCCTCGATCACTCGTTTTCATCCATAAACCGCCTGAGACCGTTTACGTATTTCTCAGGAGCAGGCACCAGCATCCCCGTTTCTACATCCATAAACGCAATACCGGTGGAAGCAGTCGCAACCAGCAGCGATTGTCGTCTGATCTTGTATCCCAGAGTAAGGCGGTAATCATCCAGCGATTCAATAAACACACTCACATCCAGCGTATCCATGAGTTGCGCGGGCCGCTTAAACCGCATGTTCAGGCTGTACAATACGATATTCATCTTATCAGGATACAGCTCGAGTCCCAGTTTCGAAAGGAATCGTATGCGCGCCCGTTCACAATACGCGACAAGCTTTGTATGGTGGGCGATTTTGTACGAATCGACATCTTCGAATTCTACGGTAACCGGTACGGTAAACATGCGGCTCATTGAAGACTTTCGTTCAGGCTGATACAATACATCGGTGAATCCGAAACCTACCTTGAGCGGTTCTGAACGGTTGAGTCGCACACCCCTTGTGGACAGAAGTGATGAGACAACCGAGCAGAATACACTCCCACGGTTTTCCAGGATTGCTGAAGCCTTATGTTCCAGGGATTAAGCCAATAACCGTGAGAGAATCGCTCAATGAAGAATAAAATACTAAAATGATAGGGGATGATTCATCACCTCGACTGGATACGGGAATTACACCAAATTCGATAGATTTCAAATTGAGAAATCATCCACATGATACCAATAATTTATCCTTAAGTACAGAGATAACTGGATTTTACAGCAAACAGATGGAAAACGGCGTGATATCTTAAACAGATGCACGCCGTTTTTGTGAGGATGCTTGTTGAAATATCTTGAACGATAAACCATTGACCCTCCATTTCTCCCATACTTACATTCCCATTTCCTCCATCTGACGGATTGCTGTCATCACATCCTCAGGGAGTAAAGAGAGCGAGAGTGGTCAGAAGATAAAAGTAACGCATGCGTAACTCCTTGCTGAAAATTAGTTACGAATGATTCTTTTAAACATGTTATTAAGGGGTAGGCGCAAACCCATTCAGATCTGCGCCTGACATGCCTATTTTTTCTTGGTGATCGTGTCTTTCTTCCGCGGTATGCCCCTGTTCGGAAGCAGCTTGATTGCTTTCTGCTTTTTGGCCATTTTAGATAACGAGGGGCTTTGATTAATCGTCTTTGGTAAGGAGTTTTGTCTGACATGTTTACCGAAAAAACCTTCCGATCTCAAAGAGCCGATTTTTCCAAGGCTTATTCTTGTTTTCGGTGAAGTCGCGGGGACGCTACCCGTTTCTACTTGCAATTTTGCATGCGCAGAAGCTTTTTGCATCTCTTTTTGTGTGTCATAGCCTTCAGAGACTCTCTTGGCACTCGAACTGGTAAGGCTCAACCCGAAACTTCCCGGTTCATTGTCGCCATACTCCCTTACACTCAGATAATAGGTATCGGATGCAGAACACGTCCAGACGATCTCTGAATTTGTACTGTATCCACCATCATCATTATATTCTATCAAGACCAACCCGGTTTCGCCGTTCTCATACAGTCTGAGATACGTATCCATGGAACCACTGGTAGTCATCGTATAGGTAACCCCGGAGGAGGCATCGAAAGTGTACCAGCTCGCTCCACCGGCAGCTATGCTGCCCGTTACGCTCGAATTGACCACCAGGGTAATGAGATCTGATGGAATTTCGAGATCCTCTGCCAATGCTGGCTCTTCCAGAAAGATGGAGAAAGGCCCTTCTTCATTGTCATTAACCCCTCTCACACTTACGTAATAGCTCCCCGATTCGGTACACTGCCATGTCAGCGCTGCATTATAATCAACGCCATCATCATCATCTTCAGCGATCAGCTCATATTCGTTGCCGGCTGCTTGATATAATCTGATATACGTATCCGTGCTGCCTTCCGTATAGATGGCGTATGCACTGTTGGCTTCCGCGTCGATCTCATACCAGACAACCCCATTGAGAGGCAACTCACCCGTGGTGTTTGAGTTTAATTCCAACACTGTCGGATCGGTAGGTTCCTCTAAATTTACCCACACCGCTTCACTCATAGAGATCTCATACTCTCCACCGCTGTCATCCCCATACTCTCGCACGCTTACGTAGTATGTTCCCGTCTCGAAGCAGTTCCAATCGATATGAGCATTGCCATTAGTACCGCCATCATCGTTGTAGGTGATCATATCACCGCTGCTGTCGTACAATCTTAAGTAGGTATCCATACTGCTTGTTGTGTAAATAGAGTAGGTATTGCCTTCCTGCGCTTCGATTTCATACCAGACTGCTCCGCCGACTACCAGATGGCCAGAGCTGCTTGAGTTTGCCGACAATACAGTCGGATCGGAAGGCTGTTCAAGATCGATAGAGGCCTCTTCTCCAAGATAAATGACATAGGGCCCTTGCTCCGAATCATTGTACCCCCTCACACTGAAAGTGTAGGTTCCGGATTCATTACAGGTCCAGCTAATGAAGGCATTATTGTCTGCATCACCGTCGTCATTGGATGCAATCATTTCGTCGTCAGGATTGTATAGCCGTAAATACGTGTCCACATATCCCGTCGTAGTGATTGTATAGGTAATGCCTTCCTCTGCTTCGAAAGAATACCAGTCTGCCTGTTTGGGAGACAGATTCCCGGAGAGATAGGAGCTTGCCGACAAGTCGACCGGATCCTGAGGTTGACTCAACAGCTGCCAGTGTGGCGGGGGGACTTCACCACTATACGAACTGAATGTCATCGTTAAAGTAACATCATATGATTCGCCTGATTCATTTTCCGACATTATCATGGCAATGAGCAGATCGCCATCTCTTAAAGATGTTTTGACGGTTACATTCTCCTCACTGAAGATATCGGAAATGACATTCTCAAACGAGTCACCGGATGGTATTGGAAACGATTCGTTGATAACCTGATCGCCAGATCTAATATACATGGTTAGATCTGAATAGGCGATGTCAATTATCATCCGTGAATTGGATTGAGTATAATCATATGTTTCGTCATATGTGCCTTCTCCCGTTTGCCTGCGGGTCGATTCCTGGACCATAATCCAGACTCCCCTCACATCATCTACTGACACATTTTCGTAAACCTGGGGTCCTGTCGGGCTGGTTTCACAGCCGGCTAAAACGAACAAAGCAACCATAATCGAAAGAAAAGCACAAAAACGCATTCAGGATCTCCTCGTCCGGAAATAAATTGTATAATGATTTGTATTTTCTTTAGCAAGCATGAAAACCTTTATCAATGGCCGACCTTTCTCAGAGCACAAAAAAAGACGCAAATCCTTGCGGATTTCACGTCTGCCTATATTCCTGATAGATTGCCTTTGTGATTTAAGTTGTGGCGCAATTCCGATAATTTTATCATGAATTCTGCTTACTGAATCTAGTTTCCGCCGGAATGTAATGGGTACTGCTGTTTCAGGAAAAAATATCAAATTATAGTGAATATAATGAACTTTTCCTTAAACAACTGTGATCGTGATCACAAACAAAGAAAAAAAACGGAATAGAAAGGGGCAATTTCCGTTCGGTTCGCACCTGGGTGGATCAGACCACGGCAGATGTTTCAGAGCAGATAGATGAGTTGACCGCACCGCAAAGCGCCGACTCGATTCAGAACAGCGCCACCGAGGATTGCCCCGGTAACCTAAATCGCCACGGTGTCTCCGAAAGCCCCGTTGTCATCGAAAGGTGTCGCGGGGCTTTTTCTTTGAACGTCACCTCGCAACAGCTCCTCAAGCCTGCGAACCGATAGAAAAAAAAGCTGCAAGAATGGCCCCGGAGCTGCAAGAACGCGTAAAACGGTGCAAGAAGCGGGTAAAAGGGTGCTGGAACACCAAAAAATGGTGCAAGAAGGAGGTAAAGTGGTGCAAGAAACGGCCAAAAGGGCTGCAAGAACAGGGTAAAAGTGTGCAAGAAGGGGCAAAAGGGGTGCAAGAACAGGACAAAAGGGTGCAAGAAGGGGGGTAAAGTGCTGCAAGAAGCGGCAAAAG
>CAYQOU010000063.1:0-24127 GCA_964419255.1 uncultured Fibrobacterota bacterium | reverse complement strand
GAAGCCAGAAAAGCCGAAGAAGCCAGAAAAGCCGAAGAAGCGGCTTCCCCAGAACCGGCTGCAGTTGCCCAGGAATCAGAAATTGATGCAGAAGTCACATTCGACATCGATGAAAACTTCGATATAAATTTCGAAGATATAATGGAACCGGAAGACAAGAAAAAAGCCAGGAAGCCGGCGATGGAAGAGCAGGTCACCGAACCATCACCGAAAAAGAATGCTGAAAAGCCAGCCGATAAAAAGAAGAATATTGCTGTGGAACAGCAGGAGCCTGAAGAGGAAGAAGATGATGATGATGTGATCGATCTCGATCAGCTCTGATCCTGGTACTATTAGCGTGACCTGAATCCTCTGTATCCTGTTCTCCCGCGCGGTTTCAGCGGGAGGACGGGAGGAGGAAAAAAGCAGCTTTCTGTCGCAATAATCGCCTACTCTTCTTATCTTCTTAACCTGAGATGAGCAAATCGCCGCGAGAGGAAGTGCTCAATTCAGGTATCGATTTGTTTTCTCTCGATCCGACAAACCGAGGATCCGAGTAACTATGACTCCTATTCCTGGTTTTCCTGATCAATTATATACAAAGAGTCGACCTGGAACGATCCGGCCGACTCTTGCGTTTTTCAACCCCGCCATTTCACAAAATGAGACAAGTTCCTTTCGTAGAAATCCTCTGCGAATAGATAATCTTCCGTCGGCAAAGGCAAAACTGTGGCGGAATAAAAGTGCCGCACCAAGGCTGTATCCCACATAACTGAGTTTACTCCTCTGCAGGTCATTGATCAGGTATCTGTATCTACAGACAGTGTTTAATCCCCGAAGCATGGAGACAATGTGTTCATCATCGAGATGGTGAAGAAAATGGTTGGCAAAAATATAATCGTAAGTGTGCCCGGAAGCAAAAAGCGTTCGAACATCCATTTCGACTATATTCAATTGTGACAAATGCCCATAATGTTTGCGGGCATATGTTATCACTCGAGGATCATGGTCGATGCAGGTTATTGACAGGGATATTCCTTTCTTTTCGCAAAAACCGATAAGCCAGGCTGAAATATCACATCCTCCCGCCCCGATATCGACAAGAGTGTACGACCGCTGATCACGTTTAAGCATATCTGAAAAGATATATCGGATAAGAAGTGTTCGCGACCGGCTTAGCCATCTGTTTATGAAGACGAATTGGTCAAGAGTTGCATACAAAGCATTTCTGTCGCTTTGCAAATCATCCATCAATTCCTGACAGTTTAGCCGAAATTCAAGCGGGGCGGGCAAAAATCGTTTTATTTTCTGTATCATAGGAACTCTTTTACTTTTTCGAGGTAGAACATGCATTCATTCGGAAAGGGAACCTCCTCGCAGGGGTATCTCCACATACCTGACCAGAAACGAAAATACAACAAAGAACTGTTTGCGGTGGTTGCTCCCCGCTACCAGTTCGTGACCCGTGCGCTTTCCTTCGGTAGAGATCAGAGCTGGAAGAAGACACTTGTGCGTGAATTGCCGGAGATTACCGAAGGATTAATCGTCGATATTGCCTGCGGAACCGGCGATATTACAATGGCGCTGGCTTGTCGGTATACAAACGCTACGATTCTTGGAATGGACTTGACTCCAGGTATGTTAGCGGTAGCCGACAGCCGTAAAAAAGCTGAGAACGTTCGTTACGTCTGCGGTGACATGCACGACCTTGCACTGGACGCCTGCTCAGTATCATGCGTAACCGGTGGATATGCATTGAGAAATGCTCCCGAACTGGGTGCAGCGCTAAAGGAGATTCATCGCGTTCTGAAGCCGGGAGGATACGCTGCTTTCCTTGATTTCTCAAAACCGCCCCTGCGACTGGCCCAGGTGCTTGAACATCGTGTACTACACATGTGGGGCAGTTTTTGGGGCATGGTGCTCCATAAAAACCCTTCGGTATATGCCTATATTGCAGAAAGCCTGCGTACTTATCCCGACAGAGTGACACTACGAAAAAAACTAAACGCCCACAGCCTGAAGGTCCTTTCTTCAAGACCACTTTTCTGGGGGTTCGCAGAACTGACATTGTGCAGGAAAGCACCATAGAGACATCCGGCAGGTGGCGCTGTGAGGTTATCAGGAGCTCACTTTACGGGTGAGATAGGCAAAGGCGGACAGCCCTGCACCATAGCCGATCATTACACACCATTGCCCCTCTTCTATGCCCTTTGTTAATTCACGTTCAAGGATAAACAGCACCGATGGTGACGACATGTTGCCGTAGTCCCTTAGGATCGTACGAGTGGACTCCATCTGTGAATCGGTGATCTGCAGCTCTTGCTGAATCGCGGAAACCATCTTGTCTCCTCCCGGGTGTATGGCCCAATGGCCAATATCCCGGACACTAAGATCATTCCTGCGCAGCAGCTCCTCAACCAGAGGAGGAATAACCTCCCGGATCACCTTGGGCAACTGTGGCGAAAGCTTGTTGTGAAGAGCCCCGTTTCGGTACACATACCGTACATCCTCACGAAACTGAGGCAGAAAATGACCTGCCGAATCGATAAGCTTCAGCTCCCCGGACGCCGCCCCCAGAACCGCCGCAGCGGCCCCATCACCAAACAGCGCATTTGAAAGCACCAGACTGATATCATCACTCATCTGAAAGGTTGCGCTGCAGATCTCTACCGACACACAGACTACCACTTTTCCATCATCAACCTGAAGAGACTGTCCCAGCTGGATGTTTGGAATCGCACCACCACAGCCACTTCCCACAAGATCATAAACAGGTGTGGATCTGCTCAAACCCATTTTTTCGATCAGATAGGTGGCAATGCCGGGACACACATACCCCGTACAGGTATTTACAATGAGTGCACCGATATCCTCACGAACTTTGCCTGCCTTTTGTAACGCTTTATCTGTTGCCTGACTGCTTAGCTCCACGGCCCATCTGTTGAAACGCTCGATGCGCACATCTGGATCCTCATTCCTGATCAACGATAAATCCTGATGCGAATCGACCGAAATGTGACGCTGTTTTATGCTGGGGTGTTTAAGAATCTTGTGCAGCACATCCATGGATCGCGGACGCAGCTCTCCTTCATAATACCGGGTCATCAGTTTATCGGCCAGGCCTTGATCCATAATGGTGTCAGGTACCGCACCGGCTACCGATTGTATGAAACAGTTTTTATCTCCCATTAAAACTTCCTTTTTTATCGATTATTCACTTAGGCACACTATTTGCTCTAGGAGCGGGAATGTTTGATGCGCCTTTCCAAAGTTATATTCAGTACTCTGAATATAGTTAAATAGTATCTGTTCAGAATAATCACAAGGTTGCTCTGCCATTTCCGTCCCGTCCCCGCTTCGGCCAAACGAGACGGGGGTGCATTGTTTTAACCACCGCCTGGAACACACCTGTGCTGTTTTCCGGGATTGAGCAAACCCCCAGGCTCCGGATAATTTGCGCGACTCGGTGCCAGAGGATCGCTCAACAGTGGTCGCAGATAATTTTTTTCACAGCCGCTATCCGGCTGCGGCACAATCAGACACAAGGTTAGGACACAATTCACATGATCTAATCTTAACAGACAGTTGCGTATTTTTTTACCGCAAATAAATTACATTAACATCAGGGGAATTAAAATGACTACCGAAAACATGAGCCATCAGCAGATTGAGCAGAAAGTCAAGGATGTAATCGTAGAGGTGCTGCGGGTCAAGGAGGATGATGTCACCAGTACGGCACGATTCATCGAGGACCTGGGAGCCGACAGTCTCGACCGTGTTACCATGCTCATGGCGCTGGAGGATGCCTTTGGAGAAGAAATCTCTGATGAAGAAGCCGAGAAGATGGTCACCTTCGGCGATACCGTCTCCTTTATTCGGGCCAAGCTTTAGATATGAGACGAGTAGTGATTACCGGAGCGGGAGCCGTGACCCCGATTGGTTCAGGTATGGAGACATTCTGGCGGCAATGTCTGGATGGCCAAACCTCTGTCGATTCTATTCCACCCCAGTGGCTTGACTATGCCAAATATACCAGCACCATCCGTGCTCCTCTTCCCGATTCGCTTATTCCCGATACACACATCTCCCGCATCGAAAAGTTGCAGCTTGATCGTGTTTCAATCATTGCGATAGAAGCAGCCTGTGAAGCTCTTACAAATGCGGGATACTACTTGAAGCTCAGGGATGAGAAGAAAAACATTTTTGTTTCCGAGCAGTTGGATGGGCAAAGAACCGGAGTGTTCATGGGCACCGGCATCGGCGGGGCGTACAGTTTTTTGGGTAACAATGCTCACCAGATTGTAAGCAGATCAAAAAAGAATATACGAAAGCTTGCGTCCCAGCTTCAGGAAAAGCAGCTTGATTCTCAGGCAAAGCAGGCCTTCGACATAGACGAAAGCATGATGATGCCTGCCCGGTTCAATCCGTTTGTAGTCTCGATGATAATGCCAAATGCAGTCTCGGCCAATACCGGGATCAAATTAGGTCTACGGGCGGAAAACGAAACGATCTGCTGCGCCTGTGCCTCCGGAACTGTCGCTGTCGGCAAAGCCTTCGAGGCGATACGCGCAGGAAAGTTAGATACCGCTGTGGCCGGTGGTGCAGAGTACGTACACGATGAGTATGGAGGAATCTTCCGGGGCTTTGACAGCGCCAAAACGCTTGTGCAAAATTGCGACTATCCCCAAACAGCAAACCGCCCTTTCGACCGCGACCGTTCCGGTTTCCTTTTCGCGCAGGGGGCGGGCGCGGCTCTGGTACTGGAGGAAAGAAACCAGGCACTGAAACGGGATGCGCCAGTTATCGCAGAGGTGATTGGTTTTCAGCAAAGCTTCGATGCACACAATATCATGATCATGGAGCCCCGGGGCAGCGCAATCGAGTCGATGATCAGAAAGTGTTTAGCTGAGGCGGGCATACCCACAGAAAACATTGACTATATAAATGCACATGGCACCGGAACACAGGTCAACGATTCAGTGGAAGCGGCGGTCATCGAACGGGTGTTCGGGAGGCGTCCCGCGATAAACAGCACAAAGTCGCTCGTCGGACATACCATTGGTGCATCAGGAGCAATAGAGGCGGCAGTAACGGCCTTAAGCCTGCATCATGGCATGGTTCATCCGTCACTGAACTTAGACAATCCTGTTGCACCTCTGAATTTTATTCATAAGAAGACTGTCATTCCTATGAAGTATGCTCTCAGTCAATCGTTTGCCTTCGGTGGCCACAATGCCGTTTTGGCCATGACCAAACACCAAATATAAAAAGGCAGCTTCAGATTAAACCGGCAGACCTGTTGTGGTGGAGAGGTTTTCCACCGAAAATAATTTTCCAGCATGTCCGCTAAAACCACAGTGAGCCACTGTGTAGATGATCATCCAGTGAGTCTGCAAGAGAAAGGGTTTGCTTCCGGTAGTTGTCATCGATCTCTACAAGCTCATTGGCGATTTTTTCACAGAAGCCACACGTGGAACACTGCTTTTGTGAGCAGTTTTTCTTCCAGTATTTGTCCAGAAAGCCATCCAGGCGCCTGTTGTCGATATATACGGGGGCATTGGGTTTCTCGAATTCGTGTAACACCGACTGCTCGGCATACTTTTTCATTATCATCAATTTGTCTATCTTCACCGATAGAGGACGGGCCATGGCTGCGATTACCCGTAAGCGCGTGGAGAGAGGTGACCCCTGTTGCTTCTTGATATGCGCCACCGGAGCGATAAGTTCCATGAGGTTACCATCGAATGTGCGGTTTGCGTATGCCTGGACCCGTCTGAGAAGTAAATCGGTGGGACAGCTGCGCTCGACCAGTTTGAAGGAATCATATCCCAGATCCTCGTAGCACCCGAGATCTTCCGGGCGAATCCAGCCCGACCGGATAAGCTCTGCAGGAGTACGAAGCTTGCGGGAGGTGCAGTAGAGAAAACAGTAGTCCAGACAAAACTCTCCCCGTCGCGCTCCCTTACGCGAGCTTTCGGTCAACAGGTTCATGTGCGTAAGCTCGTATGCACACCCCTGGACACAGCTTGCATTTGCAATCAGCTGAAGCTCGCAGGTGGTTTTTTTACGAATGTCCTGCAGTTTATCCCTGTTTCGGTTGCAGCCGATGGCACTGATACAGAGGGTATCGGCACCCATCTCCTCCCACTGTCGGGCCTTCAGACCACTGTCTATGGTGGCAAATACGCTTACGCGCACCTTCACCTGGGGATAACATTTTTTGATAACCCTCAGCAGATAAGGACTGGAAACGGTGACATAGTCGACTCCGATCGAGCATAGTCTATCCAGAAGCCCCCGGATGCGCCTCTGGCCCTGCCGAGTCTGCTCCAACCCTCCCAGAGTCGCTCCATTGAGCAGATAATTGAACAATATTCCATGATTGTGAGCCTGCTGCACCGATCGGCGCAGAGCTTTCCAGGAGATTCGCGGAAGAGTATAGGAAGCTCGACCGCCACCTATAATGTCTCTATCCATCTTCCCATAAACCTCAGTGACTTCACCGATACGGGCAAGGGCAGGAATGAGTGCAGGATCAAAATTGTATGCAACACTAAGCTTCATGAAACTATCCTTTTTTTCTCATGCCGTAAGCAACCTGTGCACCATAATATAGTTGTAACCAAGGCTTTAAGGAAAAGGATATTTCAGAGTTTACTGAGCGTTTATCAACGGATGCGGCGCGCAATATGCTTAAGAGCATAAAAGTTAGAGCAATCGCGCGACCCACTCTCCCACATCTCCAAAATTGCTGGAAATCACCTGCCCCCCCAATGGGGCGCAATCGCCGCGACAAAATTGTTCAGCTAAGCTCAGATGCAGATTTTTGCGGATGGTTTGCGCATATGGGTCGGAACGATCTGCGGGGCGCACGGAAAACGACCGGCCAGTGCTTCGGCCAGTGCGGCTTGGGCATTCTGGTTGGTGTTGCACTCCTGACTGATATGCGCCAGTGCGATTGTATGTGGAAGTTTTTGGGATTGTTCCATAATTTTACGCACAAACGCGGCACTCTGTGCATTGGAAAGGTGTGCCCGCTGGATCCGCTTCTTGAGCCACCAGGGACGCGAGCTTTCCAAAAGCAGCCGCTCATCGTAGTTTGATTCGATGACGATCACATCCGAGTCGACAAAATGCGGGATCAACTCATCATGTGGTTCGCCCAAGTCGGTGGCCAGGGTGATCTTTTTTGGTTTCCGGTCGGGGTGAGTATAGTTTATCGCATATCCATAGCAGCCACCATGCGAATCATGTGGTACCGCGAAAGTCTGAATGGAAAATTTTCCCACGACATGCCCATCCCCGTCCAATCTCTGCAGGCTACTGCTGTATGCAGCTTCCCGCAGGATACTGTGATTTCGCCGCAGTGGTCGCTTAAGACTTGCTGCACACACAACCGGCACATTGTTCTGAACCAGTTTCTTTAAAAAGATCTGATTAACATGGTCGCTGTGAGTATGGGTGATAAAAACTCGTGAGATTGCCTCGAGGGTGAGATTGAGTGCCTGAAGCTGTGCGGTTATGTATCTGATACCCAGCCCACAGTCAACCATCAGACAATGTGCATCATCCCATATGATGGTAGAATTCCCGCTACTTGTGCTTGCCAAAACCTGCAGTTGAGGCGCCTGGCTGGCTGAAAAAAGATTTTGTTGTTCGAAAAGGTCCATTACTATTATTTGGGTAAAATGGGGAAAGGTCTATCGTCCCGCGTTGAAGATTTTCCGAAGTATAGAAATATAGGTAGATGTAACCGGAAGGTGCCACCCGTTTTTGCATTATGCGCGTTGGTTCGGATCGGTTTCGGCGCGCGCAAATACCTCTTCTACGGCACTGTCTTTGCAATCTAAACAGGTAGACACTATCGGAATTTACCGCTTATAAGGGGAAAGGTATATGCGATATACAGGTCTGTCTGTCTGGCGTTTTTTGTTGGTTATAGGCCTTTATGTATTTGGTGTATCGGCACAAGACTTATACTTCGGCCTCAATGGAGGTGTTTCCAAGACTATTGGTGATGAATACAGCGAATACGAGCTGGGATGGGCTGCGGGAGCAAGCGGATATTTTCGATTGGGAGCCAATGTAATGGTTGGAGCCAGAGCCGGATATTCGCAATGGGATCCGGTAAACAGTGAATTCGAGGACGCTATCAACACCCCCGGTTTGGAAGAGGAAATTGAGATAGATGGAAGAGCATGGGTTTTTGAGCTGATTCCGTTATTGAGAATTATTTCGGAGACTCCGTATGTTAAGCTGTTTCTTCAGGGAGGTGGAGGGTGGTATATCATCAATTCCAGGGTAACTGCTTCAGCACCTGCTCTGGATATCGAAGAAAAGCTGGGGGAGCAGTCCACCTCCAGATTCGGCATTCAGTTTGGCGGCGGAGCGGTTATCGGCAATATGCGTCTGCTATCAATCGAGATTCTTCCCCTGTACAATGTGGTCTTCACAGAGGATGATGCCTGGAACTATTTCACCCTTAACGCAGGGATCGGTTTAGGATTTTGATGGTTACAGGCAAATAATCGCAAAAAAAACGACTCTGTTTGTGACATGTATCACTGACAACAACCCGATAAGACCCTATTTTTATTGTTTTTTTCGGCTGGCCTGAAAAAAAAGAGAAAAAAGTGCACGTTTGTGACTGTCGTCACAGACAAATTGAGAGGGAGAAAGCATATTTAAAACAGTGTTAAAAAAAGATAATCACAGGCAACATGCACAGCAAAACAAACCCCATCATTCATTTTCGTTATCATAAGTGCAGATCTTTTTATATATCGCTTCTCTTATCAGGCTTTTTGTCTCTCTTGATAACCCTTTTCATTTTTCTAAACTATTCAGAAAGTCCCTGTCATTCTGATAAAGTGAGCATCTAGATGGGGTGCGCCAGGATGCCCCATTTTTATCACATACCAGAATGGCCGATTCTCTTTAGAGAACCGACTTATAATTAAAGCACGTTCCGACTCTATTCGGAACGTGCTTTTTTCTTTTTACCAATTCCGGTGAAGCCGTAGAATCAATTATCAAGGTTGAAGCAATCAGGAAAAACAAAAACACCCGGACAAATAAATCGCCCCCCCGCCAAAAAAAACAGGCAGTGGAGAAGGCATACTCTTGCGAACGACCATCCTTCACTGCCCCAAACGTAAAAAGAAAAAATTGCTTACCGCACCACGGAACCTATAATCATAATCAGCGCGGCAATTATGCTGGATGTGACAACCATGCGCATGCTGACCCTCCTGTAAAAAAAAGCGCTATATAAATGTACACTGTTTTTACTCAAACGTCTGTGATCGTAATCACAAAAGGTAGAATAATTTTTTTTCGTGCACACTTTTTTTCGCACTTTTCGTCGGTTTTCTTTCAGCCGTTCAGAAAAACGGTTGATCCGAAGTCTTCATACTCACCGGCCGAGCGGTTTTGAGCCGATGAGTCGCGCAATTTCTTGAGGGGCACAGAAGAGTCGAAAAAATTGTAACTCTGGAAGGATTTTGCCGGGATTCAGGAATCTATACCCACGTGTTTACGCACAAAATCGACCAATGCAGGTGATCCGATTCTGGTATCAATCGTATTTGGAACGACCTTAAGCCGCCAGTAAACATCCCAGGTAACCGTTTGCCCCGGACTCATTGGCAGATATTTACCCTGCACCTCAACCTCCAGGTAATCTGTGGCACTGTAGAGTTCGATTTCAGCTTCATTTGGAGCGAAATCGACCGGCTGGACATCTTCTTCCCATGATTTTATGAGAACATGCCTGCCGGCCAGATGAGCTATCCAACCCTCCAAGCCATCACGAAATAGCTTCTTTTTATTATCCCGGCGATTATACCAGACAATCGAATCTTCCCGGGTGGGGACCAGATCGGAAGGTACCGAAATGTCATCCCCCTGTGGGAAAAAGACTGTACCTCCGGCGCACACACGCGTAATCTCCCACGGTGAAAACCGCACATCTTGTGACGAGTTGTTTATCATCTCGTAGCTGATCTTGATGCAACCCGATTTATCGATGTGGATTTTTTTACGTACCTGCAGACCGGTTGCAGGACATACAGAGCTGAGGATCGAAAAAGAGGTATCCTTTTCCTCTATCTGATATGGCTGATTATCTATGGCAGCAGGCGGCGGCCAGTGCCAAACATTTTGAGGAGAGGGCCAGAAAGTCGATCCGCACATATCTCCCTGTGTGTAGAGAACCTCATCACCATCACAGGTCAGTGAAACGATTCTGCCACCCAGATGTGGATCAACGGTCAAGGAAACGTTATGCTGACTGATGACGTACCTACCGCCCGCATGTGCGGAACCGATACGCAAACTTTTAATGGATGACGGTGCACTGCCTTTTTCACAGTCAATCAACATGATAGTTCCCCGTAAAAGTGTTTCGAATTTCTTTTGTCGTGAGAAACGGTTCGGCCAGGTGCATATCATGCCAGACGTATACCTGCCGGGGTGAAGAAAGGGGAACCGAGTACCTGTCTTTAGCGAGGCTCCTTTGTACCTGAAATATATATCAGGGGTATGAATCCTGTGTTTCCAATAATATCAGACAAAACGGCATGCATTGAGCGTTTCTGGCGGTGATTCGCACAATATTCCTCTGGAGTACAAGGACTCAAGCAATCTCGGACATACCTAAGATGCTCACATCATTGCCTCTTTCACTGTTTTCAGCCAATCCCACGACTCATCGGCTCAGAGCCTGCTATGGTGTCTGAGAAAAGGGATGTGAACAGAACTGATTGTGTAAGAATAGCAGTGAACGTAACCGTTTACTACGGATGGGGCCGATCCAAGTGACACATACCTGGCGGTTACCATATATTTTTCATGACGATTTAGGATATGAATTGCGGGATGGTAAATGTGGATAGTCAACAGCCGATCATTGAAGTACAGAATACCTGCAAGGATTTCTGGGTACATACCAAGCAGCCGGGGCTGCGAGGTTCGATACGTTCCTTATTTGTACGCGAAAAGGTGCGTAAACAGGCACTCAAGAATGTTTCTTTGCAGGTCTGGCCAGGAGAGATCGTCGGTTTGCTTGGTGCAAACGGGGCCGGGAAAACAACGCTGGTGAAGATACTGGCGGGCATCATTCACCCCACCCGGGGTTCTGTTTCCGTGCTTGGTCATGATCCCTGGAGTCGTAAAAATGAGTTTCGCAGTCGTATATCCCTGATAATGGGTCAAAAAGCCCAACTCTGGTGGGATCTACCCGCTGCCGACTGTTTTCTGCTTTTACGGGAGATATATCGCATCCCTCATCGCGAGCACCAGAAAAGAATAGACTATCTGGCGCAAACACTGGGAGTTGAGGCGCTTCTTACCACCCAGATACGTCGACTGAGTCTGGGAGAGCGCATGAAAATGGAACTCATTGCCGCTCTGCTGCACCGGCCTGGAGTGGTTTTTCTCGATGAGCCTACCATCGGACTGGATATAACCGCTCAGCGAGCCATACGGGCATTCATTCTGGATTATCGCCGTGAACACAATCCGGCCATGATTCTGACCTCTCACTATATCGAAGATATTCGTCGACTGTGCAAACGCATCGTTGTACTTCGAAGAGGAGAGGTGGTTTACGAGGGTGATCTTTCAACGGTCATCAACGAATATGCACAGTATAAACTCGTCACTGCACGATTTGACCCTGAAAAAACGGATGATATCGATACATCGGTCACCGGTTTTCCCGCTCAGGCTGGTGAGGTGGTATCTATGAAGCGAGATGCGATAACGGTAAAAGTTGACAGGGCCAAAACCATGCAAGCAGCCGGTTATCTCATCGATCACTATCCTGTCACAGATATCAATATCGAAGATGAAGATGTCTCTACCATAATAGAGGCTATACAGCAGGGAGAATAGTCTTTTATGAATCTTCGGTGGCTTTGGGCGGTATATACGATGGAGGTGAGAAAGATCCTCTCTTATCGCGCCGATTTCTGGATACAGTTTCTCGGCTCGGTTGCCGCACAGCTTGGCGTCGCATACTTTCTCTGGAAAGCCATATTCGATTTTCGCGATGTGAAACAGATACAGGAATTTACTTTTGCGGGTATGATGCTCTACTACCTGGTCGCACCATTGATCGGCAAAGCCGTACAGGGTGCGGAAATGGGCACCATTTCTCAGGAGATTTACGAAGGGAGTCTTAACAGATATCTGGTATACCCGGTATCCTTTTTCAAATACAAACTCTCTTCCCACGCATCCTATATGACAATTTTCCTGCTCCAGTTCGCTGTTGCGATGCTGCTGTTTGCTTTTCTGATCGGTGTCCCTCGAGGGTTTTCTGTATCACTTTTTTCAATCATCGGCTCTATCACAGCCATAATTCTTGCATCTTACGTTTATTTTGTCACTATCGCCGGCATCGAAATGGTTGCTTTCTGGGCCGATAACGTATGGAGCCTTGTAGTGGTTGTCAGGTTTGCCACCGGTCTACTGGGCGGGGCGATGATCCCATTGTCCCTTTTTCCCGACTGGGCGCATACGACACTGCAACTCCTCCCCTTTTCCTATTTTATATCCTTTCCGGTCAGAACATTTCTTGGCCTCAATTCTGTAGGTGCATGGATGCTGGGAATGGCAATCTTGAGTGTATGGGCGGTAATCACCACCTTTCTAACCTCACTGGTGTGGACACGGGGCAAGTATCACTACACGGGAGTGGGGATCTGATGCTGAGATATATCCGATTGTATGGATATTTCCTGCGTTTTTCTTTTAGCAGAGCCATGGAATTTAGAGTCGATTTCTTTTTCCGGATTTTCATGGATCTGCTGTTTTATGCCATAAATATCGGCTTCTATAAAGTCATTTTCCTTCACACGCCTGTGCTTGGCGGATGGAGTGAAGAACAGATAATGGTATTTATCGCAGGATTTCTTCTGCTGGATGCCTTGAGTATGACCATCCTTTCCAACAATCTCTGGTTTCTCCCTCTCTATGTTAATAAGGGAGACCTTGACTATTACCTGATCAGACCGGTATCTTCCCTCTTTTTCCTCAGTTTCCGCGATTTTGCCGCAAACTCATTCGTAAACCTTCTGGTCTCTTTTGTAATTCTGTATTGGGCATTATACCAGTACGGCGGACCGGTCACCATCGGAGAGGTTGCTTTTTTCGTCTTGATGATCGGCATCGGGTTTATTCTGAGATATCTGGTGAGAATGGCCATGATCATTCCGGTATTCTGGCTTCATCAGGGCAGGGGCCTTGAGCTGGTGTTCTGGCATTTGACGCGATTTATTGAAAGACCCGACCGTATCTACATCGGCGTAACACGAATAGTGCTCACCACAGTACTGCCCTTTGCGCTCATGGCCTCATATCCTGCACGACTTTTTCTGGAACCGTTTCGCTGGAGCACTTTTCTGCACCTTATATCTGTAACTCTGGCTTTTGGTGCAGCAGTGCTTGTTTTCTGGCGGGCCGGTCTGCGGGCATACAGCTCAGCATCATCATGAAGAAACAAACCGCCAGTTTAGGTAAAAGGCTGAGCGCTGCGCTATCATGGACAAAACGAGGACGGCATTTTACGGCAGGATTCTTCACCCCCTCCATAGGAACATGCAAAGAAAGATTTTTACGCACAACCGAGGCACTGCTGAACAGGCGAGTGCTTTTTACCCCCGAAGTAAGGGTATGATATCATTTCTGCTGCTATGCCCACCAAGGGCTGCGATTTTGCTGTCCGAAATCCCAGCGGCTCTCAGCGGCTTGATAATTTCTTCGGGTATATCGGGAACAGAAGTCACCAGAAAATTGGCGCCGGACGTTGTTTCTATCTGGACGTCTTTACTGAGTGCCGGAATAAGCAGTGTCTTTCCGACAGCAGCATCACTGACTCCCGCATCGGTACGAATCGTTGCAACGCCGTCTAAAACCGTGACCACCTGAAAAGATTTCTTTGAAGGCATATCGATATGATTCTCCCCTTCAAGCCGATACTCCTCGATGGCAAAATACTTACATACCGCGCGAAAGGCATGAATGCCGCGGGATATGTCTCCACACTCCACCGGTGCGATCTTGCAATGCTCCTGACAGGAGGTATCGAGGACAGCAAGCGACTCTTCGATATGCAGACGTCGACGGTTACCCCGATCATCTACACGATCCCAGTCGTAGAGTCGGAAGGTGGTATCGGAGGTTTCCTGAACCTCATAAATAAGGGTGCCTTCCATGATTGCGTGTACCGTACCGGCGGGAACAAAAATGACATCCCCGGCCGATATGGGTGTATAGTTGAGCAGCTGTTCGAGTGTTTTTGTTTCTATTGCCTGTTTGATATCTTCGATTGTCGTCCCGGGTTTAAATCCGGCAATGATGCAGGCATCCGGTTTGGCGTCCACCACATACCAGCATTCCGACTTGCCAAACTGACCCAGCCCGCGACTCCGGGCCTGTCGATCATCGGGATGCACCTGCACCGACAGCCTCTCCTGCGCATCGATAAACTTGAAGAGAAGGGGGAAATAGTTTGAATCGCCGGAGACTCCCAGAATCGATTCGCCATATATCCTGAGAAGATCGCTGATAACCATCCCGGCTACCGGCTCGGATGAGGCGGTGGAAAGGTCGTTTCCATAGCTGGACAGCTCCCAGGATTCTCCGATTTTGGCGTGGGATGGGAGATGTTTATGTAGTTTCCGAGACAGATTATTCCCACCCCAGATTTTTTCTTTCAGAATAGGCTCAAAAACTATTGGGGGAAGCTCCTGAGCTGCCATAGATTACTCCTGTATATCGATTCTTTTTTTGCGAAACTGTTCCAGTGAAGAGAAAATGTTCCCTTCGAAGATAATATGGAACTTTAATGTCTCAAAAATAAATTTCAAGTAGTTATTCGAGTAAATAAGATACATTGAGCCATTAAAATTTTTGACTGTTTTCAGGTTATATACCAGGGCTCCGATTCCGCCACTGGAAATAAAATTCACCCCATCGAGGTCAAATACCAGGTGATAATGCCCCTCCTCGATAACTCTTCGAATTAACTCGTCCAACTCACGTGACTGTTCCCAATCGATACGTCCACTAACGGTGATTATCGTAAATGGCGGTTGCTGAGAGACTGATACATTCACCTGAGACCTCCTGATTTTGGCACCCTATTTTAGATCTTTAAATTTACCATCTGAAACATTCTGGCCCGATGTATCAAACCGTCCGGGTGATTTGCTCTTATTGTCCCCTGTATGGATACGGGTATCGCGGGGAAAAAAAATCTGCCGCACGATTTGAACGAATATGAAAATAAGCAGCAACCGTATTATTAGAGCTATGAGTGGTGTCATAAGTTGTTATTAATATAGCAAAAAGTGTACGTGCAAAAGAAAGAGAAGCAAGGCATTGCGCAAATCATGTGCGACGCATCATTTTTTATAGCCGTCCATACAGTAAAATAATTGACGTATCTCAGCGTAATACAATAATTTGAACCTAAGATAAGGAGTTTTGGGCGGAACAGTCGCACATTTACCTGAGGGCGGAAGGGTCGAACAAATCACGCGGTCTACCCTTCGAGGATTTTCCAGGATTGCTGAAATCCCTCTGCCACAAGGGGATTGTATGAATCACTGCGAAAAAATCGCCCGACTCAGGTTATTTTTAATTGATAGCAGACCCACTCACGGCCTCTTTGCAGGGAAAGGACAGGTGTGATGAGCGTTGATATTGCAGCATTGAATGATCGTATCAAGGAAAAGAACAGTTTCGTAACCGCGGTTAAGCAGGAAATGGGAAAGGTGATAGTCGGTCAGAAACAGATGGTCGACCGACTGCTGATCAGCTTACTCACCCGCGGCCATATTCTTCTGGAAGGTGTGCCCGGGCTGGCAAAGACCCTCTCGGTTTCCACGCTTGCCAAGGCAATCGACACCGGGTTTAAACGAATCCAGTTTACCCCGGATCTTCTTCCTGCTGACTTAATCGGTACTATGGTGTATAATCAGAAGACGGGAGAATTTGTGCCCAAAACCGGCCCTATCTTCTCCAATATCATACTTGCCGACGAAATCAACCGTGCTCCGGCCAAGGTGCAAAGCGCTCTTCTGGAGGCGATGCAGGAACGTCAGGTGACCATTGGCGACAAGACCTATCCACTCAGCGAGCCGTTTCTGGTGATGGCTACTCAGAACCCGATCGAGCAGGAAGGGACATATCCGTTGCCGGAGGCCCAGGTGGACAGATTCATGCTGAAGCTTAAGATCGAATATCCTACCAAAGAGGAGGAACGCGACATTCTCTCCCGTATGGCAACAGGTGTTGTGCCGGAAGTAAACAAAGCAATTTCCGCGGAGGCGATTCTTTCGGCCCGTGAAGTAGTAAATGACATCTACATGGATCCGAAGGTGGAAGATTATATTATCAATCTGGTCGTAACGACCCGTCAACCTGCCGAAAGTGGTCTGACCGAGCTTGCGGACCTGCTCGAATACGGCGCCTCCCCCAGAGCAACGATTTTTCTGACCAGAGCAGCCCGGGCACATGCCTTTATCAAAGGGAGGGGATATGTAACACCGGAGGATGTCAAATCGGTAGGCATGGATATTTTGCGTCACAGGGTGATCGTGACCTACGAGGCGGAAGCCGAAAATATTACGCCGGAAGATGTTGTGCAGAAAGTTTTTGACAGTGTGGAAGTACCCTGAAAATAAACAGCAATACCGGAAACATATGCAGATACACCTCTTTACATCCGTTCTTATTCTGTGCCTGTGGCAGTTTGCCGCTACGGTGAGGGCCGAAAAGGTTCTTATCTATGACGAGGAACGGGGCATAATATCTGTAGAGAAAGATGATCTGGAGAAATTTCAGCGCACCAAACCGATATCACCATCTTCGCAGAAACAGCTTACCACCCCGCCGCCGGCATCCCGGAAAAAGCGATCGCCAAATGACCTGCATGTAGGGCGTGAAAAGGATCCTCCCGATTTGTATTTCAGATCCGGTTTGCAGTATTTCAAAAACAATGATTTCAAAAATGCCCTGAAGAATTTTCAATATGTGGTCAAGGTGGATACTAAACCGGAATACCTTTTATGGCTGGGTAAAACATATCGCAAGGTCGAGCAGGATTCCATGATGCTTTCTGTGATGAACAGAATCGTGGACCGGTATCCCGACAGTGATGTCGCCGATGACGCCCTGTTTGAGATAGCTTTCTACAGCCAAAGGAATCTGGACTACAATGCTGCAGCCGATGCTTACGCCCGTCTTGCGGAACAGTATCCTTTCGGATTATCATATTCCAATGGGCATGAGTTTCTGGAGATGAGTCGTAATCAGCGCAAAAACATGCGGGCAGAGATGGTTACCACCTTGACATTCCTGGGTTATGACACACATACGCTGAGTGATGCCTACACGCAATTTCAACAGAATAACGGCCTCGAGGTTTCGGGAAAAGCCGATGCATCCACGGTTAAGGCTATCAAGGAGGTGTATGCGGCAAGAGTCGAGGCGGAAGCGTTAGTGGGCAAGACACGAAAGAAGGTCATGACGACCGTTAAATGGGGAAGTATCGCGGGATTCATACTGCTATTTAATCTGGGAGTTTTGCTTGTTGCCAGGCTGCGGATTAGACGAACCGGTAAACAGCTGGAATCCCTTCAGGCACTGCTTCTGGAACTGGACACGGCAACATTATGATACCAAAAGAAATATTGCAGAAGGTACGGCGAATAGAGATAAAGACCCAGAGTATAGTTGACGCGATGCTTTCGGGTGAATATCACAGCGTGTTTAAAGGCCGCGGAATGGAGTTTTCCGAGGTGCGCAACTATACAGACGGCGACGACATTCGGATGATTGACTGGAATGTCACCGCGCGCATGGGAGAACCCTTTGTAAAGCAACATGTGGAAGAGCGCGAGTTGACGGTGATGCTTGTGGTGGACGCCTCGGCAAGCGGTATGTTTGGATCATTTGAGAAGATGAAAGCGGAAACCGCTGTGGAACTCTGCGCGGTTTTGGCTTTCTCAGCCATTAAAAACAACGACCGTGTCGGTCTTTTAATATTCACCTCCGAGGTCGAAAGGTTTATCCCTCCCAAAAAAGGAAAAAACCACGTTCTACGGGTGATTCGGGAGCTTCTCTATTTCAAACCGAAAAACTCGGGAACAAATATCCAAGAGGCCATAAAATACCTCAATCGTATTCAACGCAAGAAATCGGTGGTATTTCTCGTTTCAGATTTTATCGATTCCGGATACCAGTCCTCCCTGCGAATCGCCTCCAAGCGCCATGACCTGATTGCAATCAGCCTCACCGATCCCCGGGAGTTGGAGATTCCCAATGTGGGATTATTAGAGCTGGAGGATCACGAAACCGGCGAACGGATGTTGGTGGATTCGGGCAGTAAAAAATTTCGCGAGCAGTATAAACAGGAAGCCTTAAGCCGCAGAAAGCAGACCAGTTCTTTTTTTAAATCCATCAGGGTGGATGAGGTCCCCGTATCCACCGGTGGAGATTACGTAGAGCCGCTGATCCGTTTCTTCAGGAAACGGGAGAAGGCATTCAGCTGATGGATACAAAAAATCTGTATGCACTAATCGATTCACTATACGAGTCGGTAGTAACCATCCGCCGCACGATTCATCAGAATCCGGAGTTGTCGGGTAACGAGTATGATACCGCCCGTCTCATTTTCCATGAGCTGGAAAGATTTGGTTTGGCCCCCAAGATGTATGCCGGCAACACCGGTGTTGTCGCGACACTTACAAACGGGACAGGCAAGACACTGGTACTTCGTGCCGATATCGATGCACTTCCCGTGGAGGAAATAAACGATCTCCCGTACTGTTCTCGGAACAAAGGTGTGATGCACGCCTGTGGGCATGATATGCACACCGCCATTCTTCTGGGAGCCGCACGACTCCTAATAGACCTACAGGATCAATTTCGGGGAACGGTAGTTTTTTTGTTTCAGCCGTCAGAAGAAGTCGAGCCCGGTGGCGCTTTACGCATGATAAAAGAAAAGGCATTCCCCACTAAAGCCGATGCCGTGTTCGGCATGCATGTGAGCGCGGATCACGCAACCGGACAGGTTGGAGTGAAATCGGGGGATGATTTTTCCGGCATCCTGGTGTTTGATGCATGCGTCAGGGGGCGCGGTGGTCACGGCGCTACTCCCGAGCAGACAATCGATCCAATCGTCTGTGCATCATCGATGATCGTTGGGCTGCAGACCTTGATCAGTCGCGAATCGCCTCCCTTCGAACCGGCGGTTTTGACAATCGGAAAGATCGAGGCGGGCACAAAAAGAAACGTCATACCCGATGAGGCCCGCTTTTACGGTACTATTCGTACTTTTTCGGAAGCTCTTCAAAAGAAACTGGAGACCAGACTGAGGCAACTGCTCAAAGGGGTAGCTCAATCGTATCGTGCACAAATCGAGCTGCAGATCGAACACTCCTACCCAAGCGGATATAACGACCCGGACTTGACATCACGGGCACAGAAAGTTTTTGCCAATCTGCTGGGCGACAATCAGGTCATCACCCGCCCGCATCCAACCATGTATTCTGAGGATTTCGCCTACTATCAGCGCAAAGCTCCGGGCCTTTACGTGCACCTCGGCGTACGTCCCCCCAACAAAAAAACCATGTCCGGCATCCATTCCTCACAGTTCCTCCCCGATGAAAGTGCAATCCGCCATGGTATGGCATTGCATGCGGCGATGGTGCTGGACTTTTTGTCACGATGACATAGATTACTCCGATATTTTCTATTTTCCGGGATTCTGTTAGTGTTTTTAACAACTATCGTGAACTGTCTGGAAATCTACCTACTCCCTCGATGGCAGATAAATATTCTGCTCCAGGCTAAATTCTCCAGTCTCGGTGTCCTGGGTCAACAGATTTACCGCTGCATTCATCAGATATACTCCTCTTTCCGGTTCGTTTTGGAGCATATCGTAGCCCCGCAACAGGCCAGGAAGCATGTTTCCGTTCACCGCATGCCCGATTATCATGAGGGTCTTCCCGCTCTGGCTGTATTCAAGGATTCTGTCCCGGGCGCCCATCACCATAAACAGCCCCTCCTCATAGGTCTCGGGCCACCAGTAGCAGGTGTCCTCTTCAGTGGGAAAGGTAAAATTATCCGATATCGTCTCTACATCCATTCTCCAGACCCGCTCCTCTCTTTCTGTGGGGAGCGGCTGGCCGGTGGGCTCTCCCCCACAGCATAGTTAATCTCAACCCATATCTGGGCATTCAAGCCGGTTTCTTCCAAAAAAGGATTTATGGTCTTCTGGGTTCTTTCCGTGGGACTTGCGGCGATTACATCGGGCATGAGAAACGCCGCGAAGTGCGGCGCTTCTGTTTTTGCGGCTGAACCGGCTCTCCTGTCGACCACGGTCGAAAAGGGATTAAAGCTAGTCCGTCCCCGTTTCTATAATCTCACCAATCATTTTCGATACCGCCTCCGCACTACTGCGCCGGGCGCCTTTTTTGGATCGAGCGGCACAGACTGGCGATTCGATACGCTTGCCGGTATCGAGCTGTGCCCAGCAGCTGCATTCGAAGACGGGAGCATGCGACGGACCACTGCCCCCATGATCTGTGAATCCATAGTCAAAAAGATAGCCATGCTGTTTGAGAAGGATAAGCGATGTGTACGGATCGGTTGAGCTCTTTTTTTTAGATGCCTCTGATGAATCGGCGGACACGGAGACCGGATTACCGGATTCGGGGCTCGTTTTAAAATCTTGCTTCAAAGCGGCAGTTTCGGGGGACGGATGCTGGTCGAGCAGGACAGAAAGCATCCGGGCTGCCGCGCCATGCTCCGTAATCTTTTTGTTGCTGTGTCGATACCAGTCGCAGTCTTGCGCCGTATGCGAAACATTCACACGTACGCGGGTGCACCACAAACCGCCTACCGCCCGCGACTCAAATACGGGAGCTTCAACTCCCCTTTTCGCGCATCTCTCCAGAAGCAATCCTTTGGCGTTGTCCGCTTTCAGCCGCGCGGCCTCACGCTCATCGATATCATGAATGGTGCCGTCGATATCGGCCAGAACGGCCTGTTCGCAGAGCTTGAGAAGTGCACGAGCGGCGATTTGCTCCGCCGCGGCTTTATCACTTGAATGTTGGATTCCACTATCGAGCGTGTCATTTTCGATTTCCAATACCATCCGGGCGGTATGAAAGCCGCCATCGGTACCCCATTCGGTCGTCGGAACATCCACTCGCATGCGCATACAGTGTTCCAAAAGTTTTCCCTTCGGATTCTCTGATTTAAGCTGCTCGATCAGCCTGGCCTCATCACTCAGAGCCTCGGATTGGGTGGGATGCAGAACATACAGCATCGTGCGCCGGGTATCATGACGTCGCACAAGATCTAAATCGATAAGTCGCTGAACGAAGCGTTCAATTACATCTCCACTCATCCTCTCGCCAAACCAGCCCTGCGCAACCGAACTTGCTTTCAAAGCCACCGATGAAGGGGGGCCCAACAGAGCCCTGATCTGGGGGATGTCACCCTCCCCCGGAAGATAGTAGTGACGGTTATCACCCGCAGGGCGTCGCAGCGCATAGCTGCGCTCGATGCTTTGCCCGTCATGAGCGCACACACAGTCCCCACAGCCCAGGGCCTGGCCAAGCGCCTGCCGTGCCGACAGATCGCCATGGACTAAAACGACGGTTCTTGGCCTGCACGCCTCGACCAGCCCCGCCATCTGCAGCCGATCGGCATGCGCCGAAAGGCCAAACAGCGATACCGTCGCGTTAACCTCGATTGACTCCCCCTGCAGGACCACGGTCTTCTTCTCCCCCGTCTTCTCCGCCAAGGCCAGAAGCTTTCTGCCGGGGGCCTCCTCATCCTGGTAGCCGGTAAGAAGCACCGCATCACGTTCGTCTCGCAAAAGCTCCCTGGCATAGACCACCGACGCCCCTCCGCTGAGCATTCCGCTGGAAGCGACGAAGATAGCCGGTCGACGGCACAATGCGGCCTGACGCTGCTGGGGAGTGTGAACAGCTTCGATTGTGTCGGTAAAAAACGGATGCGGCTGTGTCTTTATATCATGCGCCAGGCTCCGGGTAACATACCGTTCATGTTTTGAGTAGATGTTGCAGACCGACCGCACCATGCCGTCCACGTACAACGGGGTTTTCTCCAAATGACCATTTCGCATGGCGGTGCGAAGAATAAGCAGAATCTCCTGTGCCCGCCCTACCGCAAACGACGGAATAAGCACACGCCCATCCCGTTGGATAACTTCCCGCACCTGAGAAATAAACCTGGTTTCGGCCGCTTTGCGCTCTTCATGAAGCCGATTTCCATAGGTGGATTCGGTCACCATCAGATCGACCGGCAGTTGTGGCTTTAGCACCGAGCCCACCGTGCGCTGCATCCCTGCGCTGTAATCGCCGGTGAAAAGCACGTGCCCATCTTCGGTGGTTATATGCAGCATGGATGCACCGAGGATATGGCCGGCGGGATAGAAGGTACAGCTAAATGGGCCAAATCGACGGGTCTCACCCTGGTGAAGAGGAAGAAAATTGTGTATCACCTGATTCACCTGCTCCTTTGTAAACAGCGGAATATCCGCTTCCCGTTCCGGTGAATTCATCAGCTTGAGCGAATCGTTCAGAAGGATAGTAATAAGATCGATACTCGGGGGAGTCGTGACGATCGGCAGGTGCGGGAATGTGGCCGCAAGAACCGGCAATGCACCGCTGTGGTCAGTGTGGGCGTGGGTAACAAGGATCGCCTCCGGTGAGCAGTGATTGAGAATGGATAGATCGGGCAGAGGCGATTGGTTTTCCCCCATACGAATGCCGCAATCGATAATGAGTGAACTGTCACCACATTCAAGCAGTGCGCAGGAAGCGCCTATTGAGCCCGCTCCTCCGCAGAAGCTGATCTTCATAACCCCGATCCTTTCTTATAAACCGGTCGGTTTGCCGCTTACAACCTTTTTCAAAACCGTAAAGATTACCACCAATTCAAGGCGACTGCTTTGTTGTCGCCGCCCCATTAATATACTACAAAAGGGGCCCCCCGGAATACAACCCCGGAGCGGTGAACAGGTGGTGTAATGGCTTTGCATCATCAGTTGCGTGTGTTGCACCATCTTATCCTCCTACGCCGCTATGCCCAAAAGCACGAATCTTGTTACACCGCAACAGGTCAGGGAGAGTCATCAGGCGGCTAACAGGAAATTCCTTATAGTGCCCTCACCATGCAGATTCTTAAAAGATGTCATCTGGGCGATGATTAAAGTATATTCATGAAAAGAGAATTTGTATTACGAAGATGCCCATACGATGCAATTTCACTCTCTCAAAACAAGGATATATTATGGCTGGAAAATGGCATGATATTAACTCGCCCGGATTCATCAAAGCTGCCAAAAGTCAGAAAAACACACAGCAGGCAGAACAGGAAGAAATCGAGACTGTTCAGGAAGAAGAAGAACCGGAGGTTGAGCTTGGGAAGCCGGAACTTGTCGAGCCGGAGGATGGTTTTGAGTTCAACAAACCGTGCAACGTCAGAGTAAACGTAAAATTCCTTAAAGAAACGATAAAAAAGCGGATCCATTTCAAAGTAAACGCCTTCTACAATGAAATAGAGGAGTGCACCGCAAAACAGGTCTACGGTTTTCCTGATGAAAACGGAGTGGCACTGGGCGAGGTTAAAAAACTGTTCGCACACGACGATTATTTGCGGGATGACCAGAAACCCTCCGATGCCCGCTTCTACTATGAGGTTCAAGCCTGGCACTGCACATCTCGTGAACCGGTAAAAAGCGATAAATATTTCTTCCCGATATCAAACGGTGTAACAACTATTACCTTCAAAGATGAAGACGAAAATGTGATGTCCGGAGTAAAGATCACTCTCAGTGATGGAAGTGTGCTCACCAGCGATGAAAACGGTAGAATAGAGTGTCCGGTGCCCGAAAATGCATCATCTTTTGACATTACAAAAATTGAACTTGCTGAGGCCACGACCTGAAACGTTCATCAGATTATCGGAAATTTTCCGACAGAAGCGTAAAATGAATCGATCGAAGCAGATTTATATCGCCTTGGCATATTTATGCTTAAGCCTTTCCCCGCAGCCTGATCATCGATTCATTTCAAACATTGAATCCCTTCACTGCCAC
>CAYQOU010000062.1:0-24149 GCA_964419255.1 uncultured Fibrobacterota bacterium | reverse complement strand
GCATGAAAAACGCACCGGGAGGCATAACCATGATCGTCCATTGATGCCACCAGATATCTCTTCCGGGCAGCGGATAATCAAGAAGGGTCCCGAACCCCAGCGGTTCGCGTATCATGGCGATAGCCACCAGGACAAACGCATAGCCCAGTCCAGAGGCAAATCCATCCACAAGTGAAATCCCCGGTTTGTTCTGACTGGCAAACGCCTCCGCCCGTCCCATGATGATACAGTTGGTTATTATCAGACCGACATACGGACCGATAAACCGGTGTATGTCAGGAGCGGATGCCCGTATCACGATGTCCACCATCATCACAAAACTGGCAATGATCAGAACCTGTACCACCATGCGGATTCGTTTTGGGATGTGGTTGCGTAGAAGTGACACGGTGAAATTGGATGCGGTAGTCACAAATATCACACCGGCACACATATATAAAGTATTCCACATGAGATTGGTGACCGCCAGTGTGGAGCATATCCCTAAGACCTGCCGGTAGACCGGATTTTCCAGCCAGATTGCTTTGGTAACGATACTTCCTGATGTCTCAGCCATTATGGGCTCGCTTTCTCTTTTCGTTTGATGCCGAAGGGCTGATCGGTTTATCTGCCGAGGAGAAGTTTTCGGTATACACCTCACGAAAACCCTCAAGTTCACGATTGAGAATGTTCATGAGTGCAATGGATGTCTGAGACGCACCGGTGATGGCATCCACCTGGTTTACCGCATTAGGCTGCGGGGCTGGACCGATGATTATGCGCTGGTTGATCGGTTGATCCCAGGCAATCTCCAATCCTTTAAATTGTTCGGTGAACCAGGGCTGAGTGATACGCGCACCGAGTCCGGGCGTTTCGCTCTGCTCCAGGATCTGGAGATTGACCACCTGTTGAAGATCGGGAGTCAGAACTATCACTCCGATGATCCGGTCCCAGAATCCGAGTCCGGTGAATATAAATCCCACGTCGTTACCATCCCGGCTGCGGGTAAAGATTTCCCATTCGCGGCCCAGCTCCTCGATGGTACGAAGCTTTAGATTCTCCTCCACCGCCTGCTCATATGCCTGGGGGCTGTCATCTTCGGCATCGAGCTCGAAAGCCTGTGTCAGAACCCTGTTTCTGTGCAGCCGTTCGTTTCTCTGCAACATGTCCTGGGTAGAGTAGTGGACCACGGCTACGCCGGTGCCAAACACCACTGCTATGATCAGCATAAAGCCTAATATGTATGCGGGAGAGTCTTTTTTCATCCTTACGCAGCCTTCTGTTTGCGTTTCTGATATCGTTTAATCCATAGATCCAGCGATGGTGCCAGCATGTTTCCTAAGAGAATGGAGAAGCCTACTCCACCGGCAAATATACTGTTATATCGAAAGAACACGATCATGATGCCGATAAATGCACCATAGATCCAGTGCGAAAGCTTTACCTTCGGAGCACTGACCGGATCGGTTACCATAAATACCGCCGCATACATAAGCGCTCCCGAAAACAGGCTGAAAAGCGGCGTGGGAACTCTCTGAATACCAAACAGGTAGCGAAACACAATTGAAGCGACCAGTGCCCCCGCGAGTGTAGCCACAGTCAGACGCCATTGAGCCGTTTTGGTCCAAATCAGATAGAGTCCGGCAAGAATAATCAGGATAGCGGACACCTCACCGAGCGATCCGGCGCAAAGCGCCATGGTCTGTCCAGCATACTCAAAAGTTGTGCCAATGTTTCCGACAAACAGGCTCCAGACATCGGCGGTAAATTCGAAGTCGCGGTTAGCCCACATCGGGGTGGCAGCCGATACCGCATCGGCAACCGACAGTCCCGGCTCTGCAAGCTGTTGGGGGGGAATGGTCATCGATTCGAAACTCCACCGGGCAAAGCCGCCGGGGAATCCTCTGAACACGGGGACAAACCGGGCGGTCAGCTCGATGGGAAATGCCACGTACACGAAGGCTCTTCCGACTATGGCGGGATTGAAGATATTTTTCCCGAAGCCGCCGAATGCTTCTTTTCCGAACAGTATGGCGATGATCACTCCCGAAGCCACGATCCAGAATGGGGTGGTGGGTGGCAGTGAAAGCGCATACAGACTGGCGGTAACGAAACAGGCGTAGCTTACCTTTCCGTTTTTGCGCTGGGCCATGATCCACTCGGTCGCCAGGGCGAAGGCGACTGAAACGGCAAGAATAACCGCCGAACGCCAACCGAAATAGTATATGGAGGCTATAAACACCGGCGCCAGTGCATAGAGCACGCGGACCATGTTCTTTTGCTTGAGAAAAGACAATTTTTTCATATTTTTATAGTCTGTAAATGGAGAAAAAAGTACAGGAGCCGACTCGAAGATTCAATAAACCAAAATAACACCTTTTTTTTTCTGGAACAACTTTTGTTAAAAAACCGACTCCAAACCATATACAAAAAGTATCACAACCCTGCGTGGCTGAAGATGGATCCGCTGCTGTGTGTCAGGCGTTTCGAGGAGCCGCGGCAGCGTGAAATCGTAGGGCTGGTGGCATCTTCACTGGCCTATGGAAGGGTTGAAAATATCATCCGTACGATCGATCTTATTCTATGCCGTGCCGGCAACGATCTGTTTTCTTTTCTCCACGGTACCACCTTTACAGAAAAGCGGCGAATATTCCGGGATATACGTCATCGATTCAACACCGGAGACGACATCGCGCTTCTTCTGCAGGCGGCGGCATATGCGTTAGATACCTACGGATCGCTGGAAAAACTTTTTCTGAAAAACTTCTCCTCATCCGATGTTTCCATCTTCGGAGCCGCACATGAGTTTGTCGGCGAGTTGAAGATGCTGGCCCAAAAGGCAAAGTCGCCATCGGGAAAATACTTTGACTATCTTCTGCCGTCACCCGTTCAGGGCAGTGCCTGCAAGCGGCTGAACATGTATTTTCGATGGATGATACGAGCTGATGATGGAATCGATTGCGGGGTATGGAAAGATATACCGTCGAGTACATTGATTATACCGGTGGATGCACATGTGGCGCGGGTGGCGCGGCTGCTTAAACTGACCGATCGAAAAAGTGCGGACTGGCGGATGGCGGAGCAGATTACCGGCCGTTTGAAAAAAGTTTCGCCTGAAGATCCGGTAAAATACGATTTTTCTTTATGCCGATATGGAATGATGAAGTTTAGAGAAGGGTTATGACGTGAGCAGGGTTTTAAAGAGTGACAGGGCAGAGATGGTCTTTTCGGGGCTTCCGGTGAATTCGGGCAAGGTTGCCGCACAGGCGTGTCTGTATTCAAATCAGACTCATCGTGCCGTGGCTACCCATCTGCTTGAGTCGGAGGAGGAGGTCGCAGAGGAGCTTCGGAGGTTTGATCAGGCCCTTGAGGAATGCTCTTTGGAGCTTGACAAGATCACCGAGCGGGTAGAGGAGAGCATCGGAAAAACCGAGGCGGAGATTTTTGCTGCCCAGAAGCATATCATGAATGATCCTGCTATTCTGGATGCCATCAGGGATGGGGTAAAAAATCGTCGCCTCAATATTGAAGCGGTTATTTCCGAGGTGTTTGGAGTATACGAGAAAAAATTCGCCAACCTGGATATGGAATACCTGCGGGAGCGTTCCTCCGACATCGCCGATATCCGCCGCCGTCTGCTGAGTAATCTTCATAACACAAAACCGGGCTTTGTCTGTCAGGGACAGGAGAAGTGTTCGCGGGGAAAGGATCGGATTATTGTCGCTCGTGAGCTGAGCGCCGACATGATGGTCCATATGGATCTGGAACATGTCATGGGAATCGTTACCGAGCACGGCGGCATGTCCTCCCATGCGGCAATACTGGCCCGCTCGATGGGTGTGCCGTCGGTAAGCGGTGTGCACGATATAATGTCGCATGTCAATTGCGGCAGCTATTTGCTTGTGGATGGCGACAGCGGCAGTGTGTATGTAGAGCCGCAGGAAGATCTGGTGAAGGAGATGTTGCCGGTCGATCCGGTGCAGGCTCAGCGTGTCTGTGTTCTCGAAAGTCCCGCAGGAACACGGGTAATGGCAAACGCCAGTCTTCTTGATGATGTTAGGAGCGCAGCCTCGCTTCACGCCGACGGTATCGGGCTTTTTCGTACCGAAATACTGTTTATGTTTGCCAATCGGCTCCTTTCCGAGCAGGAGCAGTACGACTATTATGCTCAGGTGATGCAGATGATGGCCGGTAAACCGGTGACATTTCGGCTGCTGGATGTCGGGGGAGATAAGCCGTTACCGTTTTTAAAGATGCAGGAGGAGTCCAACCCGTATCTGGGCTGGCGGGGAGCACGTTTTCTGCTGGGCTCACCCGAGATATTCACGACTCAGGTCCGTGCACTTGCCCGGCTTAGTGCGCTGGGGGAGGTTAACATACTGATGCCGATGATTATCGACATGCGTCAGCTGCAGAATCTTCATTTCGGCATTATGGAGGTTATTCATTCGGTAAAGGAAGCCAGGCTCGACAACATTCGAATAGGGATTATGTTTGAAGTTCCGAGCGCCTGTTTGCAGGCAAAGAGTATTTTCAGTATCGTTGATTTTGCCAGTGTCGGATCAAACGATTTAATCCAATACCTGTTTGCGGTAGACAGAAATAACGAACTGGTCAGCCAGGATTATGATCCTGATCATCCGGTTTTGTGGGATATTCTCCGGAATCTGAGTGCTGCTGCTCAGTCGGCTGGTAAACCGCTTTCGATCTGCGGAGAGATGGCCGGACGATCCGGACTGCCGGTCCGTCTGGTCCGGACCGGTATTTCCTCTCTAAGTGTAAGTCCCCGGCTGATACCACGCGTACGTACGGAGCTGTCGGAAAGCATGGACAAAGCACACACACCATCTCAGAAAAAATAAACCTGAATCGAGCTGTTCCAGGCTGATGAGCCGCCCAATCTCCGGAGGCAAGGAGGGGGCACGCATGCAATCGCAGGGAATATCCCTCAGGATTATACATGTTTGCAGCCGCCCCTGTGCGTCAGGGGATTAATCCAATCGCCGCGAGAGAACCGCTCAGCAGGTAAATACATTCGGACCACCAGTTTATGTGATGTGAGGCGTTTTGAGTAGTCAGATCAATCGAAAAACGACGGTGCTTTTTCTGGGAGGGCAGAATTCCTGCCGCTCACTTATGGCCCAGGGGTTTGCAGAGTTCCATGCTCCCGATGATGTTCAGATAGTCAGCGCGGGTTTAGTTGCCGGTCATCGCGATGTCGCCGCGGTCAACACGATGTCTCAGTTTGATATAGATATTTCCCAAGCCGTTCCTGTGGCTGTAGAGGAGGTCAGTGATCGGGTCTATGATATCGTTGTGGTTATCTGCGATGATCAACATGAGCATCACCCGCTTCTGCCCGGCTCGCCGGCCGTTCTGTACTGGCATGTTTCCCGGCCGGGAAGAGGTCTGACTGATGAGCCGACCGAGGCTTATCGCAAGACTGCTCAGAGGATCAGGTCGCTGGTGAAGTCATTTTTTCGGGATGGATTTTTTAATGCACTTGCCCGGCAGAAAAAGAATCATGATATGATCATGGAAAGTTTGCCGGTCGGTGTAATCGCCCACGATCTGAAGCGACGGATTATGTATTTTTCTCCGCGTGCCGAACAAATAACCGGCTTTACACAAAAGGAGATTATCGGCAGGGATTGTCATTCGGTTTTTGTGCCAAGTATCTGTGGAGAGCAATGCAACTACTGTGACGGGAGTGATACGGGAAAAAAACTGTGTAAGAAGTATCAGACGGCCTTTCAGACACGCGACGGCAGCCGTAAGGATATCGACATTTCGCTGGTATCACTCACCGATGGAGATGACAGGCCGGTGGGGGTTGTGGCCTCTTTACACGATCAGACCGATTTGCGCAGGCTTGAGCGAGAGGCTGAGCAGACCTGGCAGTTTTCCGGAATGATTGGCCAGGATCACAAGATGCAGCAGATTTATGACCTGATAAAGGATCTTGGCGAAAGTGATTTTCCGGTTGTCGTCACCGGCGAGAGTGGCACGGGTAAGGAGCTGGTTGCCCGCGCCATACACCGTGAAAGCACACGAAGAAACAACCTGTTTGTCCCGATCAACTGCGGTGCTCTTCCGGAAGGGACTCTGGAAAGTGAACTGTTCGGCCACGTCAAGGGCGCCTTTACCGGAGCGATACGCGACAAAAAAGGCCGCTTCGAGATCGCCGATGGCGGTACACTGTTTCTGGACGAAGTCGCCGAGCTGCCGCTTAGCATTCAGGTTAAGCTCCTCAGGGTATTGCAGGAAGGCACCTTCGTGCCGGTTGGAAGCGAGACGAGTCGTACGGTTGATGTTCGTATAATTAGCGCCACCAACAAGAACCTGCGTGCCATGGTAAATGAGGGAACCTTTCGGGATGATCTATACTACCGCCTGGCGGTTATTCCGGTCGAGATGCCTCCGCTTCGGGAGCGCAGAAACGATATTCCCATGCTGGCAAGCCACATCTTAAGCAACACAGTCAAGAAACTGGGACGGGGCGAGATGGCGCTGGATACTCAAACCGTCTCGATACTGTCATCATACGACTGGCCGGGAAATGTCCGACAGCTCCAGAACGCTATTCAATTTACGATGGTCAAGTGTCACGAAAAAGTTATTCTTCCTGAACACCTTCCCCCCGAAATACTGCAATCGGCAACTCCTCTGCGCGGAATGACTCCCTCCATTCAGGAGCCGGGCAAAGTCGGCCGCAAGCCCAAGCTGACCGGTGAGTCGGTGGAGTTCGCATTGAAAAAAGCCGGCGGAAACAAAGCCAAAGCCGCCCGTATGCTGGGCGTCGGACGTGCGACGCTGTATAATTTCATAAACGGAAATTCATCGATCGGTGATTCTGTCGCCAGTTAGAGATAAGCGAGAGAGGACGCAAGACATACTCTTCCTGGTCTAACCGATTTTGAGCCATGATTTCGAGGAAAAAGGTCATGCTTCCTTTTTTGGGTGACGGCCGTTTACGGAAGTAATGTGACAACAAATTTACCTCCAATGCATAACTTTATTGATTCGTAAAAGTGACGCGAATCATATTAAACATTCGAGTGGGCCTGAAAAGAGGTCTGTGCGAACATCCTTATGCTTGGAGGGAATATGTTTTTGGGTATAGAGGGGACAGGTGTATTACTGGCTTATGTGTGTACGGTTCTGGCGGCACTGTTGTGTATCGTGTATGGCATCATCAACTGGAACAAGCCGGCCGAAACGGAAGCTGAGGAGATTGCCGAAGAAATCGAGTGGGAAAAGCATGAGCCGGAGGTGGTGGAAGCTGGAGGTGCGCAATGAATATGCTTCTTCTGACCACTATTGTCCTCATCTATCTGATGATTATCGCTTTTCTGGGATACATGGGATACCGGGGAACCAGAAATGCAACCGATTACCTGGTTGCCGGCCGGAAGGCTCATCCGCTGGTGATGGCTATCTCCTACGGTGCAACCTTTATCAGCACATCGGCTATCGTTGGTTTCAGCGGGGCAGCGGCGGTATTCGGAATGGGTATCTTATGGCTGACGTTTCTCAATATTTTTGCAGGCATCTTCATCGCGTTTGCGATTTTCGGTAAACGAACCCGCAAGATGGGTCATAATCTGGATGCGCATACGTTTCCGGAATTTTTAGGCAAACGGTTCGATTCACCTTTCCTTCAGATGGCATCGGGGCTGCTTATCTTTCTGGCAATGCCGCTGTATGCCGGGGCGGTGCTTATCGGTGGAACCCAGTTTCTCAGCGAAACTCTCGGAATAAACTATGAAGTCGCACTGATGTTTTTCGTCGCGGTGGTGGCAATGTATGTGATCATGGGTGGACTCAAGGGGGTCATGTATACTGATGCCTTCCAGGGATCTATCATGTTTGTCGGCATGGCGTTGCTGCTGATTTTCACCTACAGTAAACTGGGGGGTGTCGTCCCCGCACACACCGCATTGACCGCTCTGAAGGGGGAGGCGATCAAAGTTTTCGGCCCGCTGGGGCATCAGGGCTGGACATCGATGCCAAAGGCAGGATCACAGTTCTGGTGGCAACTGGTGACAACCATCGTTATGGGAGTGGGCATCGGAGTGTTGGCGCAGCCGCAACTTGCGGTTCGGTTCATGACCGTGAGAAGCAACCGTGAACTTAATCGGGCGGTACTGATCGGAGGGGTGTTTATTTTCATGATGACCGGAGTAGCATTTATCGTCGGTGCCCTGAGTAATGTCTATTTTCATGGTGAAATGGGCAAAATCGCAATCGCGGCCGTCGAAAATAAAACCGACAATATATTCCCTCTTTATATCAATATGGCAATGCCGGGCTGGTTTACCGCAATATTCATAGTCACGCTTCTGGCTGCCGCCATGTCAACGCTATCCTCACAGTTTCACACCATGGGAAGCTCCTTCGGGCGGGATTTTCTGGAATCGGGATTCAAGATAAAAACAGAGAACTCGGTGATGACAAACAAAATCGCCATGGCTGTTGCTATCCTTCTCAGTGCGTTTCTGGCATACTTTCTGCCGCGTTTCTTCGAGCAGGGCTCGGCGATTATCGCTATCGGTACGGCCATTTTCTTTGGTTTATGCGCAGCAACCTTTCTGCCGATGTATTTTGGCGCGCTCTATCTGAAACGGTTTACCCGCCCCGCCGCTCTTGCCTGCTTCTGGAGCGGTCTGCTGACAAGTCTTTTCTGGCTGGTGTTTGTGCATGTAAAAGAATCCAAACCACTGGGCATTTGCAAAGCGCTGTTTGGCGTAGACAGCCTGGCTGCCGGATCACAACTTCAGAATGTCGATCCAATTATCATAGCTCTACCCGTTTCCATTCTGTTTACGGTCATTTTTACCCTGAGCACTAAACCTCCAAAGGAAAGAATCCTGGAAAAGGCATTCGCGGGAATAAAGGCGTAAATGGCAATCAGCTGAATTGAGCGGTTTTGCGAGAATCACCGCGAGAGAATCGCTCAATTCAGGTATCACTCATATTCCTTTTGTCGCGCGATATCCTCAGCCGTTATTGCGGGATGATGGTATCTGCCATCTTTCCGGGTGTATTTGTTTTTGACAAGAATCGCCTGCGCGGGGCAGAAATTAAAACAGGCAAAGCAATAGAAACAACCCACCTCATCATGCCATACCGGGCGTCCCTCGTGCAACCGCACGGTAGTCGATGGACAAACCATTTCACATGTCCCACAATGAATGCAGCTCTCATCTGCGTAGTAACCAACCTGTGCCGACGTATCCGCGGTCAATTTATGCATCGCTCGTTCCGTTAAGTTCAATAAAGGGTTGGGGAAACTGTGCGTCGGATACGGTTGACGCGAGCTGACAACTTCCTGAATGGTTTGCAGCTGTTGTTGCACGGCGGATTCGATGTCGGAGACATGCTCCCTGCTTATTTTCTCCACCCACTTTTTATCGCCCTTACCCGGTGCAAGGCCGGTTGGTGTATTTTTCGCCATATTAATTACAAATCTGGCATCCAGTTTCTTACCCTTCTTCTTGAGGAGTCTTTCCATATTCAGGTTAGCAACACAAAAAGTTCCGATGCGGGTAACCACGGAGAATGTGTATAGGGCGGAATCCATGGTAAGCTTGTCGCAAAACCGTCTTACCGGTGCGGGGATTGTGGTGAAATACAGCGGGAATACAAATCCAACGGTATCCGCCTTTGTGTGCACATGCTCCCTGTTCAGAAGGCTGACTATGGGAATGAGCTTCGTGGCGGATAATCGTTTCTGAAGCTCACGGGCAACATGAAGAGAGTTGCCTGTACCTGAGAAGTAGTAAATTTCGGTGGCCATTGAGAACATTCCCCCTTATTTTTCGGAATCGGAAAAGCGGAGTTTAGAAAGATATGCGTAAATCGCTTATGTAATTTACTTCTCTTCACATGTTCCGGCAAACACTTTATGAGCTACATTGTGCGGTTCTGTGCGTATGAGTCGCGCGGTGAAGGCCTCGACACGTCCACATGAGATCTCAAGAGCGGAGGCAGTTACCTGACAGTATACACGCGAATGCATATAATAGTATATTGCATTATACCTGAATTGAGCGGTTCAGTGCGAAGCGCCGCGAGAGAATCGCTTAGTTTGGGGTATAACTTACCACTTTCAGAAACTGTGTATATATGAAAAAAAAGCACCTGCTTACCGTTTTACTCTGTCTGACATTTGTGTTTATCAGCGCCACGACTACTCTTACCGGAAGGGTAGTCGGGGTCATCGATGGCGACAGTATCACTTTACTCAAAGATAATCAAACCATCAAGATTCGTCTCCACGGAATAGACTGCCCCGAGCGCGGACAGGATTATGGAACCAGAGCAAAGCAATTTACAAGCGGTATGTGTTACGGCAAAAATGTGACCGTTATTGTTCGGGATACGGACCACTATGGCAGACAGGTGGGAGAGGTGATTCTGGATGACGGGACCAATCTCAATCAATCTATTTTGGCTGAGGGGCTGGGCTGGTGGTACGAAAAATATGCACCCCGCGATTCTGTCTTGGCCACACTGGAACACCTGGCTCGTCAACACAGCAGAGGCTTATGGAAGCTGCCCAACCCGATTCCACCCTGGGAATTTCGGCATGGAAGCCGCGGATCTTCCTCCCCCACGAACGCTGAGACAAAGGGGTGCGAATACTGGCTCAACACTAACTCAAACGTCCGACATAATTCATCCTGTAAATGGTTTGAGAACACTTCCTACGGACGATGTTGCGATTCCACAGAGGGCAAAGCATGTGGTATGTGTGGAGGGTGAGTCAACCATAAGTGGCATTGTATGTTAGTTGCTTCTCGCGGCGATTCGCGGTTTAAAAGGTAAAGGTGATCGCAAAGACGGACAGACCCATTCCGCCGATAACCAGGGATGCAATGCTTGTCGTACGATTGCGCTCATAGGAGTCGTGTGCATTCTTCACCGCATCATCTTTTCTTGTGTAATATTTCCCCGTTTCGGGGTTGATTTCTGTCGGTTTCATCTTTTGGATATCATGTTCATCCTCCAGCGCCATGCTGTGTAGAACGGCACCACCTATGCATCCCAGGATGCCTGCCCCAAGCGCACCGAATCTGAATGATGGTTTCTTCCATATTGGCGTGACGGCATTTTTCTTACTGGTTAAATCGGGTATAGACGATCCGGTGGACAGGCTGTCAGAGGGGGAAGAAACGATAAGTGAAAGGGAATCGCCGGCGGAAGTCAGATCGCCACCGCCGGTGTCACTCTTCACACTCGTAAATTCGGGATACGAAAATGGTGCACCCTCCCTGATTTCGAAAAGTCTATTTTTAATGGTGAAATGGTAAAGACCGTTGTGTGAAAACAGGCAATCGGAGATCTTCAGATCTTCAGTCTGCGACTGTATGCCATGGACAGAATAGCTGAGATGACTGTGCCGAAAATGGTTGCCGCCTGACTGTGCCGATATGGCTATGCCATTCCAGTCAAAAGATTCGGGCGGCTGCCTGCTGTCGGGATTATAACAGGTATCATAAATGGATGTAAACACAATCGGCTGCTTGCTGGTACCGTTTGCGATGAGAGTCCCTTCAACGGTAATGCCGGTGAAAGGTTTGAACAGAATAACTTTTGCTGCATCCAGGGAGCACACGACACCCTCCGGAATCGTTAATTGTTTCTCAACAATGTAGATACTATCCGAACCGGTAAAAGTCTGCGAATCGATGGTGCCGGAGACGGTTTGCTGAGAGAATGCGTAAGCAAATAGTAACAAAACCAGAACACCACAAGCCGATCTTTTATACGAAATCATATTGTTGCCTCTATTCATAATCGGAATAGAACTATTCTGCTTCATAAGCGCCGATATCGGGTTTGCCGTCTCGGCGCAAAACCCCGCGTGCATCTGTATCTATTTCTCGATCATCTGGAAGATTTGTTGTGCCCATATCACGGGCGATACTGGTTTCGTCTATATCAATGGTTTCCACTTTACCTCCATGGTTTTCGCATGTTCCGAGCAATGGGTTTGCGGTGAATAATGAATCTTCCTCCGAACCCTGGTGTCCCCTGATAATACAGTTTCTGACTGTTGAAGGATTTCCACTGAGCTCGGCCTGCTCTCTTTCGGTCCAAATGATACTGTTGATGATATCTGCTCCCCCGGATACAAACAAGGTAGTATCGGTTAAATTTTCGGCAAAGGTGGAATGGATGATCAAGGGCGCACTCTCGGAAAAACATGCCGCAAATTTACCCAGCGAATTTGCAAAAAAGGTACAGTTGATAATATAAGGTTCTCCTCCTCGTGCAAACAATGCACTGCTTAGTGATTGAGCATCCGAATGGTTGGATTTAAACGTACACCTCTGTAAAACGGACGAGCTGTTGTACAGCACCAATGCTCCCCCCAGGCCGTCTGCCGCAGCGCTGGGAGAGCCGTTGTTCAAAAAGAAACAGTCTGTGACGGACGGGGCGCAAGATTCGATGTACAGTGCCCCACCCTGAGATATGTCGGCTGCGTTTGTATTGGCGGTAAAGTCGGTTTCACCGATAGAGCCGGCGGTGTTATTCAGGTAGACGGCACCACCAAATCCCTGTAAGCCTTCAACGATGGAATCTCCCGCAATCTCACAATCTCCCATCTGCATTGTGCCGCCAACAGAAGAGACGGTTCCCCCGAAGCTTCTCCTGCCCCCGGTTTTGTTGCTCCTGAAATCACAGCTGTTTAAAGACAGGATTGAACCATCGTTATGTATACTTCCGCCATAGGCAGTAAAATAGTCGCATATGCTGCGGTTGCCCATCATTCCGCTCTCTGTAAGCGTCAGCCTTCCACCGATGACGCAGATTGCGCCACCGGCGGCTGTTGCGTCATTTTCCTGCGCCTGAACGAAACAACTGTTGTTAACGATCATGCACCTGTATACATCTGTCGTACACGCCTTTAAAAACATGGCGCCGCCTCCGCCGGATCTGTTTACCGCATTCACACGATTACGAGCAAATCTGGACTCCTCTATATACAGGTTACTATTGACCGCAAACAGGGCGCCTCCCGAGTCAGTCACGGTGTTACCTCTTATTTCGCAATTCATTACATTCATGGCACTCTGTCTTATAAACAATGCACTTCCCTTCTGTCCATATCCCCCTTCGATGACAACGTTGCTTATTCTGCATCGTGCGTCGAGATTGTCGGCATAGAGGATATGTAAGGAATTATTGGTCGAATCGCCATCCTGCTGGATTTCACCACTGAGTATCGTCTTGTGTGATTCATCTCGTTGACTACCTCCGCTACCGTATCCACCCACAACCTCCAGGCCACTGCGCAATTCAAAAGACACATCCCGATCCGTATGGTGTGGATAATAGGTCCCTTGCGCTATCTTTATGGTCGAATTGTCGTTTGCGCATGTAAAGGCTTTCTGAAGGTCGACAAAGGCATCCTGCCAGCTCAGTCCGGTTTGCTCACCGGTTGCGGCGGAGTCGACATAAATGGTATCGTATGCTTCGAAAACCCCACGCACCTTCGCGTCTCCCGAGGTCAGGACTACCTCGGTGGTATCCTCTAATGGATTGTCAATAACCACCTGACCCGAATCCACTATCCATCTGTTGAAATAGTAGCCGCGATCTGCTGTGGCTGTGATTGTAGCCGGCTCGGCATATGCTACCGAATCCGGCCCGCCGACACTACCGTTTCCTTCGGTTAATACCTCCAGATTGTACCTGATCTGCTCGAAGACCGCAGTCACAACCGCATCACCGTTACTCATCTTCACAAATGTAGACGGAGTAGTTGAATCGGTGAGTGTGGCGGGGCCGTCCGTAACTTTCCACTTTATGAATTCATGTCCCGGTGTCAATCTGATCCAGACTCGTGCGGAATCGCCATAATCCAGCGAGTCCGGTCCGTTCACCTCTCCGACGCCATCATTACGCAGTGTCAGACGATACCTCCGGGGTTCGAAAATCGCCTTAACCGTAGCATCACCATCTCTTAACACTATGTCGGTGCCTGCGGCAGTGCTGTCTTCTATCTCCGCTGTTCCTTCAACTACTTCCCATCTGACAAATTTATAGCCTGTTCTTGGAGCCGCACTGATCGGGTATGCAACATCATACACCGCTGTATCGGGACCGTTTATAATACCATCTCCTTCCTCCACCAGCTCAAGCGTATACACATCCAGTGCAAAGATCGCCTGTACTGAAGCTGTGCCCTCCGTCAATATTACGGTGGTCTTCTCTTCTGAAGAATCCGCTATCTGCGCACTTCCGTCATCCACCACCCATCTTACAAAGTGATGACCGGTGTGTGCCGATGCTCTGATTGTGTCGGCGATTCCATGCAGCACTGTATCCGGGCCGCTTGCCGTCCCCAATCCATTATCGGTGAGAATCAGATGGTAGGGGTCGGGCAGAAATCTCCCCTCAACCGTTGCGCAGGAGTCTACATTCAGCGTGGTACTCAGCATGTCTGGCGACTCGATGATTGCATCCCCCTCGACTATGTTCCACCCATCAAAATGATGGCCGGCGGCAGGTGAGGCTTCTATCTCTTGCGGCACTCCAACAAAGGCATCAGTTACGCCCCGCGGTGTGACTGTACCATTTCCGGTAGCTTGGCAGGAGACCGAATAGGCTCGGTTAACAACGATTGTATAACTTCTTTTCTGTTTTCCGTTCTCTGAATCAACCTCTATATCAAAAGAGGAATTTATACCCCGTCCGGCTTCTACAGGGGCAGACCACTCTCCCTGGTCGACCGAATTGCCCTTGACCGTTAAGGATGCCCGGGGATGGGTGGCTACAGGCTTGATACTCACTGTCTGGGTATCGGCGGGGATGCGCAGCTGGTAGTCGGAGCTTTCCGGATGAAAGGCGGGGACAAGATACCCTGCCGAACACCGGATATCTATTAAAGAGGCAAGAGCGCTGCCCTGGCGTATTACCGTTACTACATAGGAATCCTTTGTACCGTCTTGGGCCGTGACAATAATGGTAAATGGTGTTTCACTCATCGGATCGAGCGCAAAGTTGGTATCGGGAGAGGCATTGTTTATAGTAACCCCTGCTTTATCATGAAGGGGAGCTGCCGAAAACGCAATCTTCTCCACACTGTCTGCAACAGAAAGGGCATAACTGTGTATGTCGGTTGAAAATGACGGATTAAGGACACCCGAAGACGGGACCAGGGCAGAAAGCCCTGTGTTGGAGTTTTGGCTGCGTTCTATGAAAAGCGCATAGGTCAATGTCGTATGTTGGTCTTCGGCTGTGACGATTATAGACACTTGGTTTTCTCCTGTCGATAAATCGAATCGCTCCGAGTCGCTGCCGCCATCGATGTCAACAGTGGCGTTGGGGTCGGTTGCCTGTGCGGCAATAGTCAGAGTAGAATCCGCGAAAGGAAGCACCACTGTGTAGGTTAACGAATCGGAGTGAAATGCCGGATCGAGTGTTCCCGAAGAAAGCTCGATTTGCGAGAGGCGGGCGGTGCTGTCGGGGGGACGGCAGGCAAACAGTCTGTAGGTTCGCGAGTTCACTTCGTTTTGTGCGGTGACCAAAATTTCGACGGTATCCTTTCTGCCGGTTCGCAGGCAGAAAGGATACACCGCTCCAGGCTCCACGATCGAGTCGTTTATTCGAGCGGATGCACTGTCGTGAGCAGCCACAGCCTGTATGTGCAGGGTGTCAATATCGTGGGATGATACCACTGTATAATCAAGAGTGTCCTCATGGAAATCAGGGTCTAACTCTGCATCCCCGGCTGTAAGCAGCATCAGAGAAGCATTGTCGCTTAATCTTCGGTGAATAACTATTTCGTACTGTTTTGAAGTTGTCTGATCCTCAGCTTTTACAAACAGGGTAAGGGGATTGTCACCATATTGCAGGGGTATGGTAAAGCTGCAACTACCCTTTTCGTAAGTTTTGTCATCAATTGAACATGATGCCTGCGGATGGGTCGGAAACAGATTGACGGTAAGAGAATCAGCTGTATCGGAAACCTCCACTTCGTATCCAGACAGCTGAGCGGAATCGAAGGCTGGGGCAATATCTCCAGCCGAAAAGAGGATAGAGTCAAGTGTGGCCACACTTCCGGGCTCTCTGATTATTTCCAGGGTGTATTGTGATACCGTTGAATTATCATCTGCAATCGTTTCGATGATGTAGATATTTCTGCCCACCTCCAGAGAGCATCGCCGGCCTGAGCTGTCGTCATGAAGAGTGTCCTGGTTTATGGCTATGCGGGCAAATGGGTTTTCAACCCCGGTGACAAGGGTAAAATATCTTTGTTCGTTTTCGACCGTTGCCGAATAGGAGTATATCGTATCGCTAAATTGCGGAGTGATATCAACCTCTTCAATCGACAGGTTTGACAGTGGTGTTGGTTTGCAGAACAGGAAAATCGAGGCGCTGTCGCGAAATTCGCTTATAGCCCGGCCTTCCAGGGATATGATTGCGGTTATCAAACCTCCGCGCTGAAAGTGCAGGGTAGTATCGATTGTCCGGTTATCACCATCAGAATCGGGTGAAAAAAGGGAGCTAAGAACTGTATCTGCAGAGCCGTCTTCGAAAAGAATGATCACCGAGCCGCTGTCTACAAAGGTTGGAAGAAAAACCGTTGCAGAAAGCTCTACGGGATTTCCGGTCGAATCACACAGCAAGGAATCGGTAAAAAAGCCCTCCGGTGAAGAGAACTCTATGGTAGCACTGGTGTTTGACTCGTCTTCAAACGGATCGATCGGACTACTGCACGTGATCAAAAGGCACAAAGCACATATATGGAAAATAAACAAAGTCTTGTACATAAAAACCTCAGAATATGTTGTGTGTCAATCTTTTACCTGAATCGAGCGATATTGTAATATAAACCACAAACGATACGTGAAACCGGCAATATTATGCGACGATCGGCAGTGAACGTGCATGTTGTCACCAGAATAGAGCGATTATCTCAGCGGTGAAGCGAATACACCCGCTCAATTCAGGTGGCGGACAGATGTAAAAATTGGTTTACGAATAAACTCACCTCGGTTGTTTTCGCCGAGATCTTTGGTAGTATATATTAATGTGTGCAAAAAAAATTGCAAGTCCCGAGACGCTGCACCTTATCAGTAAGGAGCCTTATGTCCCGTATTTTAGCAGGGTTGTACGTATCGGTCGTGTTCAGCCGGGGAATTACTATATTGCGGAGGCGCCGCACAGAGACGTCGCAACCGCTGCAATCAAGGGGTTTTATTTACGCGGAGCATAAACCGAGATACTGGAAGATCATGCGGGGATATGGGCACGGACAATAAGGTATACGGCCGTGCGTTCCCGCACCCGCACAACTCCTGCCGTTCACCGCAATTGAAAAAATTCAGTGAAAAAACCCATCTGGCCTGCAAAACCGTAGATTAATCATGGTTTTTTTCTTATGATTATCAGTGAGATCACTGCATTATTCTGTCTCCGTATAGATCTTGGGGCCATAGAGACAGAAGCGCAACTCTACACATTACGTAAAAAAATCGATGCATTATAAATGGGTGAGTGATTTATCTGTTTTTCATATCGTACGCCTGTGAGGTTGCTATGGTCTCTAAAAGAATTCTTGTTATCGATGACAATCCGAAGATCTGCGAGACGATGCTTATTCTGCTCAAAAGTATCGGCATGAATGCTTCCGCCGCTACAACCGGCACCGATGGACTTCGCAAAGCCTTTCAGGAAAAACCGGATCTGATTCTTCTGGATGTCCTGCTGCCGGATGTCAGCGGGCGGACTGTTTTGGAACAGATTCGTACCAACCCGCGTACCTGCAATACCTCCGTTGCCATTTTCAGCTCCCAGGTAGATTCAGCGGTTCATCTGCGGGAGCGGGCGATGGATGTCGACGGGTATTTAGGCAAGCCGTTTAAGATGGACGAGTTGCATACGCTTATCGACAAACTGACAACCAGTAAGCTCGCGGAGAAATTGCCGTAAACAGATGTCGATAGCCTTTCGATGAAAGGCACGATTTACCGGTGCAAATTCGGCCAGGCTCATGTAATCTGCTCCGTCCTCTTTTTTATGTATTCTCATCTTGTCGATCATTTTATCAGAAAAACCATCGACTGCAGGTTTCTGTGAAAACCCTTATCCTTTTTTCCGCCCGCGTGTTCAAATGGGTTGATAAAAAGTGTCCACAGTAGTATCATAAAAAATCATTTCATTGGAGTTTTTCGGAGTATTTGCGGGGATTTTGATGGAAAGTAGCGGTAAAAGAGTATTGGTTGTCGATGATGAATACTGGATACGGGCGGTGATTATCCAGATGCTGAAAACGGAGGGATATCTGGTGAAGGAGGCCTCCGATGGTGATGCCGCCATCGATATTCTGCGGCTGGGGCATGTCGATCTGATGCTTATAGATATGTCCATGCCGGGAAAAAACGGAAACGACACCATCATCGACTGCAGGCGACAGTACCCCGATCTGGGAATAATCGCCATGTCCGGTGCATTGTATCGAGAAAGCTACCTTCAAAGCGCCAACGGGTTGGGAGCAAATGCAATCCTGCAGAAGCCCTTCTCCCAGCACAGCCTGATATATGCGATCCAGGATATCTGTGGCTGAAAGCCGGCGTTGCTCCAGTCCCGAAACTTACCCCTTTATTACATATGAGTAAAACCGAAACCAATCCAACCCGATTGCTGCCGGCGCCGGCGGGTGGGACCCTCGCCAGGCTTAGCGCTTACCGTGCCGATGGATTTCGGCATACTCAGTATGATTGTGCCCTTTTTGTGCTTACCTTATGGCGATTCGAGACGTATAAGATTGTCCTTTCGCTGTTTTGAGATCAATCAGGTATACTCCCTTTGATACACCGGAGATATCCCAGCGAATACGGCGATTGGTGACGGAGGATGTAAAGATCGTGGCGCCGGATAAATCGTATACAGTGATATCATTTATGTCGGCATCACTCGAAAAACTAATCTTAACATACCGAGAATTATATTGAACTGATATGTCTGCTTGCGAAGTCATCCGGTTTTCATGGAGAACTGCTGAATGCTGATCCGAATCTCCGGTAAGAGACGCCGTATCCGCAGGATTGACTTCAGAGACAATGTACGCCAGAGCACCAAGCAGACCTGCGTTATAATCGATGCCTCCCTCGGTTGTCTGATAGTGGGTGACATCATCAACATAATCTGATGAATTTCTCGCCCCTCCCACCATTGAACCAAACTGTTTGTTTCTTTCCGGAATTTCCATCTGCTGTTTTGCATCATCATCGGGGTTGTCATCATTTAAAAACACGTTTCGGTGATGCGGCTTGGTGGCCTCTTTTTGGCATCCCGAACAGAACCCGACTACAAAGGATTGACCCGAGGTGTTATCTCCCAGAATGTAATCTATCTGACTGTAAATAAAATCGTCTAAATCGGAACTCCCGGTCGCTTTCGAATAAAGAGCGGCTATAAAGGCGAAATTCGCCGGGTATCTCAATGCTCCCCAGTCACCGCCGACTGTCGAAACACCCTCAGCATTCAGAGATGAGGTGTATTTGTCAATAAATGTCGTTTTCAAAAAATCGAGTTGCGCGTCTCTTTCGCTCTCCACCGCCATCGCAACGGCGTAGGCAGCCAGATCATGTGCATTGGCATAATCAAACGCCCAGAAGTGATCTTTTATTTCACCCAGGTTGCTCATCACATCATCGTGAAATGTTTGCTCACCGGTGGTCCTGTACATCTCTGCCGAGGCGATTATCACATGTGTTGCGGGGGCGCTGGGGGCTCCATAGTATCCTCCGGACGCCGCTCCGGCTCCCTCAGTCCGATGCTCCATCGCATATGCATATGCATGCCGGGCATGCTCCAGACAAAGATCGGCATACTCCTCGTCGTATTTTCGATACACCCGTGACATAACCGCCATTGCAGCTGCAGCAAACCCCGCCATCGATCCGTCACTCGGGTTTTTCCACATCGGACGCGGCTCTCCGCCTTCCTCCACCGACTGTGTGGACATCTTTCCTGCTGTAACCCAGGTGGAGTGATCATTGCCACCGTGCCCTTTTTCATAATAGAAGGTACTCTGGTCTGGGGTGGCTTTTATTATCCAGTCGGTGGCGTACTTGATCTCTTCCAGCACATCAGCCATACCATTGGGGCTGCCTCCATCCATATCCCAGTTGCCGGATTCCAAATATCCGCCGTATGTGCTCCCGTTGTACAAGTCATGAAAACCTTCAGCAAATACATCATATGCCGTTACCAACATATACACGGAGTAGAAAAATGTCTGTCCGAAAAGTACATGGTCACCGCAGTCAAACCAGCCTCCTTCCAGATCGTATCCATCATCGGCATCCTGGGTGAAACTTGTGCGATACTCGGGATTGTCATGCTCCATGATCAGCCAGTTCGGCCCATGGCCGGATCTCTGCCCCCCGTAGAATCTTGTCACCATCCACAGAGCACGCGTATAGTCATCGGCTGAGAAATTGGCCTGCGCATGTACATAGCCGCCTGCAATCGAAAGGGCAATCACAATAGCTGATAAAAACCTGAATTTCACAAAAAACCTCCAGTTAAGTTGATCGTCTTGAGTGTCTTCATATGATACACGTTTCCAACGTGCTGGCCCCTCACGGTAAAGTGCGCTTCCGGGCAATTATGTGATAAGGACGGAAAAAAATGTATTGGGACGCGGTGAATACAATTAGTGGCAGAAACGGCCCGAATCGTTGATTTTTATGAAGGCGGAGAAGTCAAAATACCTCATTGAGGGCGTATGAGGCAAAAAACGGAGAACCGGAAACACATGTCTGAGCTGTGATCGTGTGATTGTGTGGTGGACTCTGATGGGATCGGTGCCCTTATCGAAAAAATTTCTTTATTCAGTACCATGGGGACAGCAAGCAATAAACACACATCAGCGCCGCTTACTTTCTTTTACCATCTGAAAAACTTCTCCCTGTGATGATCAAATCGAATATGCCGGAGCCTCTTTAGGAGTCTGACAGGTATCTGCACCTGCGCGTCAGATAATCAAACGCGTTGCGCATACAGATCTTCACGAAATGATATCCTCCAGCGCAGGCCGTGATCGGATTTTACATCGATAGCGGCATGCAGCTGGTGACGAGCGATCTGTCTTACTAATTGCACTCCAAGGGAGGGCGCTTTCATGATATCAAAGTGAGGGGGAAGGCCGATTCCGTCATCCGCCACGGTCATTTGAAGCAGGTGTACATCAGCTCTGATGAATCCTATTTCAATATTGCCTCTCCGTCCGTTGGGAAAGGCATGCTTGAAGCTGTTTTGGAGGAGTTCGTTGACTATGAGCCCGCATGGAACTGCAAGATCGATGAGCAGTTGGATTCCTTCGATATGCAAATGAAGCTTCACCTGTTCGGGCGATAAACCGCTGCTTCCCGCGAGCAGATTTGCAAGCCCCGAAAGGTAATCTCGCATGTTGATTCGAGACAAATTCTTAGTTTTGTAAAGCATCTCGTGAGCCAGAGACATGGCGCGTATACGGGTAACACTATCGCCAACGATACGCTCTACCTCCGGGTTATCTATCGATGCGGCTTGAAGCTGGAGAACCGCAGATATTACCATCATGTTGTTTTTTGTGCGGTGATAGATTTCCTGAAGTAAAGTTTCCTTCTCACGAAGGGATGCCTTGAGCTGATCGACTGCGTTTTTACGCTCGGTAACGTCAAGAATAGTGGCCATGATCTGCGGCTCGCCTTTCAGATACACCCGGGTCAGCGCGACCTCGGCATCAAAGAAACTGCCGTCCTTGCGCAAATGGCGCCATTCAAAATATTGCGACCTTCCGGACAAAGCCTCTTTGATATAGTATGCGGCTTTCTCACTCGACAATGCTCCGTCAGGCTGCTTTTCAGGGGAGAGCTTCCAGAACGGCATATGCTCTAATTCCTCGGCGGAACAACCAAACATTTCCCGGGCGCTGGGGTTTGGATTGCCCAGCATATAGGGCTTGGCCACCAGTAAAGCAAAAGGCGAGGTCTCGAAAAAAAGTCGATATCGCTCCTCGCTTTCACCCAATGCATTTTCAGCTTCCTTGCGTCTGGTGATGTCAAGCGCGGTGCCTAAAATCTGAGTCGGTCGCCCCTGCTGATCACGGGCAAAAACGGTGTCGCGGCTCATGATCCAGTGCCACTGACCGTCCGCCGCTCTCATGCGATACTCAAACTGCGCAATCGCGCCGTCGGGCAGTTTAGCCAGTCTGGAAATATGTTGTGCGTACCTCTCCTGATCGTCTGGATGCATGACCTGCTGCACAAACCTCTCGCCCATCCGTTGAATCTGATGCTCTGAATATTTCAGTACCTGGGATACTTCCCGATTTATATAGATGTTTTTGCCGGTGGATATCTCCTGTATGTACAACACAAGCGGCAGCACTTCGCCAATGCGCTGATTAAAATGAAGGGCGTCACGAAGCGATTGTTCCATTTGTTTGCGCTCGGTAATATCGCTGTGGGTGCCGTACATCATAAGAGGTTTACCCTCGGAGGTGCGGCTAAGAACTTTGCCTCGACTAAGCACCCAAACCCATAGCCCATCTTTATGACGCATCCGGCACTCGCATTCATAATACTCCAGATCACCGGCGAAATGTCTCTTTAACAGCTCCGTCGAGCGCCTCAGATCCTCCGGGTGAGTAAACTTTTCCCATGTTTTGATACTGACCGGCATGAGATCATCCAGACTATAACCGATAATCTCAGCCCATCTCCGGTTGAAAACAGTCTCCCCGGTCTGCACATTCCACTCCCAGGTCCCCACATCGGTTCCCTCGATAATCGATGCCATGCGTCGGCGCTGCTCTTTGACCTGGGTTTCCGCCCGCCTACGCTCCGAAATATCGATGCCTAATCCGACAAGATAAGGCTGGTTTTCGATCTCCACACGCTGTCCGGTGAAATAGTATGGAGTTGAAGTTCCTTTTTTGTGAACTAAAGAGGCTTCAACCGATCCGCTGCCTGTTTCGAATACTTCCTCGATGCGCCGCGCGACAAGCTTACGATCCTCTCCCGCAAAGAGGCTCAGCGGATGCAATCCGGTAAATTCTTCGCCGGAATATCCGGTGATCTTTTCGGCTAACTTATTCCAGCGTATGTAGTGCCCCTCGATATCGAACATATAAAACATACCCGGCAGACTGTCGATGATCTGATTGGAGAGGTTGCGCTCACGTGCCACCTCCTCCTCCGCAAGGCGACGATCGGAAATGTCAAAGGTTACACCACCAAGAGCGACATTCCCGTCGGCTCCCCTTATAGGGAATTTAAACGACAGGTGCGGTATTCTTTTTCCGTCGATGACCGCCGTCTCCTCCGCCTGTATAGGTTGGCCAAGATGCAACACTCTCTCGTCATTCTCTCGTATCGATTCAGCTTCCGGCACCCCAAACAACTCCTCGTATGTTTTGCCGAGAAAATCCGAAGCATCACGTCCGAAAAGCCGTGCGAGTGGAGGATTGACGTAAAGATGTCTGCGATCGGTATCTTTTATATATGCATACCCCGGAAGGTGATCCATAAACGCGGTGAATCTTGCCTCACTCTCCCGCAGTGCGGCCTCCGTCTCTTCCCGTCGCCGGATCTGCTCTGCAAGAAGTCTGTTCTTTTCGACAAGCTTGTCCCTGTCTCCTTCGGCCATGCTTCTGTTTTTTATTTCACTGCGCAGATGTATTTCGTCCATCACCGATGCGGCAAGATCCTTGACTATCTCCACTTCTTCATCAGTCCATATTCTGGGCTGCGAGTCGACCACACAGAATGATCCCAGCACATATCCGTCGGCAGTCATCAGAGGAATACCCAGATAGGCAACAACGCGCATATCTTCTACCGCGGGATTGTTCCTGAAAAAAGGATCTTTGCGAGCATCCTCTATGATAAGTGGTGTGCCGGCAATGCGGTTGTATTGGCAAAAGGAGTGTGACAGGGGAGTCTGTCGCCGTGAAAGCCACGGCTCGGGCACTCCGATGCAGCTTTTGAAAAACTGCCGATCGGCGTCGATAAGGGTAACAAGGGCAACCGGCGCATGCAAAACCCTTGCGGCCAGCCGCGACAGCCGATCGAATGCCTCCTCTGTGGGAGAATCAAGCAATGCTGTGGAGCGCAGCGCTTCCAAACGTGCCGGATCGTGCACGTGATTTGCGATATCCT
>CAYQOU010000061.1:0-24311 GCA_964419255.1 uncultured Fibrobacterota bacterium | reverse complement strand
TCTTGCTTTACACGGAGCCAAACCCGTCCCCTACCCGGTCTCAATGCCGTTGCGTAAAGCTTGACTCCTGAGAAACGTACGCCTTCCAAACCTTCCCACTGGCAAGGGGAAGGCTTTAACGCGTTGTTAATCTTAGTGTTAGCTCCTCCCCCTCACCAAGGGGGAGGCTGGGAGGGGGTGTATTTGCCCCGGAGAATTGCTAAAGTCAACCTTAAAGCAACGGCATTGCTACCCGGCCTCCGGCCAACCAAATAAAAAACGTAAACGCAATCCTGTCCTCGAAAGAGTCGCCAAGTCGTACCAGACAGCTTCGCCATGTATCCTCCTGAGCACTGTGGCTCGTACAATGCTGTCTACTTTGGATACTGTTGGTGAGTCAAGAGAGGAATAGATCGGACTGTTATCGAGTGTAATTTGTACACTGTTTTCGGAAAGACGTAAAAACACGCACAGTATTTCGGCATCCGTTTGAAATGATTGCGACAAAGATCGATTCCCCATTGATGTTGAACTGCAGTTCAACGTTTTCATAGTCTACAGGTCCGCGACATGCCACTAAAACGTTTATATTATTGATAAGCTGCTTTAAATGCGGTATCTTTTTAAGTACACATTAAAAGGCACACGGCATCGGGCAGGCGTTTTACTACATAAAAGGAGGAATTCATGACAAGAGTGAGAAATATTTTGTCCGCGGCCGTCATATCTGCCGGTATTATGATCGGTGTCACGGCTGTTGCACCTTCGGCTAACCCGATTCTCACCCACAAGTACACCGCCGACCCTCAGCCCATCGTGTGGAACGACAGGCTTTATGTCTACGCTTCCAACGATGATCAAAGCGTAGATCCCGACGCCGGATACGTGATTCAGGCCTACACGCTTGTATCCACCGACGACATGGTGAACTGGGTCGATCACGGCGAGGTGTTCCGTGTGCCCCGCGACTGGAGGAACAACACAAGCTCCACCGACGCCCGTGCTTACGCCCCGGGTGCAGTGGTGCGCGACAATACGGTTTACCTCTACCCGTGCGGCGCGGGAGGTCCGGTAGGGGTAGTTACCGCGCCCCGACCCGAGGGGCCCTTTAACGATGTGCATAACGGAAGAGAGCTTGCCGGCAGAGGCTCGTGGTGCAGAAACTGCAATGTTCCGTGGCTGTTTGATCCTGCGGCGTTTGTTGACGATGATGGTCAGGGGTATCTCTACTACGGAGGCGGCGGTGAAAACTCTTTTCGCGTGATGCGACTCAATGACGATATGATTTCCCTGCAGGATTCTCAGGCGATCACCATTGAAGCGCCGCGTCCTTTTGAAGCCTCCTATATGCACAAGCGCGGAAGTACATACTATTTTTCTTATGTCAACGATTTTGAGCCTCCTGCGGGTGAGCCCGGCGCGGCTATCGTGTATATGACAGGCGATAGTCCCGTAGGACCGTTCACCTATCAAGGTCCGGTACTGCGCAACCCGTCTATCAACGGACAAAATATCAACAGGCACAACAACAATCACCACGCCCCTATAGAATATCAAGGCAAATGGTACATGTTCTACCACGACCGCAGGGTAGCGGATGCCAATGACGCCCCCAGCGTCAATCAACGCAATATCAGCGTGGACTCCCTTGTGTACAATGAAGACGGTACGATGAAGGAAGTCATTGTTACCCATGGCGGCGTCAGGCAGATAAAGAATTTTGATCCCTACAAGCAGATACTCGCATCGACCATCAACAAGCAGTCCGGTATCACGACCGAAAGCATCTCCAACGAGGGGATGATAGTCAGATCCATTTCCAACAATGACTGGATTCGTCTGAAAGGAGTTGATTTCGGAGCGGGGGCGGCGGAGGTTACCGTGCGTGCCGCGAGCGGCTCGTCGGGAGGGAGCGTTGAGTTCAGGATCGGAAGCGAGTCGGGGACGTTAATTGGGACGTGTGACATCGCCTCAACGGGCGGATGGGACACGTGGCAGGATTTCGTGTGCGAAATCGACAGAACAGCCAGCGCCGGCGTTAAGGATTTTCTCTACCTCGTATTCAAGGGGACGGAGGAGCCGTTCAGGTTAAGCTCGTATCAGTTCAACGAAGAGATAGTAGTGTGTGATGATGCCCCGGATCCCACCCCAAACAACCTGGTCGCCGACGGCATCTTCTCCGGTCCCGGCCTCGGTTCTGACTGGACGCTTACCAACGCGAGCGACGGGGCAGAGGCATCAGCCGCGGTCAGGTGCAACGAGGTGGAAATTAACATTACGAGCGCAGGCACGGAGTCCTATCAGCCGCAGCTTACACAGCAGGGCATAAACCTCGAGCAGGGAAAAACCTACAAGCTTACCTTCACGGCCTCGGCCGCGGAAAACAGATCGATCCTCGTTCAACTCGAAAGACTTGGCGGGGAGAATATAGACTGGGGACACCTGTACAGCGAGGCGAAATCGTTCGACCTGACCAGCGACGAGGATACGTACACGCTTGATTTCGACATGGCCGATCCAACCGACGAGAACGCTCAGCTCGCGTTTAACTTCGGCGGCACGGGTTCCGGGGTTAATCAGAACGTTACGATAAGCAATGTCGTGCTCCTGCCCACCGGCACGACATCCGTTTTCACTAAACAGACGCCTCGCGCCGTCCGCCCGTCTGTCAGCGTAAAGGGCAGGATGTTGAACGTTACGCCGTTTGATAATAGCATGAGCATAAGGATGATCGATGTCAAAGGCAAGACAGTCGCGAGGTTCAACGCTGCCGGCAGCGGGAAATATTCGTTGACGCATATCCCCGCCGGCCTGTATCTTGTAAAGGTGCGCGGCGCGAGGGTAACGCAGACCACGCCGGTTATTGTGAAGTAGGACTATCTAATATTGGTAATGATTAATGCAGACTTACGCGTGCGCAGTTGAAAGCGGCAATATCGGGCATTTTTTCGATTGCATTGGTTTGTGCAAGGAGAAAGCAGAAGTCTATGTTTGCAAGAATCCGGCATGGGGCTGAGGAATAAAGGATGACTGATTTCTTGTAATCGAGAGCTTGAATTTAATTGAACTGGTTGTCCCGAATTCCAAAATTCCAAATCTGCTTGTACTTGCCCTCGTAGAAATCAAAGTCAGGTTCATTTGTGAGTTCACCCGACCTCGCACATTTCCCTGGCAAACCCTCCAAAATTATATATCGGGCATAACTGCCTCGCCTACGCGTGTTCCACAAGCAGTCGCGGGGGTGGGGGCAGTTATGCCCGATATATTTTGCGGCGAGTCTTCCAGGGAATAATGAGAAATGGCAGGTTATCCGTTTATTTATTTAGCGGGCCGGAGGTCGGTTAATTGTTATCATTCATTTGTATTTGGTCATTAGAAAATCTGCTGTGCCTTTTTCTTTGCGCTTTTCCCCCAGAGGGTGACCGGCTTATTGCTTCCGGCAAACGTTTCCTCAGTGTCAAGACAAAGGATTCTTGGTGATTCGTCAGATTCGCTGTCTGGAAGAAAAACCCGTATGGTATCCCCATCCACCACCCTGCAACCCTATGTGTCAACAATAGTTGCTTTATTCATCCCCCTCGTCGGCTGATTGATTTTTTTCCGTGCATACCCGGATTTTCTTTTCACCGTGATACATTGATCGTATATGTTGCAGTATGCAAAAACGAAAATCGATGGAAGATTGTGTAAAGCATAGATGCCGGAAAAGACATGCAATTACAACATTTCCCTAACAAATGCAGCCACAGTTCTTGACACCCGGGGGGGGGGCTCCTTAAGCACGACACCGCTTCCCGCGAATAACATATTTCCAACACTTTTATAAACTTTTTGTAACACCCAAAGCAGTACAAGATTATGAGCCATCGTTAATCGAAGATTTCACAAAAAGTAACTGCTGTCAACTTGCACACATCTAAAGACGCCTAACACAATTCTAACCATAAGTCAACATACAGCTTAACATTATTTATAGCCGTAAACACATATAACTGCGGTCACCTGTAAACTTTTACGACACACTGTCGGCAAATCTTGCATAATTACTTTTTGTTAGATATCTAACATACGGCATTTATTCTTAGTGCATTGACTCACAGTAGTTTACGTACCGTGAAGTCGAAATGTAATTTTTGGAGCGTTTCTTGCTAAGTGGCAAGGATAGAAAGCTAAGCGGTTTTCTTTATTTACTTTTTTAACTACAAACAAAGGAGTTTTTCAATGTTTCTAAGCAAGGCAAAATTCGTTCTACCCCTCGTCGCTTCGGCTTTTCTGTTCTCTGCTAATGCGGATGTTATCACCATTGATGAAACCCCCGCCGATGAATTTACATCAGGGTTTTATTATGACACCGATTATGACGGAATTTATGATCAGGCGGACATATATCTTTTATCGTCAGACGAAAAGGTTTCTTTCGATTACGATCTTTCCGCTTTGACAGATTACAGTAGTGTAAAAAGTGCATATTTGACCATTGATTACACTGCTGATTCTGAAACTCAGCTTGATATCTGTGTAAACGGATCAAAAAACACTTTCAATCTAGCCGCCACGGAATTTAACTACGAAATGAAAGATCTACAACTGGATATATCATCAATAGACTGGTTTAACCAGGATGATTTATCGGTAGACATTTCCTTTAATAATAACGATGAGTTTTTTGGCCTTTATTCTCTTGTAGATCTTAATACGCCAAGCGCTGCAAGCCTCACCGTTGAAGCTCCGGAACCATGCACCAGCGTTCTGATATTCATGGGGCTTGGCCTTCTTGGCTTCTTCTCTCGCAAAAAGAAGATTGCATAAGTAGTAACCGCATTAACAGCCTTCCACCGAAAACAGGCTTAATGTGTTGGGGGAGTCATTTTTATGACTCCCCTTTTTGCATTCACTTAAAAAAGAAACAGTGGTCGAATCTTCACTCCTTCCCCATATTACCAATGTTTTTTCCAATACTGTTTACATGCCCTCCCCGTGGACGATGAGGTACCAGGAGGTGGGGGCGGGAGTTGCTGCACGAAAAGCTTCGTGCAACATCATTGTCCGGGGATGACGGGAGGTAGGGTTTCTTATACAGACTCCCGGGGGTGGGGGTAAACAATAGCTTCATGCCTGGCACGACCGTTCCCCTGCCCGGCCTCCATCCAGCACCCCAAAAAAACAGAAGATCAAGACATGAGAAAAAAAATAGCGTGTTGGGCTCGGAACGCGTCATGTTTATCAAATGCTTCATCAAAAGGATGAGTTGGATAATACTTTTTCATCCCTCCGATTCAATTTTCCCGTTTCTGAGGTAAAGAATCGTATCCGCCACAAGCTCTGTTTCGCGGCTGTTGTGGCTGACGTGAAGGGTGGTTACATTCAGCTCCCGCTGAATGCGCTTGATCTCGCGGCAGAGATTATCGCGTGAACTTTCGTCAATAGCACTCACCGGCTCGTCAAGAAGCAGTACTGATGGGTCGAACACCAGCGCCCGGGCGAGACTGACCTTCTGACGTTCCCCACCGCTTAGACCGGCGATTTTGCGATCCTGCAGATGCGTTATGTTAAGAAGGCTCATAATATCGTCTGCTTTCTTTTTCCTAATATCCTTCTCGATTTTTCGCACCTCCAGACCAAATAAAATATTGCCCCTTACCGAGCGATTGGGAAACAGAGTGCCATCCTGGGGCACGTAGCCGACATTACGTCTCCACGGCGGAAGCGCCGTAACCTGGCTCTCGTTTATGGCAATTGTTCCGTCCGTCGGCTTATACAAGCCGCAAATGAGCTTGAGGAGAATGGACTTGCCCGCCCCATTGGGGCCGGTGAGTACTGAGTACTTTCCCCGAGCCACGCCTAAATCAACCTTCTCGAGAGCAAAGGTGCCTATTTTAAACGAAATCTCTTTCACCGAAATTCCCGTGCACTGTTCTACCACATATACCCCTTTCCGCCAAGCAGTCGAAACAGCACCAGCGTGGAAAGCGAAATCATGATCATCAACGTCGCAATAACCAGGGCAACTTCTATGCGCCCGATACTGGTTTCCAGAAAAATGGTTGTGGGCATGATCTCCGTACGGTTACGCATGGTGCCACTGACCAGAAGAATAGGGCCGAACAATCCGAATATGCGCGCCCATCCAATCACCGCTCCGGCTACGATTCCCTGCCTGGCAAGCGGGAGCGTTACCTTGAAGAATGTCTGCGCTCTGGCCGCCCCCAGTATCATGGCGACGTTTTCATACTCATAATTCATCCCGTCAAACGCCGCTTTTATTACCCGCACGCAAAAAGCGCATCCGACGATAAACTGCACCAGTATTATTCCCCGCCAGGTGTAAACAAATTCCATGATATTTTCGATAAAACGGCCGGGAACCGTGTTAAAGAAAATAAGAACGCTTAACCCCATGACAAGCGGCGGCAGCACAATCGGCAAATCAAGCACCGTGTCAAACAGCGTTTTACCCGGGAAATTGTGCCGCGACAATATGTAACCGGCGGGCACCGCTATCAGAATCGACAGTGACGTACTTGCCAGGGAGGTGGAGAGTGAAAGCCACACGGCCCGAATAACCGCGGTCTCGGAAAAAGCTTCTTTCAGTGACGGTCCCGTAATAGATATGAAAATGGCTACCACCAGAGACACAACCACAATCAGATACGCCGCCAGTGGAATCGCCATCACGTGATCAAACCATGATACATGTGTCTTTACACTGGTCATGGCGCGACTCCCTCAAGCGGCGTCAAGCCGTTAGCGGCAAATACGGCCGGGCTTTCCTTTTCCACATACTCATAAAACTTTTTAACATGAGGTTTATTTTTCCCATAAGAAGTCATGCCGACGGTAACCTTGATTTTCTTTAGATCACTCTTTTTGTAAGTTGCGGAAGTAACTGCGTCTATTTTGTCTTTAGGCAGTGGAATAATATCCAGCTTGTCCTTGTAAAGATCGGCAACAGCATTCCAGATTATCGTCGCATCCAGGCTCCCCAGGCTCACATCCGTAGCCCGTGACTGATGCCCTTTTGTTTCCATGCGAACATTTGCACGGATGCTGTCCGCATACGACACTTTCTCCAGCATGTTTTTGACAATCCAGCCGGTGGTCGAATAGCGTTCGTCTCCAAGCCCCAGCCTCAAACCCGGCTTGGCCAGGTCAGCAAACGTATGAATGTTTTTCGGATTTCCCTTCGGTACCGCTAAAACCACATCCAGGTAGCCGACGGTTGTCCACCGGTCGATTATCCCCTTCTGCTCCCCCCACTCCATAAACGGATCGTGACAGACATAGATGTCGCCTTTATTTGTCTGTTGCAACTGCGCCATCAGCTCTCCCGAGCCGCCATAGGTGGAAACGACCTCGATGTCACTATGATGTTCGTTAAAATGTTTGACAACGGATTCCATCGGTGCGCGCATGGATCCACCACACAGTAAGAGAATCTCCTTCTTCGCGGCCGTTTTGTCGCGCTCACACCCTCCCAGAAGAAGAGCCGTTATCATGGCTGCGCACCCTGCTGATCGTGTAAAATTTTTTACGTTCATTACTAACCTCCCGAATTAGTTTTCTAATGCTGTACTGTACCCTTTGGCATGAAAAATATTCTTTCCCTTTTCCGACGCAACGAATTGGATAAACCGCTTCGCCTCTTTGGGATACTTACTTGACGTGAGCATGACAATCGGAACGGTGGAAATTGCATTTTTCTCTCTTGGAATTTTTACAACATCACCGGTTTCCGAGAAGTGACGAGCATTCGTATCCCACAAGATCACCGCATCCACCGTATTCAATTCAATCGCGGCCCCCAGCTCGTTAACCGTTCCGCTATGGTAGACGACATTCTCCCGTATGGCTTCATACGGGAGCGCGTAGTTGTTCAATATGGTCAAGGAGTTTATCCCCACCGCGGCGGAGCGTTTATCACCCAATCCGATACGAATGCCCTCTTTTTTCAAATCCAGCACGCTTTTGACGCCATGAGGATTTCCTTTTCTTACCATAATGACTGGAATGAAATACGCCACGTCCCGTCGGGTAGATCCATCGGCCAGTCCGCTTTCGATCGCTTTTTTCGCATAAAACTGGGCTCCCGGCATAAACAGATCTCCCTTACGATTTGTGGTAATCTGTCCCAGCTGCTGCCCGCTGCCGGAGTAATTTGCCTGCATCGCAACATCGTGTGCGGTCTTCTTAAACTCGGCGATCAGAGAATCGGCGACCGAACGCAATCCCGCGCCGCAAAAAAAGATCAACTCTTTTTTGGTCCTCTTTTCAGCCTGACCATGATTGCATGACACGACACAAAGATTTACGACCAGAAGCGCAACCTGAAGCCATTTTCCTTCGTACGGTATTTTCATCATTTCTATACATTCTCGAACTTTCCACACACATATTCTAAGCCGGATACGGTTACTCGGTAACAAAAAAAGCGAACACGATAAAATATGAGTAACCGAATGATATAACCCAAAAGATGTGCTTTTATCAGACCCTTGAATCTAAAACGCTTTTACCTTAATGCCGCCTTCAAAGAAGGGTTGACCCTCGACCGTCCACAGAGCGTCTTCATATATCTGCCTTTGCTGAGCTAAAAGGTTCTTTGCTTTGAAAAACAATTCATATTTTGACACATAACCAATGGATATCCCCATCTCAAGATCGGTATAATCATCCAGCTCAATGTCTTCAGGTGCCTTTCGGTTCATAATATGTTTTACCCCGGCGAACCCCTTGAGACTCACCTCATTAACAAAAGAATACCGCCCGTTAATGCGCGTATATATCTTCTGCCCGGGATACAGCAGCGCTTCTTTGGCCTCATCATCATCACTCTGCTGCACAACCGCGTTCCCACCGGCCTCAACTCCCAGGTATTCACCCTGATAGGATGCAAACGCATCGATTCCCCCGATTGTAAAATCATGAATATTTCGCCTCTGCATCACCTGCACGGATCGTTCGCCGTAAACGGTATCCCGACCGGTGTTTACCACTGCGATCATATCCTTCAAACGGTTGTAATATCCGTTGATATTGAACTGCAGCCCGCCGACGGGTTCGACGGTGACTCCCGCATTGAAATTGGTGGCCTGCTCCGAAACCAGGCTATCATTGCCATACCGCCAGATTCCACCACCACCGGGATGAAATCTGCTTTCATACAAATCCTGGATGAAGGGAGCCCTGAATCCCATACCGGCACCCGCACGTATGCTTAATGCTTCCACGGGACGAACAAGCGCCGAAATCCGGGGAGAAAGACGGGGACCAATATCTTTGGCAACGGAAACGGTATTTTCAACATAATCCACGCGTAACGCCCCCAGGAGCTTTACCTTCTCGTCAAACAAGGAAAGCTCATCCTGCACGAAAGCTGCCGCGAAATGCTGATCCTGCTCCTTTACCCCAGTTCTGGCAAAATTTCTCCATGCGTACTCAACCCCCGCGGTAATCACGTTCAGCGGTATTCCCTTATATGTCAACCAGATCTGCGGTGATGCAATTTCGTTTTTTTCCTCAGCCAAATCGGCATTCCATTGTGAATAATATCCAAACACGGATAAATGAAGATTCTTATTTACGTCAAGGGAGAGATCGATACCGGGAGTAAATAGCCACGAATCATAATTATTACCTCGCCATGGCAAGTCAAGATGCTGCGCAAAATCTATGGACAGGCCGATACGGGCATTGCTGCCGGCCAGAATGTCAACCCGTTCCATCAGCGTCAATTGTTTAAAATCCAAATCGTCTTTGCGCATACCTTCTGTAATCGGCAACCCCTGGGATTGTTCCCAGGTTGCATGGGTACTGTGCAACAGTATGTCATTGGTCTTTCCCCGAAACGAAAGGCCGCCTCTTATGGTTGATCGGCTTGCCCCTCCCCCAAATACCTCAGTAACGGGAGATGCGGTTCCTTTTTTAGTGATAATGTTTATTACGCCGCCAAGTGCGTCACTGCCGTATAAAGCACTTGCGGCATCCTTTATGATTTCTATTCTTTCGATATTCTCAGCGGGTATCATATCAATATTTGTGCCGGTGTGAAAATGAGAAGACAAAAGACGACGCCCGTCAACCAACACAATATTGTGAAAACTGGGAAGACCGTTGATTGAAACATTTTGTTTAAACGGCAGACCAACACCCGTTCCTCCTTCAAGATCAAGACCCGGCACATACCCCATTGCGTCACTTGCACGATGAGCGTGCACGACATCCAGATCCCCCCGATCGACGACGTAGGACATTCCGGGGGTGTTTTTTAACCGTGTTTCACGCCGAGCGGCGGAAATTATGATTTTGTCCAGATCGTATACCGTATCCCGTACCTGCCGGTTTCGGGTAGTATCCTGACCTGCGAAAACATTCATGGCCGTCAGTAAACCAAGCGCAAAAGCTTTACATCGCATAAAAATGTCCTTTCCAGCTATTTTGAAAATCCCTAGTCTTAAAATACGCACACGCATTTAGTATAGGGACATTTATTTTTTTTCTTTGGATGGTGGTGTTCCCTTTTATGTATCACGTATTTTCCGTTAACAGGTGGAAATTCTTTAAATTATGGTAATGTCAATATAGGGGGAACCCGAAGAACAGAATCCCGGGAATTGCAAAGCGGTAATCGCGAGAAAATGTATTCACACGTCTCTCACCGAAACTGAGCGGTTAATGACAGATGAATTTCGCGGCCTCTAAAAGGGCGGAGCAATCGCGGCCATCGAGCAGAAAACCCAACGGGTTAATGCCGGGATTGCTGAAATTTCTATACACACAAATCTTTGCGAATCGCCGTGAGCGAAGTCCTCGTTTAAGTTAAACCTGAGTCACGGCACAAGCATCGGCTCCGTCCGCGGATGATTGACATCCTCGTTTAGACGCATGTTTTTCTCGGCCATAATCCGCAGCTTCCGCAAACCACGCTGAGCTCGTTTCTTGGATGCTTCAACCGAGCATCCCAATGCGGAGGAGATCTCCTCAAATGTAAGTTGTCCCTGTACTCGCAACTCCAGCACTCTTCTTTCTTTGACCGGCAAGCGCAACAGTAAATCCATCATACCGCAGTCCTCCCCGTCCTCGGAAGAACTGGCGTGATGGGAGACGTCATTGTGAAAACGCATAATCGCATCCGTATAAGAGCGCCGCCTTCGCAGCTGATCCAGACACGTATTACGCAGTATCCGAAAAAACCACGGGGCAAAAGGTGATCCACAGATGTAACTTGAACGTCTTTTGCTGATTCGTATGAATGCCTCCTGTACCGCATCCTGTGCGGCCATATCATCAGACAAATATTTACGGGCAACCATTAACGCCTTTTGTGCGTATGCGCGTATCAGGAGATTGAAAGTTACCTGATTACCGCTCAGACAGAATTCTTCGAACAATTGCTCATCACTCATTACCGGCGAATTCTTTTGTCTCATAATTTAATCCTCATCCAGCAGTTTGCCGTGTTGCATATGAATGACACGATCGGCGACATGTGCGGCGCGATCATCATGAGTCACCAACAGCACGGTGCCGCCTTCCCGAGTGTATTCAAGCAGCCCCTCCAGAACCGCGGCCGCGCTTTGTTCGTCCAGATTCCCCGTCGGCTCATCAGCCAGAATCAGACGAGGCTGATTAAACAGCGCCCGTGCGAGAGCCACACGCTGCCGCTCGCCGGTACTCAGCTCGGAAGGATTATGTTTTGTGCGATCTCCCAGACCAAAACGATTTGCCAATTCAGCGGCTCGGATGAATCCATTACGATTTTTCAATGCCACGGAGGGGGCACGCACATTATCTATAATGTCAAGATACGGTATGAGATGAAACTGCTGAAACACAAAGCCTATCTTTTCGGCCCGAAAGCGCGGACGCCTGGACGGAGGCAGCGAAGAAAGTTTTGTTCCATCAATGTATACATCGCCGCGGTCAGGCATAAGCAACCCCCCGGCGATAAGCAGCGCGGTGGTTTTTCCACACCCACTGGGACCGCGTAAGGCATAGAATTCACCACGCTGCATGGATACGGTTACATCACTCAGGGCTTCCACGGAATTGTTTCTCCCCTGATACTTTTTGTGAATATTCGTAAGTTTCAGAACCTCATGAGTCATGACATTCTCCTTAAAATCTCAGCAGGCTCTCGACGTAATCCTTTCAGTATCGGAAAAAGTCCGGCCAGCGTTGTTAGCAGTGTACCGGCAACCGTAACGGCCGCCGCAAGTAAAACGTTTCCGCCCATGAACTGGGGCAATGGGGCTGATTCGAACAGCTTGGGATGAAGGATGGTGGTAATACCGTGGCCGCAGGCTATTCCACAAATCGTACCGATAAGACCCAACAGTACGACTTTGCCAAGCAACAAATACAACAGATCACCACTTTGGAATCCGACAGCTCGAAATATACCCAGCTCATATATGCGACTTCGTACGTTGAGCAGCATCAGAAAGCCCGTAAAGCCCATAGCCATCAGGGACAGCACAAAAAGCACCAGTGCGGCGAATTGTTTTCTCTCGCGCATTCGGCTCTCCGATTCCCGCCGTTCCTTACTCAGCGCTTCCTTCTCGGTTTCCACCGCTGCGAATCGAGCCTCGGCTCTGGTAATCACCTCCGACATAAATTCTATAACCTGTGTTTCGGGGAGTTGAGTTTCCAAAGACTTACGGATTTTCGCAAGATTCGGCAATGCCTCATCCGTTGCGCAGCGGCACTCAAGCGCCAAAATAGCGTTTATCTTCTTCGGCTTATCAAACATTTGCTGGGCCTCGGCAAGCGGAAGCCACATGGTGATATCATCCTGATTACCGCGTCTGTCGTGACATTTCTCAACCGTAAACGTTTTCCCATGTAAAACGATTTGATCTCCCTCCCCCAGCTCCATTTGATTTGCCAGCTCATAGCCGCATACAACCGACCCCTCACTGACCGGTTGCATAATCGGACTTTTTTTGTTGGCGGCGGGAAAAAGCGCGCGTGATACTTCCCCCCTCACACCGCATGCAAGGATTGTTCGCTTCTGCTCCGGCCACCAGGTGCGGTGAAAAAGTGCCGGTAAGATATGCTGGATCGTCACATTTCCGGAATTTGCCAGGCTGTCCGCATACGACTCCGGCATATAGCGTGATGCAAACTGCTCGCTGTAAAAATCGGCAAGATTCTGATTCTTTGGAAGGATAAGAACATTAAAGCCCAGATCCTTTGTCATCACACGATACTCATTCCACATATATCGCATCTGCTCTTCCAGCTTTTGCTCTTTTTCCGCAAACATCGTCGCGGCTTCTTTTTGTGCCGAGTCAAGCAGATAGCCCGTTACGGTCCACACCATAACAACGGACAGCGGCATCATCAGTATCAACAGGGACATGCGAAGCCGAAACCGTATCTCGTACATTATCCAGGGAAAGATCCTCATTTTTTCCTGCGTTTCCTTCGTGTTAACGTTTACTATTGATTTTCGATTGCGAGAACCGCCGCCGGATGACGATTCACCGCGTTAACCAGAGGGGCAATCGTGCACAACATCGTCAGAACAAATATCGCGCCCCAGCCCGCACCGAAGAGGGAAATGATGTACCCGACATCATATATTGACTGATGCCCCATTGCGGCGATACCGCTCATTGCGATGAGTGTTCCAAAAACCGCTCCCAAGCCCCCCGCCGCCAACGAACGGGCCGCTACCAGATAGGCAATATGAGCGGGGCGATATCCCAGTGTTTTCATAATAGCAAACTCCGCCTCCCGCGCCGATATGTTCTGAAACATAAGCATCGATACCCACAACAGAGCGGCCGTCAAAAGTGCCACTCCGATAGCTATGATGCTTATGGTGTGCCGACGGTTTATTCGGCTTTGTTCGGCATTTTCGCGTTCTATCGCATCACGGGAGATTTTCGCGGCCGTCATTCGGGCGCGAATCTGCATCAACGCGGGCGCCTGGGATTCGATTATGCGGGCATCGGATAATCCTTTAGAAAGAATCTGGTACAAGGGCTGATCTTCATACGTCATGTCCAGTGACGGCCAGACCCATATCTCATTGATTCCATCTGCCCCATCGACCACTCTAGCGGCATCTTTTTGCGTCATCCAAATGGTGATATCCGACAGTGAGCCTCTCTGCGACTCGCAGCTTTCAACTGTAAATTCTTCATTAAACAGCTTTACACGGTCGCCGGCACGGATATCCATAGCCTGATGAATCTCATAACCCAGCGAAACAGTGCCGTCTTTGGGGCGCGGAATACCTCCCTGTCCGGTATAACTATCTCCTTGCTCAAACACATCACCCAGCCCCGAGACAAGAACGGAACGTCTTATCGCGTCAAGTGGTACCTTTTTGCGAAGAACAGGAAGGGCAAATCTGATATCTTTACGAAATCGTGTGGTAAGCTCATCCCATACATCATCGGTGAGCGTATGGGAGGCAAATCCGTCGGTATGAAAATTTACCACGTCCTGCCGATCGGGTATTATTCTAATGGTATTGGCCATTCGCGCGGTGATATCCTTGTACTGCTTCACCATATCTTTCATCATACGTTCGGTATTGGCTATTTGTCGTGCGGATGATCTTTTCGCCTCGGCATGTGTGCGCGATAACATGTGCGCGCTTAATAAAACCGCTCCCAATACCACACCAAGCGCACCGGCGGACAAAAGAAACGTAACACGACGATATTTTATTTCCCGAATAACGATATTCACTAACTTCATAAACTTCATTCTTTCCCTGCACCGGATTTTAATTCTCTTAAAGCCTCAAACCCGGCCAAATCTTATCAGGTATCTTACGCTGGTTCCCTTTGCCTTTTTTTTTGATGGGTACAAGCCTGCTAACGGTTTTTTTCCTGCTGTTGCATGAATGCCTCCAACCCCTGCAAAGGCGGCATCGGCTCATCCTCAACAACCTTGACCACCCGGTCATCCCATTCCGCGGTAAACAGCAGATCTGTTCCCGGATTTTCCGCCTTGACCGTGCAGGCACACGGCCCGGTCAGGTATGCGTTAGCCTCAATGATATTATCGATAGTTATACCTTTTCCCGCCATTGCATTGAGCGCACGTCCTCGCCCGAAGATGGGAAATACCAGCGGCTCACCTTTCATCCGCTCCAACATCGGCTCGGTGGTGCGCAACATCTTCACGAAAAAACGTTCCGCCGGATCGTCTCCGTCAATGATCCTGTAAGAAAACTCCATGCGTACCTCCGGACGGCTGGGCGTGAGGTATTCCTGAATATCGGCGGCTTCCATTTCGGGAAGTTTGAGTATTGATCTACTGGAATCCAGTCCAGCTTCAACCGCTTTCACCGCCTGTTTGTCTTTCTTTTTATTGCCGCTGGAAACAATCACCCAGGTAACGCTCTCTCCATCGATAAGGCGGGATGCTATCTCACTGCGTTGAGGAGAATCGAACAGCGAATCTGCCGGTACTTTGCTTAAAGCACCTTCCCACAGATTATTCGCTACCCGTGAAGCGACGGGAAAGCGCACACAAACATATGGCATTTCATCCCCCTTACGACTATCCCATATATGTTTCTCCATCCCCTTCAGTTGCTTATTTACATCAAACATCATCACCACATAGTTGGTATTACCATCCGCCGTTACTCCATCCACAAGACCGTCCGGATCGATAATTTTCGCACCTTTTTGAGCTAGGGATTGGACTTTTTCAAGTGAAGCTCCCTCGGGCGCGCCGTCACAAAACACGTAAATCGGATACAGATCTTGCACCCAACGCTCCAGAGCATATCTGAAAACGGGTACTGAACATGCCGACACACTCATTACCGTCATACACACAAACATACATGCGAACAAAACTTTTCTCATCATAAACCGTCTCTCCCCTTTTGAATTCGCCGAATTCATTGCCGGCGTGAAACCGGTGTGCGGAGTTTCCTCCGCACACCCAAAAAACATCGACACGTTGTTACGTCCCGTTCACTGAGCCTGAATCGAAATACCGGAAAGAATAGCTTTTCCGCTTGTCGCACTCAGACTGATTTCCATCTTTTCACCAAGAGATACACCGCTGAATTTACGGGTAACAGCCTTATTGGCTTTTCCCGCTTCCTTCACGATATCCATATTCGATACGGTGCTACCATTGACACTGACCGTGAACACACGTTCTCCTTCGACAACCTTAGCGTCAGGTTCAGCGAAATACAAGGTAACATCATACAGATCGTTAGCAGCCGGTGCATCATAGGCAAGATCTACCGATATGCTTGCGTCACCTTCGATACCCGATGAAGCTATCCAGCTGTTGCTGCCGTCAAAGCCAGCACTATGATGGCGATAGTATTTGACATCATTTCCTTCAACATTAATCTGAAGAGGTACCTGTTGTCCCGAAAAACCGGCTTCAACTTCACCGTACGGGAATTCCATCCACAGGATGCCATCATCGTCCTTACGGTCACCGGTAGCACCAAAGTTAATACCGGCAGTCTTTAAAACACCACCGTCCCATGTAACGGCCAGTCCTCTGTTTGTTGTCCATATCTCCGCTTCGGGAGTGTGGTACATGGCAAGAGAGGTCTGTAACTGATAAGAACAACCGCAGGTACGGGTGTATTCGGGAACATTGAGGATACCACCACCGGGGATTTCGTTCGGTGTGCAGCCGGATTTGAATCCACCAAACGTGTGAACGCCGCTCATGTTACCCAGATCAAACATCCCTGCATTACCGGTACGAAACGTTATCAGGTTTTCACAACCCTTCGCATGTGTACATCCATAATGCCTGACAAAGAAGAAATCTGCCGGATCTCCGGTAACAGGATGCTCGTACGAATGCCATTCACCATTCAACAGGTTCAGCGCACCGAACAGATTACCATCCTGGGTGTAAACAAGCGTATCATCCAGCATAACCGGACCACCGAAATAGTTGGTCTGGTCTTCCGGCTGTATACTCCAGATTGTTTCACCGGTTGTACCCCGATGCGCGATCATTTTATTGGCATTGGGTTCGTTTTTGTAGTAGTCTCTTGACTTACGTGAGGTTTGAAGCAGGATATCATGCTTCTCGGAATAAGCCAGATACCGGGCAAACACGTCTGATGAATCCGCCCATAAAAGCGTTCCGTCATTCATGTCGTAAGCTTTTACAGCCGCCGCAGCCTCGACGTTTTCCTCGCCCATACGATCAAGTATAGCGAGGGCCTCTTCATCGGTTTTGTCGATCGCAAAAAGCTTGTTGTTTCCGGCCACGATAGCACGGTGGAAGAAACCGTTGTCGGCTTCGACATCCCATTTCTGCTCACCACTAAAGCGGTCGAGAACAAAAATTTTCTTGCTGTATGCATAGTTGAGCGTCTTCATTCCGCCCGGGCCAACCGGTGAAAAACCTTTATACCAGTAAACCCAGCAATCAAACATCGGCTCATCAAAGGCCATCACCTGCGCGGTGGCGATCAGGTTATCACCATGCACACTGATCATACCCCAGCGCATACCCTCCGGCAGCGTAAACTCGGCAAGAGTCTCGCCGGTGGCCGGATCGAGTTTGAGGCAGGACCGTGAAAGATCACAGCTGTTGCGGCTGCTCAGTACATACACATAGTCGGGCATCGCAATCAGGTAATCACCCAACCCGATGTTACCGGCCTGGTGTTCGGTGTATTCAGAAAATTCACCGATATTGGGGAGGTCCTTTTCCCACAACACACGCCCGGTGTACTGATCGACACACCGAACAAGGTCTTTACCCATGATAAAGTATCGACCACCGGAGACTTGAGGTGATTGCCCGTGACCGTGACGCGGCAGGATTTTGTCGTTGGTGTTGTCCGCGCTTCCACCGAACCACAAAACACCCAGCGGTGCCTTTACCAGAGAGTCGGTTGAGAAGTTTGTCTGGGCGGCATTATAGTACTCATGCGTCCAGTCGCTCGAACCGGCAAGCGCACCGGCCTTGCTGATTTTCAGATACCCTCCACCGTGAGCAAACTCGGCATTCGCATCGTCACCAAGCAACAGTCTCACATCACCATAGCGGGCCCGAATAAGGGCACTTCCACCATAGGGACGCAATACCCGATAGGCTTCGGTGATCGTTCTCAGATATTTATCGCCGTCGTCCACCAGCTCTTCCCCGCTCAGGTTTTCGTATGCCGATACGAAAGCCTTTCCGCTCAGAGAGCGAAGTGATGCATAATCGGCAACCATTTTGCGTGTATAGCGTCCCGGTCTGATCATGCCGTCCATCACGACAATGCTTGCCATGTACGGAGGAAGATTCGCGGCGTGGAACTGCTCACTGAGCACTTGTACCTTATGCCCATAGATACCACGTTCATCCAGATACCGACGCATCTGAGCCACCTTACTCCCGTTTTCCTGAAAAGCAACAATTGTCATGTCTTCGGCCTTCAGACTAAGCGCTTCCAACAGACGTGCATCCTGACAGTTGGCAACCACACAGATTCCCTTGCTTCCGACCTGATAATCGGCGTTCGACAGAATCCGATCGGCCTGAGCCGCATAGCGGTTCAGATTCCCCGATTCAACAACCGGATCGGTGATAACCTGCGGATCAGACACCGCCTGCTCACCGAAACAGTAAATATCACCGGTGACCGTGGTGACCAGCAGTTTGCCGTTTGCGGCAACCAGCCCCTTGGGCATACCGTTGACCGTCGCACTCCACGAACCGTCGGTAACGGTAAAATCCCGGTCATATTCTCCCGCGAAATCAGCATCGCGCGTTCCTTCCACGCGATAAACTTTCCCGCCCGCGGTTATCTGCAGATCCCATTCATTGAATTGAGCGGGAGCGGCTCCGACTTTGTCACCATTTTCGAGATTAAACGAGTGGTCACGAACATAGAAGAAATCACCTTGAGCACTAACGTGATATCCTCCCAACCCCTTACTCATACCACCGTGACGCCAGTATTTGTAGTCGCCGGTGGCGCGGTCAAACAGCATCGGCAGCGCACGACCGTTGGGGACCAGAATACCGTTATCTTTTGTGGTTGTCAAATATCCCTGCGGTGACATCCCGCTGATCCCTTCACTACCACCGTGCGGGTTGGCCGTAAAAAACATGTACCGACCGTCGTTTTTCATGACAACTTCACCGGTCTCGGCGTTTAGCCCGTATACAGCGGCCCCTTCGAAAGAGTACATACCGGCGGCGACATAGATGATATTGCTGTCGGGATTGTCCTCGATGATAAGCGGCTCGGGCGGCGTGGTATCGGCAAGGCATACCATCCCATCCGATTCGATAAACAGCGCCGGGCGACCTTTGTTGTCACGGAAAGATTCGGCGCATCGAACACCGTCACCGCTTTTGTGACGGAAAAACAGATTCACAAAACCCTCGTCTACAAAGCCGTCGCTGGTGATAATCTCATTTATAATAGCTGAGATATCGGGAGTCTGCTGAGCAGCGCCACGCTCACCGACTTTTGTCCAGTTGCCCACATTCCACTCAACAACCGTGGAAGTTAAATTCGCTTCGCGGCCTGAGAGGTTATTGGAGGAGGTGCCGAATGCGGAAGCATTCCCTTTCTCCCCAACGATCTCGATAACCAGCGGATCTGATCCGTTTTTGGTTTCGTCAACCGTAAACTGCACGAAGGCGTTTGTAACAGCGTTGTTTTTATCAAGCTGCCAATTCTCCGAGCTGGTTGGAAAACGAATGCCAATGAGCTGTTTTCGGCTTCCGTCCCGATGCAGCTCCAGGTCGGAACTGTTCATATACATGGAACCGTTTGCAACCCGCTCCTCCACGGCATCATTTTCCGCCAGAGGGGTAAAGGATTGTTCCGGTTTGACGAGAAGCTCACCGATAAACTCCGCATCCTCCGTCTCCACAACCATCCGGGGAGCTGCGGACATCGATTCCGCACAACGCGTACCGGTTCCGCTTTTACGACGGATGAAGATATTTATCGGGTCACCATCGGTATACTCGGGCTTAGACATAATTTCCGCCAGCAGTCCGGTGAGATCCGGTGTGCGCTGCGCATCACCTGCATCGCCGACTTTGGTCCAGGCGGGAATGGTCCATTCCACCACCGTGGAGGTCAGATTCGTGCGGTCTGAAAGGTTGTTTGTGCTGTTTGAAAACCCGGAGGCACTTCCCAGCTCACCGTAGATCTCGACGGTTATCGGCTCCGTGCCGCCTTTTGTTTCATCAACGGTAAACTGAATGAAGGCATTTGAGATCGCTGCATTTTTGGGGATATTCCACAGGCTGTTATGGGGAGAAAAACGCAAACCAACGATCTGGTAATCGTCTCTATCGGTATGCTCTCTTCCTATTTCAAGGTCGGAAGAGCCCATATCCATGCGGCCATTGGACAAGTCTTCCTCAACGGCATCATAGTCGTCCATAATTTCCATGAAACGGTCGCCCATCATCGGCGCGATATACCGTTGGTAGGCGGGGTTCTCGACCTCATTGTGTGTCGGAATCACCGGCGCACCACGAAGCGGCCATAATGAAATCAAACGATCATTTCCCAACACCTTACGATCGGAAGCCGCGGCTTGAAACTTCCAGATCTGCTCTCCGTTGTCGGCGTCAAGACAGTACAGATACCCGTCGTCCGACCCGAAGTAAACTTTTCCATTCATGGCAACCGGGGCAAAACGAATCGGACCGCCGGCATAAAAGCGCCACTCCTCGGAGCCGTCCGAGAGCTTCACCGCGGTCACCCGGTCGTTGTTGGGGGAGCCGAAAAACATCTTGTCTCCCATGACAACCGGTTGATAGGCGATATCGAAGGAGACTTTCTGCTCCACCCGATAACCCGGACCGCCATAACAGTAAACCTCTTTTTGATTGTCCCAGGCCGCCTCAGGTTTTGGATGCTTGCGTATCCATTGGAGATTAAGATTGTCGGCGAGTTGTTCAGGAGAAATTGCACTTCTGTTGGATTCGTATCGAAACATCGGCCAATCCGCGGCCGTAGCGGCCATCGCGCCAAGGCAGCCGACGACAAGCGCCTTTCGAAACATGCCTTTGTTTTTAATTCGCATCATTTTTCTTTCCTTTCAGTAATTTGACAGTACGCATAATCCCTCTCACAAGATCACACTTTGGTAAGTCGATAGCTACATTCACCATGCAGAATGATACAGATCGCCCATTTATTCCATATGCACCTCCTTTATATAAAGCCGTTAACTTTTTGCGTGTGAATCTTTTTACCGAGATAGCCGGCTAACTGTTGAAGGGAAGGGAGTCCGCGGCAATTTCAACAACGTAAGCTGATCCGGTGTCCCATCGCTGCCTTTTGCCGACGCATACAAAATCACTTCCTCGGATTAGAAACCTATTGAATATTCTTTAAAAAATCGCTAGTTAAATATTTGTAGATTGTGAGCAACACTGTTTGCACTCAATTTTCACCCGTACCGTAACGAAATAAATAAGGCAGGACGCATAATCCCTCTCACAAGAGGCCTGCGGTGCGCCCGAAAAGCGTTCTCAGGCTTTTCTTCGGACTGTTGTCCTGCCATTTATTCTTTTCAAGAAAAAAAAGCTCGCAACACGTTCATCGGGAAGCTACCTGCAGGTATGTGGCCGGGATAAACAGCACACTGTGTTGTCTGGGCATAGTGGCTGAATCGACGAAAACGGGGCGTTTCAATGGTTTGAATGGTCCGTTAAATGATTTTTTATTCTGAAGTATGAGGGTTTTGTTGACCTGAAGCACCGCTTAGACGGCAGGTTGTGGTATGCCTGCGCTGTAAACCGATATATGTCCAAGGAAGGACGCATTCCCGGGCGGCTATGGTTGCGCCCGGGAATTGTGAGAGGTTTGCGCCTTCTTCCACCGAAAGAAAAGTCGATTCATCTATATCTATCTGATTCCGGCAAAGCCGCAGTATCAAAAAACAAGGAATCAGAAAACAAATAACTCTCAGCCAAATAATACTCTATACGTGCTTTGTCGAAAAAAACGACCTTAGGGCCTGACAAATCGTTGTACTCTACATGGCAGTACATTCACCGGTCCCGCCGAGATCAAGCGCGTGTAAGACGCCCTTATTGTCGCTGAAAAAGCCCTGGCTTCCCTCCAGCACCAGCCCCGCGCACGATCCTCCCAGATAATGGGATTCCAGGATCGCACCGGATTTTACATCCAGCCGCAAAAGCCGGCCCGAGTCCTCTTCGTTGAGCACATAAAAACAGTCGCCACTGTTTGCTACCGGGCTACAGCCGCCCGTTTGAACCTTCCAGCGAGTCTTGCCCGTCATCGCATCCAGCGCATAGACCGATTGCGACCGAATTATCAGCGTTCCCTCAGATGCACTCATATGATAGACCGCCGGCGCATCGTGCTGCCAGAGTATTTTATTGACGGCTATATGGGCACACATCAAAACCCCCGCATTGTTTATCCGTCGATGAGCAATATACAGCCGCTCACCCATAACCGCCACCGACGGCTGATGCAGTCCCATCATGCGATGAGAATAACGTAAATCACCGCATGGCTCACCTGAGCGAGCATCATACGACAGCACACCGCGTGAGGTAGTTAAACAAACGGTATCCCCCACCAAACAGGGGCGTGCGTATCCTCCGTCACCCGGTATGGCTTGTCGCCAGTTGACCGTTCCCCGCTCGGCAGACAGCCCGACAAGCTCACCGAAGGCCGCCCAATATACTTGTTTTCCCTTTATCTCCGGTGACGTAAACAGCCCTTGAGCCTCGCGGGCAACCGGCTCGTACGCCCACAACTCCCGCCCGCTACGCTCATCGAATGCGACAAGCTGCACTCCCGCGCCTTGCGGATGATTGCACACCGCAAACACCTTTCCCTCGCCGGAGGATAAGTAGCCGTAGCAGTGACGTTCGCTTGACCACAGGCGATTTCCTGAATCGCCACCAACGGCGACCAAACGATCCATCTGTTTGTCTGCGGTCAGAGTAAATACCACCCCCCGCGATATGATTGGTTTGTGTGCCGCGGTCGATCGATACCCCGCTCCGCAGTCGATCGACCAGAGTTTGCGGAGATTGGTTTGCGAAGGCAGTGTGTGCGGCCGACTGGATGCGAGTGAGTGCAGGGGTGATTTTTGTCCGTATCCGGCCACCATAAACGCCACGAGTCCTCCCGTCAGGGCGACCAGCATCAGTGCGGCGGCTCTGAATACAAACCGCGGTTTTTGATGTCGATACGGTGAAGCGATCTCTGCAATTTCTTTACAAACAGCGGCCTCGATGGCCTCTAGGCGTTGCGGGGGCACCTCGGGCTCGCCAGGCGGGCGCAGTCCAAAGATGATGCCGCGATACTCTTGTTCACGCTGCTTACATCCGGCGCATTGACGCAGGTGCAGGCGGGCGGCGGCACTCTCCATATCTGAGAGTCCTCCCAAAACATACAGCTCACAGCTTTTTTTGAACTCATCGCACTTCATAATTACCTTCTTCGTGCTCCTGTCGATCATTCACTTTATATACGCCTGAAAAAACCGCGAGGGGACTTTTTTTATTTCGCCTGTAGAATTAGATCGCCCCTGGAGGGGGTATTCCAACTATCTATGGTCACAATTGCCTTTATCAAAGAGCGCGTGTGGAAAGCTAAATCCAGTGGCCGGCTGTGCACATCTCTCTTGCATGTTCGGGGAATAATTTTCCTCCCCCTACTGTTTTTTACTGTTTTGCACGGGTGGGGGGCGGTTGCCGCCCGCTCAGTCTACGCGAGTTGGGATCATATCGGTGCTGCCGGCATGTTTAGTATCGGGGTCGTTAGTGTCGGGGCGAGGGTCGGGGTCGGACCACGCGTATCATAGTTAAAATCCGAGACTTAATTCGGATTACACCTATGTTTTGAAACGCTTAAGCAATGCGACCTTTCAGGTTTCATGTTTATTGGCTAACTGATGTAATCCGATCAGAGAGACAGACACAGGTCATTATTAAGCGCTTAAAAAACAGCCCCTCGGCGGTCTTAATGTGTTGTAGAAGTGGAAGTTAACTTTGGTCCGACCCCGAGTTTTTCTTACGTAAGGCATGGCTCAGTTGGGCGAACACCATGGATGCCACGTGGCTCCATGCCGAAATACTTCGGCATTTGCGGTCCACACCATGGACTCTGGCCAGCTTGCTCACCAAATATGGAGGAATAGTTTCCATAACCTGCTTCAATATTGTAAATTTATGTTTGGCTGGTTTCATCGTGACACTCCTTGTTTAAAGTCGTTGTGGACAATAAACATGTCACATGGCCAGCCATCTTGTCTACTTTTTTGAAAATCCTATGGGATGGTAGTGAATCGAAATATGTCTTTCCCAGCCTTTTACGGAACATATTCAGACACTTCTTGTAAACACAGAAGTGTCTGAAT
>CAYQOU010000060.1:0-24329 GCA_964419255.1 uncultured Fibrobacterota bacterium | reverse complement strand
GCGTTAACTGTTCTCAACCCGCTTTATCCTGGGTTGCTTCAGCTGTCCGAGAATTCGAGGGATTGAATAAGAAGTGATACTTTCTGGTGATCCCATGTCTTGGAAGGCAGTTTAGAAAGGAGTTTCTTCAGGGTCTTGCGCGCCGATTCTTCATTTCCCTGATAGATATCGGCACGTGCCCAGTAGAAAAGATACATTTTATCGCCGGGAAACAGATTCTGCCACTGACGGGCAAACTGCTGCTTATCGATATCCTGCGTATACAATGACGCCACCAGGCGGGGCAAGGCAAACGGATGCTCCCTTTTGATAACCTGATTGAGAATCGAGTCACGCGAATCGATACTGTTACGAATAATTGCCAGCTCCGCTGTCTTTATCCGTGCCATCCAGGAGATGGGTACATTTTCCGGGCACTCCTTCTGGATTTTATCGTAAATAGACAAGGCATCAGCCACTCTGCGATCATACTCATAGACTTCTGCAAGCACCCACCATCCCTTCCAGATGGGAAGTGACCGCTCGATAGTAGCTATGGATCTGTTCAGATAATCTATTCCTTTATACTTGGTTTTGTTCCCCAGATACATTTTACCCAGGAGAATTCTAGCCTCCGAGATAATACCATCCAATCCTTCATACAGCTGCGAAATTCTGTCGGCTACAGCCAGGGCGCCCTCCACACTCTTTGTCTTTATCAGATACTCAAGTATTCGTATGTGGTATCGTCCACAGAGAAACCGCAGTTCGGGGTAATCCCAAACAGTCTGGATTATTTTTTCTTCCGCCAGATCATACTCTCCCGATTTGAGAAGCTGATCGGCCTGCTCGAGCTGGCTTACCGCAACATAGCGATTGATGGAATGGGCCGGAAACCGCATTCTCAACAGCCGGAACATACTGTCTGCACGATCACTCTTTCCCCAGCCCTGATAATTTTTCCCCTCCAGGAAAAATCGCCTCGCCAGAATATCATCATCCTTACCGATCTGCAACGCCGGAACACCCAGCAGACTGTCCGCCTCCTCATTTCTTCCCATCCTCACCAGACAGTCGGCCATATTGATATTTATTTTCCTGACAATCTGATCGTTGGAAAAGTCGAGCAGGAGTTCACGATACTCATTGTACGCCGTTTTATGATCACCATGCTCCCGGAAACGGTCGGCAACAATCGTCGGAGAGGCAAGCATCGGTACGGAACGTCGAAAGATGTGGAAATTATCGACTACATAGGTTCCTCCATCGGAGTAAAATCCCACCCTTTGATGATTCTTTCCCAGATTCAGCATGTGATCGGAGAATTGAGCGACCACGATTCCGTTGAGCTTGAAGGTAAAGGTATGATCCACCTTTTCCACGATGACATGATATCTGTTGGATGCGGGAAAGGTCAAAGGATCATATGAGTAATGAAGGAAATCGGATCCGGGAGAGGTTATTCCCGACAAGCCATCCGGCCCCGAATGAATGCGGAAAGTATAGCTGTTTTCCAGAGAATTACCGCACATGAAAAAACCAAAACCGAAGAAATTCTTATCGGGACTGATAACATCGAATTCGAATCGCAAATCACGGGTAAATGGCCGGTTCAACCGTATCGAGGTGTGCCGGTTCCCATCGATTCTCAATTTTCCGTCCGCTACTTTCCATTGAGATCCCGAATCATGACGGCTCTTGTCGAGGACTGACCAGTCGGATAACTGCTCCCGGCTTTCGAATGTGTGGGTCTGTATCAGCCTCCAGCGCCACTGCTCCTTGCGCGATTGTGACAGCTGAAATGCAGCCAAAACCATCAGAAAGAAGATAATCGTCGCCCCGATGGCAATGGGTGCCCACAGGCGGCGTATAAAATGGCTCACCTGGGAAAAGACTGAAGGTGCTTTTACACTGACCCGTTCCCCACGCTGGTAGCGAACAATGTCATCCTTGAAATCGGCCATAGTCTGATACCGGTCATCCGGATCATAACTCAGCGCCTTGAGGGTGATACACTCCACCTCCACCGGCAGCCAGGGCATCAACTTGCGCGGAGTAACCGGCCGCGACTCCAGCACATTGAGCGTCGTCTGATGAATACTTCGTGGATCAAGATACGGATTCTTAAAGGTGAGCATCTCATAGAGCATGATTCCGAGAGAACAGATATCGCTCCTCAGATCTGCCCTGTATCCCAGCAGCCGCTCAGGTGCCATATACGCCGGCGAACCCATTATCTCGCCGGTGCGGGTATTTACCCCATCGTCTTCTTCCAGCGCTTTGGCCAGTCCGAAATCGATCAGCAGAGGCCGCTTTCCATGATCCATGATAACATTGTTGAGCTTCAGATCACGGTGGATAATTTTCTGCTCGTGAGCATAACTGAGTGCATCGGCAAGCTGAACAACTATCTCCAAAACCTCCACCAGCTTGGGCTTGTTCTCGTGCAGATAGTAGTAAAGATTTTTTCCGTCTACATAATCCATCGCCAGATAATAGGTATTATTCTCCATGGAGACTTCATGGATACTGACGATGTTGGGGTGATTGAGTCTGGCGACCGCATGTGCTTCCGATAAAAATCGTTCCACAAACCGCCGGTTTATCGTCACATTTGCCGGTAATACCTTCAGGGCGACAATCCGGTTGAGATCAAGCTGGGTTGCCTTGTAGACAACAGCCATTCCTCCCCTGTCGATTTCCTCAATTATCCGATATTTTCCTATCTGGGTGCCCACCGGCAGGATCGTACGCTCCAGATTCTCCAGAATCTTACCGATCTTAACCTCGCCCTCGGCGAAGTTTTTCGAGGTAAAATGCGCCTGTTTTGGAGTTGATTCTTTTTTTATGGCCATGATCGTGGAATTTTCCGGAAATCGAGTATGCTCCCCCTTAGATTAATGTACCATAACTGGGCTCTCAGCGCAACTGGCTGGAGAGAGTTTTCCAGAGGCGGGTAAACGATTCAGGCTCCGGTGTGGCGAATGTAACCTCACGGTTGAGGTAGGAATGAAAGAAGCTGATCTGCCGTGCATGAAGGTAGAGGCGTTTTTGAATCCCCTGGCGTCCAAACAGATGATCATCCAGAGACACATCACCATAGCGAATATCTCCGACTATGGGACAGCCGATATGTGCCATATGTACGCGTATCTGATGAGTTCGCCCGGTCTCGAGACGAATTTCCACGCGGGATATGCCATTGTGATATCCCGTACATTCGTAAATACTGCGGGCTTTCTGCCCCTGTGAAGATACCGTGATTTTTGTTCCATCCCGCTGCTGGTGATTCCTGATCAACCCCGCTTCAATTACCCCTTTTCTTTTTTCCGGCCTGCCGTGACAAAAAGCGATATAGCGCTTATCGATATCCCGTTCCCGTAATTTGGTGTGAAGGAAACGCAGGGTTGTTTTGTCCTTTGCAATAAGAATCACCCCCGAGGTGTCCTTATCCAGACGATGAACGAGTGCGGGGTCAGGATACTCATTTTTTTTCCGGTTTTTCACCAGATAAGCCGTGGCCAGATCAATCAGGGTGTCTTTTCTGCCATGACCGGTTCCCGAATGAACCACGACATTGGCCGGCTTATTGCAGACAAGCAGATGCTCATCTTCGAAAACAAGCTGGAAATTCTTTCTGAAATAATCGGTATCGGCCAGCCGCGCCAGGGAGTGGTCTGATTTATTCGCCGCCACGACTTCCGCGTCGGGAAGCGGAACAGAGATTATGTCACCTTCCTGCAAACGATAATTCTCTTTTCGTTTCCTTCCATTGACCTTAATGGAGCCGGTTCTGATAAGCCGGTAGATGTCGGAAAGCGATGTAAGGGCGAGGCGTTTGCGCAATATCCTGTCGAGTCTTACCTGTGCACTGTCGGCATCTACAACTATATCAGTCACCAATTATCCTTTTTCTGAGGAATCCTATCTGCATGAGAACAATCGCGATTATCGCACCCCCGGCATCCGCCACCATGTCCTGCCAGGTACAGCTGCGGAAAGGAATAAACAGCTGATGAATTTCATCGACAACCCCGAAAAGCGGGATACATACGGCAACCAAAACGTTTGCCTTGGCAAAAGATACCCTGTGCACGCTGACAACATAGCGATACATAAGAATCCCAAGCACCATGTATTCAAACGCATGGGCGAACTTGTCCCATTCCCACATATTTCCCTGCGGCAGACTGGTGCCCGGAAGAGAGCTGACCGTAAGCATCAGGGCAGCCCAAAGCCACATGGGCAGGGTATACCTGATAAAATGTCTCCGATTTTTCGCCATAATTAGAATCCTGTTCAACCTGTCATATACAATCAGATTTATCTTCTATGTCCGGCAGAGCCGAAATTGGTTTTTGTCGGTCACTCGGTTGCTAGGAACGATACAAGCAAAATCGACAAAAACCACAAACAAATAACAAGACAAAAAAATGCGCTTACCCCCGGCCCTTCTTTGATTCACCCCTTCCCGGCCTCCTCCTCCCGCGTGCGGGACGGGATAAGGGAAGGAGCGAATACTGCCCATAATCATAATTGGGGGGCTAGCAGGACACCTTCCCCTACCAGGGGGAAGGTGTCCTGCCGGTGCGTTTGCGGCCGGACGAATGGGGTGCGCCTGCCTTCCTGCAATGGACTACGATACAACATCCCTTCATATCCCTGGTAAAGAAAAAATAATCTTCCCCACCATCCTTGAGTCCAAATCTGGCACGAATCTCCTCGACACTCAAAGGGAACCATCTCCTGGAGACATGTGCCTTTGCAATCGAGTGCTCCTCCAGATACCGCTTGAATTTTTTCCGATTCCATACAGACAGGGCCTGCACCTCAAAAGAGCGCCCGGGGAAATCTTTGACATAATCATCGGCAGTCATATAGGCGCTATACTCATGGATAAATGAGAGATCGAATCGCTCAGCGACTTCGGTCAGTACGTCTGCTTTAATTAACGCGGGATCGGGCTCGTAGAAGTATGTGCCTGTTTCGCGGATTTTTCTTGTAGCCGCAGCCTGCTGTTTTGTAATCGCAAAGACCACCGCACCTCGATCATCCAGCAGGTATGCTTTTTTGTATATGCGTTCATCTTTCCGGGATGCCTTCCGCAAAAAAAGCAGTATCTCCTTACATTCCCCTTCCACCGAAACAGCCGCTACGCCATAGAGCCACTTCAAAGACTTTTCAGCCTCCTCGATTTCAAGCGCGGGAGACACCTTCACACACACTTGCCGTGCTTTCTCAACAAGAAGATCCTCAAGCTCTATCACATCCGGCTCGCACTGATGCAGTCCTACGAAGCGACGGGATTCATTTCGCCGTGAGGGATCTATATAGGCCCAATCAAAAGAGCCGGATTTAACTGTGTGAAGAGTCTGAACGCAATCCTTTTCCGATACACCGACATTATCCGCATGTCGTACCGTTTTGTTGTGTTTGAAAAGCATGCGGCGGAACTCTGATTGTTCACAGTAGATAACTTCACCAAATTTTTCCCTTAGAAACAGTGTATCCACTCCAAGCCCCCCGGTACAGTCTATCAGACGCGTCCCTTTCATCAGCCCCCGTTTGAATCGTGCAACAGCTTCACCGGTAGACTGGCTCAGAGCGACCTTTTCAAAGAGGAAACCGGTGGTTGCCAGAGACGGCAGCTTTCGCTTAGCTTTATTGCGGCAACTGATCTGCTCGGCAATCGCAGCCAGAGGCAAATCGGTGCGCCCACGCCAGCTCAGTACCAGCTCATGCGGCTGCTCATGCTGATGTTGATGAATAAACGCCTGGGCATCGGGCATGCTCAGGCGTCTGATATCCTTGATTTCCATACATTAGAACCTAAAACGGCAGAGCGGGAAACGCACGGTGTAAACGTATCGGTGGATTTGTTTTGGTTGGCAATCCGAACCACCGGTTCATCGGGTACTTTAAAACCGGGAATAAAGCCCGCTGATAGAACGCCCGGTATTCGTATACATGATAGCGTTGGCAAACAGCTCCGCTACCGATACGACGGTGAGCTTTGGCGTTCGTTTTTCCGGCGGTATATAGACCGTATCGGTCACAACCAGTCGTTTCAGTGAGGATTTTTCGATTTTTTCCATCGCGTTGTCTGACAGTACCGCATGCACGCAGCAGGCGGTGATTTCCTCCACTCCCAGGTTTTCAAGAGCCTTGACCACCTCAATAATCGATCCCCCCGATGCTATTTCATCATCGAAAATAATCGCACGCTTCCCGCTAACATCCCCGATAACGTTTTGAATCACCGGAGATTCGGAATCATCATGACGGCGCTTGTCCAAAATGGCCAGGGGAAGCTTCAGATTTATGGCATATCGCCCGGCATGTTTGGCACTTCCGGCATCCGGAGCAACAATAACACAGTTTTCCAGGCCATCACACTCAAAGAAGTCGCACAGAAGCTTACCGGCAAGGAGATGGTCGACCGGGATCTTGAAAAAACCCTGTATCTGCGGTGAATGCAGGTTCATAGTCATTACCCTGTCCGCCCCCGCTGTCGAAAGCAGATCGGCAATCAGACGGGCGGTTATGGAGATTCGCGGCTCGTCTTTTTTGTCCGATCGGACATAAGGGAAATAGGGCGTCACCGCAGTGATCCGGCCTGCACTGGCATGCTTGATCGCATCGATCATTATCAACAGTTCCATCAGCCCCTTATTCACCGGCACGCAGGAAGGCTGAATGACATACACATCCTTGCCACGAACACTCTCCAGGATTCTAACCTTGATATTATCATTACTGAATGACAGTATTTCCGACTCACTGAGCTTAACCCCGGCATACTTACAGATATCCTCAGCCAGAGGCAGATTGGCTGTTCCCGAAAAAATCTTCAATTCACTATTCATACGTTCTCCTCAAACCTCCACAATTCCAAAATAAAAAAGGCAGAGTCCGGTGACCCGGCACGGATACTCTGCACTTTGTATATCTTTCCCGGCTAGTTTGTTTCTACATTGCGACGATCATCCCATTCGAAAGCGATATCCATAATCGATTCGGATATGAGTCGCGGCTGCCGTATGGTCTTGGGCTCAAAATAAAAATCTCCCTCCTCAAGCCCCATCATGGCAAACACCGCTTCGCGGCCGATCTGATTTCTGTAGAAAGCATCGATTACCTGCCCCTGCGCGAAAATCAGATACCCTTTTCGCCGCCCGCAATACACGTGCAAAATACCTTCCCGCCGTCCGATTTCCAAAAACTGCATAGCCTCAAGAAGATTGGTTTGCTTCAGATTGCCCGAAAAAACGAAAGTCGTATTCTTAACAGAATCATCTTCCTGAGCCCTGGGGCGCGGGCGAAGGAGATATACAAGCAGCCCTCCCGCGATAATTCCGAGTATTGCACTGGATAAAATAATGGTTATCTGATTCATTATCACCTGCAGGAGAAGAAAATTTTAACAGCCCTGAAACGCACATCGACGGCGTTCACAAATAAAAACCAGGATCGTGCGATTCTCTTGCGGCGATTCTCACAATCCAGATAGAAGTAAAATAATGTAAGGTCAGGATCAAAAACAGCTCCTGTGAGGCTCATAGAGACAAACCATTCACCCATCATGGCCTGTTTCGCTGTACCCCTTACTTCGGGAAACGTTTTCCACCCCTTTTACCCTCTGTATGCGGCGGAAAATCTGTTTGAGCTGATCGCTGTTTTTGATCTCGAGCTTGAATGTGTTTCTGACATGATCGTGTTCTGTTCGAATTGTTCCTTCCAGAATGTTTGCACCGGCTTCAGAAAGTACTTCAGAAAGGTCGTGAAGAAGTCTGCGGCGATCATGAGCACGGACATCCAGATATACAACGTACCGTTTCGTTTCACCTGTATCCCAGCTCACCTCGATCATCCGATCCTTATCGCTGCCGAAAAGGTTGACATTGGTACAATCGGCCCGGTGTACCGAAATGCCTCTGCCGCGGGTTACGAAACCTACGATCTGATCGCCGGGTATCGGGTTGCAGCATTTCGCATACCGAACCATCAGGTCATCCGCCCCTCCAACAAGCACCTCCCGGTTCCTCCCGGTGATACTTTCAACCAACCGGGAGACGACTCCCGATCCGCCCGATTTTCGAATCTTGTTCACCTCAAAATATTGCATCACTCGAGCAATGGGAATCTCACCACTGCCCACCTGCTCATACAGCCGCTCAAGACTGGTGACACCGAGAAACTGCAACAAAGAAGAGGTGTGATCTGCAAAAGAGCTGACCAGATTCAGTTTCTTGAGACGGGCTTTAATTATCTTGCAACCAAGGTCGATACTCTCCTGCCGGCCGGTGTTTTTCAGCCACCTTCTGATAGCCGAACGGGCTTTGGGAGTCTTAACTTCACGCAACCAGTCGATGGAGGGCTTTTTGGAGGAGAGATGCAGTATTTCAACCGTTGAGCCGCTTCGTAAAGGCTTATTGATCGGCTCGATCTTGCCGTCCACGCGTGCACCGATGCAGTGGAGGCCCAGATCGGTGTGCACCGCAAATGCGAAATCCAGAACGGTAGCGCCTTTGGGAAGCGAAATCAGATCACCCCTGGGCGTAAAAACAAAAATTTCGGCATGAAACAGATCGATTTTGAAAAATTCCAGAAACTCATTGGAATCTGTAAGATCCTTCTGCCAGTCAATGAGATTTTTCAGCCACACAATCGCCTTCTCATCTCCGCTCATGCGGCTCTCATCCCGGCCGTCTTTATACAGCCAGTGCGCCGCGAATCCATCCTCGGCAGTCTGGTTCATCTCCCAGGTGCGAATCTGCATCTCGACAATGGTGCCGTGATTACCCACAACCGTCGTATGCAGCGACTGATAGCCATTGGACTTGGGTGTGGCGATATAATCCTTGAACCGATCCTGGATAGGCTTCCACATCGAATGGATAATACCCAAAACATGGTAGCAGTCCCGTATAGATCGGGTAATCACTCGTATCGCCAGAAGATCGAATATCTCTTCAAACGGCTTGTTTCGCTGAACCATTTTGCGGTAGATGCTGTAGAAATGCTTTGGCCGTCCCACAACCGTCACATCGATCCCCTCTTTGTCCAGCCTGCGCCGCAGAGGCATGACAAAACTGTCGATCGTCTCCATTCTTTCGTGTCTGTTTGCAACTACACGGGAAACAATCTCTTTGTACTCTTTTTCGTGCAGATACTTGAAGGCAAGATCCTCCAGCTCCCATTTTATGCGGGCCATGCCCAGGCGGTGAGCCAGCGGTGCGTAGATATCCAGAGTTTCGGCGGCGATCGCGCGAATGCGTTCGGGCGGCAGATAACCCAGGGTACGAAGGTTATGCAGGCGGTCGGCAAATTTTATGATGATAACCCGCAGATCCTGCGCCATGGAAAGCAGCATCTTTCGGAACGTCTCGGCCTGACGTTCCTGACGAGACTTCATCTGAAATGTTCGGATCTTGGTGACACCATCAACCAGCAGCGCTATTTCTTCCCCGAACTGCTCGGAGAGCTTCTCCCGGCTGAAAGTGGTGTCTTCGATGACATCGTGAAGTAATCCGGCAGAGATGGTAATCGAGTCGAGCTGCTGCTCGGCAAGAATCATTGCGACGGCAATCGGATGAGCCAGAAACGGCTCGCCCGATTTACGAAACTGATCCTTGTGAGCCTCCCACGAAAACCGAAAGGCTTTTTCGATCAGCTCAGTCTGCGAGATCTTGGGATTTACCTCCTTGACCTGACGCATGAAAACTTCTACTGCCTGATCCACCGTTGAAGTGCGTAGTTCGACGCTCATGCAATCCTCTCACATACTGTGGCCACCGTTAAGTTCGTATCAGCCGATTTTTTCTTTCTGCTGGCGTAGATCGGTTATTTTTGTCTCGACCTCTCCAAGCAAAAAACGAAGCTCCGAAGTCTTCTCGATAGCCGCGAGAATCTGCTGCTCCTCCGCGGAGAGGTTGGACATCTGTGCCTTGATATCTTCCATCAGCAGATTGAGGCTGTTGATACGATCTTCAGCGTCCCTGATAATCTTTTTCTCTCGCGCCAGTTCGCGCATTCTGGTTTCTACCGAGTCGGTGATTGTCTGCAATTCAACGACTTTCTTTCCGACATCCTCAAGTCCGGTAGACCTCTCATTAATGAGTTCGATGTTGTTTTCCGCTTTGGTAATAAGACCGGTCAAACTGTCGATTTTTTTCTGGGTCGTATTTACCAGCTCGCGGTCTTTATCAATCGTCGCGATACGAATTTCCATATCGCTGACCACGGTATCCACACCCTCGATTCGGGCATCTATGGCCTCGATCTTACTCGACCGACGGCTTATCTGATCCATCTCTCCCTTTAACGCCGCAAGCAAAGTTTGTGCCTCCGCCAGACGCTTCTCGGCCTTATCGATATCGTTGCGATGCTCGCCGATGGCCTCCAGCTGCCGGTTGTTACTCTCAACGATCTGATCGAAGCTGTGCTTGTTATCTGCGATTTTCGTGTCGTATACCTTTACCGACTCACCAAAATCTTCCAACCGCGTATGCGCCGTGGCCACAAGCTCATCCAGCTCGGAGCGCATATTCTTGATGCGATTTTCCTCCTGCAGCAGAGCCTGCTTCTCCTCCGCCAACCGCTGCATCATCTCCTTGGCCTCCAGGGACTGAGCGGATATGGCAGAGAGCTGCTTTGTCAAATCATCCACTACCGTCTGCTCCTTGGAAAGACTCTGTATTTTCATGTTTATGTCACCAAGCAGATAGTTGAGCTGATCCAGCCGCTTTTCCGTCTTGTCAATCATAGTACGACGCTGCAGCTGTGTGTTTATTCGCTCATCGATCTCGGAAACCATGTTGCCCAGATTCTGCAGTTTATTTTCCACCTCCTCGATAATACGCGCCCTCTCCTCGGTCTGAATGATACGCTCATTTGCCATATCGGACAACATCTTCAGCTCATCTATACGCTGATTAACCGCCAGAATCTCCTGCTCATGCTCTCCGAGTTCCTTGATCTTCTCTTTCAGAAGCTCTGCCGTAGAAAGATAATCATCTATTTTCTCCGAAGCCGCGTCGACTTCATTGCGCTGCGCAAACAGCCCTTCCTCTTTCTGCAGAGTATCCTCGATCAGCGTGCGCATATCCTCAAGCCTCTGATCAAACTCCTCGATCGACTTTTCCTTGCGAACGACATTCTCCAGATTCGAATCCATCTCGTTTATCTGGTTTTCCATGTCGGAAACCCGTGCGGTGATAGTATCGATTACCGTCCACTCCCGGTTCAGCTCCTCTATACGTACCTTTACTTTATCAAGCGACTTCTCATACTCCATAACCTGCGCCCTGCTGGCTTCCAGCACCTTCTGATGCTTGGAAAGTGTATTGAAAATCGCTTCGGTGTTGCGGGCAACGGTCAACACTTCATGAGCCCTCTCGTTTACCTCATCAACATGCTTTGCCTCCTGACGAAACCTTTCAAATTTAGCATTAAGCTCGTTGTCAACTTCCCGCATCGTCTCGATCTTACCGGTGGCCTCCTCCATAAACTGACGAAATTCACGGATTTCTCCCACCGATGCCCTACTCTCCGCCAGCATCGAATTGAGCGTACTGATATTCTTGTCTATCTTCTCCAGCGATGAATACTTGCCCTGAAGATGTTTCAGATCGGAATTGATCTGCCAGACGAGTGTGTTGAGCCGACCGGCTTCCTCATTTGCTTTCTCAACAACAACTTTCTGATTTTCCAGTGTTTTTATCTTTGTTTTTACATACTCGGACAGACTGTTGAGCCCGTTGATCTTTTCCTTTATAAGACGAAATGTACTCATGTCTTTTTCGATCTGTTCAAACTTGCCGCTTAAATCATCCGCCATAGCCTCAACATCACCGAACCCCTTTTTGAGAGAATCCACCTGAGCGTTTATATCCGATGCCCGCTTCTCTGATTGTTCCATGCTCTGACTGATTGACAGCTGCCGTTTCTCAAGCTCTTCCACCGCCTTCAATCCTTCATGTATTGCAGAAACCCCCTGGTGCGAATTCAGTTTTTCGAAAACAAGATCGACCTTCTTACTCAATGTATCGATATAGTCTTCCTGCTCGACCATGCGATTAACGGCCGATTCAATCTTCGAGAAACGCTCCTCCAATGATTCCGCGCGATTAAAATGCTGATCCAGGCGATCACTCTTCTCCTGCGAACGATCCACCGACTGCTTGAGTGTGTCGTATTTTTGCTGCAGCTCACCCAACTCCTCACGAAGCTCCTTTGTCGATCGAATTTCGGTGTGTATCTGCGAACGCTCATTCTCAACCGATGCCAGAAGAGAGTGCAGGTCAGCTTTCTCGGTCCTTGAGCTTTGCAAAATATCCTGAAGAAGAGTGAGGTTATTCTCGATCTCCATTGCAAGAGCCTGTGGATCTTTTATGTCCTTTTTGCGCGAAAACATCATAATAAAAGCTCCTCTTTGGGAAACGTACTTTCCCCGATTATTTTCCAGCCTTCTCTGCCTTTAATCAGTGATAACTTTTTTCCGCCTTCTACCTCCAGCAGATCGGATTGATACCGCTGTATGAACTTAACCACCGCCGTCGATTCAGAGAAATCCGTTAACAATATATCATTACATTCCACCCGTATCGTTTCGTATGCGTTAAATGTGCGTATTTTCCGCTCCCGCCATCCGTCCCAGGCAAGCCCCTGGCCGAAGAAACGCTGATGGTCATAAAACTTCTCATAGAAGGAAATTTCCTGACTTTCCCAGGCTTTCTTCCAGTCAATCACAACACGGGCAAAAAAGTTTTGATTGCGATTGTACTGTTCCAGGATTTTCTCCCTGCGCTTCTCGATTTCGGTGTATGATGGAAATGCAGACGGACTCTCGAATTCTTCCAATTCAACAATATACACCGGCGTACCGATTCCGATATTCAAAACCTGACTCAATCTCTGAATATTTTCGTTTTCCAGTTCCAGACAACCGCGGGTCTGAACCGGGAAGCTGTCGGGGGCGGTGCCATGAATCCATATCCCCTGCCCCGTACGCCCCTTTATGCGGTCCTCGGCATTCGGATAGTTTAAGACGTAGGCAAGCGGACCATATATTTCATTGAGTTCGCTGCCCTCCTTGCGCCCAATAATAAAATACAGCCCTTCGGGAGTTTTCTTATCTCCATCCCTCTCTTTTGCCCCATCATTGGCTCCGATGGCCATGTGAAAGGATTCTCTGGTGGACCAGGATGAACCGGTGCGCTCGAGTAAATACATGGTCCTCTCTGCCTTATTGGCCAGTATTACATGATTCATGGGATTTTTGACGTTGAATGCGTTTTCGGACCTGGCTATCGAATCCTGATCGGTTACCATGACAAGCTCCGGTATCGTATCCAGGAAACTGCCCTCCTGCGAAGGTTTGCCGATTGACTTATTCTCTGATTTCGAGTGCACTTTCGGCTTTGCTGCTTCTGCCGGCGCATCAGTTTCCATGCCTTCCCGGGTTGTTTTCGCGACAGTTTCCTCCTGACGTTTTTTCTCCAGAAAGTTTTTCACCGAAGGAAAAGCGATGTCTATGTCTTTCATATAGGTACCGACTGTATACAAACCATACCCGGTGATACACAGAAGAAATATAAGTCCAATGACAGTCGCTACTCGCCTGATATTTACGGCAGGCGGCAGCCTCCTGGGAAGCGGCGGCTTTTCACCCTCGTAGGCGTGAGCAATCTCACGTTTGTTTTTCCAGGTTCTATACTTGAACTCAAGCGATTTAATTCGGAAAAGAACCAATCGTTTGATCTGATTTGTCATTCGGTCCTCTGCTACTCTTTTGGCGTCGCCAGATCCGTACCCCGATGGGCTGTTCCCTTTAACTACCGACGCGGATTGGAAATCTCAGGTTCGTCCAACTATATAGTATTGAAGATTATACAATGGCGGAAAGTGCAAAAAAAGGGTCTTGTGCGTTTAATTACGTTTTCAGCTATAACACATTTACCACTTTCCTGGCATATCGGAGCATGCTCCGGCTTTATAACGATAAAGTTATTTCCCAATAAGCTCACCAACCGATTCGATTACTTTTTGAGACACGTCTTCATCGGGTTTGCGCCCACATTCGACAGCCTTGCTGGAACCCGTGGGCCGGTACATGGTCGCCACCTCATCCGGTAAAAATATCCCGATGGCAGCAACACCCAGTAAATGGGCCAGTTGAAATAGTAAGGATCTGCCTGAGATCACAACAGACGAGCGCCTGACCAGTGCAGCAATTCGCGAAGAACTCAGATCGGAAAGAACCGGTATGGAAAACGTCTGGAGCCAGTTGACAAACCCCTGATTACTCGTATCTGAGCTGTACAAACACAGCTGCGTCTCAGCAAACCGGGATTCAAGCTCTTGTATCAGAGTGCTCGCCCACTCCTTTCCACATAGTTGATTAACATAGTTAATATCGACTAACAGCAACTCTGCATCAGAGTCGATCGTATGCTCTTGAAGCAGCTGTTCAAGCTCTTCCATACCTTGCTTCGAAACAGACCACCGGATGTTTTTCTGAACCGGAATATTGAGGGCCTCAAGCAGATACAGATTCTGATCTCCCATAAATATGCGGTTTTCGGATGGACGCACCCGGAAATTGAAAAAAGGAAAATCCCCTACACCTTCATAGCTGATCCTCAACGGAACAGAACTCTGAATAACGATACTCAGAAGTGCAGGTTTTGGAGCTCTTTCCAGAAAGAAAAGTACATCGAACCGCTCTCGCGCCAACACTTTTCCGTAGGTTCTGAAATCCCGGGAGAAAAGGAATCGCTCCGTCTTTTCGTACGTGAGAATCGAGGTTATACCTTTGATTTTCTTGAAATACGCTGCCACACTCTGCTCACAAAACAGGGTTATCTCCGAGCGGGAAAAATGAGAAACCATCGAAACCACGGTTTCCACCTGCTGTAGAGCCATAAACGGCTCTTCGGGAAGAATTATAAGGATCTTTTCCGCGCAACGAAGCCTCGAGGGAACATCAACAGACAACGATTTGTATTTCATACGGGCAAACATGCGCAACAAACCTGCACGTCCTCTGCCACCCAGAAGAAAAGACAGATAAAATGCGATGCCCGACGGTCGTTTGTTTTTTTTCATCGATAGTTACTATAAATAAATTATTGGCCGAGGCACACAATCGGATGCTCGGCAGACTGTTAAACCTCAATTGAACGGTACTGAGCGGATGAGTCGCGCAACTTGTTAAATGCATAAGGGTTGAAACAATCGTGCATTCTTGGAGTATAGTATTCTCCGAGCTTCCAAGATTACTGAAACCCTTATGCCTCAAGGAATTGTACGAATCGCCGCCAGAGAGTCGTTTGACTTAAGATAACGTTATGAGCAGATAGACAATCGCCAGAGGTTATATTTTCGCTCTTTCCTTCAGAGGCTCCCACCATTGTCTGTTATCTATATACCACTGAATAGTTCGTGCTATACCCTCCTCAAAATTTACTGAAGGCTGCCATCCTATCTCGTTTTTGATCTTTTCGGCAGAAATCGCATACCGTCTATCGTGGCCGGGCCTGTCGGCTACATAGCTGATCAACGTCTCAGGCTTTTTTAGAACCGAAAGTATCGTCTTGACCACGTCGATATTTTTCTTCTCGTTATTCCCACCGATATTGTACACTTGGCCGACGCGACCCTTTTCCGCAATATGATGGATCGCGCTACAATGGTCCACAACATACAACCAGTCACGCACATAAAGCCCATCACCATATACCGGAAGCGGCTTGTCTTCCATGGCATTCATGATCATCAGCGGAATGAGCTTCTCCGGAAACTGATACGGTCCGTAATTGTTTGAACAGCGGGTAGTGATAACCGGCATATTAAACGTCTTAAAATAGGAACGTACCAGGAGATCGGAGCCGGCTTTACTCGCGGAGTATGGACTGTTGGGAGAAAGCGGGGTATCTTCCGTGAAAAACCCCTCCTGTCCCAATGCCCCGTATACTTCATCGGTCGAGACATGGATAAACCTTTTATGCTCGCTGCCCCCGCCCCAATGCGCCCGTGCCATATCCAGCAACACCTGGGTTCCCAGGACATTGCTCAGCACAAATATCTCCGGTCCGGTGATACTGCGATCGACATGAGACTCGGCAGCAAAGTGAACAACCCGATCGAACGCGTACTTTTCGAATAGAGATTTTACCAGTGAACGATCGGTGATATCTCCCCGTACCGATATAAGGTGACCCTCCGTATCGAGATCCGCGAGATTTGCCGGATTACCGGCATAAGTGACATTGTCCAGGTTGACAATTTTCCACTCCGGGCTATTCTCAGTGATGTAGCGAATGAAGTTGGATCCGATAAACCCGTATCCGCCGGTTACAAGCATTGTCTTCATCTATCTATTCCTCTCGAATCGTGCAGTAAAAATCAGGTGATTATTCCGAGACTTTTTCTTCCTTTAAAAATGATGCGAACGCATCTTTCCAATCGCGCATACAATGAATGCCGGCCTCCTTCAGCCTCTTGTTCTCAAGCACCGAATTGTGAGGACGCGGTGCGGGCCGAGGGAAAGCATCTGTTGTGCATGGTTCTATCTGTACGGAAATACCACTGCAATCGATTATATGTGAGGCAAAATCAAACCAGGTACACTCACCTTCATTGGTGCAGTGAAATATTCCGTAATAATCGTCTTGCAATATTTTGAGAGTCTGGGCACACACATCCCCTGTGTAGGTAGGGGTCCCAAACTGATCATTCACCACACTTAGTTTTGCGCCTTCCTGCGCCTTTTGCCGGGCAACCCGGCGAATAGTCTTGACAAAGTTCTTACCGTACACCCCATAGAGCCAGGCGACTCGCAGAATAGCCGATTTTTCGTTTGTCCTGCCAAGCGCCTCTTCACCCGCCAGCTTCGATTTTCCGTATATAGATTGCGGACAGGGTGAATCGGTTTCGATATAGGCACTCTTTTTGGTGCCATCGAATACATAATCGGTGGATATGTGTATGACACGGGAACCAACGGTCGCACTTTGCCTGCCGATATTTTCGACACCAATGCCATTGACCGCAAACGCAAGCTCCTGCCTCTGTTCACATGCATCCACATCAGTAAATGCCGCGCAGTTTATCACCACCTCCGGCTTTAACCCTGAGATCACATCCCGAACAGACGACTCTGTGGTGATATCAATATCGGGTACATCCACCGGCCAGACCTGATGCCCGTGTTTGCGGCAACTGATACACATGTCTGATCCCAGTTGCCCTTTGCTGCCAATAACTAAAATTTTCATGTGCTGCACTCGAGGGAAAAGAGATTACCGGATACATTTCGCGAAGGATATCCGCTCGCGTAGCGTGCGTATCTTGAATCTGAGTTGAGCGGATGAGTCGCGCGATTCCTTAATGTGCAGAAAGATTGAAGCAATCGTGCTATCGTAGCAAATACGCCCCAATCTTTCAGGGGTGCTGAAACCCTTACGCCCCAAGGAATTGCGCGAATCACCGCAAGAGAATCGCTCAACTCAGGTAAAATACATTATTCATTTGCGGGTAGTTAAAATAGTTCTGGAACGCTCAAGTATAGGGTCGTGCAACAGACGGCTACTCTGCATTTTCTGTCGGCCCGGCAGAGAGTGAGTAACCAGCTGCCAGTTAGACCGACTGCTGAAATTGCGATAATGCCGCATTATCTCCGTGGGTGAGACATTAGCATCTATGGACGAAAATATCTGATCCGCAAGCATGCCGGTCATAATCACCTCCTTGCTTTCCAGCATACCAAAGATTGCCTTCAGCACCTGCATTTGTCGTAACTCATTGTCTTTGCTGCCGGATATACCCGGACTTAGATATTTCATTAACATTTCGCCACTAATCATCTGCGAGCCACTCTTTATGTTTAATGCCGAAGCGGCACGGGGGTCAACCGTCACCGAAACCCCACCGAGCATGGACGCTAAACGAAGAATATCCTCCTTTTCCATCACCATATACTTGGGCATTTGGGTATTAAGGATTCTTTCGACCAGAGAACTCGCAAACGACGGACCTCCATAGAGGAAAGCCTCCTGGAGAGTCGAAAACCCCTGCGCAAACTCTCCGACAGCCGTGTTTGCCGGAATGTGGATAATATGCACTTCCCCCTTCTGAAACTGAACGCTGACCGCATGAAAGACAACTGGTAACCCGCAAAACAGAAAATTGAAAGGCATATGCTTCAACATCGCCTCTGTTTTCATTCGGGTCAGCTCCGAAAACCGTTCGCTTGCACTGATTTCCTGTTGCGTTTTGGAAACCTGAAAAGGACGCCCGTCATCATATATTCTCACCGTCTGTCCGGCGATCAGGTTAATCGCCTCCCCGCTTTTCGGACGCTCAATCAGCAACAACCCATCCGTTACATCGACAACCACTTCAGAATACTTCACATCGATAGTAAAATTTGCTCCCTTTCCGGCTACCGTAACGGTTGCCAGTGGAGTAATCACCTTAAAAACCTGCGATTTTTCTGCATAATTGATTTTGTACCAGCACAGTCCGGTTCTCTGAAAGAGTTCATGGAACTGTTTCCCATCCCTGTTCTCCCCTATTTTGTCGAAGGACAATTCCGAAAAATTATCCATATCGATTCGAGAATATGTGTTTAGAGACAATTCAGCCTGCGCCTGCTCATCGGTTATAACACGATCCCCTTCCGTTATGCTCATCCCCTCCTGTTGTGGACGTAACCGCCCATCCTTTGAGAGAATACTTATTTCTCCAAGTAAAAACTCCAACCGCACATTGTCCTTCAGAGCAACCGGTTGATCCAGTTCTCCAACCGTCAGATCCTGGCCCGATTCGATTTGAGCCGTCAAGTTAAAAGGTGTTATATCTGACGTAGAGCGTACGCCGGCAACCTGCAGGATTTCAAAATGAGTAGTACCTTCGGCGACCCGATAAGTACCCGGTTTTTTGATATTCCCCTGAATTGAGACCTCAAAACTTTCTGAATCCGGCAGCTGTGCCGGTGCCCGAAAATCACGAACGAACAGAAACGCCTGTAAGCCGATTGCAAGCAGCAATACAGCATAAATGCTGTTTCTCACTATTCGTCGCCTTTTTCGTCTTTCCATTTTCATCTGTGACGATTCTTCTGCCCAATTATGCGCCAGCGAGACCCGGTGGGGGCCCATATCATTGTTCTTATTTCTTCGATCTCGGTAGTGCCGTCTGACAGTCGACTGACCAGTTCCGTTTTCACAAACTTCCGCTGATAAACAGAGGCTTTCATCTCTTCGACGGCTATGAAACTTTCACCCGTATGAGGAATCAGCCGGTTTTTAACATGATCTACCCACTGTCTATAGGTACCCCCGGGAAATTTGAATCGGCTTTGGTCATAAAAGGACAAAAGACGGTTGGTATCATGATTGTTCAGGGCTTGTATCCATGCGGCTAAGGAATCTTTATAGGACGATAGAAAACTGTGAGTGGCAGCAGGTTGAAAGCTCATCGGAGACTGCACGTCGAAACTCGCCTCCTGCCGGTTACCTGGTTGTATATCATCCCGACTCCTGGTTTCTATCCGGATCGGAGAGATGTTTTTCGATACTGGTGCTTGAGAGGAGCTGGTTTGTACGGGTGAGATTCGTTGAACCAGAGAGCGGTTTTGCTCTCCCGTCCATTTCGGCTTATAAATTATCCCGGCAGCAATCAGCGTTATAAATGTGAGTGAAAGTATCCAGAATGTTTTTTTACGACACAGATACCCGCCAAAAGCCAGGAGTCCAGCGATAGTATGCGGAGCCGCTGTTGTCATTTCTGTAAAAGACTGCTTGATTTTTTCTTCTGTTTTGAGTGCGAATCGGCGAAAAGAAAACTTTTCAGGGGTTTCATCTTCGTAGTAGGAATATTTATATCCGTAATATCCATAATAATATGGATAATACCCATGAGATTGTGATACCCCATTGAGTACCCCCCCCATGATTTTTGAGCCGATGCGGGTGATTTGACTTTTCGCCTGTTTGGCTGCTTTCTGGGGTGTCCACATAGTACGCACCACCATAATACACCCGTCCATCTTCGGAGCCATGGTGATCGAATCACTTACCGGAAGCAGCGCCGGAGAATCAAAGATTATCAGATCCCCGTAAGCACGGATCTCCTCTAACATGCGGTCAAACTGAGGTGTACCCAGCAGTTCGGCTGGATTATTCGGGCGCTCTCCTGAGGTTATCACCTTCAGATTGTCATGATGTGAATCTTTGAGGATGCTGTCGATTTCCTTCTTGCCCAGCAAATAATCCGAGAAGCCGTTTTCCTTTGACAGATTGAGATAGTGGTGCACCTGCGGTCGCCTCAGATCCGCATCAATGATGACAACCCTCTTACCGTCAAGTGCGAAAGTGATTGCAAGGTTTACCGCAAGCGTTGTTTTCCCCTCCCCTTTAACGGCGCTGCAGAGCATCAGAACACGCTTGTTACCTTTGGAAGTGAGATGTTTTAAATTTGCCCTCAGAGCACGGAATGGTTCAAGTACACTCTTGGCGAGCATCTCCGTGTTTTCGATAATCGCACTTTCCGTCTCGATCAACGGAACAACGCCAAGCAAAGACAGGTCCAGTGACTTTTCAACTTCCGCCGGCTCCTTGACTGTCTGATCGAGATATTCGATTACAAAGGCTATGGCTATACCGAGGATAATGCCGACAATGATACCGATCAGTATGCTTGACATACTTTTGCTTGAAATGGCATTCTCAGGCACTTCAGCCAATTCAAATATTTTCAGATCACTTTCCTGAGCATCCCTCTGGATTTTGGTTTCCTCATATTTTGTCTTCAGCATTCGCAAGGTCTGTACAAGCGATTCTGTTTCACGCTGTAGATGTGCATATCGCTGCTCCAGAGAGGGAAGTTCCTTCAATTCGACATTCAGCTTCTCGATTATCTGTTCCTGAGCTGTTCTCTTAGTTTCAAGTGCCGATATTTCGATAGACTGGTTTACCAAAGTCTGCAGCAGAGACTCCCGGATGGGATTTTTTATAAATGTCTGCGTTGCAGCCTCATTGGCGATCACGCTCTGCATAGCCTGCTTCAGCTTCTCAATTTGCTGTGTTATGGTCTTTATCTTGTAATGATCATCACTATACTCCGCGGATAGCGTATTTAGTTGCAGCTCAAGCTCGGATATTTTCTCCTGATAGGGATTTTTATATGTCATCGACTGAACGATGTTTACTTCCTGGCGCCCGATTTGAGCTTTGAGAGTATTGAGTTTTTCTTTGCTACTGAGAAGGTCAAGCTGCGTCTGTTGAAGGGCCAGCTCCATACTGGAAAGCTTCTTTACCGCAAGGTTTGCTTCACTGGAAAGCTGTACCATTCGGTTTTTTTCTTTAAAATAGCGAAGTGCGTTTTCCCTTTCCGCAAGCTCCTTTTCCAGTTTTTCAATTTGCGTTTCGAGCTTCACAATCAGCCGCGTCTGCTCCTGCGTATTTACGCCACGGCTGTAATCGATATAGGTTTTACACAGGTTGTTTACCACATCCGCGGCTGTCTGGGCTTTCGGATGCTTGAAGCTCAGTTCGATTACGCTGTTCTTCTCTCCATTTGTTTCTCCCTGCTTTATTCCCAATCCACCCGCGATCTTCTCCGATTCAATTTCTCCGTGAAGATTTTGCTCTACCTGCTCAAGAACGCTGCGAGACTTTAGTAACTCAAGATGAGTGTTGAGGATTTGTTCCTTTGCGATGAACAACCGAACCGAATGGGCATCCTCGATTATTTTGTTGGTTTGTATTCGGAAAAGCAGCCGTGCCTTGGCAATGTAATATTTTGGTGCATTAAGGAAATTGAAGACAGTGAAAATAGCCATTATCACGGTAACAAAGGTAACAATTGCTTTACGCCGTAAAATGATATTCACATACTTGAAAAAGTCAAATTCTTCCTCCTCGGCCTCTTCATAAGCACCGGCAGTAAGGGGGGCAATTTGCACCGCCTCCGGGTGCGTGTCCGGGTGTTCGGTGTGTGAAACAGGACCTCTTTTTTCAACCGGGGAGGGCTTTTGCTCGACCGCGGTTGCCGTTTGCGCGAGTTTTTTTTCGGATACACCACTGGTCTGCGGTTGTGTTAAACTGGGTTGCCCAAAATGTGGCTGAGCGGGCAGTTTTGCAGAAGATGACCTGAGATATCCGGGCCTGTGCACATGCGGCTGATTTCCGGTCGAACGATCATCGGCAACAGATATCTTTTCCGAATGAGTATTCGACGGAGGAGATTTTTGCGCCTCCTCATTCATCTTACGAATAATATCGCCCAGACTCAAGCGTCTTCTTTTTTGATCACTCATCAGATATGCCTCTGCAAATCGTCCAGAATAACTTCGATGTCTTCCCGTGATATTTGATTCAAATTCTGTGCATATCCATATGTCAATGCCAGCTTACATAGTCTGTTAATTTCTCTTGGAACCCCACCGGTTGACCGAAAGATCCTCTCGTAGCCCAGACTGGTGAATAGTGTGGAATTCTGCGCACCGGCCACAAGTAAACGATGACGGATATATTTGACCGTGTTGCTGTAATCCAGATTATTGAGATGAAACCGCAAAAATATCCGCTGATCAATCTGCTTGAGTAAACGGATTTTCTCCCGAAGCTCGGGCTGTCCCACCAGGAAAACCGTCAGAAAGCTGGTCGTTTCGGAGGAGAGATTTGTCAACGTTTTCAACTCGTCCAGCACCGAATCTTCCACCAGCTGTGCCTCATCAAAAATCAGTACCAGATGTCTTTTTTCCTCGTAAATCAACCTATCCAGTTTCTCTCTGAAGCACTGCATTAAAAGATATTTATCATTTCGCTCAGGTATTTCCAGATCATCAGCCATGGCTACCCGGGGATCACGAAACGTGATGTGCGTTATGATGTGGTGAAGAATATCAGTAAACGAAAAATATGAGTTTTCGAAGCTGACAATCTCAAAATCATGATCGGGCAAAGAATTTTGAAGAACGTTTTTGGTAATCGTCTTTCCAGATCCGACTTCACCGGTAAGCAGTCCCATGTTCATGTTCCGATCATTGACCACATACAGCAATCTGTCCAGAGCTTCACGATGATCATCGCTTTCGAAAAAAAACCGGGTATCACAAAGCTCCTCGAAAGCCCCTTCACGAAGTTTCCAATGCTCTAAATAGCTCATCAGCCTTTCTTTCCCTTTGTCAAAACCACCAGATTATCGGTAATTGCCGAAAAACACGACAGCAGCATCTCAGATTCCGTCCGCGTAACAACCGGTCGATACTGCCTGAGAGACGAACGTACTTCATGATCAAATCCGACGTATCCTATATAATGCAGCTGCATCGACAGATACTTTTTTACTATCTGACTGAAACGCTTTCCTATGGCTATATCTTCATTATCTCTCACCATATTCAGAATCAGGTAGGTACGACGCTTTTGAAGCCATTGACGGACAACGGTCGCCTCTGCAGGATTTTTCCGGCTCATTTTCCGCAACAGCTGATCCATCGTCGCGCACCCATCAACAGACTTTGGATCTGTAAAGCTTTTTAACATTCCTCGCACATCGTTTCTTCCCGGAAATAATCTAAAGACTCCCCTCACCAGGCTGTTTTTCAAAAAACCATACGCGTTTTCCACAGAGGTCGGCTGAGAGTCGGAAATAACTATATTCTGATCAAACGAGGCACAAAAATCGACCACATTCGAATCACTCCCCGCCCCAAGATCCACAAACACATAATCAGCATCCAGTCGATTCAAATGAGAAATCAGCCTCTGCTTTTGCGCGTATCGGGGATTTGCCAGCTCCAAAACGTCACTCGCGCCACTTATCAGCCACGTATTCGGCACAACCGTCTCAAGCGCAACATCCTGAAGCGACTTCTCCCGCCCCGCCAGAAAGTCCTGCATGCCTTTGGCTGGACGCTTTACACCCAAAAAGGTGTGCAGATTTGCACCCCCTAAATCGGCATCGACAAAACCGACACGGTAATTTTTCTCCCCGGCCAAAACAGAGCCAAGATTGGAAACTACCGTACTTTTCCCCACACCGCCTTTACCGCTGCCAATGGTGATAATAATCGGTTTTCTCATTATTAATGTATTGCCTCAAACAGGTGCGCATGCGACCCGTTATCTATTTGCCAGAATATTTATTGCCAAAACAATGCTTAGGGATGTATTGAGTATACCCAGAACTGTTGAGAATACTGACCAGGGAATCTGGAAGGATTCCGGTACGTAAAGAGTATCACCGGGATAAAGAACATACTGCTGCTTTGTCTTGCCACTCCAGAAACTCTTATCCATCGCTATGTCAACAACCGAGCCGTCAGCACGGATTATTTT
>CAYQOU010000059.1:14855-26576 GCA_964419255.1 uncultured Fibrobacterota bacterium | reverse complement strand
TCCTTCTCCCATGCTCAATGGGTCCTGATCTGGTCGGATGAGTTCGACTACGAGGGGCTTCCCGACTCGACCAAATGGAGCTATGATGTCGGCGGAGATGGCTGGGGGAATCAGGAGCTGCAGTACTACACCGAAAAGAGAGCCCAAAACGCTAATGTCTCCGACGGTATGCTGACTATTACCGCGCGGCACGAGCAGTACGAGGGAAGCGATTATACCTCGGCCCGCCTTGTGACAAAAAACAAGGGTGACTGGCTCTACGGCCGTATAGAGGTACGTGCAAAACTTCCTGCGGGAAGGGGCCTCTGGCCGGCGATATGGATGCTTCCGACCAACTGGGAATACGGCAACTGGCCGGCTTCCGGTGAAATCGATATCATGGAGTATGTCGGTTGGCAGCCGGACACTATCCATGGAACAGTTCATACGGATGCTTACAACCATGCCCGTAACACCCAGCGCGGCAGTCTGATCGAAGTCCCTGACTGCGAAGAGGCATTTCATGTGTATGCGGTCGAATGGTCCGCCGAAAGAATCGATGTTTTCGTAGATGATACTCCCTATTTCAGCTTCGAAAACGATAACCCCGACGATTTTGCTACCTGGCCATTCGACAAATCTTTTCATCTGCTTCTCAACATCGCTGTAGGAGGCTCCTGGGGAGGTGTGCACGGGGTTGATAATTCAATTTTCCCCCAACAGTTTCTAATCGATTATGTGCGGGTGTATAAACCCGCTACAGCCGGACCATTTTCGCTTACCACTCAAGCCAACGGAAACGGCACAATCACCGTTTCTCCACAACAACAGGAGTATGCCCTAAATGATGAGGTTATCATAGAGGCGATACCCGACGACGGCTATGAATTTTTGGGCTGGATGGGCGATATCACATCATCCGAGGATATACTGCCTGTTACCATGACCAGTGATCTGTTTCTGAGCGCCTGGTTTGGGGAATCCGGCTCCATGCTTGTCAACGGTGATTTCAGCAGCGGTGCAAGCGGATGGATTCTGGTAGGAAACCTGGAGGGCGCCTCCGCCACCGGAGCGGTCGAAAACCAGGAGTATCATGTCTCGATATCAAGCGGTGGTACCGCTGATTACGCAATCCAGCTCAACCGCCCGGGGCTCAGTTTCACAGAAGGAGAAGCCTATCGGGTATCATTCGATGCCAGAGCGGATGCGCCACGTACGATAAAGGCGAAGATTAACCAGAGTGTGGCGGATTGGACAACCTACCACAGCACCGAACACCGCCTCACTACCGAGCACCAGACATATACCTTCGATTTTACCATGGATTATCCCAGTGACGATAATGCGCGGGTGGAGTTTAATTTGGGGTTATCGGATATCGATGTGTATATCGATAATGTGGAGGTTATCAAGTTAGCCGATACTCGAACAGCCAAACCTTTCCCCCGAAAAAAAGCTCGCACAAACATCATACACACCTCACGCAGCCTGACCATCCAGCCGAACACATCCTGCGCAAACGAAGAATTCAAGGTTACAGTGTACGATCTTCGCGGGCAGGTCATAAAAAAAGTGATCACGAGAGATCAAAAAGACGGTCGATGCATGACGGTCGATATATCAACAGTACCGCATGGGACCTACATCCTTTGTGTAGAAGCCGGGAAGATAAATGAGTCGGGAGTGTTTGTATTGACAGAGCAGTAGAACTATAAACTTTTGTGAACTGTGAACTTGTGAATTGTAGTTCAATTCAGATATAAGGTAATTGAAAAAACAAAATGGAGCTATGTGCACGCATATCATCAAAGCTCCGTTTGCAGGCATGTACAAATATTATGTTTTTTTAGACAGATCCTTCGGGTTACGGCTTTACAATGGGACTGACCATTCTTTTGCCGTTATGAAACTGCAAAGCTTATTGCTCTCTCCTTGCTGCCTTGATGACTACAGGTTTTTAGGCAAACCTTGATTGTTTGATTTGTCTGCCCACTTCCCGTTTAGAATTCAAAGCACTTCTTACATATGCAATCAGCTTCGGAAAATAGTGCTCAGATCCCTTCTGTACCACCGCATATATCTGAGGATAATCGAAATCGATATCCGAGCCGGATACCACGACTGCGGGCAGATCGGGATAGATGTCATGCAGCCTGCGGAGAAGCTGCACCCCCGTGAGCTCCGGCATGTTGTAATCGGTGATCACCAGATCGGGAGCGCGCCTTCGGGCATACACAAGCGCTTCTACAGGGGAGTCAAACAGTGACAGCCGTTCAAATCCTGCTTTCTTAAGAAACAGCGACATTATGGTAAGCTGCAGAGGATCATCATCGACAATAACTATGTTTGGCTGCATGCGTGATCTCCTTTCCACCCCGGCTCGAGGCATTTTCTGAGACTGCTCCCCTATTTAAACGGATGAATTATTGTAATCAAATGTTGTGCCGGTATTTGTATCAAGCGATCGGGTAGGAGCATTTTCTCAACAATCATGCATGGTTTCAAAAAATAGAAAGTCTCTCAGGCAATCCAAGCGTCGACATCATAATATGTGCCATACACCACTTTTTTATGCTCCCCTCCTTCAACGGGTGCCTAGAAGAGGTGACATGAGGCTAGACAGTCGATTTTTTTATACCAGTTGAGGCAACAAATAGATGAAGGCTCTGTGAGGCTGGAAAGTCACAGTTTTTGAATCGAAAGGCATTCCAATCGATTGAGGTATCACAGGCACTGAATATGCATGAGGGGCACTATTCTCTATTTGTTCTCAGAATTGTGATCGTGAAGAAGCTTTTGCGAAAGGGAAGCGAGGTTAACGATCGGAAAACGCACTTATGATAAGGTAGGTGGCGTATCCGATATAAGAGGCGAATAAGGCGCCTCCTTCAAACCGGTTTATACGACCGGGACGCCCCCGAAAGCCATATCCGATGACAAACAGCGAAAGCGTCAGTATCGCCAACACCGATATGTCCCTGTTGAGAATCTCCGGTCCCACGGCAATCGGATGAATGGTTGCGGCGATACCGACCACGGCCAGAGTGTTGAATAGGTTTGATCCCAGAACGTTTCCCAACGCAATGTCGTGTTCGTTTTTGCGGATGGCCGCGAGGGTTGAAGCCAGCTCGGGAAGCGAGGTTCCAAGCGCAACGATAGTAAGTCCGATGATCAGGTCACTTACCCCAAAAAACCGTGCGATTTCCACAGATCCCCAGACCAGGGTACGAGAGCTGACAATCAGCAGCACGAGACCTGCCAGGATCCAGAAAATCGCCATTTTCATATTCATCTGATGGCTGAGCATCTCCTGCTCGGTTTCTCCGGCCCATGGATCGGTCTTCTCCCGCAATCCCAATATGATACTCCACGTCATAAGCCCCGCAAAAACGACCAGCAACACCACACCATTGATCCTGGCCATCCTGCCATCGCTGAGCTGATACGCACCAAGCGCCATTACCGCCGCGAGGATGGGAAGTTCCTTGCGAAGCACCTGCGAATGCACGGTTATGGGACAGATCATCGCCGTGAGTCCTAAAATCAGGGCGATGTTTGCGATATTTGATCCGTAGGCATTTCCCAGCGCAATTCCCGAATTACCCTGAGAAGCCGCAAGGGCTGATACCGCCATCTCGGGAGCGGAGGTCCCAAACCCGACGATCACCATGCCGATCAGAAGCGGCGGCAGTCCCAGGTGACGCGCTGCAGCAGCGGAGCCATCCACAAACTTATCCGCACTCCAGACAAGAATAGTCAATCCCAGAACAACGGCAAATAACGGCAGAGTCATATGATACTTTCCAACACTAATTCAACAGATATTAAGAATTTTGGAGGGACAAAAAAATCCATATACAGGGTAAAATAGCATTTTCCCTTCAGAGTTCAAACCTGGTTTGGACTTTGCCCGAATAAATTGCTTTTTCTGAAGTCGAAGCCTGAACCTTTTCTATCGGCGCCCTTCAGGAACGTATTAGAAGTAACGGGAGAACAGACACAGGTATTAATGGCACCTGTTCTTAATAATTTCGAGCTTCTTAATTGCAAGTCGATGACTGACGATCATATTCATAGCAGTTGTATCGTACAGTCCAGGAAAGTCTCCTGGCTGATTGTAGTGGTCGAGTAATTCTGGAGCGGCCTTTGAGGACGGGGTCGGACCTCGGTCAAATGCTGCAGGAACAACGAATTAGTCCCCGTCACATCCATAATTTGAAACGGTTAACAGTTTTCTGACGGGCACACTGTGCAGAATCGGTGCCGCCTGGAAAATTCCCGTTCGGTAGGGATTTAATTACTGCGATTGGAAGAATATAAGCTAAGCAGAAACAATAATCACAGAGAGCAAGACAGATCTCATAAACCCCAGGATGAAAGACCGATCATTCTCTGCAACATGAATATGCGTAACAAAAGACAAGCTGTGCCGGTAGAGCTTGCAACATACATTGGAACCTGTGGCGGGTACCAGCTCTTAATAATTGTAAGAGACAGGAAGATTTAACAACAGTATACCGCCAACCGTTTCATTCGGAATGGCAATCACGAAAAGTAGTCTGTGATACCCGGAGACGCTCGCGAAGCGGGTTTCCATCATTTCTGCAGGAAATCATTTTCGTGCAGCACCTAATCTGGTGAAAGCGATAGCAGCAACAACTATGGCCATTGCGGGTGCTGTCATGATTTTTTTAAAAAAAACTTGCGCCAAAAATAGATCATTCGTATATTGTTAGTTGCTTCTAACTATAGCCGAAAATGTGCCTAATGAGTACAACAGCACTTACAGCAACCCTCGAAGCGATTTTCAATATCGTCAGGCGGCATAAGGTTGCCCGGTCAAAGGAAATCGCGGATAGCTTGAAGATCAAACGCCCAACGGTAATGGTCGCTCTTCGTGCGCTTGCGCAAAAAGGCTACATAAACCAGGAAAGTTTTTCGAGCCGATTGTACAACAATTTGGCACTGATTGGCGCGGAGCAGTTTCGCTGGTTACCGGGTTTGTCGCCAAGGAGGTGGTTGTTGGTTCGATGGGAGTGCTATATGCGGTTGGCAGTGAACAAACAGAAGAAAGCGAGGGTCTGCGGGGAAAAGTTCGCGAATTCTTTACCCCACTCGCAGGATTCGCATTCATGCTTTTCGTTCTGCTCTATACGCCCTGCCTTGTCGCGCTTGTTGCAGTGATGAGGGAACTGAAGAACTGGCGCTGGTCGGCTTTTTCGGTGGCGTACCAGTTGGCCTTTGCATGGATCGCCGCGACACTGGTTATTCAGGCAGGCAAACTGTTCGGGCTCAATTAAAGGAGCTCTGGAAGTGTGAAATATAAGAATGCCGTAAATGTTGTTCATCAATTAGTATTTTCTAACTTTTTTCTAAATTACTACCTAACTCAGAAGGAGTGCTTTATGTCATCCAAAGTGCCTGGAACCTTAAAAATACTATCTTTGGCGGCATTGCTGGTGTGCGCTGCAAATGGCCAATCATCGAATGATTCGCTGAAATCTCTGGAAAGCATTGTTGTAACGGGGACGAAAACCGAAAAAACATTGAGCATGACGCCAGTGAAAACCGAAGTCATTACCCGTGAAGATATCGAGCGGTATGCAGCATGCAACCTCTATGAAATTCTTGATGGAACACCGGGAATTCGCCTGGAGCAGCAGTGCAACAACTGCAACTTCTCGCTTTTGCGCATGAGCGGTCTGGAAGGCGGATACGCAAAGATACTGATTGATGGCATGCCGGTCTATTCGGGACTGGCAGGGGTCTATGGCATGCAGCAGATCCAGGCCAGCCTGATAGAGCGAATCGAGATCGTCAGGGGAGCAGGATCAGCACTATACGGAAGCGATGCCATAGCCGGTGTAATTAACGTTATCACCCGTAAGCCATCTGCACTCCCCTCGCTCGATGTCGGAGGATCGATCGGTGTCAATCCGATCAATGAAAAGGACCGCTACGGCGATGCGCCGCTTATGTCCAATGTCAGCTTTTCGGCAACGCATCGCAAGGGAGATTTTGCTGCGCTGGTTGCCGGTCAGAGCAACACGGCGGATGAAATCGACAACAATGGCGATATGGCAACCGACCGGGTGCAAAGCAATAATCTTGGCGGCACCACCAGGCTCTTATGGTATGATCTCCTGGGTGATAAGAGCACAATGAGTTTATTGGGACGGGCAATATATGAACAGCGTAAGGGTGGCGGTCTGGAAAAAGATGCAAGCGGCACCTATTTCATCGACGATCCCCTGAGCCCTGAAGGACCGGGGTCAGAGCACATCATCACTGAACGGTTCGAGGGCGGCCTGAATATCGAAAAGGAACTCCCCTCGGCAACTCTTTTAAGGGGAATGCTCAATGCCGTTTCCCACAATAGAAGCGCCACCAATGCGGCTGCCTGGGAAAAAATGCTCGAAGACAGCATAAACATGCCGGGCATCGATGAGGACGATATCATCGAACTCTCTCGGATTTCCCCTAAACCATTTCTTACCAACGAACGCACAGTGGTCGGAGAAATAAATGTAGCCCAACCTATTGGTGACAAGAACACCGTGCTTGCCGGCGTTCAGGTCAAGCGGACCGATGTCGAAGAGAACATCAACGGTGATGGATGGTTCAACCGACATTTCCAGGATATCGGGCTGTTTATTCAGGATGAATGGGATGTCATCGAAAAGCTGGGTATTATTGCGGGGCTTCGCTACGACATGCACCGTTCGGAAGACGAGCTTACCGGAAGCGAATATGACGAAAGTGCGGTGAATCCGCGTGCTGCGGTGAGATTTACACCAGTAAAGGAGCTTGCTACACGATTCTCGTGGGGCATGGGTTTCCGGGTCCCCGGTGATTTCTCCGAGGACGCTCATTTGTGCGCATCCGCCCCGCTCATTAAAAAGAGCACGAGTTTGATTCCCGAACGTTCCATGAGCTTCAATCTGTCACTTGATTATAGCAAAAATCTTTTTCGTGCCGGAGTGAGTGCTTTCAGAACAAATATTGAAGACAAGGTCGCTTTGGTAGAATATTCCGGAACAGACGGGGCATACGATCTGGAATGGGAGAACGCCGAAGGAATGGCTTTCACACAGGGATTCGAATTAAGCGCAGGCTATGAGCAGGCATTTTACAAATTCAACGCAGGATTCGGTTTTACAGATGCGCGTTATGAAGAAGAACAGATCGTGGATAACGAAAACAGCATATACATTCCCCGTACGGCACGTCATAACGCTCACCTCGACGTTGGTCTCTTTTCAAACCGGACAGGCGACACATTTCTTGACGGCTGGAGCCTGGATGTAAGAGCGCGTCTTGTTGGATCAATGTTCATCGAACGTGACGGGGATCTTGTCGATCAATATGCTTCGGAAAACCTCGAGGTACTTGTTGAAACCGATCCTTATGTTCTAGTTGACGCACGCATCAACAAACGAATTAACAGCCTTGGACTCGATGTATATGTCGCCGCGGAAAATCTGACCAATACGGTTCAGGATCGCGAAGAGTGGGATGTCGCTGACGCCGCAATGATGTACGCACCCATTTACGGTACTACAATTTCAGCGGGATTCAAGAAGCAATTTTAATCTATGCACAGTTCGATGCTCACACCTTTCAGTGTGAGCATCGCCCGAATTAGAAATGGAGAAAAATCATGGATGTATTTCTGCACCATATTTACGAATACAGAAAGGGATTACGCCGCATGGTGCTTCATACCGCACCAGCCTCAGAGCGTTGCGTTATTACACAGAAACTCGATACGCTTGAGATTGATTACATCATATCTCCCGTTAATGACTTGAAATTCAATGTTTTCTTTGGCGACCCCTGGTGTATCGGGGTAATCCGTTCATTCGGGCACCTCGACCTTTCGCGCCTGAGCGATGAACAGGACTTTATACTCGGAACGCTTCTGGGATACGACATTGTCATCCAGTGTCGCAGGTACCTCCAGCGCAAAAGTAATGGAGCAAATAGTGAGCATGTCGCCAAGTGTAACATTAATCTACTGCATGAACCGGAGAGTGCGTATGCGATGTAAGCATTCAATGAAAAAACTGTCGTTGATTGCGCTATTGACTGCGACAGCAGCAGTGACTCAAGAACATGACACGGAAATGGCAAATCTGCGGTCCCAGATAGAATCGTACAAATCAAAAGTCAGGGATGTGCGTGCGAAGATCGACCATGAAACCACCAAGGCTGCGGCGGACAGTAGTTCCTACGCTGCCTATGTTAGCGAGCATTCCAGAAGAAGCGGGCGAATTCGTAACGAAAGGGACTCCCTGCTTGTTCTTGCCGAAAAACTGCGGCACCGTCGGGATTCCCTTGCACATACTGAAGCTGCGCTGGACCAGCAACGGGTATCCAGTGTCAACCAGCAAAAAATTTTACTGACCGATTTGAGGGAAAAATGCTCACAACTTATCGATACACTCGGAGCGTTCGAACCATTCAATATCAGAAGGCAGATCAGCGCCCTCAGATTCCTCGAGAGTGAGATTACAGCCGCAACGGTGAGTGCTGCGGAAGGACTCGAACGGTACTGGAATATTGTATCACAAATCGAAAGCGCTTCCTCCCGCATCGAATCATGGAGTGGCGATGCACCGGTACCGGCGCTCAAAGGTGATGTCCGATTCCTGCGCATGGGGTTTGTCTGGCTTGCCTGTGTTGGCGGCGATAATGCCCCGGTTTTTGTTTATTATCCCAAACGGCAAACTTGGGAGGAATTAGACGATTTGGAAAAAGCTGCGTCCGTCCGCAAAGCTGTACAGGTCGCAAATGGCATGACATCGCCGCAACTCGTATCGCTGCCTGTCAATCTTACGCTTGTACCGGCGCATGAGGAGGCTGGGCGATGAAATTAACACTTGCAATAGCTGTCATAAGCTTGAATGTTGTTGTTGCTGCTGGTCCAAAACATGACCATGCTGCGCATCTGGCACTTCAAAACGAATTGGTTTCAATCAAAGCGACCTATGAATCTGAAATCGAGCGTTTACGCAGAGTGACCGATTTGCGCTGGGCAAAGCGGCAGCATCAGGTCGAGCAGAAGACCGCGCTACAGCAGGCTTCTGAGAAAACCCAGGAGGAAATAGAACGGATCTATGGAGAAATTGCCCGCATCCGCGAAGAGATGCTGATTCGCGAAAACAGCATGGCTGAGGCTCGAAATGCCTTTGATCGCGAAAAGGAACTGCTCAAAGGAACCGGCATTGTATTGGAGACTATTCTGCGTAAGGAAGAAGACGCGATACGCGCAGGTTTCCCTATCGGGCAGCAAGATCGTTCGTTGCAGATTCAACAGATCCTTCTGGATACAAAAAACAGTCCTGGGCAGCATTCAAAAATTCTTTCGAGACTGCAAAAGTATGTTCTCGATAACCTGACCCATCAGACAGGGTCAGCCATAAGCAAAGAAACGATTCTACTGGCCGATAACAGCATTAACGAAACACCAGTCATCAGGTTAGGTCGCGTGGCGGCATTCGCGATAAACGATACCGGAACAGCATATTACCTGGGATATACCGGACAGAGCGCGTCACCCTTTCAGTGGGTAGTTCTGACCGATGAACAGGCTTCCAGGCACCAGGTATCGGCATTTCCGCATTGGCTCAAAACCGGAACGATTGACGGCCAGGTGTATGTCGATGTGTTGCAGAATTCCTATTCCGAAGAACTTCTTGGATATGAGCGCAAGACAGCCACTGCCGCAATTGTGTCCTTTGTAAAAGCAGGAGGCATTGTCATGCTCCCCCTGGGATTGATATGCCTGTGGGCGATCATCCTTCTCATCAACCGATTATTCGTCTATACCACAGCCCATTCTCGCGACAATCGCTTTATAGATGAGGCTGTTGAACTTCTTAACCAGAAAAGACATGATGAAGCACAGGGTTTCGCCCGTAAATCAAAAGGAGTACTTGCAAGAATTCTATCGACCTGCCTTCACCATTCCAAATGGAAACGACCGGTCGCGGAAAAGGCTGTCAAGGAGCTCCTGCTTGCGGAAATTCCTGCTCTCGACAAGCACCTCGATACACTCGCGGTACTTGCCGGCGCAGCCCCGCTTCTGGGCCTTCTGGGCACGGTCACCGGCATGATCAGCATGTTCGAGTCGATAACACGTTTTGGAACCGGGGACCCGAAACTGCTTGCAGGAGGCATTTCGGAGGCACTAGTTACGACAGAAGTCGGTCTTGCCATTGCCATACCGGTTTTGCTGGTTCATAATTTTTTGAGGAACCGCCGTAACCATATTCAGGCCGATATGGAAATGTATGCAATGCGAATACTGAATCGCCTGTGGCCGGAAGAATAGGATTCGTGTATGTTTGACATATATAGCTACTATGCTGATAACGGCGGGCTGATCAACGGTGCGATATTTCTGGTTGCCGTAGCGGTGCTCTATATCGGATTCGGAAAACTGCTGCAATTCAGAAAAATTGCAAAAGGAGACATACAATGCAAAACCGATCCTTCGCGGAGGTGTTTCTGCTCGATACACCGGATGGTATTCTGTCAAACTGAGCATTCCTGGAAATATCATAAAAACCAGATGCGCGAGAAACTGTTGATGATTATTCCGGAACTTGAGGCAGGTCTTGATACCATGGCCACCTTGATTCAGGTTGCCCCCTTCCTTGGCTTATTCGGTACTGTTGCAGGTATGATCCAGACATTCTCCCTGATAACAACCTGGGGTAATACAAATCCGGTTATCCTTACTGAAGGGATTACGGTTTCGCTGCTGACAACACAGGCCGGGCTGCTTGTCGCGTTTCCCTGTATGCTGTTTCACAATTACCTGTTAAACAGAAAAAACGCGCTGGAAAAAGCGATTATCGCCGAAGGTGAAGCGATTCTGACAGAAATGGCAAAGAAAGAGGACGATCACGATGTTAGATGACTATGGCTTAATCGGAAAAAAGGGAGCTGCAGCGGAAGTAAACATGGGGCCGCTTCTGGATATGGTATTCATACTGCTGATATTCTTTGTCATTACGACCAATTTCAACCGTGAAACCGGTGTCGATGTAACCAAACCAACCGCGCAAAGCGCTGTATCCCTTGGCCAGAAGACGATTCTTGTAGGAATATCCCGTGAAGGAACATTGCATGTCCATGGGAGGCAGGTTGGTGAAGACGCTCTTGAATCCATACTGTCCCAAGAAATCCAGCAGCGCCCCGATGCGTCGGTCGTGATTGTGGGCGATGAAGGCTCTACTCTCGGCAGATCGGTGCAAGTAATGGATATCTGTTCTAAAGCGGGTGTCGCAAAAGTATCAGTATCGGCAGAGCAGAAGTAAAAACCATGAAAAACGATAAAGCTACCAGTGCCTTTGCTGCCATTGGAATCCATGCCATACGAATAACGTCTGCATGCTTGACTGCGGGGATTCTCTTTTCAATACTGCCTCTTGCACGCAACGCACTTCGACTTGAGGACAGTGCCAAATCAGGAAAGAAACCTCCGGTTCTGGTAATGCAGCACATTCGCAAGGAAGAGAAAAAGCCTGAACAGCAGACACGCACTATGCGTTCCATGAATACAAGCACAAAACGCAGCACGTCGAGCAGCATGGGATTCTCAATGCGGTTTGCCCCGATACTTGATCCGGGTACAGCGGGAGATGGTGTCGGGATGGCCGCTGCAGGAAGCGGCGGTGATGCAGTTTTAGACGAAAGCGATGTTGACGAACCACCGCGACCGGTGGTAAGAAC
>CAYQOU010000059.1:0-14755 GCA_964419255.1 uncultured Fibrobacterota bacterium | reverse complement strand
TCAAAAGGCAATGAGCATTACCGCAATGGTGAATATACTGAAGCGATCAAAAGCTACCGGATAGCAATCAGCAAGGGAGAGAACCCGGCCTTATCCTGGTTTAATCTGGCAAATGCGTGGTACCAGAATGGCAATCCGGAAAAGGCAGTCTCCTGCTATGAGTCATCGGTTGCAATTGCTCCTGAGTTCCCGCGCGGATGGATCAATCTGGGCGTGCTATACTACGAGTTAAAAGACTACGGCGCATGCATTGCCGCACTTGATCGGGCTCTGCAATTAAAAGCCGCCGATGCAATGATCTGGTCACTACTCGCGTCAGCACACAAGGAACTGGAGCATTATGGTATTGCCGCAATGTACTTCGAAAAGGCTGTCGAGGCGGATTCTTCTCTGTCCGATGCATACCTGGCGCTTTACGATATCGCCAGAATTACCGGTGACAATAGCGAGGCACTGCGCTGGCTTTCACGGTATCCGCAGGCAGGCGGGCGATATTACGATGTGTTGCTGCTCTCTGGAGAACTCCAGCTTGAGTCCGGTGATACGGCAGCTGCCTTGGCGACGTTAAGACAATGTACCGCTACAAATCCGTCGCGCATTCAGGGATGGATTTCTCTGGTCAATGTGCTCAAAAATATGGGAGCCGCCTACACGGCACTTATTGAAGCCGACAGGGCTCTTGACAATAACGATTCGTCTGTTTCGCTTGCCCTGATAGCCGGAAGAATAGCATTTGAAAACGGCTATTATGACAAAGCAGAAAGATACTTTGGTCAGGCATACAAAAACGGCAGTGCGGATGGCATGGTAGGACTTGGAAACCTGCTGGTCCATTATGAGAGGTATGGTGATATCCAGGGAATAAACAGAATAAGAACGGTGCTTGCAGATGGTACACGATGAAACAAGTAAAAAAAGAAAGAACACATCCGGAGCTGCTACAAAACTTGATCCAGGAACGCGCAAGGAAATCCTTGATACAATCGAGAGCGTCTCCTTTGGCGAGGTTGTCGTGACCATACACGACCGGCGTGTTGTGCAGATCGAGAAAAAAGAAAAACGGCGGTTATAGGAGGATAGATATGCATCTCTTTCCAGAAATTTCATTTCAATGCATGGGCGGATGTTGGTTAACATTTGCGTATTTATTTATCAACCTCGGCTTACCCATGCTGCGAAAAGGAGCGCTTACCCGTTTATTGACACATGCCATCCCGGAAGGTTCCGGCAGCAAACCAGTCTTGAACTGGACAGGGCAACTATCCTGGATCGCCACCCTCGCCCTGCCAGTATTGCACCCGTTCACTCAAAACAGCAGTCTCCTTTTAGCCGGGCTGGGTTTATTCAGTACCGGTATGTTGTTTACCGCCGTAGCACTTGTTAATTACACCTTGACGCAGCCGGGAGATCCGGTTGTTGCCGGGGTATACCGTTTCAGCAGAAACCCGATCTATGTCGCGTATGCTCTTGTGGGATACGGAATGGCCCTCATGGTTGGGCTCGTGGACTATTGTCGTTCTTCATACAGTAGAGAACCTGGTTACACATCGGATGGTGCTGCAGCAGGAGAAATACTGCAGTGAGAAATACGGAGAATCGTATCGAGTGTATATGAAAAGAGTGCCGAGGTATGCAGGACTCTTTTAGAAAATGATATAAATAAAACAGTTTGAAACGCGCCACTGCACCAGCAGAGCGCAAACTAAACAACGAAGTTACCTACAGAAAAGCCGACTGGACCACCAGAGGAACTGGAATCCGGCCGGCTTTTTTATTTGGGAGGAAAAATATGCAAAATTTGCGAAATACAAGAAAGGCATCATGCACGATCATGATTGTTGCCGCATGGTTCGGTGTTTTTGCACAAGCCCGGGATACCGCTGACAGTGCCTTCGAAGACATCATTGTCACAGGAGTAAAGTCTGGTATCAAGCGGACAAATGCAACCGAGGATATGACTATTATCGACAGCCTTGATTTGAAAACATTGAACCCAACCAGGATTGAAGAGGTTCTTAAAGCTGTTCCGGGGTTGTCGATCACACAGTTCATGGGAGGTTCGCGAATCAGCATTAACGGGTTTGCCGGTTCGTATACCAGAATTCTCATTGACGGCATTCCGGTTGTCGATGGCGATGCGGCAGGCGGTCTTAATCTCCAGAACATACCGCTGGGCGATGTGGAGCGTATCGAAATTCTCAAAGGATCTGGCTCAGCGCTGTACGGTTCGGATGCGGTAGCCGGTGTAGTGAATATCATCACCAAAAAGAATGCCGGATCGCGGACAGCATCGATCCAACTGCAGCAGCGCTATTCGTCCAATATCGGTTCGTCGCAATGGGAAGAGCCGGGGTTTGCCGTAATCCAGCCGCGCGATGATAAGCGAAGCCATTGGGGTGGCTGGCTTAACGGGTCGGCCTTGTTGTCTCACAACAACGACTGGTTCGGGGTTCGGGCTGATGCGGGATACTTTCTTGATGCCGGGGCAGTTGATACACTTGAAAGCAGGCTTTTCGGTGACAGACCCTACTTTTCGATACCGTGGGAACTGCGCAGGAATTTCGGTATCGAGATCAACTCTGACAAGACACCGGTTTCATCCGTTCGGGGCTCATTCAAGTATGCGGATAACAAGCGCGTGTCGTCCGCTTCAACAAGTCAGAAAATGACAATTTTCACACAGCGGTTTGATGGCACTATCGCGCTTGAACATGAATTAGATCCGACCCTGACGCTCGGAGGGTATGTTTCCGGGCAGAACTACCATCATGAACGGGTGCGATTCAACTTTGACACCAAAAAGGAGCAGGAGAAAGAAACAACCGGCTTTCCCACAGTCGGTGCAGAAGTAAAAGCCACAAAAAACATTGGCAATTCACAGGCAATCACCCTTGGACTGGCCGGCGGGTATGAAGCCGTTGAGGCGGTGTATATCAAGGACGGGGGTAAATCCGCAACGCACCTCGCGCCATTCGTCCAGAACATCATCAATATCGGTGGCAACGACCGTTTCATTTTCACTCCAGGGCTTCGGTATTCATGGAACAGCAGATATGCCGGTGCGCTTACTCCGGATCTGGGTGTTCGTGTCAATATCTCCCCGAAACTTTTCGTGCGGGCTAAGGCAGGCGGCGCCTACCGGGCGCCAACATTCAAGGACAACTATCGTGATGATTGGGTACACACCGGCGGCATCTTCGTTCTTTCGGGAAGTACTGACCTGAAACCGGAACGGTCATGGGGCATCAACGGTGGCATCGGAGGAAAAACAGGTGATCTCTTTTCGTGGGAATTCGGCGGACATGCGACAAAGCTGTATGACCAGATCACCACACAGGAAATAAGCAGGGACACAGGCACTACGGCGCTGGGCATACATTATGACGCAGTACGGGCCTATGTGAACAAGGATTCAGCCATCACTCAAGGTATCGATGTATCGTTTCAGTTTGAGGTCCACAAATCTCTCCAGTTCAAAACGACCTATTCGGTTCTACAATCCAAAAACTGGGATGAAGACGGAACACTTGTGGATGCAGAGCTCTATTCCCCTTTCACGGCAAAGGCATCCGTGTTCTATTCACCTTTACTATTCAGCACTTACAAACCATCATTTTCCGCTGATATTGTCTGGAGGAGCGCACAAAAGTACACAAGCGAACCGGACAGCGTCCTGGCGGATATCGCGGATATCAATGCCGCAATTGAATTTCCGTTTCCGTCGCTGGGTTCTATGACCGTAGGAGGAAAAAATTTGCTTGACAATGACTCACAGGAGTGGAATCAGGCAACCGGACGGACAATTTTTGCAGAACTCAAAGTTTCGATTTATGACATTACAGATCCTTTTAATAACAATAATCCTTAAAGGAGGATATATGCGTTCGTTTCTTTCAATTTCTATCGGTATTGCGGCACTTGTTGTGTTGTCGGGATGCGATTTCGGAAGCAATCCCAAAGACAAAAATACGCAAGCTGCGGAATCCTATCAGATCGACACCGCCAATGTCGATTATGAAGGGGCCAACAATGTCGTGTACTATGATTTTTCTACGGGCACGGCATCAACACTTCCCGGCAACACCTGGCACATTGCCTTTGACGGCAATCTCAATATCATAGCAAACTCCGGCAATTACGGAACGGGCGTTTCGGTGTGCAGCACCGGAATTACGGATTTCAGCCAGGATTTCACTCCGTGGTTCAGCGATACCACAAAAAAGTACACCCGTACCGATACAAACGCAAATGTACTGGGTACAAACTGGATGAATACATCCAGCATGCCGCCCAGCTACACAGGGCAGGTATATTTGCTCAAAGTGAAAGGCACACCTGCCGCCTCATACAAGGTTCAGTTCACCGGTGCGAGTATGGAAGGAACGGTCAAGATGAAAATCGGCCCTCCCGACGCGGCATCGGCAGATGAACATACTTTTACACATAACAGCGAGTACGAATACACCTATATCAATTGCGCCGACAAAGAAGCTGTTCTCGTTGCACCAGAAAAGAATGCCTGGGATATCCGCTTCGGGCGAACGGAGTTCGCCATGGGTACGGCTACCGGCGGCCGCAGCTCGATAGCAATCAACAAGTCTGGTGGTGTAAAAGTTGCCAGGGTGGATTCAACGGATATTGATGAAGTGCTGGATGCATCGGGTCTTTCTTTTTCAAGCAACATGCTTGGAATAGGCCACGGATGGTATGTCTACGATCACACCAACAGGGTCTTCGATGTTTTGCCACACACCTATGTACTGAAGGACACAGACGGCAAATATGCCAAGTTAAAGATTGCTACTTTCAACGGTCCGGGTACTCCCAGTGAAAAGTTCTATTGCATTTTTGAGTACCTGTATCAGGCAGATGGCGCATCGGCATTCAGTAAGTAGCTATACATTGTGGAATAGAATGGCGACTCTGTATGGAGCCGCCGATTATCGAAAGGTTTATCATAATAAAAGCACTACACCTGCAAAACGATGGTGACATACAAAATCTTGTGAGCAAGCGGAAAAATCTTGCCTGTTTGCTATTGTGTTGCTGTTCATCCCTTCCCTGCTGCACGCACACAATTTACGGCTTGATGCAACTGCGGTATTCCATTGATTATCAAACGGAAAAAAAGAAAGTGAGAGCTGCCGATGGGCTACCTAAAGGATGATATTACGCATTTACGCGGTGATTTAGCACATCTACAGAAAGATATCGCGGATTTCAAGCATCGCCTGGACAGCAACAAGCTTGCCCTTGCTCCGCTGGAGGAGTTGCTCAGACTCGGCGATTTTCTTGCACATATGTGCGATCTGGAAACACATGTCATCAATGTGCTTGCACATATAGGGCATGTGGAACAGCATGGTGATACTATCTCAATTCCGAATATAGCAACAGAACACAAAACCTCAAAAAAAGGAGTGACAATGGGACTGTTGAAAGATGATGTCATGCATCTGCGAAAGGATCTTGAGCATATGCACGAAGATATTGAGCATTTGAGCAAGGATCTGAAAAACTGCTCATGCGGCGGCAGGTCAATGGAAAACCTCCAAACGCATATCCGTGACCTGGATAATCATATACATGATGTTCTCGCTCATGTGATGCATACTGAAACACATCCGGAAATGAGCGAACATCCATAATATCAATACATAACAAAGGAGATTACGTAATGAAAGCAGTGGTTCTCTACGGCTCAACGACAAACAACACCAGATCCGCGGCAGATACTATAGGAAAAATACTCGGTATTGACGAGATCAAAAGCGTCGACAGAATGTCTGCCGATGAAATCGCATCCTTTGACGTTATCATAGCCGGAACTTCAACCTGGGGCTACGGCGAGATACAGGACGACTGGGCTCCGCTGGTAGACAAAATCAGCAGACTTGAACTTAAAGGTAAAAAAGTCGCGCTCTTTGGTACCGGTGATCAAACCAGCTATTCTGATACCTTTGTCGATGGGATCGGCATTCTCTACGATGCATTCACAGCCGCGGGCGCCGCGGTAATCGGTACCTGGCCGACTGATGGCTATGAATACTCAAGCTCCCGCGCGGTAAAAGGTGGTGAATTTGTCGGCCTCGCACTCGATGACGACAATCAGGCTGGGATGACCGATGAGCGGATAAAGACATGGGTAGAATTGATAAAACCGGAGCTTGGATGATGTGTTTTGAACAAGGCAGTGCATGCCTTTATAAACTAAGTGATACATCCTTTGTGGCTACGCAGGGGGAAAACCATGATGAAAAATCAATCAAAAAATAATAACAATGTAAAAAAACCCCGAAACATCTGGGAAATCGACGAACACTACTTCTGTCCGGTTATCGGTTTCTGTTTAACTCTGGCAGAGCTGGAGGTATTGCTGCGAAAGTGCACCAAGGGCACCGATGCAGCATCAAAAAAACTGACAGGAATCAATCTTCATGAATTTTTCGTCATGGGCATCTCCAAAGATACACCGATTGCCCGCAAAGTTCAGAGATTTCTGGAAGTGAAATATGCAAAAGAAATGCTCCAGTACAAAAACATTCCGTATCGCGAGTGGTTGGTGCTGGCAGACTCTCTTTGCAATCCGGATTATTACGGGGCCTATATCTGGATATCGGCGACCTGTTTTGCCGGAAGCAAAGAGGAACAAGCCCAGGTGTATGGCAAGATACACCTGTATTCTCATAAAATGCTTGTCCATCTGCACAAAAATAAAATGTGTCTGACAGAACTGCGGCAGCAAAACACGGTGCTTCTTGATGTGCATTCAGATCTAAAACAACAACTGAAATGGGCACAAAAAGAGATCGTTCGGCTTAACGGCGAGTGTGCCCGGCTTAAAACCGAGGCATCCAGGTATCTTGATGACAAGGCGTATGTACATACATATGCCGTTGAGCTTAATTTATTGCGCAAATCCAAAGCATCACTGGAGCAGCTTATTACAGAGCAGGTCGATGAAAACAGGGCTCTTCGAAAAGAGAATGATTCATTACGCCGGCAGTTGGGCAGGGCGGAAGAATCGATTCTACCACTCAAGGAAGACATTGCGGAATTGATTCGTTCTCTTCAATTGCAGCAGGCATGTTGCGAAGATTGCGAACGGGTTTCGCTCTGCAGCAAAAGAGTTCTGATAGTAGGAGGGTTTTCGCGTATGGTAAGTTTCTATCGCGAAATCGTGGAAAAACTCGAAGGTCGTTTTGATTTTCATGATGGCCGCTGTCACAACGGAAACGATCACTTGCGCAGGCAAATACTGCAATCCGATCTGGTTATATGTCCGGTTGATATCAACAGTCATGCAGCATGTCTGGAAGTTAAGCGTGTATGCAAGCGTTCGAATAAAGTCTTTTATATGTTAAGAAAGTCGAGTGTCAGCACAGTGTTCTCCACACTGGTAACCGCAGCCAACTCGACCTGTACCGCACATACACAATGGAAGGAGCAGGTCTGATAATGGCTCCATTCTTACTTTTTCTGTTCATACTCGGAATTGCAGCAACCGTTATCGGACAATCGCTTATCGAAAGATCACGAAACCGATGGTTTGTTCCGCTGCTTTCATTGACTCTTCCTGTACTGCTCTCTCCCTTTCTGATACAAATCGGGAAGGATTCTATAGTGGCCGTTTTTAATAATGTCGCACTGGTTCAATACCTATCACTTGTTATGATTTCTGAAGGGATTCTGACAATCTGGATAGGGCTTGACCGTATAACTTCGCACTACGACAGCAACAGCCCGCGCAAACGGACATCCCTTTTCTTTTTACCATCATCGTCATGCATTGCCGCATCACCTGCCGCAGCGCTGTATATCATGAACAAGACCACATCACTGAACTACGGAATGATTGCACTGTTCAGTGGTGCCGCGTTCGCCTTTGGGGTAATCCTTGCACAAGAAGCTTTCCGATTAGTGATTAAAGACTGGGGACGGCGGTTCGAATTGCGGATGCTTTGTGCGCTTGTCCAGATCATCGGTGCATCATTCATTCCACTGGTGATGCAGCCGATATCTTTTACTGGCGAGGCGGCAAAGCTGTCGTGGAATGCCATCGGATTGTTCCTGGTGGTTTCAGCTTTTTTTATACTGGCAGGTTTCTTACTGACAACATTATTACAAAACTGGAGGAGAAGGATTAATGGAAGTCGTTAACAAAACACTTTTTCTGATTTCAGATGGCATGCTCATACCGGTGATGCTTTTGCTAATTTTCTTTTTTATCAGAAGCCTTATGCTGGTTGGAAGTTTTTTCAGGCATGCCATTCAACGCACTCAATCAGCAGTCAAGCGACGTACCATGCTCTCGAAGCTGGAAACACTCAATGAGCCGGTGACACACTGCAAAGCGGCCTGTACCGGACAGGGGTTTTTTGATTCCAGGGTAAGGGAGCTAATCGGCGCCGCGGGCAAATCGGCCCTTTGTGACAAAATCCTTGCCGATGCCGAGATCTACACTCACAAAGAGTGTGAGCAGGCGAGAATTCTGATGCGGGTTGGCCCGATGCTTGGTCTTATGGGAACTATCATTCCCATGGGCCCGGCACTGACAGGGCTTGCAACCGGAAATCTTTCGGCAATGGCTTTGAACATGCAGGTCGCCTTTGCCACTACCGTGGTTGGCTTGTTCTGCGGCATAACCGGGTTTATACTCAATTCTGTTCTGCGCAGGTGGTATGCAGAAGAAATGATCAACCTCAACTATGTATGTGAGGTTTTCAATGGCCGCGGTTAAATCATTTCAAAAGACAAGGTTAGCATTGGCCGATAATGACGACGATCCGTCTTCGGGGGTCATCAATCTCTTTGATGTCGCCATGGTTCTTGCAGTTTCTCTCATGGTAGCGATGATCTCATTCATGAAAATGAATGACTTCTTTACGGAAGATTCCATGACCATCGTAAAGAATCCGGGCAAAAAGAACATGGAAATCATCAGGAAGGAGGGGAAGAAAATTGAAAAATATACCCCCTCCGAAGTAAGTGGCAGCAGCGAAGGCAAAGGGAAAAGAATCGGCACTGCCTATCAACTCGAAAATGGCGAAATAATTTACATTCCAGAATAATATGGAGAAAAGATGAAAAAGAAATTGATTACCGGAGGGGTGCTTGTCTTTGTTATTGCACTCTTCCTTATCTGGAAAGCAGTCGCACCTACAAGAATACTGTTCATCAATTACCGGGACTGGCAGGTAGCCGAGTATCTCGAAGTCAATCGGAACCACTTTATTAGCGTTGATCGAAGCACTGTCGACAAAGTGAGTGCACGAACACTGAAAAGATATGACCTCGTGATTGTTTTTGCCATGGGACTGCGCCTTTCACAGGAACAGCAGTCTATGTTTACAAAAGCTGCTAAATCAGGAACTAAAATCCTCATGTCGTCATCAACCACTCCCGAAAGCGACGTTACCAACATTCCCCTCGATCAGGTAGCAAAACTCAGGGAATATCTGTCGTACGGCGGCAATGAGAATATTCAGGCGTTTTTCGCCTATGCCCGCCGTGATATAGACCGTAAACTTCTTTTTGCGCCGGCTGCTCCAGAGCCGAAAAAAAGCCCATCAAACCAGTTTCAGCACCCGGATGCCAAAAGCTGGTTCGCCACCTACGATGAGTATCAAAAATGGTACTCGTCACGTAAGGGCTATAACTCCTCGAACAAACGAGTATTGATTCTCGCATCCAATACCAGCATGAGCAGCAAGTCTTCTGCCCGTCCTTATAGTGCACTTATTGCAGCTCTGGAAAAGAGAGGTCTCAATGTATACTCGACAAGTGGTTTCACAAAAAGACTTGAGTATATCGAGCAGGTAGATCCGGCAATAGTACTTCTGTTTGCGCATGGACGTCTTGCAATGGGAATGCCCGATTCAGCGATAGCACTCCTTGAAAGAAAAAACATCCCGCTGCTTTCCCCGCTGGTTGTTCACCAATTGATTACCGATTGGAACAGCGAACAGATCGGTATGACGGGCGGTATGCTGGGACAATCAATTGTCGCTCCCGAAATGGACGGTGCAACCACACCCTTTGTAATTGGCGGTCTTGCCGAAAACGATAAGGGCTACCAGGTCTTTGTCGACATCCCCGAAAGAATCGAACGGTTCTCCAGCATGGTCAGCAGATATATTGCTCTCAAGGAAAAGGAAAACAAGGACAAGCGAATCGCCATTGTCTATTTCAAGGGCCCCGGGAAAAATGCACTGTTGGCTGCCGGACTCGAAGTGGCACCTTCACTGCTCAATACCCTGCGCCATTTGCGGCAACAGGGGTATTCAACCGGCCCGCTTCCCTCATCGGAAAAGGAGTTCGATTCGCTGCTTCAGCAGTATGGCTCGGTATTGGGAACCTACGCGCAGGGAAGTATTGATAGATTCCTGAAGGGTAAGGAAACGGTACGAATACATGGCGATACACTTCTGAACTGGATGAAACAATCGCTTGATCCAGTGCTGGTCGACTCGGTGCAGAATCGATATGGAACTTCACCGGGGCAATATCTGGTCAATACCGATTCATCGGGAACTGCATATCTTGGATTACCGGCAATACGTTTTGGAAATGTTGTCATACTGCCGCAACTGATGCCGGCGTTGGGTGATGATGAGTTCAGTCTGGTGCATGGTGCAAAACAGCCACCCCCATATCCATACATTGCCACCTATCTCTGGGCGCGCAACGGTTTTGGTGCCGATGCACTTGTACATTTTGGTACCCACGGGAGTCTTGAATTTACTCCATGGAAACAATCGGCTCTTTCGTCGCAGGACTGGCCCGACGCGCTGGTTGGTGACATGCCCCATTTTTATCTGTATACCATTAACAACATTGGTGAAGCGATGATCGCCAAACGGCGGAGTTATGCCGATCTGGTATCTCACATCACTCCACCATTCAAACGGGGAGATCTCTACTCCGGGCTCCTTGAACTGCACCGGTATATTGATCAATACGAAACCAGCAAGGAACCCGCGTTGCGTACTCAGCTCTGGCAACTTATTCGCAAAAAAGCGTTGGAGGAAAAACTCGATGTTGACCTGAATCTTCCCGCTCTCAGAGAATCTGAACTGGATAGTGCTTCCTATTCGAAAATTCACAGGTATCTTCATATAGTCGAATCCGAGAAGATTACCGATGGGTTATATACTCTTGGTGTTCCCTATACCAATGAACAGGTGTCATCCACCATTGTCGAGATGTTCGGTGATCGCCTTGCGCACAGCAGGGCACGGCTTGACATGGTAAACCAGTTAATTTCTCAGGATGATATTGATGATGCCCATCTTTTTGAGCATCGGTATCTCTCATCATCGCGGGCAATTGTAAAATCTATGGTTGCGGGAGAGGAAGCAATTCAATTAATAGGCGATTCTCTCATGGAGCAATACCGCAAGGTCGAAGCAACCTATGACTCCCAGGGGCCCGTCGATGTAATGGGTGCAATGGTGGCCATGATGGGCGACGATAGCACAAACATTGCCGGAAAGAGTATGCCGGAAGAGGATCTGCATGAGTGTCTGAGCACTCTTCTGGCCGATGAAGACCTCCGCAAACAACTGCTGCGGCTTGAAGATAAACAGGCGTTCAAGCGGATGAGCGCTCTGCTTGACGAATCATCGCTGCGCCAGGCAAAACGCATGGCTAAAGTTGTCCCTGCAATGGGTGAAGCACTGGCCTTTTTCGATGTTCCCTGTGCCCGTCAATTGCTGATGCACCTTCAGGGCGCTGAATCACGCAAAGCCGTATTTGCGCTGGTGAAAGGAGATTCGCTGAAGCAGATTGCGCAGGAAAAGAAACAACGCGCAATCGACAGTACAATCGCTTATTTCGATACCGATTCCATTGTGTCGATGATCCGTATCGCCAATGAACCTAAGCTTTTCGGCACCTACGTTTCCAAGGCATCACCCCGCCGGCTCAAGTGGGCGACTTCAACACTCAAGCAGTACATTGAGTTACCGGAGCCACTTGTAAAGAATTCTTCCTTTAACAATTATCTTGCATCGATCCGGTCGGGCACAGCGGGGCGGGTAAACATTCAGTCTGCTATTGAAGAGGCTGAACACAAACTTCTTACAATAAAAGAACAGGACCAGACCTTCGCGGCAGCGGTCAGGGAAATCCTCGAAATCCAGTCGTCGACACAAAAAATAGCCACGGCCCTTGAAACCAGCGGTTCGATCGAACTTGGTTCCCTGACAAACGCGCTCAACGGCGGCTATATAGCGCCGTCAACCGGTGGAGATGCCGTGCATAACCCTGATGCCCTTCCCACTGGTCGCAACCTTTATGGAATAAATCCGGAAAACACTCCTGGTGAAGCAGCCTGGAAAGCGGGAGTTAACCTCGCAAAGGAGATGATCGCTTTTGAAATGGGAAAAAACGGCAAACTGCCGCGTAAAGTTGCATTTACACTATGGGGCGGAGAGTTCATACGTGACCAGGGAACGACCATCGCGCAGATACTCCATCTGCTGGGAGTGGAACCAATCAGGACATCAACGGGCCGGGTGCAGGATGTACGCCTGATTCCCGCGAATAAATTGGGGCGGCCGCGCATAGATGTAGTCGTTCAGACATCGGGACAGTTTCGTGATATCGCCTCATCCCGGCTGTTCCTGATCGACCGCGCGGTTTCACTTGCCGCTCTTGCGGATGATAAGGGCATCGAAAACTATGTCCGCGAGGGAACTGTAGCCGCAGAAAAACATCTCAAAGAGAAGGGACTTTCTCCTCTTGAGGCGCGCAGTCTTTCGACCGCGCGCGTCTTTGGCGGGGTCAACGGCAATTACGGCACCGGAATCATGGGGCTGGTTGAGTCGGGCGACAAGTACGATTCAGATACGGTCATTGCAAACCAGTACCTCAAAAACATGGGGGCGGTGTACACGCAGGACCGCTGGGGGAATGTCACAGAAGGGCTGTTTGAAGCTGCGCTGATCAACACTGATGTAATCATGCACTCCCGTTCGTCCAATACCTCTGGACCGCTGTCACTCGATCACGTGTACGAATTCATGGGCGGACTTAACACTGCGGTTAAAAAGGTCACCGGCAAGGATCCGCAGGGGCTCTTTATTGATATGCGCAACCCAAACAACGGGCGTATCGTTGATGCAAAGGAAGCGGTCTGGACCGAAGCGCGCTCTACCGTTCTCAACCCTAACTATATCAGTCCGCTTCTCAAAGGCGGCAAGTCATCTGCCGAAGTCTTTGCCGAAACCGTTCGCAACACCTTTGGCTGGAACGCGACCAAGGAGCCCATTATCGATGAAGAGCTCTGGGACAAGTATTATGAAACGCTTGTCAAGGACACTTTCGATCTGGGAACACAGGCTTTTTTCGATACGGTCAATCCATATGCTCTGCAGGAGATTACAGCCGTCATGCTTGAGACCGTACGTAAAGGGATGTGGACCCCCGATTCAACTGTAATCAGAGACCTTGCCGACACTCATGTTAAAATTGTAGAAAAGCACGAAGCGGGTTGCAGCGGCTTTGTGTGCGACAATGCAAAACTGGCCGCCATGATCGGCTCACTGGTAAACACGCAAGCCAAGGAAACCTATAAGAGGGAACTAAGCCAGGTAAGGGATGGTGTAAGTCAATCTCACGACAATGCAATCACGCTCAAGAAAGAATCTTTTATGGAAACCCTCAGGCGGGTGGCGGTGAACAATGGTATTCTGCTGGGAGTTATGGGGTTGATTGTTGTTGTATTGGCGGTTCCGTTCTTTCGGAAGAGAAAAGAGTCGTGAGACAAGGTACTCATTGGGGTATGGCTTCGGCAAAACCAGCTTACCTCCTGATTTCATGGTGTGGCTTGGCAGAGGCTTCTGATCGAGATCGATAGCCAACAATTATTTCGATGCTCTTAAAAAGAGCGGACAGTGAGGGAAAAAAATGTGTTTCCCTCCTTTCAGCATGATTGTTTTTCAGCGGGATTCTGGTACTTGAAAGGCAGGGTGAAAAAGCTGCCGAAAGTGAGCGTGTGGTACCAGATCCATAGTGCTGAGGGGAAAACACCGCCTGCGGTGAAATAGAATTCGTAATGCCGGTTCGGCAAGCCACAAAGCACTCCTTCACTTCAACTGCAAAGGTGCAGATATTGGCAAAGTCCAGAATTACGGGACCGGATCAAGAACTTTGGGGCAGCAGAGACGCTCTTTCTGGGCGGCTACCCGGCCGCATTTCATACAGACGTAATCGGGCTTTGACACGATGACCTTGAATTTTTCGAATTTCTCCTTGATCTCTTTGCGTTTCCACTTGCATAAGGCTTTAGGCAAAGTCTACCTCCTGGAAGGATTTTGGATGAGTGTAAGCAACACGAGTCGGTACAAAAATACAATAGTACTACGATCCGGCAACCGTGAGTCACATATGCGAAAATGCCGCCGACTCACATTAATATATACAATACCCAGTCAGATACTGCTTGAAGCATCGGTAATAATGAAAACGCCGAAAATGAGAGCCGGATTTAAACCAGTATGAAAGACTCAACCCGCAACAACTCCAGCCAGGATCATTTTTTGATTGCACACCCCTGTGCAAATCCGCTGTCCTGCGGATTTTTCCCCCCTGCCGATGAACGGTTCGCTGTCCAGCGTGGTGGAGCAGATCAGAATCTCCATGGGGCACCTCCTTAAACAGTAAGGCCGGGAACTTGCCCGGCCTCGTTTTTTTTCATATAGCAGATTTGTTCGCATGCTTACCATGCTATCGAATCGATATCTGTTGTTGA
>CAYQOU010000058.1:0-27756 GCA_964419255.1 uncultured Fibrobacterota bacterium | reverse complement strand
TTCTACGGCAGTAGTAATAATAGTGTACTACCAATTACCCAAGCAGTGCTTACAAAAGGTTCACTGAACAGAAAGAATCAGCTGTGTCTCGTTTTATTTTCGTGTCATTTCGTGATTTTCGTGGCCACGGCTTGAGCATTTCGTCTTTGCGTTCTTTCGTGCTCTTTCGTGATTTTCGTGGCTTCGTCGTTCTTAAGCAGTAGTTTTTTTGCACGGACCTTCACACCCGTCCCAGCAGTAGGTGCACAATTTTTCCCGTGGTATACCAAGGGCCTCAATCATATCAGGAAGTTTCTGGTAAACTAGTGTCGTAATCCCCATTTTCCTTCTTATTATCTCGATCATCGCCTGGTATTTCTCGGACTCTGGATTCAGATACTGCTGGATATCAGTGATATTTTCCCCTTCGAGTTCCTTTATTGCCCTTCGACAGGCGAGGTCGAGCTCCGAGCGGGATCGGGAAAAGTTGAGATATTTACAGCCGAAAAGCAGCGGCGGGCAGGCAGGTCGGAGATGAATTTCTCGGGCGCCGTAACTGAAAATGCGCTCGAATGTATCGTGGAGCTGGGTACCTCTTACCACTGAATCATCACAGAAAAGTATTCTGGCATTTCTGGTCAGCTCCTTTATTGGAATCAACTTCATTCGAGCGACCAGATTGCGCATATTCTGAACCTGCGGCATGAAACTTCTGGACCAGGTAGGTGAATATTTTACGAACGGACGCCGATACGGTATGCCGGCATGCGCCGCATACCCAAGAGCATGAGCGATCCCTGAATCGGGTATACCTGCTGCAAAATCCGCCGTCACAGTATCGTTTTTTGCCAGTGCAACACCGCATCGATACCGGGAATCCTCAACATTGATACCTTCGTAGGTTGATGCCGGATAACCATAATAAACCCACATAAACGAGCAGAACTGCATCTGTTTTTGAGGCGCAACCCTTGTTTCGAAACCATCTTCATTGAAAAACACGACCTCTCCCGGCCCCAGCTCATGTACCACCTCATATCCCAGGTTGGGGAAAGCACACGTTTCGAATGCTGCACAGTAGCCATTTCCATTTTTTCCGATAATCACCGGAGTGCGTCCCCACAGATCTCTGGCTGCATACATGCCGTCGCGGGTCAATAACAGAAGCGAACACGAGCCATCGATGGATGACAGTGCGTTTTGAATTCCCGACTCGAACGATTCCTCCTGGTTGATCAGTGTTGCGATGATTTCGGTTGAATTTATGCAATTGCCGCTCATCTCAGAAAAATGAGTGGTTCGGATACTAAACGCCTGCCTGGTAAGCTGCTCAGCATTGTTGATCACTCCCACCGTTACTATGCCGTAGGTTCCCAGATGAGATCCGATTATCAGCGGCTGGTCTTCATAATCGCTGATCACACCGATACCTTTTCGACCATGTAACCGGCTGATATCACTATCGAACTTGCTGCGAAATTGAGTATTGGTTATGTCATGAATAACTCTCTTGATTCCATCTCCGTTTGCTACAGCCAGACCTCCCCGACGTGTGCCAAGATGACAATGATAATCGGTTCCGTAAAACAGATCTGTTATACAATCTTCTCTGGAGACTACCCCGAAAAATCCACCCATAGAATCACAATCCTTACTGTAACTATTAGACAACACCAATGCAGCTTCACTGCATCTTGAGACAATTAGGAATATACCTTTTTCAGATCCTTTTAGAAACTCCTCAATCCAGCGAAATGCAAATTCTATCAGATATTGCTCCAAGCACGTGCATCGTTTATACTGTCCATGCGAGTTTTCTGGCTCATTTTTTATTCTCAGATAAACCGCCCTTGATGCGAACCTTGTTAATAAATCCATCTTCGGCGCACTCGAAACATACGCCTAAGCTCTGTGCCGAGCAGATCAGAGAATCGGCCGCGCATGGACGCCCCACTCCCCTGTCCTGGTCGTCGGTGAAAACAGAAGAGGTGATGACTATCTCCGAGAGGGTGCTGTTGCTGATAGCATCAGCCGCGTTTTGGCTTGTACGGTCAAGCTGATAAAAAAATGATACCCCCTGAGCTTCATAGATCAATATCAACTGATCTCCGCTCATGAAGGACTGATCGGGCTCTCCCCACTCCAACCTGTCAACCTGCTGCTCATAGATTATCCCGAGTACCATCGGCCCCAAGCCATTCTCATGGATAGTGAGTCCAGGCACCGATGCCGATATGAGGTAAATAAAAGCTCCTATAGCAGCAGATCTGTGTATCGGGGTATGATTAGTTGCAGACATCATGTAACCTCCATATTAATTATTTTTCTTCTGAAATCATTTCGCCATGATTTTGGATACGTCCTTTTGCGAGATCGAATCGACGGTATCGACGGCTGCCGTTTGAGCCGTATCCGCTGCAGTGGCGATGAGTCGCCGAAAAATCGGCGCATAGCGAGGGTTTCTTTGTAGCTGAATAGAATGATAGACCGCGGGCCCGAGTGTTTTCGCTCTCCCCGATACCCTTCATCGTCACCATCCCGGGATTCGAAATCTATGGAGATGTATGTGCAAAAGGCATGCGTGATTTCGATTCAAAAGAAACCAAAATGAGTTTTCGGACAAACCGGAAGTATTGCTTTGAAGAGATAGTTCCGATACCTGAACCGAGCGGTTTTGAGTGGATGAGTTGCTCAATGCATTGAGAGCAGAAGAATTGAAGCAATCGGGTGAAATACCCGCTGCTGTCTTTCAAACAAAATTGCTGAAATTCCTCTGCTCCGAGGCATTGAGACAAATGCGGCGAGAGAATCGCTGAATTTAGGTGATAGCTGCCAATATTCCAGACTCCTAAACGGCTGGTGTGGGAAGAATATTGTCGGGTGATGGCAAACACAGGATCAGCAGGTGAGGCTGCTCAAATCAAATAACAATCTATAGATGTATGAAACATTTACCTCGAGGCCCCTGTATGTGCAGTTTATTATCACAGCTGCTTTCCTGAAACGTATTTTAATGGTAAACGTCGCCATCTCCAGCGAATATAGAAAAAAGAGTCTTCCAATGATTGTCGCAAAATATCTTACCCGTGATGAAGCTTTCGAGCTGAAAAGTCTCCTCGAAAAAGCCGGCATCGATGCCGCGGCTAAAAGACAGGGACTTCCCAGGTTTCTGGGCGGAATGATGTTTCATCAGGTACAGGTCGCAAATAAGGATTCTGCATCGGCATGCAGTATCGTAGATTGTTTCAACGAAAAGGAAGCCGCCCGCAGGAATAAGGAGAAGCTGGCCCTGGAGACCCGATGTCCCCGTTGTGAATCCCTGAATATCGATATCTATGCGAAAAACCTCGTGGAGAAGATATTCTATGTTGGTGTAACCGTTCGCGTCTGTGCCGAGTGCGGGATGAAATGGTATACCTGAGTTGGACAGGAACCGGATGCAATTTATGGTTATAATGCAGATGAGAGTCCATCTTCTGAATCTTATCGAGTACAACAAAGTGCCGTTTAAATTGATACGATTCATTATGCTCCCGCAAAGTCGACCCGAATCGAAGAATTCTGCGCTTTCTTGTGAGAAACGGGTTTGCTTATAATCCCGCCCAGGGAGTGTAAACAATCTCAAGAAGCATTTTCATCCATAACCATTCAGCGGTTATGGTGTTTATTGCCTGTTTTTTGGCATTCTTGCTTTTTTTCTCACCCCTGCTGACTCAGCACCGTCAAATATGGTATCTTTATAACATCATTGTAGCCTGATCTGAGCGATTCTCTCGCGGCGATTCGCTCGATTGGGGTGTGGGAAATTATCAGACCGAAAAAACCGCCTCTATGCAACTATATACCAGTAACCGCCTCGAAGTTCTCATCGATCAACTTGCCAAAAGTATCTCCTCTACTCTCAGCAGACCGATGCAGCCCGAAACGGTCGTGGTGGAAAGCCGGGGGATGCAGCGCTATATCGCTCTGTCACTGTCCCGGACTCTGGGAATATGTGCTAATATCGATTTTCCCTTTCCCAATGCGCTGATCGCCTCGATTTTCGACGCGTTTTTTCCCGGTCTGCCCGAGCGATCCCCGGTGGACAGAGATATTCTCACCTGGCGGCTGTTTGACCGTATCTGCAATCTTCCCGATGAGCCGCTGTTTGATCCGATAAAAAGTTATATCCATGAGGATTCTTCGCAGATAAAGCAGTTTCAGCTTTCCAGAAGAATTGCCGACACATTCGATCAGTATGCGGTCTTTCGTCCCGATCTTATCGATGCATGGGAGACAAGCCAGATTGGGGATGATCCGGATGAGCAGTGGCAGGCCAGGCTCTGGAACATGCTTGGTGATACGCAACCCCTCCACCGAGTGGCACTTCGCCGTAAACTGTATGATGCCCTTGCACAAGGAGAACTTCCCCGAAATCGACTGCCTTCACGGGTACACGTATTCGGCATATCCTCTCTTCCCCGTTTCCATATGGATATATTCGCCGCACTGTCGTCGGTGATTGATTTCAGGCTGTTTGTACTCAACCCCTGCGGTGAGTTTTGGGATGATATCGTATCGGAGAAGAAACTATCCCGCAAGGCTGCAAAATCTTCGCGGAAGAAGCATAGTCTTGCCGATATGCACATGGAGTCGGGCAATCCGCTTCTCGCATCCCTGGGAGATCACGGCCGGGAATTTCTCAGCATGCTTCACGATCTTGACTGTAGCGAACATCAGCTCTTCACCGACCAGACACCACATACTCTGCTTGAACATATTCAACACGACCTTTTGATTCTGAATGTCCCCAATTCCCGCACGGCTGTTTCCGAAGATGACCGGTCGGTGCAGATACACTCATCATTTAGCGCAATGCGTGAGGTGGAGGTGCTGCACGATCATATACTTCGATTCCTGGATGAAGATCCTGCACTCAGTCCGTCCGATATCGTGGTGATGACGCCTGACATTGAAACGTATGCCCCCTGTATTCAGGCGGTTTTTGAGTCAGAGCAGGAAAACATTCCATCGCTTCCTTTCAGTCTGGCCGATCGTCCAATACGAACCAATCAGCGTGTCATCGATGATTTTCTCCTTCTGCTCGACCTCATTAAGAGTTCGTTTACCGCTCCCGATATTCTTGCTCTGCTTGAATCTCCGGCCGTACAAAAACGGTTTTCTTTTACCGATTCCGATATCTCGGTCGTTCGCCAGTGGATTGAAACCACCCGCATACGTTGGGGGATAGACAAAAGCCATCGCGAACAGCAAGGCATAACGTCTACACATCAGAACACCTGGCGTGCCGGTATGGACAGGCTTTTTCTCAGCTACGCCATGGGAGATGGTGACGAGCGGATGGTGAGAGATATTTTGCCCGCCTGTCAAATAAACTCTACCGAAGCGATAACTCTGGGCAATCTGGCAGAATTTTTGGAGAGTCTCTTCTCTGCAAAGAAAGATCTAAGCGGTTCGTACACATTGACGGAGTGGTCGCGACGGCTGCTTACCGTTGCCGATACATTTTTTGCAGGATCCGAACGGGACCGCTCCGCCGCGGCTCTGACCACTATTCTTACCGACCTTTCGGTACAGCAGTCGACCTCTGGATGCGATCAGAAAATTCCGCTCGATGTCATTCGTCAACAGATCGATCCGCAGTTGACGTCCCCCGTTCCCGGCAGTGGTTTTCTAAGCGGAGGGATAACATTCTGCTCCATGCTGCCTATGCGCAGCATCCCTTTTCGAGTCGTCTGCGTTTTGGGATTAAACGACCGGTCATATCCGCGAATCGATAAGAAACCGCAGTTTGATCTGACAGTCCGATACCCACGAGACGGGGATCGAAACCTTCGCAAAGATGACCGATACCTTTTTCTGGAAACGATCCTTTCGGCCCGGGATGTCCTCTACCTGAGCTATACCGGTCGTAATGCCGATGACAATAGCGACATACCGCCATCGGTGGTGGTCAGTGAAATGATGGACTATATCGACCGTTTTTACAAACCGGCGACAAAAAAGCATGAGTCCGTAGGTGAAATGATTTTTACCCGGCATCCGCTGCACCCTTTCAGCTCACTTTACTTCAGCGCCGATGCGCTGACCGACCACGCACGTCTGTTCAGTTATTCGACCGACAACTACGAAGCAGCAACCTCACGACTGGAAAGTAACCGTCGGTCCCTGTTTCTTTCAGGTCCTGCGCCGGTCATCATCGGAAAAAGAAAACTCGATGTCACCATCGATGAGTTCTGCGGTTTCTTCCGCCATCCGGTACGCACTTTCCTGCGGGCGCAGTTTGGGATCCGACTGGAGCTGGACAACACAATAATCGAATCGGATGAACCATTTGCACTGGCACCTCTCGATAAGTACAGCCTGGAGCAATTCCTCTTGGAAAAGGCGCTTAAGGGAGTATCTGCAGACGAGTTGCATTATGTTGTACGCGGAATGGGAATCCTGCCACATGGTACCGTTGGGAGCTGCTATTTCGACCGGCTGGTGGTAAACGTATCGCATGTCGCCGATATAATACGCGCAGCCTCTTGCCATGAGAATAAGATGTATGCAGATGTGCGGATTGAAACGGAGGATTACCGTTTGCACGGACGATTGAGTCAGATCTGCGCCAACCGTCATCTTCGCTACCGCTATGCTCATATAAAGCCCAAAGACAGAATCGATACATGGATACGGCACGTGATACTCAATGCCGCCAACCGCAGCGAACTGCCCCGCACTACCGTGCATATCGGTACTACGAGCAAGTATGTCAAAGGGGAAAGACGGGAAAGCGAACAGGTACTTTTCTATTCACCTGTCGAAAATGCACCTGTCGTACTGGACAATTTGATACAGCTCTACCGTCAGGGTATGCAGGAGGTTATCCGTTTCTTTCCTGAAAGCTCCCATTCCTATGCAGAAAGCATTCTGGTACAACGACGTTATGAGAAAGACGCCCTGAAAAGAGCTCTTCAGACCTGGCTGGGTAACGGCTATACTCCCGGAGAATGTGAAGACTCCTATAATTCGTTGTATTTCGGGGAACAGATACCGCTGGATAAAGATTTCGGGGCGCTGGCGATGAGCCTTTTCGAGCCGTTGTATGATTGTGAAAGGGAGGGAGACCTGTTGCAATGAAACTGCTTAACCTTACAACCTGCCCTCTTACCGGGACAAACCTTATCGAGGCGAGTGCCGGAACAGGTAAAACCTACACAATCAGCTATCTTTACCTCCGTCTGCTGCTTGAGCGCCGAATACCGGTTGAATCGATTCTGGTGGTTACGTTTACCGAAGCCGCAACCGAAGAACTTCGCAGCCGCATCCGGAATCTGATTCATTCGCTTCTGACAATGCCGATCGATCCGCAAAACTGCGACGAAATCACCTCTTACCTTCTCAGCCTGGCACCACCGGAACAGATAACAAACCTGCTGGAATCGGCTCTGCGCTCTTTTGACCAGGCGGCGATTTTCACAATCCATGGCTTTTGTCAGCGCATTCTTCAGGAACACGCCTTCGAAACGGGCGTCCGCTTTGACACAGAGCTGCACACCGATTCGCAGGGGCTTGTTCTGGCTGCCGCGCAGGATTTCTGGCGTGATACCTTCTATGGAGCTTCTCCCATTCTCATTCAGTATATGTTGAAAAACTCATACAGCGTCGACACATTTGTTAATATCGCTCGTTCGCTGGTGGGACAACCCCATATCTCTTTCATGCCGGAGACAACGGAGGTCGACAGTGAGGCATCGGAGCAGTCATTCATGCAGGCGTTTAATAAAGCCAAAGAGAGCTGGCAGCAGGATAAAGAGTCCATCCAGTCGATCCTGCTCAGCTGGCCGCATCTTGTTCGACGAAAATACCAAACCAGGACTCTTCATAACCTTTTCCAGATCACCGATCGTTTCTTTACCCGCACAACCGCCGACCCTGATCTTTTTGACGGTTTCGAGCGCCTGACCTCTTCCATGATACGACAAGAGTGCAAAGGAGCAAACGCACCGGCGCATGATTTTTTTGATCTTGCTCAACAGCTTCAGGATACGTCCCGGCAGTTGTGCGAAGAGTTCGACCGCCGGCTTCTGGCCTTGCAGATAAAAGCAATACCATACATACGCACGCGACTGCGGTTAGAAAAACAACGAAAAAACATCCATACTTTCGATGATCTGCTCATCCTTATGCTTGAGGCTCTCAACAGTTTTCGCAAACAGCAGGTGATCGAGACGGTACGCAACCGATACAGTGCCGCACTTATCGATGAATTTCAGGACACGGACAGTATACAGTATGCGATTTTCAATGCTCTTTTCGAGGGCAAAAAACGCACTCTATACCTCATCGGAGATCCCAAACAGGCAATATACAGTTTTCGCGGTGCGGATATTTTTACATACATGCAGGCAGCCCGCGCAGCCGATCAACGATTTACACTGGGTACAAACTATCGTTCGGACCCACGACTTATCACTGCAGTAAATACGGTTTTTTCTGGTATCGAAGCGCCATTTATATATGAAAGAGACATCCCATTCCAACCGGTATCATCGCCGGACAGGACTTATGAGACGCCTCTTGTCATTGATAACGAAGAAAACGTACCGTTTCATGTTTGGTATTTTTCCAGCGACCGGTTTTCCTACCGCGGCAGAGCTATCGGAAAGACTAATGCCAAACCTCTTATTGTGTCATGTGTGTCTGCCGAGATCGGCAGGTTGCTGATTCTTGCGCAACAAGGAAAAGCCCGCCTTGGCACAAGAGAATTGAGGCCGGGAGATATAGCCGTCCTGGTCGGCACAAAAGATGAAGCACGACAGGTAAAGCAGGCGCTTGCGGAGTCGAATATCCCTGCAGTCCTGCAAAGCGCCGGTAACGTATTCGACACCGACGAGGCACATGACCTGCTCAGACTGCTAAGCGCAATAGCCGCACCCTATGATGAACGAAAGGTTCGCACCGCGCTGACAACGTCCCTGATAGGCTATGACGGGGAACGGATGATTCGATGCATGGAATCTGAGCATGAATATGAAAAGATACTGGAGCGGTTCAGGCATTTTCATGAGCTGTGGCGCAGATTTAGCTTTATGTCTATGATCACTCACTGCCTGCACATCTACGGCATCCGTAAACGTCTTCTCAGCTTCTCCGACGGAGAGCGCAGAATAACCAACCTGCTTCAGCTTATCGAGCTACTTCAACAGACGTGCGTGCATCAGCACATGAATATGCCTCAGCTGATTCAGTGGCTTGCAACCCAGTGCGACCCCTCATCCCCCCGACTGCTCGAACATGAGCTTCGCCTGGAAAGCGATGATGATGCGGTTCAGCTGGTAACCATTCACTCATCCAAAGGCTTGGAGTACCCGATAGTATTCTGCCCCTTTCTCTGGCGGTCAAGCTTTGTAGACAGCACAATGGTGCTGTTCCATGACGACAACCTGCAGCAATGCTGTGACATGGGCTCCGACAACTTTGCCCGTAACAGTGCCCGCGCAAAACAGGAACAGCTGGCCGAAAATATCCGGCTTTTTTATGTAGCACTTACACGTGCGCGATGCCGCTGCTACATGGTCTGGGGAAGATTCAACCAGGCCGACAGTGCGGCTCCGGCTTACGTTTTCCATCATAATGGTGTAAGCGGCGAATCTTTCGATTTTGTTGCACAGCTGGAAAAACATGTCGCATCCCTTTCCGATCAACAGCGGCTTGCGGATATCCACAAACGAGCCCAAGATTCTCACGGCACAATCACCGTTACAGAGATCCGGGAAAAGCCGCCGGTACCAAAGCTTGCGCCCACAAGCAGTTCGATGGAGTTTCTGTTTTGCCGACGCATGTCGCGAATGGATGTCCCCTCCCATGGCCTAAGCAGTTTTACCTCATTGACCCGCCATAAACCGGCCGATGAGCAGAGCGCAGACTATGACGAAGATACTCTGTCGCTTCCGTTTCTTTCAACAGCCCGCAATGAGGTTGCCCCGCCGGTGCATACACTTTCCATGTTTACTTTTCCCCGTGGCGCTCAGGCAGGTACCTTCTTCCACTCGCTTCTCGAGAACACCGACTTTACCAATAACGACGATGAGATAGATGATGAGCTTATCGGCCATAAACTCAACCAGTTTGGTTATGATAATCAATGGTTTCCGGTAATTAAACAATTTCTGAACACAATCCGTTCGGTTGAGCTTACAGCCGACACTCAGTCATTCAGCCTTTCGATGCTGACATCCGACAACCGACTCAATGAGCTTGAATTTTATTATCCGATACAAAGCATATCACCGCAATCGCTGTCATCCATTCTGAACCGATTCACCGGCTCCGGGGTTATCGACAGTATACCGGAAGCGATCGGAAGACTGGATTTCAGCCCGGCCGGCGGCCACATGCATGGATTCATCGATCTGGTCTTCACCTGCGACGACAAGTATTACCTTCTCGACTGGAAATCAAACTTCCTGGGATACGATTTTGAAGACTACCGACCGGATGCTCTGGCTCGCGCCATGACGGAGGAATACTATTTCCTTCAGTACTATCTATACACTCTGGCGCTTGACCGGTACCTTGCCCTGCGGCTTCCCGATTACCGGTACGAAAAGGACTTTGGCGGAGTACTGTATCTGTTTTTACGCGGCCTCTCACCGCAACAAGGTATGGAAAGTGGTATCTTTTTCGACAAGCCTCCCGCCGGGCTTATTGAATCATTGCGCCAGGAACTTCTATCATGAATGTTAAAGAAAACCATAACGGGACAGAAGATTTTTTTTCCCCGATAGATAAACACTTTGCCCGATTTATGTGCAATCTTCAAGGCACGCAGGCAGATGAATTTTTCTACGCTGCGGCTCTGGCATCGAAAGCCGGAACGGAAGGGCATGTATGTGTCGACCTCCATGATATCCCCGGCACTCTCCTCACCGACAGAACGCTTCATCAACTTCCATCTCCCGACACATGGCCTAAACTGCTAAAACAATATGAGACAGTCGGCACACCCGGAGATTTTAAGCCGCTTATTCTGGACGGATCACGGCTGTATCTCTACCGTTTCTGGATTGCAGAGAGGCGCATTGCAGACATTCTCATACAGAAAGCAGAACACAATCCGATACCATCCAGTCAACCGCTGTCGCCCCTTCTGGATCAGCTGTTCGAAGCCGGGGATCGACTAATCTGGCAGAAAACTGCTGCCATATCGGCCGCCAGCCGATCGCTGTGCGTTGTTACCGGGGGGCCGGGAACCGGAAAAACCACCACCGCAGCAAATATACTTCAGGTGCTTATCACTCTCAGCGCCCCCACATCACTGCGTATCGCATGCGCAGCACCAACCGGAAAGGCTGCAAACCGTCTTCGTGAATCGCTTCACAAAGCCGCTGCAGCCAATGTACCCAGTCTGTCACTTCCGACCGAAGCCACAACCATCCACCGCCTGCTCGGTGCAGGAGCCGGTGGTTTCAGATATACAAGCGAAAACCCTGTTCCCGCCGATGTAATCGTCGTAGATGAAGCCTCCATGATCGACATCACTCTCATACACCAGCTGCTTGAAGCGATATCCCCGGAGTGTCGTCTGATACTTCTCGGAGACCGTTTCCAGCTGGCGTCGGTAGAGCCCGGTGCGGTCCTGGGTGATCTCTGCCCCGATCGAGAGGTCGGACGGTTTACGCCCGAATTCGCCGAGTTTGTCAGCCAGATCGCCGGTCTTGAAATTCCCTCCGACCAATCGGCTCATCCTCTGTCTGATTGCCTGATCGAGCTTCGCACGGTGTTTCGCTTCAATGAAAATATCGCACGTGTCAGTGAGCAGGTGCGAAACGGCAATCCTGAGGAAGTCGTTAAGATAATATCAAATGACGAAAGTAAACGCGTGTGCCTTTTGGATTTCTCTGATCATCTGGATACCACTCGAACGTTTGTCGAGACCGTTTTGCCATTCTATGAGTCTCTGTTTGAGGCACCTACCGTAGAAGCCCTTTTTGAATCACTGGAAAGATTCAGAATCTTATGCGCGCTGCGCAATGGACCATCCGGCGTATATGCGATAAATGCAGCGATAGAAAAACTGCTTTATCAGAGAAAACTCATTCATGGTGATAGTCTGTGGTACGAAGGAAAACCGGTGATGATCACCCGAAACGATTATAATCTCAATCTGTTTAATGGTGATATAGGAGTCATTACGCGAAAACTCACTGGAGAGGAATCTGCTGTTTTTGCCACCAGCAAAGGCGAGTATCGGGCCATCTCCCCCTCCCGCCTTCCCTCCCATGAAACCGCCTATGCCATGACCATTCATAAAAGTCAGGGATCGGAGTTCGATCATGTTATGCTGGTGCTGCCCCCGCAGGAATCTCCCGTATTGACAAGAGAACTACTGTATACAGGTATTACCCGTGCCAAAAGTAGGGTGGATGTTGTCGGGAGTGAGGATGTACTGAGGTCGGTTGTATCGAAATCTATAGAGAGAACGACGGGACTTCGTCAGAAGTTGTGGGGCGAGACAAAAGGTAGCCGTTGAGATAAAAAAATTGATACCAAAGTTGAGAATTCTCTCGCAACGAGTCGCACAATCACTAGCGCTCAGTTTGGGTAAAAGGTTTTTCTTCTATTTATTAAGCTGTTGTGCATCAAAACCACTCTCGACTTTCTCATTCCCCTCCCTCGACCATCCGACGTAATCGCTCGTTTTCGCTTCGAAAAAATCCATCCCTCCGAACATAACCTTGTGCAGCAGAATATCCCGGGAACAGCGCTGATACCAGCTCATCCACCCGACAGGTATTTCCTGGAAGCATTGAGACAACACAGGAAATCTCCCGGGGATCTGTTGGAGAAGATGTAATCGTGTGAATCAGAGGACGTATGTCCTTGTCTATGGTTTGTCCTTTTTTAGTGGTCTGTACCACCAGTGTTTCCTTGTCAAGAGCCTGCTTTACGATCTCAAGGGGAGCTGTATCGATTGCTTCCGGAACCCTTAGAACATACTCCCCCGCGACAATATCAGCATTCAGTGAGACCGGCTTTGCTCCCAGTCGAGCTACTCCGGTTATGCGCAATCCCGAGGGCAGCCAGCGGTTTATGGCACCAAATTCCCACTCAAACTCCCGTATCAAAACCGCATCCATCATCTCCCGCTCCCCCGCTACTCCCAGCGATAACGGCGGACCAAACGACAGGCGGGGATGAGGATGAAACCCCTCACTGTATGCCAGAGGTACTGCGCACATGGTAAATGCTCTTTCGATGGCATTAATCATATCCCGATGAGCAAGAAATCGCGCCTGGTCGGTTTTCTTATAGGACAGGCGATAGTAAAAAGGCTTGGCAGCAGTTCGAAGTGTTGCCCGCTCGGGCTTATAAAGCTTACCACTTTGAGGTAAATCGCAATGATGTTTCAATATCTGCTGTGGCACTATATCGCATACTCCGCATGCGGTGCATTCAGACCCCCTGCAGTCAACGGTCGTCTCGGCTCTTTGGGCCTTCTCTTTTTCTTCCCACAGAAAAGACTCATCAATTCCAAGCGATATCGTGGACCAGGGTAGTTTCTGGTCCTGGGATATTGATTCTGTATACGTATCGAAGGAGCAGTCCAGATCGGCTGCCGATTCCCGCCACCGGTTTATGTCAAAATGTTCATCCCACCCGTCAAAGCGTGCCCCTTTGCTCCAGGCGCGCTCGATTATATCTGCAACAGCTCTATCCCCGCGTGCCATCACACTTTCCAACAGAGTAATCTGCGGATCCCGATAGCTCACCCGAACATTGCGCATGTTCTTTAGCGAAAACTTTATGTGACGGCTTTTCTGTAAAAGCGTCTCTGGAGATTCCATCCCCTCCCATTGAAAGGGTGTGTGTGGCTTGGGCGAGAATGGCGAGATAGACACATTGACCGTGCGACGCCGGCCTCTTTTCCGGGCCATATCGCCGATTCGGCGCACCAGCGCAATCAGCTCCTCGATATCGGCCCCCTCTTCGCCGGGTAAACCGATCATGAAGTATAGTTTTAATGTCTGGATATTATTTTGCAGCAGCTTTTCAACAGCATCAATTATGGCCTCTTCGGTGAAATCCTTGTTGATAATGTCACGAAGCCTCTGACTGCCGGCCTCCGGGGCTATCGTCATGGATGACGCCGGTACCGCTCTGTTAAGAAGATGCATCTGCTTTGCATCCAATGCATCTATGCGCGTTGACGGCAGCGATATGCTGAGACGGCTTTCGTGGCGAAGCTGATCGGCAGTGTTTAACAGCGGTGTCAAGCCGGAATAGTCGGCGGTTGAAAGACTCAGAAGCCCGATTTCCCGCAACCCGGTGTTTTTCACCCCCTCACGTATCTGTATAAACAGATCCCCGGCTTGCCGCTCACGTACAGGCCGATAATACATACCGGCGGAACAGTACCTGCACCCCCGTGTACACCCCCGCATCACTTCCACCGCCAGTCGATCATGCACCACATTTATCACCGGCACTAGTGGCTTGTCAGGATAGTAGCGGCTGTCCAGTTCCGAAACCTTGGCAGCGCGTGAAGGCAAATGATCCTCCCCAGGCACCATAAAACGCCCTCGTCGGGAAACTGGTGTCATGGATGGTACATATACGCCGTCAATCTTTGCCAGCTCACCGAGTGTATGCTCACGACTCCAGCCGAATCTCCTCTTCCGTTCAATAACCGTGCATATGTTTACGATAACTTCTTCCCCATCACCGACCACACAGAGATCCATGAAAGGGGCCAACGGTTCAGGATTGATCATGCATGGCCCGCCAGCTATGATCAGCGGCTCATGCTCTGCTCGATCTCTGCTGCGTAAAGCAATGCCGGCCAGATCAAGCATGTTGAGGATATTTGTGTATTGAAGCTCGTACTGAACGCTAAAGCCCACCCAATCGGCTTGTTGTATGGGAGCGGTGTATTCCAAATCCCACAAAAGTAAACCGGCCTGCCGCATGCGCACCTCTGCATCGGGTGCAGGATGATAGCACCGGGACAAGGCCCACTGGCTCCGTGAATTTACGATATGGTAAAGAATCTGGGAACCGTAATGCGACATGCCCAGATCATAAAGGTCGGGGAAACAGAAAACAGCCCGGCAGGTGCACTGCTGAATATCTTTGCGGATAATATTTATTTCATTTCCGATATAGCGTAGAGGTTTTTCTACAAAGGGAAGAAAATCGGTCTCCACAGCGGTTCTGAATTCTCTCACGTCGCCTTAGCGTCCCTTTGCTAATCGGTTGGCAAGAAACTCGGGCAGGTGGGCCTCAGCGATCCTGCGCTGGGTTATAGAAAAGTCGTATTTCACACGCATCAGCTCAACGGTCTTTTCTTCCGTGTCGTAAATGGCATAGCAGGAACGCGGATCGAAATTCCGGGGCTGCCCGACACTGCCGACATTAATCAGATAGTAATGATTGCCATTTATATGGATGGTATCTTCCCCATGCAAAACAATCCTGTCATCATCCTGCAGCATAATGGAGGGCCAGTGGGTATGACCGATGAAATTGACCTTGCGCACCAGACTGCTGAACGCCTCGAAAATCGCCTCATCACTGTCGGGAAAAACATACTGGCTGAAATCCTGCGGATTACACGGGCTGGAGTGGGTGAAAAACATGTCATCCATCTCGATCTTCAGCGGCAGCGTAGTCAGAAACTTCCTCGCATTGTCACTGAGATGTTTTTTCGTCCATTCCATGGCCACATACGCATAGAGCGTAAAATTGCGATGGTCGAGTTTTCCGATTGCCGCATAATCGTGATTGCCGGCTACAGAATAGGTTGCGTGTTCCTGAACCAGCTCCACGCAACGGGTCGGATCGGGATAATAGCCGACAATGTCCCCCAGACAGATGATCGAATCCACAGAATGGTTTTGGATATTATCCAAAACACTCTCCAGTGCTGCCAGATTGCCATGAATATCAGAAATGATAGCGTATCGCATTGATCGTAACTACCGAAAAACACTCTCTCATTAATTATATTTGTTGAACGTACGAAATGATTTTCGTACGATGAATATACATTATTGCTAATCTTCTATAATTATCCACTTTTCTCTGGTTTTTATTGCGAAAGTGGTTAAAGCAGCAGGTATATGACGGAAAAAGTGACATACGCAAAAAAACTGACCGAATTGCACCAGCGGATCATTCCGGGAAGATCCGTCCTGATCATTACCCACGATTATCCGGACCCTGACTGCCTGGCATCGGCCTTCGGCATATCTCATCTGCTCAATTTCTGGGGGATCGAGTCGTCCATTATATCTTTCGGAGGCTTTGTCGGTCGAGCCGAGAATCGAGCGATGATCCGCTTCCTCAATATCCATACGGTGCCTTTCATGCTGGTGGAGTTGTCGGATTTTGATCGCATTGTGCTGGTGGATTCGTTTCCCGGGGTAGGCAACCTGTCTCTGCCCCATAACACAGGAATCGATGCAGTGTTGGATCATCATCCCCATACACCGCCAGAAGATGCGGGGTATTTTCATGATATAAGAATGGATCTTGGGGCAACATCCACCATGGTGACCCAGTATCTACTTGCTGCCGGCTGTGATATTCCTCCGAAACTTGCCACCGCACTGTTCTATGGAATCAAAACCGATACCAATGACATGGCACGACATACATCGGCGGAGGACCTGGACTGCTACAAGGTGCTCTTTGATATCATGAATCACAAGATTCTCTCCCATATCGAATCTCCCGATCGTGACGCCGAATACTTTCGCATGCTCCACCGAGCTACCGAATCGATGCAAGTCTACAACAACGTTGGCTATACGCATTTGGGAGCGGTTTCCACCCCCGACTACATCGCCGAAATCGCCGATTTTTTCCACTGCCTGGAGAATATCGAATGGATGATCTGTTCGGGGTTGTTTAAAAATCAGGTATTCTTCTCCGTACGAAGCAAGGAAGAAGAGCAGGCGGGTGGGTTTGCCGAAAAAATCGCGCATACCCTTGGAGGATTCGGCGGAGGACACTCTACCATGGCCGCCGGCCGTATTCCCATTGACGGAATCACCGAGGAGCAGATGCTGGAGAAATTTATCCAGACCTTTGTCAAAGTACTCAATGTAAATGATATGGAATCAAAAGATCTACTATCGCTATGAAGTGAGAGGAATTGAAATATGTGGGATTATACAGACAAAGTTCGCGAGCACTATTTGCACCCAAAGAATGTAGGAGAGGTGGAAAATCCCGACGGAGTCGGTGAGGTTGGAAATATCAAATGTGGCGATGCTCTTCGGCTTACTTTCAAGCTCGATGACAATGGACGTATAAAGGATATCAAATTCAAGACTTTTGGCTGCGGAAGCGCGATCGCATCCTCCAGCATGCTGACCGAACTGTGCAAGGGCAAAACAATCGATGAAGTTTCCAAAATCACCAACAAGGATATCGCCGATGCCCTGGGGGGCCTCCCTCCGGCCAAGATGCACTGCAGTGTCATGGGACAGGAAGCTCTCGAAAAGGCGGTAAAATACTACAAAAGCGGCGGCAAAGTCACCAAAGAACCCGATGATCACGCCCATGTAATTTGCACGTGTTTCAATGTCACCGATCATGACATAGAAAAGGCGATTAAAGAGAACAATCTAACCAGCGTGGATGAGATTACCAATTACACCAAAGCCGGTGGAGGGTGCGGTGGATGTATTCCACAGATAGAAGAGATACTGGAGAAAGTCACCAACCAGAAAGTCACCTCCGAAACCACGACCGTGTCCTCCCGCATGACCACTCTTGAGAAGGTCGATAAGATACGGACTGTCATGGATCAAGAAATACGTCCCATACTTCAAAAGGACGGCGGGGACTGCACACTGGTCGATGTGGATGGAAATACCGTGTTGATCCGCCTGGAGGGTTCCTGTAAGGGATGCGCCTTTGCCGGAGCAACCCAGGAATCGGTGGTCGAAGATATCTTAAAGAAAAAGGTACTTCCCGAGCTGAAAGTAAAACACGTCTGAACATAAGACATCTATAAACGATTATAAAAAGGCTGCTTCAAAAGCAGCCTTTTTTGTTTTTGTCGGGTATGTTCTGGAAATAGAGCAGCTGTCATGATATACTAAATTTCGACAAAGCCGCAGAACCAAGGATCCGAGAAATGAGAAAAACAAAAATGATGACAAATAACACGGATGACGAATAATACGACAGTAATGCATGTTTTTCCTCCTCTGGTGCTCCCGTCACACTTCAGTGGGGCGGTATACGGAGGGCAGGTGTCGAACTTAGAATCTCAGCTGCAAACACCGTATTCATAAAGGGAAAATCGTTGGATTCAGCATCTCAGTCTTTTAATTACGAGTCTCCAAAAAACAGAGATTTTTCTGATATGGTACGATATCAATATGACGAATCGATGTGCAAAGATCCCTGTTTGCAGGCCCTGATTGCTACCAGTCCCTTTCCCATTGCTCTTGTTGACGAGAATAATGTTATCATCGATTGTACCCCCAGGCTTGCCACCATATGCGACCTGGATTCTCCGGGTCTTTTACGCGGACTCAAAATCGAGACTCTGGTGAAGGATAGTAAACAGGAACTTTTTGAGCAGTTTATCTCCTCCGCACCACTTTTCCCCCAGTCACTTGATAAGCAGTTTCCCCTGCACACAGCGTCAGGGGGCAAGCCCGCATCTACGATATATGCATCACGCTGGAGCGCAGCCGATCAGAGATCAGGGATTATTCTCTCATTTGTAACCGTGATGACGGAAACCGAAGACGCTCTCAATGAATCGCAGATGCGCGTACGAAAGGTGGAGCAGGAAAAGCAAACTATACAGGCGCAACTGAGACAATCGCAGAAAATGGAAGCGGTTGGCCGACTCGCCGGGGGTATCGCCCATGATTTCAACAATCTGCTCATGGCAATCACCGGGTATAGTGACTTGTTGCTGAAACGAATCGGCGACACTCCATGGCGAAAGGATGTCGAGGAGATCGGAAACGCCGGCCGACGGGCCGCATCCATCACCCGACAGCTTCTAGCCTTCAGCAGACGCCAGAGTCTGCAGACCAGGGTTCTGGATCTCTGCCATCTGGTCCAAGAGATGCAAAGTCTTCTTTGCCATCTCATCGGTGAGGATATTCTGCTTCATACTCAGCTGAGCCACGAAAACACCCGCATCAAAGCAGATGCGGCACAGATCGAACAGGTTTTGCTTAATCTGGCGGTCAATTCCCGTGATGCTATGCCCGATGGGGGAACATTGACCATATCCGTGGATAATGTTCTTATCGATGAAAAAGAATGCGTTCACATACCCGACGCACGTCCTGGTGAAATGGTACGCCTCATCTTCAAAGATTCCGGAGAAGGCATCGAACAATCTGTGCTGGAAAATATCTTCGAACCTTTCTTCAGCACTAAGGAGGATGGTAAAGGTACCGGCCTGGGGCTATCCGTGGTGTATGGCATAATTAAACAGCACGGTGGTTGGATACAGGTGGAAAGCAGCCCTCATGAGGGTACGTCGTTTTCCATTTTCCTTCCCCGGTTTGCCGTTGAAGCCAGCACTCAACCAGCCAAGACCGACGATCTGCAAAAGCTGAAAGGCAATGGGGAGTGGATACTGGTGGTCGAGGATGAGGATTCGGTCCGCAATTTTGCCCATCGGGCACTCTGCGAGCATGGGTACCATGTGTTATCCGCAAACAGTACCTCTCAGGCCGAGGAGCTTTTTTACACGCACAGAGACAAGCTGGATCTGGTCTTCACGGATGTCGTCTTAACCGATGCGTCGGGAATCGACCTGGTCAACCGGCTGCGTGAGGAAGACTCCCGTTTAAAGGCTCTTGTCAGCAGCGGCTATCCCGATAAGAAGGCGCAGCTTGAGCACATTCATCGAGACGGTTACTACTACCTTCCAAAACCTTACTTTCTGGCCGAGTTGCTTAAAGGGGTGAAGGTAGCCTTGGATGGTGATTAAATTTGATATGGAGTAGAGTCGAGAGTGGTGTTATATCCTCTGCGAATTCTGCGGCCCTTAGCAGCCTCTACGAAAAATTGTATTGGCAGCTAACGGTTTAGCATACAAAAATCATTCGGATTGTCGAGAGAATCTTTCTTCCTAACAGGCGCCCGGGTAGGGACATATCGAAAGCGCCTCCATCCCCTCGCCCACCGTATGAAATGACCCCGTCACACAAACCGGCATACCATCATCAGATTCAAGAGCACTGTCCACAGCCTCCTTTACCGATTCGAATATGCGGTATGGTACGGATGATCTGTGGCTGTGAAAAAATTTGCCCATATCATCGGGTGTGGATGCTCGTGGTGTCCGGGGACGAGCGAACACAACCTCCCCCGCCACCCGGCAATACTCTTTCAGCATCCCGGCAACATCCTTGTCTTTCATTATTCCCACCACAAACCTGATACGACTTCCCCCGAACCGTCTCTCCAAAGAGGATACCAGCCCGGCGGCAGCCTGCGGATTGTGGGCAACATCGAAAATAAGATGCTTTCCTTTTATCCGCACAGTCTCAAACCTCCCGGGCAGACGGGCATTCTTTATCGCTTCAAGCGCATGGTCGAATCTGTCGGGAATGACATGCCCGGCGGCCCGGATCGCACACAGCGCATTGCCTCTCTGAAAGTCACCTTCAAACGGCAGACACACGACGTGATCTTCGTATATGAATGCGTTAGCCCCCGCCGATTCAGACAACGGCTCGACAGCGGAGCCATCGGCGATCTCCAGGGCAATGTTCATTTTCCGGCAGTAATCCTGTGCGTACGCCTCGACTTCCGCTTTCTCCGGCTTGTACATGATAAGCGGTGTGCGGGCCTTTGCGATCCCAAGCTTCTCTCCCGTTATGGAAAGGATGTCCGGGCCCAGGTACTGCACATGGTCTAGCCCGATAGCACCGATTATCGCGACTTCGGGCCGAACAATATTGGTGGCATCCAGCCTCCCACCCAGCCCTGTCTCGTATATCGCCCAATCCACCCGGTTTCTTTTGAACAGCTCGAAAGCAATCAGAGTCGTGGTCTCGAAAAATGTCAGATCGTAGCGGTCGATCACCGGCTCAAAGGAGTTGTATATGGTCAACCACTCATCGGTTGCCACAGGCTTGCCATTGATCAGAAACCGCTCCTCGAATCGCACCAGATGAGGCGAGGTATAAAGCCCCGTCGAATACCCCTCCCCCCGAAGCATCGCGTCGAGAAAGGCACATATGGAACCCTTGCCGTTGGTGCCGGCAACATGGATCGAGCGAATGCTCAGATGAGGGTTTCCCACGTCCGCGGCAGCGGATATCATGCGCTGAAGGCCAAGCTTGATTCCTTTGGTCGCTCTGGAAAAGATTCGGTCCAGCACCCGCCGAGCCCCATCAGATGTGCTGAGCATGGGCGTACAGATCTTCCAGTTTGAATCGATTCAGCTCATCCAGGCGGTGTACCACGATATCGGCATCGATAAGCGTGTATGCGGGATGGGTGGTTGCCACTCCGACGGCTTTCATCCCCGCACGATGGGCGGCGACGATTCCCGCAGGTGCATCCTCAAACACCACACTGTTTTGCACCGGGCATTCGAAATGCCGCGCAGCCATCAGAAACACCTGCGGATCGGGTTTGCCGGCAACTACATCCTCTCCGCTGACTATCCCGTCGAAATACCCGCCGATTTCCAACCGCTGTATTACCACATCGATATTTGCCCGGTGAGTTGAGGAGGCGATCATGGTGGGAATAGACAGCGAGTGAAGCATATCAAGAAAAGGGAGTACCCCCGGAAGCACCTCCACCTGGCTTGAGCTAAGGATCTCTCGATAGATCTGCTCCTTGCGCATCGACAACCGATACACCTCAGCTTTATCGTGGGTCCAATCCAGAATCTGCTGAATTATCAGCTCGTTTTTCATCCCGAAACCCTTCTGGAAATAGCCTTCGGGTAACACTCTATTCTCTTCGGCCGCCAGACGCTGCCAACTCTGTTCATGCTCCCATGAGGAGTCGACAATCACCCCATCCCAGCCGAATATCGCACATATAGCCATAATGCTCTGCACGCCTTTCTATTTTTTCACCAGACCAGTTTGCCGTCTGGTTGAGATATTTCTTCTAAATCATTATTTTACTGTCTACTGTTAAGATTTTTTCTTACCCCCAGACACAACCATTTGCACCGTCCATTTTCAGTTATCTGCACTATTGCTTTTTTTATGACCTGAATTGAGCGATCTCTGGCGACGATTCGCACAGAACCTCTCAATCTGATACGATTTCTCCTGCACCAGATCAATCAAGAAAAAAATATATACAGGATATGCTTCCCTCCAATCGATATAATGCAATTAGTTGGCCAGGTTGAGTGTATTCCCCGTCTCATTAACTGGAATTAAAGACAGGTGAATTGATATTTTGCATTCCTTTGGTCAGATAAACGGGGATTAATCCTATGAAAGCATATCTGGCAATCGTTACGACGATTGTTTTTTTCAGTACTATCGAGGTGGTGGTAAAACTTATCGGCCCGGAAGTCGACCCGATGCTAATCGCGGCGAGCCGGTTTCTGATCGCGGGGCTGATTATGCTGGGGATAAGTCCGCGTGCGGTGAAATCATTTGACCGCCGGGATGTTATCCGGCTCGGCGCACTGGGAATCATCGGAGTAGCAATCTGTTTCGGGGCGTATCACGTCTCGCTGCGGACAATCGACGCCTCCACCGGGGCGGTTATCTTCAGCATCAATCCCCTTTTTTCGGCTCTCACCGCCCATGTGCTTCTCAAGGAGCCGTTAGGCAGGCGGATGTTTGCCGGGCTGGTGCTGGGCTTTGCCGGTGTCTACATCCTCAGCTTCGGTTTCACCCTTATTTCTCTTCAGGCAATCTCCGGCCCTCTCCTGATGCTGATTTCCGCTGTCGCATTCGGCGTCTATATCGCCAGCTCAAAGAGCTATGTCAAAAAATATGGCCCCCTGGTGGTGACCGGATTTATGTTCTGCACCGGCTCACTCTTTCTTCTGCCGCTTATCCGGGACTTCTCTATCTCCCACCCGCTTCACACAGGATTGTGGCTCGGCTATCTCATCCTGTTTGCCACCGGACTGGCGTATCTATTCTATTTCTATGGTCTTGCACGGGTACCGGTGGTCACGGGAACATCCATTTTTTTCATCAAGCCGGTCATCGCCTCGCTCCTTGCGGTCATTGTCTTGAACGAAACCCTCCAGGCGCATTTCTATATCGGATTAGTCGTTATCATAAGCGCGCTGCTTTTGGTCGTCGTCCCGAGGAAAGCTGAGCTTGAAAGTCGATAGTTCAGAACTCGGTGTTTCTCGTTCAGCCCGTGAAAGCTTTCTTGTTTATCCTCAAGTAGGATTTCAACGCGATTACTCCGGGCTTCGATCTATTCGTCTACAGGTAAATCTGGTAAGAAGATTCCTCTGGCTCTCGCACAGCTGCGAGACACTCGCGGTGATCAGTGTTAAGCTCTCACAGGCTTTATTTTGACAGCAGGTAAACTTTCCTTGCAGCCTTAGAAATGCTAAACAGGTGCGCGTCAAGACAATTGTATATTAGCCCCCCTGGAAGCAATAACCTCCTTGTAAAACAGCGCCGAATCCTTCAGAGTCCTTTTCAGGGTGGAAAAATCCACGTGAATCAAACCGAATCGTTCCTTATACCCCTGCGCCCATTCGAAATTATCCATGATCGACCAGTAGAAATAACCCCGCATATCGACACCGTCCTCAGATGCGCGATGCAAGCCTTGCAAGTATCTTGTCATAAAATCTATTCTGTTTGAGTCATGCACCCTGCCATCCTGTGACACCCAATCTCTACATGAGAGGCCGTTTTCCATGATATACATAGGCATCTTATATCGGTCAAAAAGAAACCGCGGTGTCCAATACATCGCCTCGGGTACTACATACCAGTTGAGTGCGGTGGTCGGAAAACCGGGATTAAATGCAACTTGCTGCGGCTTTCCACACTCTCCTTGCTGGAAAAAATTACCGTAGTAGATGTTTACCCCTAGAAAATCAATCGGATGGGAAATGATATCCATGTCATCGGCGGTGAAATCATGCATACGCCCGCCAAATACCGAGCCGTCATCGGGGTACCTTCCCAGAAATATTGGATCCAGCCACCAGCCGTTTGTCCACAGATCATTATCATGGACTGCAAACATCTCCATGCGAGCCGCCTCGATATTCGCCACGGACTCATCCATGGGAACGGAGTTAACCGGTGCAACCACAAAGCCCACCTGTGCAGACTCCCCCGCCTCATCCCGAATTACCCGCACACTCTTTCCGTGTGCAAGAAGCACATGATGGGCAAGTCGGGTCAGCTCGGAAATATCGTATTTGAGTCCGGGGGCATGAGCCCCGTTATGGTATCCGCACTCCACAAAGACCTGCGGCTCGTTAAATGTCATCCAGTGGTGGACGCGATCGGAGAGCTTGTTGACCACAACTTTGGTGTATTCGGCAAACCAGTCCGCGCTGCATCTATTCAGCCACCCTCCCCGGCAGAAAAGCTCGTGCGGCATATCCCAATGATAGAGGGTTACATAGGGCTGGATGTTTTTCTCCAGGAGAGCATCCACCAGGCGGTCGTAAAAATCTAGCCCCTTTGTATTGACATCCCCCACACCCATAGGCAAAACCCGCGGCCAGCTGATTGAAAAGCGGTAGGCCTGCAGACCGATTGTGCTCATCAAGTCAATATCTTCCGTATACCTGTTGTAGTGATCGCAGGCAACCAGACCACTTTCGCCCCTGAAAATCGCCCCCGGTTTCTGACAGTGAATATCCCATACCGAAGGCCCTTTTCCATCCTCAAACGCGGCCCCCTCAATCTGATACGAAGAAGCGGCTGCGCCCCATACAAATGACTCCGCAAAACTCATTTCTCTTTTTATTCATCCCTTCCGGAAACAAACCAAATTATTGCTGTATCATGTTTTCTGGTGATCGTGCAGTTAATGAGGAGTATATAGACGGGATTGGACAACCAATCCGCTTGAAACCGCTCATTTTATGGATATATCTCAACGGCACCATGCTCCCGCAGCTGCAAGAGTATGTATGGAACAATAGTAAAAGAGAAAGCAAAAACACATCTGTTTTATGACAACAGGATCAATAAAAGATCTAATTGATTTAACACCGTTGATAAATTGATGATCCGCCTAATCTTTCATCGGCATCGGCTCGGTTTCTTTGTTATATTCTAACAGACAAATGGTATTGACGGATATTCGTATTAAGCCATATGCAAAAAATTCTTCGGGAGTCTACATGAAAAAGTTCTGTCCATTCGCGATCATACTGTCGGCCTGTCTTTTTGCTCAGACGTTTGCTCTGAGCGGAAAGGTCATCGATCATCGGTCTAATCCTGTACCAAACGCACGCATAACGCTTGGATCCTCGGTGGCATTCACCGACTCTACAGGGATATTTGAATTTCCTTTATACTCCGAAGTTAGTCATCTGAGAGAAAACCATCAGCAGAAAGTTCGGATACACCGCAACAGTATCACGATACCCACGATCGCCTCCGAACGGGTGGTTCTGTCCTGTTACAGTTTTTCCGGCAGGCGTCTATTTAAACGTTCGATCAGAGCAACCGGAAACAGCACAACTATCAGTATTCCGTCAGAGAAAATCGGTGGAGGGATGTTTTTAGTCAGGCTCAGCTCCAGGTTCTCTAATCTTACCGCCAAATTCATGCCCCTGACGGGTATCATCTCGACTAATCAGATGATGGTTTCGCGCCCCATCACCACAGGTTCTCAACTCAATCAGGATTCAATAAAAGCAGAAAAGTTCGGATACATAAAGGAGATCCACCCCGTACCGACGGCCGATCAGATGGATGATATTATCCTTGAGCCCGATAGTATTGAAGGGATTATCGATTCGCTCATCGCGATTATGACTCTTGACGAAAAGGTCGGGCAGATGACGCAGGCGGAGCGGGGATCTTTAGAAGAAAACGAAATACAGGACCTTTTTCTCGGCTCGATTCTCAGTGGCGGGGGCAGTGCCCCCGGCGATACGCCCGAGTCGTGGGCGGATATGTATGATCAGATGCAGAATGCGGCCCTGTCCACACGTCTGGGTATCCCGATTATCTACGGCAGTGATGCCGTTCACGGCCATAATAACCTGCCCGGGGCGGTCATTTTCCCCCACAATATCGGCCTGGGATGCACACGTAACCCCGGGCTGATCAGGGAGGCCGGTCGTATCACGGCGATCGAGACCGCTGCCACAGGAGTGGACTGGACGTTTGCCCCCTGCCTGGCGGTTGTACGTGACGACCGCTGGGGAAGAACCTACGAAAGCTTCGGAGAAGATCCCGAACTTCAGCAACGTTTTGCCGCAGATGCTGTGTACGGTTATCAGGGAGATGATCTCGGTGCCGATACCACCATTGCCGCCTGTGCCAAGCACTACGTGGCAGACGGAGGCACGGCCTATGGGACAAGCAACTATACCACCGGCTGGCCGGTTACGTTTGAGTATCTCGTTGACCGGGGGGATGCGCAGATCAGTGAAGATGAGCTTCGAGAAATTCATATGCCCGGCTATGTGGAGGCGGTTAGGGCCGGTGTGGCCACCATCATGGCCTCATACAGCAGCTGGAACGGACAGAAGTTGCATGGCCATTCGTATCTGATCACCGATGTACTCAAAACGGAGCTTGGCTTTAATGGTTTTGTAGTATCAGACTGGGACGGCATAGATGAGATTTCCGAAGACTACAGCACCTGCGTCGAGCAGGCTATAAATGCGGGGATTGATATGGTCATGGCGCCTAACAGTTTCGCCGATTTCATCCATGAGTTAAAAAACCATGTAAACGATGGCCGGGTGCCCCAGGAGCGAATAGATGATGCCGTGCGAAGGATTTTGCGGGTCAAATATCATCTGGGGTTGTTTGATGCTCCCCTTACGGACCGCTCACTGATATCGCGGATCGGCAGTCAGCAGCACCGCGAGGTGGCGCGGGAGTGTGTGCGTCAGTCGCAGGTTCTTCTCAAGAATGAATCGTCCACGCTACCTTTGAGCAAGGCGGAAAACAGCATCGTCGTTATCGGTGAGCACGCCGATGATATCGGGAATCAGTGCGGAGGATGGACCATATCCTGGCAGGGCAGCTCAGGCCCGATCACCAGTGGTACGACAATTCTTCAGGGGATCGAGCAGGCGGTTGAGAATCATAGCATGGTGAGCTATTCCAGAGATGGCGATAATCTACCCGATGCAGATATTGCGGTGATTGTATTCGGGGAGACCCCGTATGCCGAGGGATACGGAGATCAGGAGAATCTGCAGCTTCCTTCCATCAGCTATGTTCAGTCGATAGTTTCAGGATGTAAGGAGGCGGGAATGAAAACGGTCGGTGTGCTCATATCGGGTCGTCCCGTGGATATATCTACTGTTATCGATTCTTTTGATGCGTTTGTCGCGGCCTGGCTTCCCGGAACAGAGGGTGGCGGAGTCGCGGATGTATTGTTCGATGATTACACCCCAACCGGCAAGCTATCGGTCTCCTGGCCGGCAGACTCGCAACCTGTCAACAGAGGTGATGCAGATTATCAGCCGCTTTTCCATTATGGATTTGGGCTGACGTACTGAATATCCCATGTGGCCCCCGCGAAAAGTTGAAAACGCGGGGCCTCTTTCAATGAAATAAGAAATGCGCAAACGCCCGAGCAGTTTGCGCATATTCTTATATTATTTTTGCCTCGTCTACTGCAATGAACCGC
>CAYQOU010000057.1:26354-28041 GCA_964419255.1 uncultured Fibrobacterota bacterium | reverse complement strand
AAGATCGATTCCAATAGCAGATTTGGCCATGTGCGTATCCATTCGATATAATTTTCCAGGAAAAAAAGAGTAAGAAAATAGATTAATCCCGTTAAAGATGCATTGTTAAAATCCTCTTACTATGATTTGTTTGCAAACCTCCGCCCCGCGCACGACATATCAGGTGGATTCGCTTCGTTGGCTCCAGGGGGAATCATCATCTATGGATTGGCAGCCGTTACGAAAAAAAAAAAGGAAAAATAAGCACCAGATAGGAAACGAGAGCACGCGGTATCGACTCGATGCTGTCAAACAGTCCTGCTATTTCGCCGAAATTAAAGGAGATTTGCACGTCTAAGGTCGATTTGCATGAGGTGCAGGTTTGCTGATGACGGCTATATAAAGGAAAAGGGCGAGCACGAAGCCCGCCCTTTTTCCTGCGTCACCTTCACCTTAACCTTAAAGGAGGAGGGAGAGTCTCTCGACTCTCATAAGTATTGCGAGTGCCGGGGGTCATATATTGTTGGATGGATATATTTTTTTCTTCACATTTGTTCTATGATTCTTATCCTTCTACCAATTTCTAAATATGCCTATGCCAAAGCTTCGAATAATAGAGGACACATCCCGAGGGCCGGCTTTCAATATGGCGGCTGATTTATACCTCCTTAAAAAATGCGTTACCGATCGAATAGTTTATGTGCGAATGTATCGATGGAAACCCGCGACGATCACTATCGGGTATATGCAGGATCCCGACACGCTGCTGGATGAAGTCGCCTGCACGAAAGACTCGATCGCCTGGATCCGCCGACCGACCGGAGGGCGTGCGGTGCTGCATAAGGAGGATCTCACCTACAGCTGTATTTTCTCCAAAAGCATGTCCGATCGCATGGGAAATACGGTTTCTGAGAGCTACAGAATAATCTCCTCCTGCCTGATGGCCGGATTGGCTCGAGTCGGAATCGATTGTCTGCCTCACGATTCGGTGCTGGACAGCCAGGAGGTCCGAAAGCAGGTGAAATTGCCCTGTTTTTTGGCGCCCAACAGGGATGAAATTATGGTCGGGGGCAAAAAGCTGGTCGGCTCGGCGCAAAAGCGCACCGCCGAGGCGGTTTTGCAGCACGGCTCCATTCCCATCACCGGCGCGTTTCGGTCGTTGCCTCTCTATCAGCGCGCCACCGATGATGAGCGGCAGACCATGATGAAGCTGCTGAAACGAAAATGCACCAGTATTGAGGAAATTATCGGAGATATTGAGCCCGAAAGGATAACGGCGGGTTTGAAAAGGGGATTTATCGAGACATTAGGTATGGAGTATGAGGATCAATCTTGGACGTGTGAGGAGGAAAAGTCGATTAGCGACACGGCAGACAGCGAAGAATTCCGGCGGAGCTGGTTGGATTGATATGATAATGAAGGTTGTTTTCGAGGTTTCAGCTCGTGAGGCGTCCGAATCGCTGCGCGAGCTGGATTATATATCGTTTTTAAAAGGAACCGGCGCTTTAGTGAACGGGCCCAAAAAGAAATAAATACTCATTCTCCCGCGTTATTCAATGATTGAGTAATAATACTCAGTCATTGAGTATTTTGTATGAAAGGTGTATATTTTATTACAAAATAAGGAGTTATGGGGAGGATAGAAAAGTGAAGCAGAAGCAGTCATATCCTTGTCGTACTAATCCGCATACGGACACCTCACCAACCT
>CAYQOU010000057.1:10651-26254 GCA_964419255.1 uncultured Fibrobacterota bacterium | reverse complement strand
CAGAAGCAGTCATATCCTTGTCGTACTAATCCGCATACGGACACCTCACCAACCTGCCACTTTCGTTTTTCTTCAGTATCGGTTCGTTTCTGGAACAGTCGGGACGTGCTACCGGGCACCGGGGGTGAAACGTGCATCCGGAGGGCGGGTTTGACGGGCTGGGGACATCGCCGGAAAGCACGATCCGTTCTTTCTTACCATCGATAACCGGCCGGGGTACGGCCGACAGAAGCGCCCTGGTGTATGGATGCTTTGGATTATGACAGATCTCATCCGCACTGCCGCTCTCCACAATCTTTCCCAGATACATCACGGCGATACGATCGGAGATGTGTCTGACAACACTCAGATCATGGGCGATGAACAGGTAAGACAGGCCGAACTCCTTCTTCAAATCCACCAGCAGATTGATTATCTGCGCCTGTACCGAAACATCCAAAGCGCTCACCGGCTCATCGGCGACAATCAGGGATGGCTTGAGTGCCAGTGCCCGTGCGATACCGATTCGCTGCGCCTGACCGCCTGAGAATTCGTGCGGAAAGCGGTTGATTGCATTGCGGGACAGGCCCACTATATCAAGCAGCTCACCCACGCGATTGAGCTGCTCCTCCCTGGTGCCCATCTTGTGAATACGAAGCGGCTCCGCCAGGATGCTTCCCACGCTCATGCGCGGATTCAGTGAACTGAGCGGGTCCTGAAATATCACCTGCATCCGTCGACGCATGGCTATCATCTGCTTGCCCCGAAGTTTCAGCACATTGGTGTCCTCGAAGCGAACCGAGCCTGCGGTCGGCTCATACAGACGCAAGACGCTGCGGGCGGCGGTCGATTTGCCGCATCCCGACTCCCCGACAAGGCCAAGCACCTCGTTTTTGTCCAGTGAGAACGACACATCATCCACTGCCCGCACATGACCCACCGTGTGGTTGAGCACACCCTTTTTGATCGGGAAATATTTCTTGAGGTTTTTGACTTCCAGTAACATTACTTCACATCCGTATGGTAGCAGGCTGCTTTGTGGGTATCCTTACCCATGGTGAATTCTTCAGGCGCAATTTTACATGTATCGGTTCGTCGCGTGCAGCGGGAATAAAACCGGCACTCCGGTCCATATGCGGTCGGATCGGGCAAGATACCGGGAATCACCGTCAGTTTCTCTTCGGTACTGTCCAGCCGGGGAACCGAGGAGAGAAGGCCTGCTGTGTACGGGTGTTTGGGATTCTGATAGATATCTGCTGCGCTGCCACGCTCGGCAACTTTCCCCGCGTACAAAACCAGCACTTCATCGGCAATCTGTGCCACGATCCCCAGATCGTGGGTGATAAACATCAGCGCCATGTGAAATTTTTCTTTCAGCTCACTGAGCAGATCCAGAATCTGCGCCTGAATGGTGACATCCAGTGCGGTGGTCGGCTCATCGGCGATCAGAAGCTTTGGGTTGCAGGCCAGTGCCATGGCTATCATTACCCGCTGACGCATACCGCCTGATAGCTGATGAGGATACTCATCCACCCGTTTGTGTGCATCGGGGATATGTACCGCCTTAAGCATGTGGATCGCACGCTCGCGAGCATTTTTTTCATCGAGTCCCTGGTGTAAACGAAGCGTTTCCATTATCTGAAACCCGACGGTAAACACCGGATTGAGGGAAGTCATCGGATCCTGGAATATCATGGCGATGTCGTTTCCCCGAAGGGAGCGAAGCTGCTGGTAGTTCATGGCAAGCACGTTTTTATCTTCGAACAGAATCTCTCCCGAAACGATACGACCGGGGGGAATGGGAAGCAGACGAAGGACCGATTGTGCCGTAACCGATTTTCCGCACCCGGACTCTCCCACCACACAGAGCGTACTTCTCTTTTCTATATCGAATGATACATTGTCGACCGCATGCACAACCCCGTCAGGCGTATCGAAATGGATCGTGAGATTTTTGACAGATAATAGTGGCATGCCTGTTTCCTATTTGCCCGATTTGGGATCGAAGACGTCGCGCAAACCATCACCCAGAAAGTTAAACGCCATGACCGTGATAAATATGAAAAACCCGGGGATAAGTATCCAGGGATGAAATCTGATATCGGCGATGTTCATTGCATCCGAAAGCATGTTTCCCCAGCTTGCATACGGGTCCTGAATTCCCAGCCCGATCAGGCTCAGCCCCGATTCGCCCAGGATGTAGGCGGGAATCGCCAGGGTGACCGCCACGATAAGGTATGAAAAAGTTTGCGGGATGATATGTTTGAAAATCACCGGACCGTCTTTCTGCCCGATTGCCTGTGCCGCAAGTACAAACTCCTGCTGCCGAAGTGACTTGACCATGCCACGAATCACACGCGCCAATCCGGCCCACCCGATAAAACTCAGGATAAATACAATAAAGAGGTACCGGTTGACTGAGGACATTTCCGGGGGTAAGGCGGCACTGAGAGCCAGAAGAAGATAGAATGCGGGCACCAGCATAACCATCTCGCACACCCGCATGAGTACATTGTCAACCCAGCGGCCGTAATAGCCGGCAAGGCCGCCGACAAAGATGCCGATAACAAAGCTTATCAGTACGCCCACAAACCCGACGGTCAGTGAGACACGGGAGCCGTAGACGATGCGGCTGAACACATCCCGTCCGCGTGAATCGGCACCCATCAGGAAAACTCTCCCGCCATCTTCAACACCAAACAGATGACGGTCCCAGGGAATCAGACCGAACAGTTTGTAAGAATCTCCCCTTGGCAACAGCTGCAAAGAGTATCGGGTGTCGGTTTGTTCCACAAATGTCCTGCGATAGTATTCATCGAAAGAATACTTTGTCTTGTAAATAAACGGTACGAGATGGAATCTGCCTTGCTCATCGAAAAAACGGATACGACTGGGCGGACTGTACGAATGGCTCCGGGACTCGTTGTCAAAGTGGTAAGGCGCCACAAACTCGGCAAACAAACACATGACATACAGGACGATAAGTACCACCAGCCCGGCCATAGCGGGTTTGTGGCGGCGCAGCTTCCGGAGGTTTTTATGCAGTTCGGTTCTATACTGTACGGCCATACATTAACTCAACTTTATGCGCGGATCGGACCACGCCAGAAGAACATCCGCGATAAGGTTACCTATAATCAACATCGTCCCGCCCATCATCATGTTTCCCATCACCAGAAAAAGATCCTGCGACCGCACCGCCTCAAGCATCACCGAACCCAGCCCCGGCCAGGAGGTGATGATCTCGGTTAGAGCCGCACCGCTGAGCAGTGCCGAAAACTCATAGCCGAAAATGGTGATCAGGGGATTTATGGCATTTCGCAAGGCATGGAAATATACCACTCGTTTCTCGGGCAAGCCCTTTGATCGGGCGGTGGTGACATACTGCGCCCGCAGAACCTCCAGCATGTTACCCCGCATGATTCTCTGAAGACTTGCGATCGCGGCGGTTCCAAGCACAATCCCCGGCACGATCAGATGCTTGAGAATGTCCAATATTTTACCGATCGGACTCATGGCATCGTAGCCGACGCTTTTCATACCCCCCACCGGCAGTCTGCCGATGATCGGAAGCTCTCCGATAACCGACACGAGAAACAGAAGCAAAAGCGCCAGAAAGAAATTGGGAAACGACATGCCGATATAGGCAAAGAAAGAAAAAACCCTGTCGCTCCATTTATACTGGTTTACCGCGCAGTAAATGCCTATGGGAATGGCGACAGTCCAGGTTATCAGAATGGAAAACAGCGCGAGAATAAGGGTGTTTACCAGATGACTACTGATAACATTGGTGACATCGGTCCGTTTGCTGAAAGAGTAGCCGAAATCAAGTCGGAGAAGATTGCGCAGCCAGTAGAAATATTGCACCACCGGCGGTTTGTCGAAGTGAAACCGCTGCTCAATCTCCTGAATAGTTTTCTCCGAAATCTGTGGATTCATCCGGTAGGGCGCCAGGATGTCTCCCGGCGCCAGACGGATGAACATGAACGTGACAAACGACATCGCAAAAAGCAATGGCACCATGATCAGTATGCGGCGAAAAATATAGGTCAGCACTCGCTTAGTTTTCCTTCTTTATGTACAGCTCTTCAATATTGTGAAGAAGGTCAGAGCCAAGAGCAAGATATTTTGTCAGATGGATGTTGCCGATACGGTTGTTGACTCCGAGTACAACTTCCTTAAGGGGCATATACACCTTCAGGCATTCATCCATGGTAAGCGCCTGCCATTCATCATACAGCTCCTTGCGTTTCTGTGGATCCATCTCACTGACCGCGACCTCGAAAATGGAATCGATACGCGCTTCGTAATATGTGGACGGCTTTTTCTGGTTGGGGTTGATAACATATCGGAAGGAGGAGGATGTTACCGTGCTCTTCCCAAAATGAGGATCTATAATACCTCCCAGAGCATATGCCACAACATCCCAATCGTAGGTGTTGGTGATTTTGTCAATCAGGTTATTGAATTCGATAAATTGCAGGTGGACCTTCAAACCGATATTCTCAAGGTCCTTTCTGACCAGCTCGTACATATTCTGAATCATCTGTGCGCCTGAAGAGGTTGTCAAGGTAAACTCAACCGGATTACCGTCAGAATCCTCCAGAACACCATCGCCGTTTGTGTCCTTAAATCCTTCATCGGCAAGCAGTTTTCTTGCGGTATCGGGGTTAAAGGAGTAGGTGACCGCGTCTGCATTGTGGAAGAAACCTTTATGAGCTCCCCAAATGCCCGCCGGAGGATTTGCCAGACCGTTGTAGACGATGTTTATTATCTCCTCATAATTGACTGCGTATGCACATGCTTTCCTGAAATTCTTGTTTCTGAACCACTTCTGTTTGACCGGAGAGAGGTACCACTCGCCCTTCTTGCTTTTCTGATTGTTTTGATTGAATACGAAAAACGATTCGTACCAGCTGGGGCCCACCTTATAGAGCTTGAAGCCGTTTTGTTTCTCCAGCGGCTTCAGGATTGGATAATGTTCGCCCTGAACCGAAAGATGGTCGATTTCTCCGTTTTGGAATTTCATCATAGCCACATTTGGTTCCTTGAGAACCGGCATGATGATCTGATCGATATAGGGTAGGCGGTTGCCTTCACGGTCGAACCGCCAGTAGTTTTCGTTGCGCTTTAGTACCACGCGTTGACCCAGTTCCACTTTGCTTAAAACAAATGGGCCGCTTCCGACAACATGCGAAGGGTCGGCGCCGTTTGACAGAAACGACTCGAGTGTGCCGTTTGAGGCGGCCTCCGCATACATGTGCTTAGGCATGATAGACATACCGGCAACGGTAAAAAACGGGGCAAACGGTGCCGGTAAATCAAAACGCACGGTGAACGAATCGACAGCCGTCACGCCGATCTTTTTACCCTCGATGCGAAAGTTGTGGTTGAGGCCGGAACGCAGCTTCGGGTTGTAGATCACATCATTAAACGTAAACTCGACATCGTAGGCTGAAAGTTTTTTTCCGTCCGAGAAAAAAACATCATCCCGCATATTAAAGGTCCAGGTTTTACCATCGTCGGAAACTTCCCAGTTTTTAGCGATATGCGGTTTGTGCTCCAGTGTGGCAGGATCAAGCGTCACCAGCCCTTCGTAAATATAGCCCATGATATCACTGGAATAGCCGCTGTTGCTGGTCGCCGGGCTGAAACCGTCGGGATCTCCTCCCAGAGAACGGCGAATCGTGCCGCCATAGGTGCCGATTTCGGGAACGAACGCTTTGCCGATGCTGTCCAGTTTTGCCAGAGTCATCTCTTCGCCCGTGTTTTGTGCCTGTTGCTTTGACCCGCCGCAGGAGGCGATAAATAAAGCTGCTCCTGCCAGAACCATCAGTTTCTTCATGACTTCTCCTTGGAGGAAGAGCGTACGAAAATCTCTTCTATATTATGGAAAAATTTACGTTTGTGAACATATGCGGCCTCTGCAATCGGAACCGGGTTGAGGTTGCCGAATCTGTTGCGTACCGCAAAAAGCCGGTACTTGGATACCAGTGTTATGTAGGGCAGTTGCTCGGAATATATTTGCTGCCATTCGTCATACAGCTCTTTGCGCCTGGCTTTGTCCATCATCTGTGCCCCCTGGGTGAAAATAGTATCGATCCGCGCCTCCCAGGCAGTCGAGGGCGTGTCCTGGTAGGGATACCACTGGTGCGTACGTGCGCTGGACAGCCATACATTGCTGCCGTCATGCGGATCGTCGCTTCCCGTCAGGCCCAGCACGATTGTCTCCCAGTCGTAGGAGTGGTCGAGCTTATCCACCAGATTGTTAAACTCGAGCAGGGAAAAATGCACCTTCACCCCGATTTGCTCCAGATCCTTTCTGATAATCTCGCAATACTTCTCCCGTTCGGCATTGCCGGAGTTGGTATAGAGCGAAAACTCCACCGGATTTCCGGCGCTGTCCTCGACGATACCATCATTATCCCGGTCGATAAAACCCTCCGATGCCAAAATAGCCCGTGCGGAATCGAGGTTGTAGGTGTATTTTTTCACATCGGGATTATGAAAAAAGCCGGCAGCTTCGTTTATCGGTGTATGCTGTGGCTGTGCAAGGCCGTTATGCACAATATTGACCATCTGTTCCCGATCGATCGCCCATGCCATCGCCTGGCGGAAACCTTTGTTGCGAAACCACTTCAATTTCACCGGATCCACATAAGGTTTTCCTGTTTTGGGATTGTTTTCCGGGTTTTGATTGAAAATGAAGAAGACATCGCCCAGCTGAGGGCCGAGATTATGGATCGTAAAATCCTGTTTTTCCTCCAACGGCTTTAACACCGGATAGTCTTCTCCGCGCATGTAATAGAAATCGGATTCGCCGTTTTTAAATTTTAGTAGCTCGGTGGACTGGTCTTTCAGATAGGCGAAAGTAATATTGTCCAGGTAGGGAAGACGGTTGCCGTCTGCGTCGGTTTTCCAGTATTTATCGTTTCTTTTAAGCACCAGACGCTGTGAGGGATCATAAGAGTCGATAACAAAGGGGCCGGTTCCGACAATCTCATCGACATCGGTATCGACCTCCCAGGTGTGCGAGAATTGTCCATTTTTCTGTGCCTCGGCCAGCTTATGTGCCGGCAGAATCGGTGTGGTGGTGCCGTTTAGCAGCCGCAAAAACGGTGCAAGCGGGTAGGGAAGAACCATGCGTACCGAATGGGTAGAGGTCTTTCTCACCTGTATCGGCTTTCCGTCTATCATCAGAAGGTCGCGTGTGGCGGAAAGGTTACGCTTGTCATAGAGAGCCTCAAACGTAAACACCACATCGTCCGCGGTAAACGGTGTGCCGTCGGACCAGATCACATCCTTTCGAAGCTCGAAATCGTAGGTGAGATTATCTTCAGAGACGGTCCAGGATTCGGCAAGTGAGGGCATCGGCTGCTGATTCACCACGTCATACCGGGTTAGCCCGTCGAAAACAAACTGCAGCACCTCGATGCTGGAGGTCTCGTTGCTGGTGATCGGGTTGAATGTCTTGGGATCACTGCCAAAGGAGGTTACGCGCATATTCCCGCCATAGGTGCCGATTTCGGGGACAAAAGATTTGGCTTTTTCGGCCCAGGAACGCCAGTCCTCGAGTTTTGATTGAGACGGCTGGCTTTGCTGTGAACATCCTGCCAGAAAAATAAGCACACCGGCTAATCCCGAAAGAAAATATTTCATCATACATCCTTTAAGAAACAGATCTGCAAGACAGTACCTTAGATATCTCAAGATATATCGTAGAGTATAAAATATATAGAAGAAAGGACCTTTTGGGATAAGCGGTCCTTTAGAACAATATTTCGCGATAAAGGCAATAAAATTGGAGGTAAAAGGACGGGGAATTGTGCTCATATTTAAATGAAAAGGGGGGAGATGTATATATCTCCCCCCCCCTCGCAGACAACCTGCGGTTATCATCAAAAACAGTAGAAAGAAACCTTTATTTCACAAAAACACGCTTGGTGAAATTCAGGTTTACACCTTTTATTCTCACCAGATATGCTCCACCAGACAGGCGAAGCCGGCCAAGCGGAATGGTTAAGGTGCTCTGCGCACGAAAATCAGAAAGCTTCCATCTCGCAATCACTCGCCCTTTCAGATCATACAGCACGATTGTGATCTGAGACTGCTGGGCGGCGGTGAAGTTGGACAGATCCAGCTCCAGAGATCCCTTTTTGACCTGCAGAGATACCGTGCTTTGAATCGCCTTGTGATTAGTTTTTTCCGCTGACAGAGCCGATGCGTTGTAATCCGGCTGCAGTGCCTCCTCCTGCAATGTCACTTCCTCCACTTGCGGCATGGTCATGCGTGCAGGACCATTGGCGCTTGTCAAGGAGTCGGTGTTGTTTGCTTGTGCTGTCTCAGGCATGCCTACAAGAGGACCTCTGGCGTCCAGCATAATAACAGGATAGTAATAAAAGTAGGTGGCCTGTCTGATCGGTTGTGGCGGATTAGCAGCAAGCCACTCATCCACCGGCATGTCGTAGACTTCATCGTCTGAGGGGAACATCTCTGCGGAAGCCAAAAGTGGCACGCCGCTTTCCTCATACTGCCGAGCGATATCCTCCGGTAACGCATCATCCTCCAGGGCCACAAGCGAGTACTTGTGGTCGATGAATCCCAGTGTCGATGCAATCGAGGATGGCATCAGGTCGGCAATAGAGTTGAGGTGGCGGGATCCGCCTAGAAGTCTGGCGTACTGCATGCCGTCATTCTGGGTAACCACCTGCGGAATCTCGTCAAGGTGTTTGATGCTCTCATCACCCCATTTGATATTCCAGGTGATAGTGCGATCCAATGGTAAGTTGCTGTAAAGATGGGCCTCGGTGGCGGTTGTCGGTGCACAATAGTGGCAGTCGTCATCTCTTTGGGGCGAGGTGAGAAGCTCAAATTCTGATGCACCGTTACCGATTGTAGTCATGACATTCAACATACCGTGCTTTTTCACAAAACCCATCAGATCGACTCCCGGCCAATAGAGGTCTGAGAGATAGTAATAATGATAGGATCTGTTTTTCTCTGCAGGCACATAGGAAGAAAGCAGGTCTACATCGATTGATTCATCAAAAGCGATGGAATCGTTGGTGTATCCGTCATAATAGCGAACGGGGCCGGCGGTTAAAAGAAGAAGGTGCTTCAGTTTGATTTTACTTTCTTCAAACAAATTCATAGCGGCCTTTAATGCGGTTTCAAATTCTTGTTTCATTTGCTGGAGGTCAATTTCTTTTTCAGGCCTGTATATGACATCCCCGCTCGTGTATGAGGGCTTGACTACTTCACGGGATTTTAGCTCGTCCAGGTAGGCGACCATGCGGGCAAATTCATCGCCTCCTCGACTGTCCAACTCAAAGGTTATTCTTTCGCCCCCCTGCTTATCGATGATCAGCGCGGCCCGTTTGTTTTCGGATTCAAGCTTGTCCAGGAATCGGAGAAGAAGGTCGGATTGCTCGACAATCTGTCCTGCATAACGCTCCAGAAGCTCGGGGTAATTCCATCGCCACAGAATAACAAAGTCCTGGGCCAACGATGTTTGAAGAAGCTTTTCCTGTCCGCTGATCGTTACCAGGTGGGCCATCTCACCGCTCATGTTTTGGTTAGAAAACTCGCCGACATACATAACCGAACCGTCGTGCGATTCCTCTACCTGTGGGACTACATGCGTGATAACCGGCAGATTGCCATGCCCAGATGAACGTAATCTGAAAGAACTGTTATCCAGTGTGATCGGACGATCATAGAACACCGGCTCTTCGGATGTCTCAAGGGCATAACCGGACACACCGTCTGCGGTGCGAATTGAAACTGTGGCGTTTTCACTGAATGCATGAGGATAAATCGCCTTGACATCTCCGTCTCTTCTGAAAGCGGGAATCAGGTAGCGGATGCGAACTTTGCGCGTGCTTCCAAACTCAATCGGATAAATGCTGATATCGTAGTTGTCCCGCCATCTCTTCTCCAGAAGAACCGGATCGCGAGGCGGCACGATCGTAGATGCATGCCGATCGACGACATCTTCATACTCCGCACGGGCGACATCGTTTGTCTTGAGCTTTCCTTTGAGGATGTCACCCTTCCACCAGGTGATCAACCCCACAACAACCGTTCCTTCGACCAGGTTAAGATTGCCGACAATCTCCAAGGCATCGGCATGCTCCTGAGGCCGCGTCCCGCCGACCTCGAATTCGCATTCCAGTTCGACATCAAGATAATCCGGGTGCACGGTGATGTCGTAGTGCTCCCGGGTGATACTTGCCGTTCCCTGCCAGGGGTCACCCTTTGTTGCCTGACTGCGAAAGAAGCCGTACTGATACGCGAACGTCTGCATCCCCAGTACAATAATCCAGATGACGGAAAGCATAAGCGTCGCTCGTTTCATAGTGCCCGTCCTTTTATGAGGTGAAATGGTGCACAATCCTGTCTATCCTCTCTTGTCGTAATATCACATATTTAGTTCATTTGCGCCACCGTATAAACCATTAAGTGTATTCTGCTGTTATGGATGTTGATAATTGTAGTTGTGTATGTGGATATGATAGTACCATGTGTAAGTGTTTGGGTGTGTTTCGTGTATACAGAAACAAGAAGTGTTCAACTTGCAGTTGCAGAATGTGTATGGCTGGATACCTTTAGTGCGGCTTTTGAGGTGATCGTGAAATGGCGTCAGCCTGATGGTAGGAGAATTTGCTTTTTTCGGATGCAAAAGCTTTAATGGGGTGCACCGGGTAACGGCTTATGCCTCTAACGATTACCCTTAGTCCTATATCCCAACATGGAAAACGATATCATCATCCTTTTTGAGGAGTTTGCATAAATAGATTCAAAGCTATATTATTTGCCGGATTTTTTAGTCCATGCCTCACCTTCATTTCGCAGTCGGCGAATGATATTGCTGAGGCCATTTGCCCGTGATGGAGAAAGGCCGGTACGAAGACCAATTTTTTCGATAAAATACAGATCCGCTGATGCGATTTCCTCGGCTGGGCGGTCGTTGAGTACCTGCAACAGCAAATTGAGTATTCCGCGGGTAATCATGGAATCACTATCCGCTTTAAATAGTACTCTGTTTTTTTTCAGTTCACTTGTAATCCACACCTGAGACTGGCAGCCCTCAAGAGCGTTGCGGTCGGTTTTCAAGGAATCATCCGATGCGGTATGATTTTTTCCAAGGTGAACAAGATACTCATATCTATCCATCCAGTCTTCAAGCGCTGAGAATTCACGTATGATCTGATCTTGTATCTGTCCTATATCCATGAAAAAACTCCCGTAGGTCCCTTTAGGTTTTCTGTTCAAGGTTTGCTTCTAATGAGGGTGCTCGATTCAAAAAGAATAAACCTTACACTGGAAATACAAACGGCGGTTATGCAGGATTTAAGCCTGCCTTGCCCTTATACTGCGTGATCGTGTTCTCCGCTGCCGAGCGGGCAAAGAAGAAAGATGCTCGTTTAGATTCTGGTTAAAAGCTAAGGTCTATTTTAATATATTAATAGTTTTCTGAACCCCTCTTACAAGTGTGTCGATTTCTTCTTTCGTATTGTACAGTGCAAAGCTGACCCGTATTGTACCGGGTATGTTAAAGTGGGTCATCACCGGCTGGGCGCAATGCATTCCCGATCGAACCGCAATGCCCTGTTTGTCGAGTAACAAGGCTGCATCATATGCATTTATCCCATCGATGGTAAAAGAGAGCGCACTGCAGCATCCATTCTCTGGACCATACAAAGTAAGTCCAGGTATCTCTGCAAGACGGTGTCGTGCATAGGTGAGGATTTCTTTTTCGTGCGCGACAATATTTTCATGAGAGAGGCTTGTGAGATAATCGATGGCTGCATCAAGGCTTATCGCACCGCAGATATTTGGTGTCCCCGCTTCAAATCTAAATGGCGGTCTCGCAAAGGTGGTCTTTTCTATGTGCACCGATTCTATCATGCCCCCGCCGCTTTGGTAGGGCGGCATTTTCTCCAGCCAGCTCTCTTTGCCGTATAAAACCCCGACCCCTGTCTCGGCAAACATCTTATGACCGCTGATTGCATAAAAATCGCAGTCAAGCTCCTGCACATCAACCGGCAGATGTGCAGCGGCCTGCGCACCATCGATAAGTACCGGTATATTGTTCTCATGGGCCTGCGCAATAACACCTTTGACCGGATTGATAACTCCAAGCGAATTGGAGACATGGCAGATTGCGATAAGTCGTGTTCTTTTTGTCATGAGTTTTTGAAGTTGTTCAATATGTAAACATCCATGGTCGTTTATGGGCAATACGTTTAACACAGCCCCCCGGTGGCTACACAGGCTCTGCCAAGGAACAAGATTCGAATGGTGCTCCATCTCAGTAACAATTATCTCATCGCCTTCTTTCACGAAAGCTTCACCAAAAGAGTGGGCGACAAGATTTATCGATTCGGTTGTTCCGCGGGTGAAAATGATCTCCTCTGCTTTATCGGCGCGAATAAATGATTGCACTTTCTTGCGGGCGTTCTCATAACTCTCACTTGCCTGCTCACTGAGGTGGTGAACACCTCGATGAATATTGCTGTTTGTCTCGGTATAAAAGGAGAGGATACTCTGCAGAACGATGCTCGGTTTATGAGTGGTGGCCGCATTATCCAGATACACCAGGGGCTTGCCGTTCACCGAGGTGCGTAACGCGGGAAAATCAGCTCTTATCGTATTGATATCGAAGAATTCGCACGTTTGTGTACTATTCGAAACATCGGCATGAATCATGATTGTTTTCCTAACAAGCTGAATCAGCACAGATTTTGGCGATCTGAACCAGTGAAAACCATTTTGACTGGTCGCAAACAGTACTGGTAATGTGAAGTCCGCAATTCTTCAGCTGGCGGGAAATTTCCTCACGTGTAAACTTATGAGAGTACTCGGTATGAATAAGCTCCCCTTTTTTTATGATTAGTGCATTTGGAAGATAGGGACACTTTACCTCCATATCTGCGGTTGCCTTCAGATGCATTTCAATACGCGAGTTCACATCATTGTAAAATGCCACATGGTCGAAACGCATCGGGTCGAAATCAGTATTTACGATAGAATTGACGACGTTGAGAATGTTTCTGTTAAAAGCGGCTGTGGTGCCGCTTTCATCGTTGTATGCTTTTTCGATAATTGCCTTTTCTTTTACCATGTCAATACCAAGAACAAGGATATCCTGCGGCTGCATGATTGTGCTGAGTTCATGGAAAAAGAGTCTGCGCTGCGTTTGTGTCATATTACCAATGGTGCCTCCGAGAAAAAAGAAAATTCTCTTTTCTGCCGAAGGCAGCTCGGACAGTTGTGAGAGGAAATCTGCTACAATGCCGTGAATAGTTAAGCCGGGAAAACGCTCAATGAGCGCGTGTGCGGATTTTTCTATCGCCTCACAACTGACATCCACAGGGACATACCGGATCGTCTCAAGAGAAATCTGATCGAGCGCATCGAAAAGAATGGATATTTTTGTGCAGTCGCCGCTTCCCAGCTCAACAATATCCGAGCTGTAAATGTTGCTCTGGTAGGTACGTGCAAGTTGGCGGAGCAGGTTCTTTTCGGTACGAGTCGGGTAATATTCGGGGAGCCGCGTTATTTCTTCAAAGAGTCTGGATCCCTCACCATCATAGAAAAACATGCTTGATATTCGACGGGGAGCTGCAGTGATCCCCTCGAGAATCGTTTTGATGACAGCTTGTTTACCTATGCTTGGCAGATGGTTTTCAATTGTAATTTGTTTATTTTGCAATGTAGTCGAATCGCAGAAGTCCATAATCGCCATTCCCCTTTCATGATGTGTGTGCAAATTGAAACTGCTGCGGAAGTCCAGTTTCGTATGGATTATTCTCATCGTTGCTCCATTCAAACCACCCACCATCGTATACGGCAATATTAGGCCACCCCATAAGCCACGCGTGCAGAAAGGCCTCACTTCCTCGCCATCCGGTTCCGCAATAAAAAGCATTGAAGGTGTTTTTGTTTACGCCGGCCTGATCCCACAGCCGTTCGATTTCGTGGTATTCACGGGTAGTATGGTCAAGGTTTCGGTAGTTTTCCATATGATAGGCATCGCTTCCGCAGTTGCCGAATACCGCTCCGGGTATGCGACCTTTCTTTTCGATATAATTGTACCCACTTACCTCTCCGATAAACTCCCGCCAGCTGCGCACGCTGACCAGATTCATTTCGGGCGTCTGAATTATTTTTTTTGCTTCCGGGGTGTCAATAAACAATCCCGGATGCTGCGGAATTTCTGCGCCGAAATCTGCAACCGGTACTTTGGCGTACTCCTTCTTCGTTGTCTCATACCCCTCATCCAGCCATGCCTGCAAACCTCCATTGAGAATGCGCACATCCTTTACACCAGCATACATCATAATGATCGCACAGCGTATCGCACCCAGATGCCCCGCACTGCTTCCCGGAAAAGGATCTTCGTTTTTAGGAAAGGAAAAGCGTCCGTACATTACAACGGTGGTATCTTGAGTAATACCGTGCTGCTCAAGAGCCATCTTCAACTCTGAAGCCGATCGTCGATTCCAGGTTTCGGGGGATTCCAACGAATTGGTATCAATTTCGATTGCCCCCGGTATATGGCCCTGTTCATATGCGCCCCGATTACGGTAATGGGCATGACAGATGACATAGCGATCGTTTTCATACTCCGGCGCAACCCCGTCGCGGATAAGGTTATTTATCCATGATGCTGGAACAAGGTTTCGATATCGTGCCAGGTGCGACATCGGCAGCTCGCGCGATCCACTCCATTCATCGACAAACTTGTGATAAAGGAGAAGGTTGTCAAATCCTGCCCTTTGAAATCGGTTCGCAACGGTCTCGGTGTCTTTAGTGTCATATCCGTAAAGGATAAGAGTGTCTGAGGGATCAAAGCCTTTGCTTTCGATGATATCGAGCCAGTCAAGGTAGTAGATCCATTTTGCAGGCATGCTCTTGGCGGTAGCTATATGCCCGCCACGTTTTTCATTTTGGAAACGCCAGCCATTGTAAGCATCCACTGGGCGGGTGTCAATGATCTTAACATTGGGCTTTTCCAGAAGATTGTAAACTTCTCCGGTAGTGAGTTGTTTCATGGCTATATCCGATTGAGGAAAGCTGTTAAATAAAAAAAGGCTGAAATTTTGTGTGGTGGAAGAACAGCAATATCCGTGCCGGCAAGAATGGTTATGGCTTTGGACAGGTTGCTGCGAACGGTCGGGGTCGGACCAAGGATAAGTCTCGTGAAATCAATGGATAATCAGTGGCAGATGGCGTGATTTCAACCGCTTAACTTGCGACGGGAAAGGTATGTATATGCTGCCATTTTTACCATATTGAGCCGGTAGCAATGTGCTAATTTAAAACTGTGCTAATTTATAACTGAGGATTAAGTCATTACAGGAGTATTGGAATAGTGCGAATGAAGAAAAACAGTATTCATTAATGGCCAATATGGGACAACCGTTATAAAAACATATTCAATCGTCTGAGGAAAAGCGATGATATAGAGATTGTAGAAATAGATATCAAAAAAAAGAAAGAGGGTGTTGCAAAATCAGAGATATGAATGATGTGGATTTTGTCTTTCTATGCTTACCCGTTGTAGGCCACTCGAAAAGCAGGGCGGTCGGGGTCGGACCAAGGTTAAGTCTCGTGAAA
>CAYQOU010000057.1:0-10551 GCA_964419255.1 uncultured Fibrobacterota bacterium | reverse complement strand
CAATAGATAAGCAGTGGCAAATGGTGTCATTTCAACCGCTTAACTTGTGACGGGATTGGTATGTAGATGTTGCCCTTTTACCATCTTGAGCCGGTAACAACATCGGCAATGAACGGATACAGTGGAGGTGGGCCTCAGATGATTGAGGCGTTTATTGATTCTGAAAATCAAAAGGAGAGGTCGCAAGGCCGGGGTCGGACCAGGGCTAACTGGCATGAATTCAAGGGTTAAGGATAGATGAAGAGAGTTTCTTTTTTCGCTTAACAATCACTATTTTCAATTATGTCGATAGATAATCACCTATTAATCCGCACAATGTACTAAATTATAACTATTATGCCAAGAGCCAATCGACACTTCCTTCCCGGTTACATATGGCACATTACACATCGGTGTCACGGCAGAGAATTTCTCCTCGATGATGAATCCGACCGAAACCATTGGCTGTCTTTACTTCGGAAGGCCAAAAAGCGATTCCGAATGAATATTCTTGGATATTGTGTGACATGTAATCACATACACCTACTGGTTGAAGACACCGGCGATAAACAATCCATCGCACGCAGCATGCAGCTTGTTCAGGGGCAATTTGCTCAATCATTTAACAGGCGAACCGGCAGAATAAATGCCTTTTGGGGAGATCGTTATTCTGCAACAGCAATCGATTCAGGAATCCATCTAATTCGATGTCTTGCCTATATTGATTTAAACATGGTGCGTGCGGGTGCGGTGACGCATCCGTCTCAATGGCATCAGTGCGGGTATAATGAGCTCTTCAGTCGACGCACGCGTGAGGGAATAATTAATATACATCGATTGGCAGCATTGCTTGACTGCGCAGATGTGGCTAAACTGAAGCAAGTCTATGCTCGTATCATAGACGAATCCCTCTGCTCAGAAATGTCAACGCGGGATGATAAATGGACCGAAAGCCTCGCGATTGGATCCCAGTCATTCACCGAACTTTTTGCCTCCCGTTTGGGAAAACGGCTTGGAAACCGAGCTGTAACCAGATTTGACAAGCAGAATTCGTTTGCTGTTTGTGAAAACTTCGGGGTAAGCTTTTATGGCATGCGCGATGAGCCTGAAAGCATTGTTCTTCGAGGAGAAAACCTGGTAGAAATACATCTGTAGAAATGTTTTAGTTAAGCGTTTCAAATTGGCCACTAGATTAGGCTTTAGGTGTTGTAAATAAAACAATTAAACGAGGTCCGACCCAATTCCCCTCTCCACGTATACCTATTGCCCACCTCGAAACCACAAAAACAAAAAAAAACCCCTAAACCGGCACATCCATTGCAGCATATGTTTATGGTATACGTTTGTATCTTTTTTTTAACTCACAACCCGAAAACGCGCTGCCTAAGGAAATTTCACCCGATATTCTGAATCTTGATTTTTCCCATGATTGCATCACAAGGAGGTTCGTATGGAGATGACACATCAAGCCGGTGTTGCTGGAAGAAAGAGGCACGATTACAAGGCATTGGTCACCACAGGGTTGGTTGGTGGAATTATCGCCGGACTTGCTTTTGCCGTGTTTGAAATGATCGTGGCGGCGGTGATTACGGGCAATTTCTTTGCTCCGCTGCGTATGATTTCCGCCGTTGTGCTTGGACAGCAGGCGCTTACTCCCGAGGTCGGTCTGGCCATGGCAGCCGTCACGGGGGTAATCGTACATATGATCTATTCTATTGTCGCCGGAGGCGTATTTGGCTTTATTGTAGCTGCCGTAAAATCACTGCACGCCACAACTAGCGCACTTATCATAAGCGGCGCGGTGTTTGGTCTGCTGATGTGGCTGGTCAATTTCTATCTGATCGCTCCGGCAGCCGGATGGAGCTGGTTTCCTCAAGAGGCGAGTCAGTTCTGGCAGGGATTTGTCGCCCACACCTTTTTGTACGGCGCGGTTCTAGGATGGTATATAGCAGGGCGCAGAAAAGCTTCCTCGCCGCAAACATAAAGGTTCAGCAAAAAAGAAATTGCGGCATGCCGAAAAGCGTGCCGCAATCACAACACCATCTTTATCGCATCATGCTCTTTGAGCTGCTCAAAAAGCTGATCTCGTTGCTCCCGGCTTACCACGTGAGCATGGGCATACATGCTAATGTATTTACCCGTGCGACTTTTTTTCGAAGGAGAAAGGGTAACGGATTTACTTTTAAATATCTCATTTACCGCCTGCTTGACTTCTTCAGAACCCAATCCGATGAGTGTATACGTCCACTCGCAGGGGAATTCAATTTCTGTTTGCTGACCACACATAAAATTCCTTTCGATAAATTTTAATTTTTGTAGCTGCTATCTTGTGCTCTACCCGTCAACGGGAGGTGTTATCATTCCGGCCATTTTCGTTCACACTTTAGCATAGTAAACAGGAACAAAACAAAAGGACATAGCCCCCAATGGGCGAGGCTTATGGTCGCTCTATAAAAGAGCGTGAATAGCGTTTATAAACAATACGAGTATCTTTTACAGGGATTGAAGAACCTCTCTACCCTTGTCTGTAATCACCCGAACATCGTCTCTACGCTCGGTGATCCCCTCTTTGTCAAACAGTCCGAACAAAAGCAGGCAGATCTTTCTATTACCGTCTATAAGGTCTCGAAACTGAGCCACAGTCATCCCGGCATCTGTACCGGCAAGTGATTTTAAAAGTTTCAGCCGTATCGGATCGACGATCTGCGCATGAAGCCAGGTGCCATCGACCGCATACACCTCACCGCTGCCCTCCAGAAATCGCAGTGTCTGATAGACCGTATGCTGGTCGAGTCCCTCCCGGGCCGCCCGATCGACGAGCTCGTTTATCAGCGGTGCTTTGAGCTCGGAGGCGCGAAGAAAATTTTCTACAAACCAGATCGCATGCTGCATCATCGGAGTGATTTCCACCTCGTGTTTGATTAAGGCCCAGGTATGTCCGACCTGCTTTATCAAGTGTTCCTCACCGAGTCGCTTCAGCAGAAGCCGTAAAAGCGGCTCTCCGGCGAGGGAGTTTTTCAGGCCGACCATACCCAGAAGCTCCTCCACTGTGCGTCCGCCCGGATCGAGCGGGTTTTTCCTGTGGTGAAAGGCCATGTCCTTCTGCACCCGCTCCACGATTCTGCTATTTTCCGATCGAGGAATAAGATACCAGTCGTGTTCTTTTCCATATGCGACAATGTCGGAAGGCAGTCCAGATGCTATGGCATCGTTAACCTCGTTTTCGGAGGCGTTTATCGCGGTGGCAATCTCCCGGTGACTGACAGCGGTGTGGCGCTTGCGTACCTGGGCTGCAATCAAATCGCTGAGGGTGCCATCGGCGATCATGCGCAGCTTTTCGACAAGCTCTTCCGGTCGCCTCCTGTGGTGCAGCGGCAGTGGGTCGATAATCTCGCCGCCGCCCAATGTCAGATCGCTTGAGGAGCTGCGCAAAACAAATCGGTCCCCGGCCATTGCGATACAGGCGCGGGGAAGATGAATCTGCACAATACCCCTCTGTCCGCCGGCCAGCCCATCGGTTTCGATACAATGTATTCGAGCCTGTGCATCGAACGTCCCGACGATAAAATCGCCCTGTCCCCAGATTCCCAACGCCCGATCGTGATCAAACATCTGCAGGCGCGCATCGAGCATGCGGGTGGGGTGCAGCGTCCGGTCGGCGATGATCATACCCCGCTCGAAATCTGCCCGGTCCAGTCCCACCAGATTCATCGATGCGCGATCGCCGGCAAAAACCTGCGATACCTCCTTGCCGTGGCGCTCCATGCGCCTGATACGTAGCGGTTTTCCTTTCGGGAGAAGGTAAACCGTGTCGCCGGTATTGATCCGTCCCCCCAGAACCGACCCCGTTACCACGGTGCCAAATCCGCTGACTGTAAAGATCCTGTCGATGGTCAAGCGGAAGACTTCACCGGCTTTACGTTGAGGGATTTCAGTCACCTGCTTTTCGATTGCCTGTCGAAGATTATCCAGACCCTCGCCTGTTTTCGCAGAGACCGGTATAATGGGGGCGTTCTCAAGAAACGTCCCCTCCGTAAACTCACGAATTTCCTCGGTCGCCATCGCGGCGATCTCTTCGTCGACAATATCGATTTTGGTCAGGGCAATGATTCCGTTTTCAATACCAAGAATCTGCATGATCTGAAGATGTTCGCGGGTCTGTGGCATGACGCCGCTGTCTGCGGCAATAACCATAACGGTAAAATCGATGCCGGCGGCCCCCGCTACCATGGTATTGATAAAATTTTTATGGCCGGGGACATCAACGATACCAATCGAATCTCCAGAGGGAAGATCCATCGATGCGAACCCAAGATTAATGGTTATACCGCGTTTTTTCTCTTCCTTATGGGTATCGGTCTCCACCCCGGTCAGTGCGCGGATAAGGGCGGTCTTCCCGTGATCGATATGTCCGGCGGTACCCATGATCAGATGTTTCATGAGTTCTCCCCCAATGCCGCCGACACCGCATCCGTGACTGTTTCAAGCTGCGAATCAGAAAGCGTAAAACAGTCGAGTATCAGTTTCCCCTCACGTAAGACAGAGACGACCGCTGGAGAGCGGACAAGCAGTTGTTCGAACGTATCCTCCGCAAAACGTTGCTGTTGTCGAGTCGATCCCCTCGGGGCTACAAGGGCAACGGCGCGACTTGGCAGACAGAGGTTGGGAAGAGTCCCGCCTCCAACCCGGGCGCCACTATCAGTGATCTTGCTCCGAACACCTTTTTCTTGGAGCATTCTTTGAAGTTCGTGTGCTCTTTTGTCTATTGTTTCTATCGATTGTTCAAGCATGCCGAAAAGCGGATTGTGTCTGGTTAACGAATCATCGGTCAAATAATGACGACAGGCCGAGATGAGTGCAGCAATCGTAAGCTTTCCCACCCGAAGGGCGCGCATCAGAGGTGCGTTTTTGCAAGCCGTGACAAGCTCGGCCCGCCCGGCGATAATCCCTGCCTGCGGTCCTCCCAAAAGCTTGTCGCCGGAGAATGTCACCAGATCGGCGCCTTGCTCAAGGGCAGTTTTCACATCGGGCTCATTTTCAAGCGGCAGGTTGGCCGGCTTGCGAAGAAGTCCGGAGCCGATATCATAAACCGTGGGTAGGCTGTGCTCTTTTCCCAGCCCGGACAACTCCCCAACCGTCACCTCTTCCGTAAACCCGATGATAGCATAGTTGCTCTTATGTGCCTTAAAGAGCAGCGCGGTCTGGTCGGTGATCGCGTTTTGGTAGTCGGCAAGGCGGGTTCGATTTGTGGTGCCCACCTCCACCATTCGGGCTCCGCTTGCTGCCACGATATCGGGAATGCGAAAAGCCCCGCCAATTTCGATAAGCTCCCCGCGCGATACGATCACTTCACGGTCTTTTGCCAGCGTCGACAGCACCAGCATCACCGCCGCGGCATTATTGTTGACAACGGCGGTGCTCTGTGCGCCGGTGAGAAAATTCAGCAGCGCCTGCATATGATCGTTTCGGTGGCCGCGTTTGCCGGTGGACAGATCAAACTCCAGATTCGTATATCCGGTGACGGTTTGACACAGCTCATTGAGAAGAGATTCCCCCAGCGGAGATCTTCCGAGGTTTGTGTGCAGGGCAATCCCTGTGGCATTAATCACCGGTCTCAGGTGCGCGTCCCCGATTGCCTCGATAGTATGCAAGCATCTGTCGACAAGCACATCATGGGAGGGAGCATCGCCGCCGCCAAGAATCTGACTACGGAAATCGCCAAGCACCTGTCGCATGGCGCCGGTGACCATTTGCCGACCGAACCGGTCTATCGCCGCGGAAAAATCGGTAAGCTGAAGCAGTTTGTCGACCCCCGGGAGTTTGCGCAGCTGCTCTGAGTTTGGCATAAGGGTCTTCTCCACACGTAATGAGAAAAGGCAGAAAAGCTGGCAGAGAGTGCAGGAATCGAACCTGCCACAGACGGTGTTATCCGCCCGCTACTGGTTTTGAAGACCAGCCGGAACACCAGTTCCATCCTCTCTGAAGAGATATTCGGACAAGTTGTATAAAATAGTTACTGTGAGAATTGTATGACAGTGCTTTTGGTCGTTAGAAGCGGGGATTGGGTCAAATATTTTGCTTGAAATTGAACTATTTGACACCGTCCCCGCTGTCCGTTCCCGCTGTGTACTCGCTGCCCGGCATAATGGGTGCGTTTAGACGATTATACGGATTTGAGCTTACATGCCGGTCATTTATCTCCGTGCAGTTTGAGTTTATCAGGGTATGAAGAATAGGTTCGCAATATCTCTGTTAACCGCTTTTTCTGTAGAGATTTCCGCTGCCGAGAATCAGGCATTTATTTAACTTGTACCTTGAATGAGCGGATAAGTTGTGCGATCCCTTAAAACCCCTATGCTCCAGGGAACGTGCGAATCGTCGCGAGAGAAACGCTCAATTCAGGGTGTAAGCAGAGATAACGTAAAATCGACAACCAATTACGGAATGTTTTTTGCGGTTTAATTGGATTAGTGATAGAAAGACTCGGTTTGACGAATGTGAGTCGGTAGTGGTTAGATATCGCAATATCGTGAGTCATAGCTTTTTCAGAATTGCCGTTTGGAGGTGCCCATGAAAACGTTGGAATTAAATGATATGGAGTATGAGGTCTTGCTCGAGACTCTTGAGAACACACTTTCAGACCTTAATATGGAAATCGCAGATACCCATAATCGCGATTACAAGGAAAAGCTGCGGGAGCGGCGTAGAATCTTTCAATCTCTGCTGGAGAAAACAAAACAAATACCGCATCAAGTCTGATTTATCTTGCTACCTGGGGATTATGAGGGGCGTACTCCCGTTTGTTGCAGGTCGCCAATACAACTCTCCTGAGAGGCAAAAGACAACGAGGAATACGCCCTGTGTGCTTTTCTCATGGAATGCGCTTGCTCCAGGCAGGCCTTACTATCTATATTTTTCCCAATACGGCGATGTAATTCTTGCGACAGTACGCAGATAAACCATGCTTTCCTTCCAGAAAACTGTTGCAGAAACGTAATCCGATGTATTCCGGACGATTCCGAAGTAATTATTTCTAACCGTCTGCACAATGTGAATAATCGAAAACTTTTTCCGTTGCGATCCAATTCTGTTTTTTTTACCTTCTTTCGGCTACGCCGGAAATCTTACTAAGAAAGTAGAGAGATATGCCGCAGCTTTCCGAACTTCTCTCAGGCAACACCGACAAAAATAAGCTCGATAAACTACGAAGCCTCGCCAAAAAGAAAAATCCAAATCGGGCTCCTAAGAAGCATATCGGTCGATCCAGTGGTCCCGGGCACCATAAAACCACCGTTCCCGATTTTGTGGCAATCGACCTTGAAACCACCGGTCTGGATTATCGAGCCGACAGAATCATCGAGATCGGTATGGTCAAATTCAAAGAGGGAAAACTCCTTGATGAATACTCAACATTTGTTAACCCACAGATTCCGATTCCTCAAATGATCAGCGAGCTGACCGGAATCGAGGATGGGCATGTAAAAGAGGCCCCATTTATAGAGGATGTTATCGATGATGTCATCGGGTTTATCGGTGAAGAGATTATGTGTGGTCATCAGGTGGAATTCGACTATAATTTTATCAACGAATGTTTAAGGCGACTCGGGCGAAAACCGTTGAAAAACCAGCAACTCGACAGTGCAGCCATGTCTCGTATATTGCTGCCGGGCCTGATCGGCTACTCTCTGGGGCAGGTTAGCCAATCTCTAAATGTCACGCTGGACAATGCTCATCGGGCACTGGATGATGCACGGGCATCGGGACATGTAGTGATTCATCTTGTACCCAAAATAAACGATATACATCCCTATACCCGACAGATTCTGGCCAACTTTGCTCCCGGCAGCATGCTTAAGACCATGCTCTATCGTTCGGTGCGGGGGGTTAGAGATCAGCTCAAGGCACCGATGATCACCGTGCCCAAACCAATCCCCAAACTTAACCTTCCAGATCAGCCGGAATCGGTTGAAACCCGGAGAGTGGAGGAGATATTCTCGAAACAGGGGCCGCTGTCAAAGCTTCTGGACACCTACACGGTGAGAGCCTCTCAGAAAGAGATGGCTCTGGCGGTGATGGATGCTTTGAATGCAGAGAGCAATGTGGTCGCGGAGGCGGGAACCGGCACCGGTAAATCGCTGGCCTATCTTGTGCCCGCCGCCCTGTGGGCGCAACATAATAATTGTCGCGTGCTGGTCTCTACCCATACCCGAAACCTCCAGGATCAGCTCATGAGCAATGACCTGCCGATGGTCAGTAAGCTGGTGGGAGGGGATTTTCGGTTTAGTGTACTCAAGGGGCGTTCAAACTACCTCTGTCGATTCAGATGGCAGAAGCTTCTAAACCGGGAAATCGGCAATCTCAGTCGCAGAGAACGTTTCGGAGTACTGCCTCTCATCAGATGGGCGGAGGAGACGAAGACCGGAGATATCGAAGAACAAAACCAGTTTAATCGCAAATGGTTTCCCAAGGTGTGGAATCTGGTCTCTGCCGAGTCGCACGACTGTATGGGATGGCGTTGTCCGATCAATAAAAGCTGTTTTCTCCAACAGGCACGGCAGAAAGCGCTGAACAGTCATGTGGTGGTGATCAATCATGGACTGTTTTTCTCTGATATCTGTGCGGAGACCTCGTTTTTGGGGCAGAGCGCTACGGTTATCTTCGATGAGGCCCACCACCTGGAATCATGCGGCCACCACTACCTGCGGGTAGAAATCGATACCAATCGTCTTAACCGGTATGTTGAGACTCTGAGTAATCTCCTTAAGCAGCTGGAAAAACAGGTCAATACGCAGAAGCAGACCGATGCTTTCCGGTCTTTCAAATCGGTTATTAAAAAGCTTCGCAAGTATTCCGGAGAACTTCTGGCGGATCTTAATGAATGGGTGAATAAAAAACATTCCGATTCAGCCGATCGTTTCGAGATCCGTTACAAAGACGATCCGTTTCAAGCCATATCCGCGGTTGCAGGACTTACCTTGGCCATAGACGACACCGCTGATACCCTTCAGGCACTTGCAAGGGAGTACGTCGTAGAAAGTGACGAAGAAAAAGATGATATTTCGGCCGATATCTCGAGCTGTATGGATAAAACCGCTCAGCTGAAAGCCGATCTTCGGTATCTTCTGGCGGCATCAACGGAGGATCATGTTTTCTGGATCGAAGGCCAGAAAGGCAAATGGATAAAACTGTGCGGTGTTCCTCTGGATATCGGTGGACTGCTTAAAGATATCTGGTCGAAAAAAAGAGGTGCGACGATTTTCACATCTGCCACCCTTTCGGTGTCCGGCTCCTTCGATTTTTTCAGCACACGTATCGGTCTTGCCGGTGATCAGGAGTCCAAAACGGCATTCAGCACCTACAGGAGTCCTTTTGTGGAACAGCAGACGGTGCGGTGTGCCGTTGACGGTACCATGGATCCTGCCGACCCCGATTATGACAGCTACATCACGGAAGCCATTAAACGTCTGGCACAGCGTTTCGGGAAAAATATCCTGGTTCTGTTTACCGCCAACTCTCTGCTCGATTCCGTATGGAACGGGCTGAAATCGGATCCCCTGTTTTGTCGTGAGCATCCGGTTTTATCACAGGGGGCGGGTAAAAGCAGGCGTGTACTGCTGGAACATTTCAGGCAGTCTCATGGTGCGATTCTTCTGGGAACGGATAGTTTTTGGGAAGGAGTGGATGTTCCCGGTGAAGCCTGTGAGCTGGTGGTGATTCCCAAGCTTCCTTTTCCAGTTCCGACACACCCCTTGACCAGCTCCCTGTGCGATCGGGCAAAGAAACAGTCGGGAGAATCATTTTTCTCTTACTGTGTACCCGAAGCGGTAATTAAATTTAGGCAGGGAGCGGGACGTTTGATTCGTTCCGCGGAAGATTATGGGGCACTGGTGGTGTTGGACAGGCGGATGGTAAAAAAGGGCTACGGGAAGGCTTTCACACGTTCTCTGGATGGTGAATTTCTTTACTGCAATGATATTGATGAGGCGGTGCATGAGATCGATTCTTTTTTCAGGCGTATCTAAGATGTGGCGGTTTAGAAAAACGATGGCTTTCGGACTGGTGTTTTTCGCAGGTTTCTGGTTTGCCGGCTGCGGAATATACACGTTTAGTGGCTCTACTCTGCCTCAGTATCTCCAAACGGTAGATATTCCACACTTTTCGAACAAGAGTCTTCAGCCGGATATCGCCGAGCAGATAACAGAGCAGGTCAACAGTGAAGTACTGGAGAGTAATTTACTACGAATCGTGTCCGAAACCGGTGATGCAACTCTTCAGGGGGCGGTACTCAGCTACTCCAACGACCCTTATACCTACGAGAGTGAAAATGTCCGCGATGTGGACATTGAAGAATATGCGGTCCGCATACGTGTACAGATCGAATTCATGGACAACGTCAAAGATGAACCGCTTTATGAAGGAACTGTAGAGGGAGAAGGCGTTTACGATTTCAATGAGGAGACGGAGGAGAGCGGCAGGCAGAGAGCCATAGCAGATATTGTAGAGCAGGTGTTGCAGCAGTCTGTGCAAAGCTGGTAGATTTGGGAGGGACAAAATTCGAGAGACGAGAGACGA
>CAYQOU010000056.1:0-28372 GCA_964419255.1 uncultured Fibrobacterota bacterium | reverse complement strand
GACGAGGATTTTGTCGTTCCATAAGCGTAAGTACAGTCGTTTTCTAAAGTCCAACAGCAATTTGCATCACTCTGTCATCGACCTTCCCCAGAGGGCGATAAATGGATTTTCCACCTATAATATCCTCCTGTGCATGATCTCTCTGGGAAGTTCAATCGCATAGCCAGCAGTGTGCGTCTTGTGAAGAAAGCAAGAAAATCCTTTCTTTTCGTCCGTACTTTTTGCCCCGCGGATTAAAAGTGTTATGAAAATTTTCTATTCTACTCAACTTTTATGATGATCTCGGCGCTCATTTATGTTACTAATATATAGATATAAAAAAACAAATTAGAAGGAGGATTTGTATGTCATTTAAGCGCTTGAAACTTGTCATCTCCCTGGTCGCCTGCCTTTTCATTACCGCCTCAGGAGGCATAATTCATGTGAATCAGGAAGGTTTTTACCCGGATGAAAAAAAGGTGGCTATAGTCATCGATGCCACATCCGAAACTTTTTCCATAATTTCCTCTGACGGATCGGTTGCATACGAAGGTGCACTGGAAGAGGGAGGCTTATGGGATGCTTCCGGTGAAAATACCACAATCGCTGACTTCTCGGAGTTAACCCAGATTGGTGAATACAAAATTCAGGTAGAAGGCTGCGATGATTCCTGGTCTTTCGAGATTAAAAGCGATGTCCATGAGAGACTCACCAAAGCCGCCATGAAGGCATATTACTTTAACCGTGCATCCTTTGAGCTCGAGCAGCAGTATGCCGGTCAGTGGGCAAGAGAAGCCGGTCATCCTGACGATAATGTTATCGTCCACCCTTCCGCGGCCTCGGAGGACAGACCCGACAACTCTACGATCTCCTCTCCCGGGGGATGGTATGATGCGGGTGATTATGGCAAGTACATCGTAAACTCCGGTATCTCCATGCATACTCTTTTATCGGCGTATGAGGCTTTCCCGCACTATTATGATACGCTCAGTGTTGGCATTCCTGAGTCCAACAATGATATACCTGACATTCTGGATGAAGCACTCTACAACTTACGCTGGATGCTTACCATGCAGGATCCGCACGATGGCGGTGTTTATCATAAACTGACCTCTCTTGGTTTCTGTGGTATGGATGTACGGCCCTCTGATGACAATGATGACCGCTACGTTATTCAGAAGACCACAACGGCTACCCTGGATTTTGCGGCCGTATGTGCTCAGGCAGCAAGGATTCTGAGAAAATTCGAAAATGAGCTTCCCGGTCTGGCCGACAGCTGCCTTCAGGCGGCCAGAGATGCATGGGATTGGGCACAGGCAAACAGTGACATCCTTTATGATCAGAGAGAGCATAATCAGTCCTTCGATCCGGATGTGGTTACCGGTGCCTATGGGGACTCAAATGCCGAGGATGAATTTAAATGGGCTGGAGTCGAACTTTACCTGACCACTCGCGAAGATTCCTTTTTTACAAGCGTGTATCCTTCCGGTCTAGATTCCGAGTATGGAGTTCCCGGATGGCCAAATGTTGCTACTCTGGGGCTTTATTCACTTTTTCTTGCCAGAGATAGTCTCACCTCCGCAATAACTTTGGATCAAGTCGAGACGTCACTTTTTGCCGCCGCCGATGAGCTGGCAGGAAGAATCGCCAATAATCCTTACAGAATAACCATGACTGGCGATGACTACTATTGGGGGAGCAATTCGGTAGCAGCAAATCAGGGCGTCATGCTGATGATTGCCTACCTTGCCGGCGAAAATCAGCAATACAAGGATGCCGCTGTCGCTCAACTTGATTATCTTATGGGAAGAAACCCTACAGGATACTGCTATGTGGGAAGCATAGGGGATAAAACTGTCATGAATCCCCACCACCGTCCTTCTTCTTCGGATGGTGTTGAAGAACCGGTACCCGGTTTTCTTGCCGGGGGGCCGAATCCGGGGCAGCAGGATAATACCGAAGATCATCCGGTCGAATACCCTTCCAGTCTGCCCGCAAAATCGTATGTCGACCACGTGGACAGCTACGCATCCAACGAGGTGACAATCAACTGGAACGCACCACTTGTTTTCCTGGCCGGCGCCCTGGAGGCAACTCAGGCCAGCATGCACAATGCTATCGAAGCCGGTCCTGGATATAAAAAGAGCTTTTCGCCGGCCGTAAAGTTGAAAGACCACACCATAGCAGTACATTTTCCCGGTGGCTGGTGTGGAGAGGTTATATTTTCCGATTTAAGAGGAAAAACACTCAAAAAGGCTTTCTTTGATGGTGAAAGAGATGTTCATTTTAAAACCGACTGGTCCAACCAGATAACTCTTATGCGTATCTCAGCTTCGGATCGTCGCGGAAAAATGCATACAGTAACCCGCAAGTTAGTACATATAGGGATGTAATGAGGTGATTCCGCAACCCTCCTAAGAGCCACGATATGCCTATCGTGGCTCTTCCAGGGTGTGCCCGGCCGGGCGCACCATAAATACTCTGTCAGGCGAAATGAAAAACACACTTCATATTCCCTTTGAAAGCCTGAGCATACAATTGTATAATCGAATCACCCACGTTAGCCGATAAATATATCAGGGCGATGCTTGCCGATCCGCTTCTGTTGACCGGAATAGATACAGTCTAATCGAGCGATCCTCCGCGACTACTCGTGCAATCTCCTGGGCATACGGGATTCAGTAGTGCTGGAGAGGCACAGAGGGTAAATATATACGATCGTACGATTGCTTCGGCTATTCTGTCCATAGGGGTGAAATAACTTTTCGGCTCAGGACCTTTCAATATAGGATAAAATCCGTTCAGTTTAGCTACAAGTAAGTAAACGAAACCTACAACCCCGATTGCCTATGTTTGACGAAAAAGCCCTACAGAATGTGCCAGCCGACGAGCTGTTTGCCGGAGCCGAGAAGGCGTGGAATGAAAAACAGGTGGAGGATGCCCTGGCTTTATACCTTGCCGCGGTAAGGGCCGATTCCCGCTGTCATCAGGCTCACAGGGCTCTTGCCATGATTTTCGATATGGTAAAAAAGCCGGACCTCAGTATCCATCATATGGTAAGAGCGGTTGAGGCTGCTCCGGATAACGCAGAGTATCACTATCAGCTGGGAACTTTCTTTTATATCGGCCGAAGATATGAGGCGGCACGAAAGGAGCTGGAGCATGCAGTATGTCTGGCTCCCGATCATCTTAAAGCCCGCAACCATCTGGCAGTGGTTCTCACTACACTGGGCTTGGCCGCAGAGGCGGAAAAGCATATACGGTATTGCCTGGAACGGAATCCGGATGAATACAAATTTAGAACAAACCTGGCCTCCGCACTTGTTGATCAGGGAAAAATCGATCAGGCTCTTCGCCAATACAGGCGAGCCCTGGAACTCTGCCCCTCCTATTCTCTCGCCGGATCCAATTTTCTGTTTGCACTCAATTATGATCCCTCTGCACATGCTCAGGTTCTTTTTCAGGAGAGCCGCCGGTGGGAAAAACGCCTTTGCTCGGATTTCTCTGCACCGTCACATCTGCCCGGATTATCAGAGCCGTCATTTATCCGGAATGTATCCATACCGCGACCGCTGAGAATAGGATACGTTTCGGCGGATTTCAGGACTCATTCGGTCGCCTGGTTTATAGCACCGGTTCTGGAGATGCACAATAGAGATGAATTTGAGACAATATGCTATTCCAACGTGGCTGTTCCCGATAACCTAACCACACGGATCAGTCGACTATGTTCCAAATGGCAAGTTATCCGTGGAAGAAGCGACAAAGAAACAAGGGAGATGATTGGCGGTGATCGGATAGACATTCTGGTAGATCTCGGGGGGCATACGGCCGAAAACAGATTACCACTGTTTCTCAGAAGAAATGCCCCGGTACAGGTCACCTGGCTTGGATACCCGGCGACCACCGGTCTTTCGACAATAGATTTTCGCCTGACAGACTCACTTGCTGATCCCGCGGGGCAGGAACACTATCACAGTGAAACTCTGTATCGACTCCCACATTCCTTTCTCTGCTATCAGCCGCCGGATGATTGCCCGGAAGTTACAAAATCTCCATGTTTGCGAAATGGATATGTTACGTTCGGCTCATTTAATAATCTGCCCAAGGTAAATTCAAAGGTTGTTGAGGTGTGGGCTGAGATTTTACGGTCGGTTCCCGGTTCACGTCTGTTTCTGAAGAACAAATTCTTCGAGGATGGTCTTATATGTAAAAGATATGTCGAATTGTTCAGAAAGCAGGGAGTCGACGCGAACCGTCTTGAGTTCGGTGCGTTTACTCCAGATACCAGACGGCACCTGGCATTATACGAAAGAGTCGATATCGCGCTGGATACATTTCCGTATAACGGAACAACATGCACCTGTGAAGCGATGTGGATGGGAGTTGCTGTTATATGTTTGAAAGGTGACAGGCATGCTTCACGCGTGGGATATTCGCTTTTGAGCCGAGTCGGTCTCGGTTCTCTTGTGGCCGATTCGGTTCGTCAATATATAGACATCGCCGGATCTCTGGCTAAATCTCCCAAAAAGCTATGTGAACTGCGCAGCTCCCTTCGCGCCCGCATGAGCCAGTCAGTACTCTGCAACGCCCGTGAGTTCACCCACTCGCTTGAGAAAGCATATCGGGACATGTGGCAGACATGCGATTCACAGAAAAAGCGCTGTAAGTGACCGGATGGTTGAGGCAGATGAGGAGTGCCACTCCCCATCTGCTCTTTCAAAGCCTATGCATGCGACTTTTCCCATACCTTCTCGGAGATAATCTTCTGTAAGTAAGAAATGTGCTCCTGTTCGTCTTTGTAATTTCCTTCCACAACAAGCCTTGCTTCTGCGGTGAGATCCTGCCATTTCACCGCCTCGCTGTATTTCTTGTTTGTAAGCTTCTCGTTGTTTTCCATCGCAGTGATGGCATTTTTGTCACCGGTGAGACTCAAAAGAGCGGTAAATCCCTCAATCATAAATCCCTTGAAATCGCGCCCCTTCTCCGGGGGAACATCTCCCATGTCCCGGATGACTTTTGAGAGCGCCTCGACATGCTTTTCGTGATCTTGTTTGTATTTGGTGAGCTGGTTTTTTACATCAGGGATATCGATTTTGTCTATTGCCTGACCATAGGCATGAGCCGCATCAATATCGAGCTGCACCAGAGACGAAAGTTTTTTGGATAGTTCGGAAACTGCCATAGGACCTCCAGAGTAAGTGTTAGATGGTTGGATGCTTTTTACCAAAAAGAAAAGACTCGCAGACCGGAGAGCCGATTCCTTCTTGTATAGGTTAGAAGTGCAAAGGTTTTATCTCTTTTCGATGAGGCGATCGAAGACAATTCCGGCGCCGGAGGCATATACGAGATGGAAAAATCCGTCCGTAAAGACTGCTTTCCACCCCCATTTCCACGGTGGAGTACTTACGTGTAATCGGGGAAGAAGGGTCATTCCCCCGATCCATATGGAAAGAAAATGAATGATCAGGGCGGGAAGGCCCATCAGGCCGATCAGGAAAAGATCGACCCTGAATAAACCCCACAGGCTACCATAAGACCAGTGCACAAGATTGTTGAATCGCTGTTTGCTTTCCTCCGAATGGGGCTTAACACCAAGGACTTTCTCTCCGGCACGTGCGGGGGTGTCACTTGGTTTTCTGCCGCTGAATTTCATCTCAATCACCTGCGCGAAGCTCATCAGGGCCGTTCCGACAATCCCCGAGATGATTCCCGTGCCCAGAAGACATGCTATTGGATTGTATTCTTGCCGGTGAGAATTATTGCGACAAAGGATCATTTTTTCTCCAGCTTATCAGCGTTTGGGTGTGTAGTCTTTTTGTGTATGTGAAGATTGAGTCCGAAAAACGTTATGCAATGTTTATACCCGTCAGCCCTGTTTATCATGAGAGCGGATTTAGGGCATTTTTGTCCCTGGTAAGGCGGCTTTGATGCAGAGGAGGTTTCAGGATGCGTTATCCGTAGAATCAAATTGCGAAGGACAGAGCAAATCATACATGGTCCTGATCGGGGCACATTCATTGCTTTACACTTAACCATATGCATGGACAGGAAAATATATGGCTATAAAGCGCGGGGAGAAAAAAATGAAGAAGTTACTTATGTCAATATTTATCTTCTTGACAATGTCACTATCCATCGATGCTCAGGACAGGAATGTGCCGCTGTTCGAATTTGGTGTATTGTTGGGTGAGCCACTTGGGCTTAGTGCCAAATGGTGGCATAGTACGGTACGGGCGTGGGATTTTGCCGCGGCCTGGTCTTTTACCGAGGACGGTCTATTCGAGGTGCACACCGATTACCTCTTTCATATCATCTACCCGGCCATCGACGCGGGGGAGTTGCCGATATACACCGGATTGGGGTTTGCGCTACGAATCGGCAATGAGTGGTTTATGGGGCCACGGATTCCGGTGGGAGTCGAGTATATTTTCGAACGTCTCCCCTTAGCGGTCTTTGGCGAAGTAGTCCCCCAGTACCAGTTGCTACCGGATAACACCTTCGTTTTAAGCGGCGGGGTGGGTTTTCGGATTGCCCTGGGGCAGGTGGATTGAATTTACTCATCGGGCATTGAGAGCCGACAGTGATTCGGAAGCCGCACGAATAGCAAACGCTTCGCAGTCACCGGGGCTGATAGAGATGAGAATCATCCATCTGACCATCGGTGGCTACGGCTTATCGACGAAAGACAGATACACTAATGTAAGGATATTCATCACATTGCCCAACACGCGAGGGGGGGAGGATGCGTCCTATGAAACATGCATTGGCTTTCATAAAGGAGGTGTTTGGTCAGTGGGCGCAGGATAAGGCCATGATATGGGCGGCAGCGGTGGCCTACTATGCCATTTTCTCGATAGCACCGCTGATACTGATAATCATAAGCATTTCTGCGCTGGTGCTGGGTAAGGCAGCCGCACGAGGGCAGATACTGGGGCAGCTCGAAAATGCCATCGGACCGACGGCTGCCGAAGCAGTGCAAAGCATGCTTGCAAATGCGGGCGCCCGGCCGATTTCCGGAATTCTGGGGACCATCATAGGATTCCTGATACTCTTTTGGGCGGCCTCAAACATATTCAAGTTTCTCCAGATGGCTATCGATACCATGTGGAATATCGAGCAGCAACCCGGTGGCGGTGTTAAGGCTTTTCTTCTCGCCCGACTGGCAGCCGCATCGATGGTGATAATCATGGGTGTCATTCTTCTCTCTTCTTTTCTTTTAAGTACCCTCTTATCCATGTTCTGGCAGCAGCTCCAGCAAATAATTCAGTTTCCTTCGGTGCTCCTGTCTATCGGGGATTTCCTGGTCTCACTGATTGTCATCTGGGTGCTTTTTGCCTTTATCTTCAAATTCCTTCCCCACGCGCGTGTGGGCTGGAAACATGTCTGGATCGGAGCCGGAATAACGGCGATACTTTTTACCATTGGCAAATTTATCATCGGTCTGTATATCGGTCAAAGCGATGTCGCATCCTCGTATGGTATTGTTGGTTCACTGGTGGTTCTGCTCATCTGGATAAATTATTCGGTACAGATCTTTCTGCTGGGGGCAGAGTTTATTCAGGCCCTGGTCAGGCAGCAGGGGCAGGTGGTTAAGCCCGCCAGAGGGGGAATGAAAACGGGTGGGCTACAGCCTTCGGGGTAATTATAAGACATAGGCCCCATGCATCATTCTTCTACCTCACTGCGCTTTTCTAAGATGTAAACCGAGGCGATATGGAGAAAGTGATCACCCTTGGACCGCGATTTCTTATGAAGTACATCTATTATGGTTTGTTACGCACAGCCGTAAATCATTGAACAATTGCCCCTGTATACCCGACTATAGGTGTACTCACTCTTAGTACACAAATTCACATAACATATAAGAGTTTTGTGATTTGCTCAACATTTTGGCGTATAATTAAGTATGTGAGCAGCCTATATTACCTTTATGATGGGTAAATGAATTCTTTTGAATTGGGGGACGGTATGAAGTATTCTGCTTTTTTTGCGACGATTATCCTTTTTAGTGGTTTAATTTTCGCGGATGTTACTATTCATATCTATAATCCCTGGATAGAAAACCCATACAGGCAGGATAGCCTCTACATCTCCGGAATAGCGGAGGTGGGCTATCACCCCGGTACTCTCATGCATGCCGAGGGCAACGGCTGGTACTATTACTCTATCGAAGAGAGCTTTCACACAAACTCCACGGTCACGTTTAGAAGCTACATAGGCAACCAGTACGATGAGTATGCGATGAGGGCAAATTTCCCCGACACCTCGACAGACGGAATTGCTCTAAATGCCGAGCTGCTGGATGCTTTTCCCGGATACGATGAATTTTGGATCATCCCGGTCGACTCCTTAACGGAGTACAACATCTATGTCGAGCCGCCGGAGGGTAAAGTTATACATCTTATGAACCCCTGGCCCAACAACTCACCCCAGATTCTGGTTGGGGGTAATCCGGCCAGGAAAATGCGGGTGAATACACAGATATGCGGATGGTATACGTACTTTTTCAGTGGATTTATAGATTCGCTTCAGAGTGTATTGTTTACCGACTATTATCATACATCACAATATGGGACCGACGGTTTAAGTGGCGGTTCACCCATAGACCTTTCCTCTCATCTGGCAGAAAACGATACCATATATATACTACCCCGTCCGTTCCCCAGGGGGGCACCATCTTTTTCGACAAACTTTCCCGGTCGTACCGGAGAGTGCCCGACTCGCGAGATCTCGGCGCTTGTACGTGACTGGGAAGCCGATGGGGTCAGTTTCTTTACCGGTGGAATAACAGGTGGGAAAGTCACGCCGGGGATGGTTGAGGAGCAGCTGGGGGCGGACGGTAAGCCGGTCAAAGGCCCAAACGCATCCGATGCCTACGGAGAAGAGCTTGAAAGCTGGTTTGTGACTCAGGATGACAACGAAACCTGTGTGAACCTTACCTTAACAAAGGGCTATGATGGTCTCTGGGAGTATGATTCTGATTTATTCGGAGGTTTTTTTCCCATCGACACGTTTGATCATCCCAACAATGTTAAATATGAAGATTCCCATGAGATAGAGAGAAATTTCCTTTTTACCATGGAGATGCATCTTCAGTTTGTCTATCATCAGGGCTCTGGTCAGGAATTTGTTTTCAGAGGTGACGATGATGTATGGATTTTTGTAAACAACCGCCTGGCAATCGATCTTGGCGGAATGCATATGCGGGCATCAGATACGCTTATAATGGATGATCTCGCACCCGTTCTTGGTCTGGAGGATCAGGGCAATTATGCGATGGATATCTTTTTTGCGGAGAGACAACCGGTTCATTCCAATTTCCTGGTCAGGACCTCCCTTGACCTTCGCAACAGCGAAGAGCTTTTCTACTATGATAATCAACTGGCTCCGGGAAATACCAGATATGACATTATGCAAAGGGTCGGCCAGGAAGGACTTGACTGCGGTTTTACGCCCTTGATGAACGAAGAGGAACCGGCTGTGGTCGAGTATTTTCTTGAAGGACCAGAGTTTACTGAACCATATGGGCCGCTGTCCTGGGGAGAGATACACTTTGGGGGAGTGCATGTTGATTCATCAAGTGTTACCATCGACAGCGCAGCTGTCGACGGGCTTGTCCCCGGTGAGTATGTTCTCACCTTTCGTAGTATCTATGATGAGCAAAGACAGGGGTATCTTTCGTTTACAGTGGCAGGCAAAATCCCCGCAAACTTGTATGCCGATCCACCCACAGGCACTCATTTTATCCAGGACACCTCCGTTACTCTGACAACTGATGAAGGCGCACGCATATATTTCACCACCGATGGATCCGAGCCTGATACTACCGACGAATCGCAGTTGTACAGAGAGCCGATTATCCTCGATGCTACTACGAATATACAGGCAATCGCCGTGGGGGATGAATATTTACCATCCTCAGGCTCCTGGGCATATACAAGAGATGCGGTGGCGATTACGTTGACTGCAAACCCGGCCGACAGCACACATTTCTTTGGTGACACGACTATAGTTTTGTCTTCACAACCGCAAGCACGTATTTATTATACCATCGATGGTTCGGTGCCGGATACCACCGATGAGTCGCAGTTGTACTCCGATCCATTTACAATACATAATACTGCACAAGTCAATGCGATTGCAGTTGGAGATTATCTTCAAACCGCCAATGCAGTCTGGCACTATATTAGGGATTTACCTGATGCTCAATTGATTGCCGATCCTGAAGACGGGACTCATTTCGGATCTGAGCTTTTAGTTACCCTTACTACTGATGCAGATGCAATTTATTTTACAACAGACGGCTCAGATCCGATTGCCGGTAATGACGATCAGCTGTACAGCGAGCCGTTTCTGATTTCGGGTGATACGGTTTCGGTACGTGCGATCGCCGTCGGGCGGGAATTCAACAGTACCACCGACCAATGGACATACATCTGCGATCGTGTGCCGGGTGTTCAGGCGATTCCTTTCGGCCGGCAATTTTCCGAACGAATCAGTGTGATGCTTGCAGTAGCAGATTCAGATGCTGAAATTTACTATACACTTGACGGTAGTGAGCCGACACAGAATTCCACCAGGTATGATGATCCCGTTGAATTAACCACTACAACGCAGCTCAGGGCGCGTGCTTTTGCTCCGGACAAGCTTCCCAGCAATATCCTGGTCGAAACCTACACGAGGGTATCGGTTGCCGAAAATGCATTCTATTACGATGCCAACGGCGATGGCAGCGTGGATTCGTTCAGTGTCAACCTGGACTATGCTGCTTCTGAATGTCCTGATACTCTGGTCCTCATAAATCCCTTTAGGAACAATGAGAGAGTGGCTCTGGGTGCAAATCAGCTAAATCTTGCGCCGGATGGTATGTCTCTTTCGGCGGTTTGGCCGGGTTTTGGTTTCGATGAGCTGACCGGCTTTCCTGCCGGTCTGTTCGCACGTTTTGGAGGTGCGGATTTTGACAATGAGCTGTTTCTCGTTTCCGATAGAGTGGCACCTGTTATCACTTCGGCGATAATCCGGCCGACATTGCTTACGGCGGATATGGAGGTGATATGCACTTTATCAGTTACTTTCAGCGAAAATATAGAGACTATAAACACAAATTTACCCTTTAACTTCTATCGTGGCCAGGAGTCATTTTACCTCGATCTTGAATTACTCTCTCAATCATCAAATAGAGCTCATTTTGTCGGATATTCTCTTGAAGGAATCGAATATATGCAAACAGGTGATTTGATAAGCATACAACCTGATCAGGGGATCAGTGACCTGTCTGGAAACAATCAGAATAATCCGCAAAACCGCAGGGTGCCCATGAGAGTTATGCCTCAACCATATAAGATTGATTTTGTGTGCAGTCCGAACCCTTTTATACCCGGTGTATCAGAGCTTGCGTTGGAAAAGGGCGGGCTTGGAATAAATCAGGGTACCGCTATAGTCGCAGACTTTAGAGGTAATCTCGGTAGTAAAACGGTAAACGTTGGCGCCAAGATTTCAATTTACGATTGTACAAACAATCTCATCTGCTCGGCCGGTGATAGGGGGTTATCTTCACTACCTGTACAGTTCGATGTGATAACGGGACGAAGTACGAAGCTGGTATTTCTGTGGAACGGCCGCAACAGCAGAGGACGTGAGGTCGGTGAGGGTACCTACGTTGCGGTGGTTTCAATTACAGACCCCTCGAATATTACAACGGTGAAAAAGATTCCAATCGGGATTGAAGTCCAGTGAAAAGCATCATAAAAAGCTGCATTATTCAGATGAGAAAAGCGAGTAGACACTTTTCCCATGCCGTTTGTCATATGTATATCTACCATTTTTCTATTCCTACCAGTTCGCGATTTCTCGTTATTTCGTATTTGGAAGGAGGAATCTTGTTCTGTGCGGCTTTGCGCCAGATTCGGCTGACCGGGTCCACCGTCATTCCGGTTGATGACATGCCATACTGATTTGCGGCGCAACTCGAACACATGAATCAGGTATTGCCTAACCCGATGGATTTATAGCGGAAAATCGTTTGCACATTTTTTGCAGTCCATAACCAGAGCATATGACCCCCGGGATTCAATTAACCCCAGCCATCAAATGAAAGGAAGTGGCATATGCCTTTAGATACGGTTATTATCGAAGATGAGGAAGCCATTTCCATGGTCATACAGGTTGTGCTTTCGCATCGAGGGATTTCCGTCCGTGAGGCGCATACCGGTGAGGAGGGGCTTAATATAATAAACCGCGAACACCCCGCGGTTGTGCTTCTGGATGTTCGACTTCCCGATATGGAGGGCTGGGATGTCTGCCGTAAACTAAAACAAAATGGTGACGGCAATGCCCCTGCCCCCGCTGTGGTCTTTCTCACTGCTGCGACTCAGGAACGTGACCGACAGAAAGCTCAGGAGGTCGGAGGAGATTTCTTTATTCCCAAACCCTTTGACATAGATCAACTGGTCGATATTGTCAGGGACTTTCTCAAGCGATGAAAGGTAAAACCTGATTTGCGCGACTTTTGCGCTCAGAACCGTTCAGTTTTGAGCGATTAACAATTAAGCAGCTTAGCACGGAGGATAACCATGAGTGATTTTGGCAGCCGGATCGGTAAGGCGATCATTTTGGATAAAGATATTTACGAGGAAGTCGAAGCCGACAGGAGTGCTCTGGGGCAGGCGACCGGAGTGGTTGTTCTTTCCAGTATCGCTGCCGGAATCGGCACCTATCAGGAGGCCGGGGCAGCAGGACTGCTTCTCGGACTTGTATCGGCATTGGTGGGATGGTATATCTGGGCATACCTGACATATTTTATCGGTGCCAAACTTCTGCCTGAGGCTCAAACCGAGGCCGATCATGGGCAGTTGTTACGGACACTTGGATTTGCCAGTGCGCCCGGGCTCTTCAGGGTTTTCGGAATCGTTCCCTTCCTGGGTGGAGTGGTTATACTTGTGGCTTCCATATGGATGCTTATGGCTACGGTGATTGCCGTTCGACAGGCTCTCGATTATACCAGTACCTTCCGGGCTTTCGGTGTCTGTTTTATCGGATGGCTCATCCAGATAATCCTGGTTGGATTAGTTTACTACTTTCTGGGCGATTTCGCACAGATGCAGAGTTAAAATAGGGGGGATAGCGAATATCCCCGTGGCTCCGTCCACTATTCGGTGGCCAACTTCTCCTCCAGCTCATCGAGCCACATCCACAAGTATTCGCCGGATATTGCTGAGGCGTGCGGCATGATTAGGACATTATGCATGTCCCACAGGGGAGAGTCGGGGGCAAGAGGCTCCTGTTGGAAAACATCCAGTCCGGCACCTTCAATCAATCCGCTCTGAAGCGCCCCGACGAGAACGTGTTCCTGGTAGCAGTTTGCCCTTCCCAGATTGTAAAAATAAGCATCCGGACGCATCGCCTTGAAAAAAGAATCATCAAGCATATACTGAGTTTGGGGAGTCGCAGGGAGTATTGCGACTACATGATCGACGTCTCCGATAAGCTGGCGGCACTCCTCGAACGTGGTGATCGTATCTGCATCCCGATCCAGGAGGCGGTCCCTTTTGCCTCGCTTAACCCCTGTTATCCGGCATCCGAAACCCTTGAGCAGACGGGCGCAGTGACGACCGATATGGCCGTAGCCCACGATCATGACGGTCGAAGCGCCGATCCTGCGCGTGGTGCTCAGAAAGTCTCTTTCCCACGCATGAGATCGCTGGTTATCCAGCAGGGAACCGAGCCTGCGGCTGAAAAAAAGCATCATGGCAATCAGCGACTCCGCCATTATCGCGCCATGGTATGAGCCATGAATCACAGTAACCATACGATTGGGATCATCCTCGATCCAGTCGTGTCCCGCCGCAGGCGTTGCGATCAGTCGCAGACGCGGCGCCAGAGCATACCACTGCTTCCGCATATGCCAGCTCAGAAGTATGGTTGCCGAGGCAAGGTGATGCATTAACTCTTCCTCCGAGGTCACCCGTACGAATGACCATGTCGGGAACCGCAGCCTCAGGGAGGCAAACTGTTGGTCGGAGAGGCTAAAAGCCCTGACGGGATGATTCAAATAGACAACCGCATATTCTGACATTTTCACGCCTTTCGTCAGTCATTGCTTTATTAAAAACCTATGTCCGTCAAAGCCGGAGAATCAATGATCAAGGATCAAGGAGTCGGCAAACAAAAACACATAGATAAAAAAAATACTTAAAAGACGTTCTATCCTCCTCATGTCTAAGCTTTCCGCTAATGCGAGACGTGGCGGAAGGAGGGCTCGCGATATGGAGTACCGGTCGAACATGAATCCCAAGTCGAGCCATTCTCTCGCGGCGAGCCGTATAACCTTTAAGGACTTCTGCAATTCTTGAAAAAAACCTGGGAGGCAATTGCATGCGATAGCCTCAACCCTTATGCCATCGAGAGATTGTGCGACTCATTCCGCTCGGAACCGCTCAATTTGGATAAATATAGCTATGATGGGCGAGACGGAAAAGATACTTATCGACGAAAAAATCATCATTTATGAGGGCTCACCTGACTGAAAACCGCCGCCCAGATATGCAAATGCCGATGCCCGGCAGGCAGCCAACAGTCATTCAGGCCTGAAAATTACTTCGTTACCGTGTTTTATTCGCGGGATATTTAACGGTATAATGTATTTTAAACGAGTCATTCATGGAATTTTTTTAGATGATAACAATCAAGAGGATATTGCATGCGGTTTCTGACCTATCTTATCGCCATAATCGGTACGGCATTGATCATTCTTTTTCCTCTTTCCCGGCGTCTACCTCAATTAAGTCGTGAGTATGCGGTCCGGGAACTCATCCATACGGCACAGATTGTGGAAGCCGACATTCACGACATACAAAATCGTATTAACGATCAACTCCGGGGCTTCGCCTCGGTTGTGGCTCTGGATAGAGATTTTGCCATGAAGCTTATTGTGGAGCGGGACACGTCGGCGACGGAGGTCACGGAGATTGCCGAGCGTTATATGCCGCCGATGGATTTTTCCGTGCTCGAGATCACCACCGCCGGAGGCCTTGTTCTTTCGTCCGGCCATTTCCCCGGCCAGGCAGGAAACATCACCGATGAGCAGGTTGCGATTCTGGACAGCATAGCTGCTTTTACTACGGACAATATTAAGGGCAGGGATGTTTTAACCTTTCAGAAACGAGTCGGCTTCGAAGCCGCCGGGACGCAATTTTTCTGCAGCGGAGGATTGATCGCCGACAGCAGTTTTGTTTCCATGATTCGTCCCCGCGGGGAGGTGGGTGTGATTTTGCGACATGGGGGAGAGGTCATCGGGATGGATATCCAGACCATGTCCGAAATTGATAACAATGCGATAATAATAAATGATAAGACCTATCTTGCCACAACCATTACGGTTCCAATGGCCGGCCCAACCGGAGAGGTAGAGCTGATCCTTCTCATGGATGAGCCGCGAAAAGTCTCATTGATCGATTTGTTCGGAGGGGCGCAAAGGGATAAAGATCCAAGTAAAACCTGAATCGGGTCGATGAGCGCCAATCGCCGCAAGAGAGTCGCTCAGCTTGGGTAAAAGGCAAACGCGGTTGTCATACCAAGATATACAAATAAAAATGGTACGAAAAGCCCATCGGAAAAGGATGCAACAGATCTTACCCGAATCGCCTTTGCATCCAAAAAATGCGGATTTTCGAGCCTTGCGGCTGGTACCCGGATCGTTTAGGGTGCCGGCTATAAAGGGCAAAAAAACCGGAGCAGAGATTACCCCGGTTATATTCAGGTGCGGGTCGAGACACAAATGAGTGGTTATTTCGCTGACTGATATAGACAGTCTGCTGCTTCCTGCAACTCGTAGCCCTCACCGGGTTCTAACTCAAGCTGGAGGTCCTGGTTGTTGATCGTTGCCTGAACGGCTTTGATCGGAGAATTTGAGAGCTTTTCCAGCGTCGCAGCATCCAGCTCATATTCCATAAGATAGATGGTATAGACTGTCTGGCTGTTGCCACGTCTGGTCGGCTCGGTGTCTTTGTACGTCTTCAGGTCGATAATTGTGCCGTCGACTAAACCCACCTTCCCCGGCGTACCGGTAGGACATACCGTGCTTGTCAGTCCCGGCACTGAAAAAAGCATCTGCATGTAACATTTCGATTCGGTTTCATATAGACTTACTCCGTAGTATCCCATTCCCTGAAATATCGCTTTGCTTCGAGTAACTTTTCCAAAAGCATCCTCCGTCACCTCGATGGATTTGCATGGATCACCTTCTCCTTTCACGTACGGTTTGGGTGCGCACAAACAGAGGGAAATCAAACTAAACGCAAATAAAACACGGAACTTCATGTTGCCTCCAAGGGCTGAGGATGAATACAAAATGGTACTTTTAAGGGCTGTTTTCATTTTCAAAACATTTGGTGATATGGCAACAGGAAAAGTTTAGTAACCGGTTCGGTAAAAACAAACCATGGGATGGTTAATGGACACTCTGTGTATGCCAAGTCAGATGGTCACCTCTACCAATTCTGCGACCGTCAGCATTAATATAAATGCTGTATGAATCAGAAAATAAAAAAAACGCACCAAAAACTGTGCATTCACTGGGAATGTCTTTTGCAGTTTATCCTGGGGATGTTCGTTAATTTCTGTAAGTTAGGTCAAGTCAAACAAATGTGATACAGTATGCTTTCCCCTTTTTTCATACCACAACCGCGGTAATCGGGAAGATGACGGTATGTGATTTCTTCTACCTGTTCAGTCGCTTAAAAGGGAATTGATATTTTTAACGGAGCGCATCCTTTCTTATGCTGCCCATAATTTTCTGTCCAGACTCCGATACTGAATGGCCTCCGAGATGTGCGGACTCTGAATGTTTTCAGATCCTTCCAAATCTGCAATGGTTCTGGATACCTTTAATATCCGATCGTAGGCGCGGGCGGACAGACCGAGTTTTTCGATCGCGCTTTTTAGAAGAGACATGCAATCGGCATCCAGCTCACAATGTTTTCGTACATGACGTGACTGCATGTGTGCGTTACAGAATGTTTTTCTCGATCCTTTAAAGCGTGTGAGTTGTTGGCGGCGTGCTTCGATAACCCTGTCACGCATAACAGACGATTCCTGTCCGGGCTTTTTCTGAGAAAGTTCTTCGTAGGTAAGGGCGGGAACCTCCACATGTATATCGATCCGATCCATAAGCGGGCCGCTGATCTTGCTCATGTAGCGCTGGATCTGCTGGGTGGTGCATGAGCATTCGTGGCGCGGATCGGTGTAGTAGCCGCAGGGGCAGGGGTTGAGCGCGACCGAAAGCATGAACCTGGCAGGATAGGAGAGAGACATGGCTGCCCGGGAGATGGTTACCCGACCATCTTCCAGAGGCTGGCGCAGGTTCTCCAAAACATTTTTGTTGAATTCGGGAAGCTCATCGAGGAAAAGTACCCCGTGGTGACTGAGACTGACCTCTCCGGGGCGTGGATATGAGCCCCCGCCGATCAGTCCTGCGTCGGAGATGGTATGATGTGGCGAACGAAACGGCCGAGTGGCAAGAAGCGGCACGCCCGGCTCAAGGAGTCCGGCAACAGAGTGGATCTTGGTTGTCTCCAGCGCTTCATCGACAGTCAGGTCGGGTAGAATCGAGGGGAGTCGTCTGGCAATCATCGTTTTTCCCGATCCGGGTGGGCCGATCATCAGGATATTATGTCCTCCCGCGGCTGCCACAAGAAGTGCCCGCTTCACGTGCTCCTGCCCTTTTACATCCCGAAAATCCATTTCATAGCGGCGAGCCTTGTTGAATAGGGCTGCAATATCCGTGGTGTAGGGGGTCTTTTCAGCCGGCTGTTGTAACAGATCGATCGCCTCTGTGAGGCTTTCGACTGGATAGATTGATAATCCTTCGGCTACGGAAGCCTCTTCGGCGTTTTGCTTGGGTACGACCATTCCGGAAAACCCCAGCTCCCTGGCACAAATAGCCATGGAGAGCATTCCTTTGACCGGCTTTACACTCCCATCCAGCGAGAGTTCTCCACAGATGGCAAAATTCTCTATATCAAATATTTCAACTTCAGAATTGGCAACCAGAAGCCCGATGGCAATAGGGAGATCGAATGCCGAGCCCTCTTTTTTAACATCGGCAGGTGCCATGTTTATGGTGACTTTTCTGGACGGAAATTCGTATCCGCAATTTTTTATTGCTGACATCACACGTTCACGGCTTTCACGCACAGCCCCGTCGGGTAAGCCGACGATGGTGAAGCTGGGAAGCATCTCCGAAATATCCGCTTCAATACCGACTTCAAACGCATCGATGCCGATCACGGCCATAGAACGCAGTTTTGCAAGCATACCGGTGCCCTTTCGACGTGGTGAGATGAGACGTATTTTGCATTTGATGAAGAATATAGGTTCTGGCATAAACGCACATTAGCAGAAGAATAAACTTTTTTAATAAGAGTCCGCTGGTTGAGCCGCGGTTTACTGGAAAAAGGTGCCCGGTATTTATTTTGCACTGGCGCCGAGTGATTTTATAATTTATTATAATTGTATTAGTTATAGATATTACCTCGCATGAAATCTTATCCTTTTTCGGTTGTTTTTCAAAAACACTGTAATTATTGAGAAAAGATCTTCAGAGCGATTCAAGCGTTTAAAAAAAGCCGCAGTGTACGATGCATATTCCAGACAACAATGAATCCGCCGGTACTCTTGATTCCAAAGCGCAGCAGGCAGACGGTTTTTGCATAAAAGAAGATCTGATCCTCTGCCGACAGATTCAGCGGGCGATGGTGCCGGTGAGCTTCCCGGCAGTTGCCGGTATCGATATGAAGGCGCTTTATATTCCGAGTGAAGCCGTCGCCGGGGACTTGTATGATATTATCCATATATCGGAAGATTTGCTGGCATTGTATGCTTTTGATGTCGCCCGCTATGGTTTGATATCATCTTTGCTGTCTGCAATGGTAAAGGCCAGTTTCACCACGCATGTCCGTTCGGTCCACAGGCCTGCGGCGGTGCTTGACCGGGTCAATGCGGATCTAATTCGCAACATCTCTGCGAGTATCTATGTAACCGCATTTGTGGCTTTCATCGATCTGCACAGTAATAAACTGACCTGGTGCAACGCCGGCCATCCCTATCCGCTTGTGTTTCGGAGAAAAAAAAATGGGCTAGTGATGCTCAAATCGGGAGGGGCGATGCTTGGTGTAGTAAAGGATGCCTGTTTTGAGGAGGGATATGTGCATCTGTACCCGGGGGATTGGCTTCTGGTCTATACAAATGGGTTATACTCTTTACTGCAGCCTGATAAGGATGCAGCCTCGGGGCATCAGAGATTAACAAAAACGCTTAAGAGGGAACAAACTTCACCACCACAGTTTTTTGATCTCATGTATAAGACGTATAATACGCTCAAGGGCAGAGGGGTTGAGTTTAGTGATGATATCTGTGCCTTTTCGGTTGAGGTGTTGACTCAGTCCCGGAGAAATCAGCTCAAGGAAAAGCTTGGATTTGATCGGGATGATCCGGTGCACCTTCAGTTTATTTCCTACTACGAAGAAATGGATCGAGCCGCGGGAGTTGTGCTGAGGGATATGGATGCCGCGGGATTTATCGACGACAGTATACGTAAGATGAAGATTACGCTAACTGAATTGATGGCCAACGGGATCGGGCACGGAAACGGAGAAGATCATACCCGTAAGGTGACCATCGGGCATATGGTTGATAAAAATGTAACGGTTGTATCGGTGATGGATGAGGGGGAGGGGTTTGATCCGACAACGGTCCCGGATCCCACTCTTCCGGAAAATTTAGGAAAAGACCACGGTCGTGGTTTATTCATTGTACGAAATTATGTCGATGAGATGGAACACAATCATGCAGGGAACAGAATTCTCATCCGCAAATTTAATGCTTAGGAGTCAATGAGTGCGAAATCCGGCTATTGGCATAGCAGGGTATATGGGGTCGGGGAAAAGTACCTGTGCAAACTATATGGGGCGGTTACTTGGTGCTGAGATTATAGATGCGGATGGGGTAGCAAAACAGCTGATGCAGAAAGAGCCCGAGATCCGCTGGATGCTTGTGAAGAGTTTCGGGGAGCACATATTTGATAAACAGGAGATCTCATTTTTCTCTCTTGGAAAAAAGGTATTTTCTGAAGAAGAAAATCTCTTACGCCTGAATGCAATCGTGCATCCCTTTCTTGTAGACCGACTCTGGGAGATGGTCAGAAATGTAAAGGAAAAGCCGGTTATTCTGGACGCTGCACTGATTTCGTACTGGCGGATAGAACAGCTGTTCGATATTTTAATATGGGTGCACTCTTGCGAGGAGCTTCGTGTTAAGCGATTGGAGAAGAAAACGAAACTCCCCCCGGAAGAAATACGTACTCGCATGCACCTGCAGCAGTCTCTTTTTTCTTCACCTTCCGGCACTCGGTGGCATGTTTTATCAAATGAAGATTCACCGGAAAAAATGCGTGCTGATATAGATGGGCTGATTCGGTCATACGATATACAACAAGGAGCAAATCATGATATCGGCTAGACATCTACGATGGTGCATATGGGCATCAGTCTTTCTGGCACTGTGTGCAAAGGAGCAGAACACGGACGATTCGCCTGTTGCAGTTCTCGGCACCGATACACTCAGTCGCAGCCAAATCCTGGGCTATATCTGCGATTCTCTTCCCGAATCCCATCAGCTATGTCGTACAATTCTTGCCATCTCAATGATAGATGGTACAATCGGTGACAATGGGATCGAACAGGATTCTCTTGTGCAGGCAGATGGACAAGCTCTTAAAGAACAGCTGTCGCTGACGATGAACAAGGAATGGAGTCTGCAGGGGACAAATCTGCTGTTTGCCGCCGCACGACAGTTGCATAAGAGGGCTGATACGCTTCACAATTCCGACGAATTGCGTCAATATCTTGATTCGGTAATCTCTTCTATCGACCTTATCGAGGCACAATCATCCTGTTTTGATTCCTTTAGGATACCGGATACTTTTCTAATCCCAGACGATACTTCGTATGTAGCCCAAAAAAAATCTTTGTCTCTGCTCCTGGCAGATGTGTTTTACCTGGGAGATGAGGAAGCACAAGTGCTCTCCGAGTTTGTTCTTGCAGATAAAGCTCCCGCGATGGCTGTAGCCGATCAAAAACAGGTTACCACGAAATCGGTCATAAAGGGGCTGATCGCCGATTCATCTCAGGTTTCAGGACAACAAAGGCAGGGGCCCAAAACGGTCGTGAAAAAGAAAAAACAGGTTAAAAAGCAAGACAGTAGGCGAGCTCTCAAATACCGGGGAAAAGAATCCATTCGGGATTCAATCGCGAATCATATTCCACAGCTGCAGGCTTTGTATAAGAAACATCTAAAGGTTCACCAGTCTATGTCCGGGTTTGTTTATGTGCATTTTGAAGTTACCGCGGGGGGGAGTGTTTCGAGCGCTGCGATTAGACAATCCCAAATACAGGAAAAGGAATTTATCGATCCCTTTATGGCATATGTGAAGAGGATACGATTTCAGCCGATTCCAGAATCTGTGGGTTCTATGAGTTTTGATTTTCCATTTGAGTTTAGTCCGGAAAGCTGACAGACGTTAAATAAATGCTTAAAGAACATTCATCATTTGTTAAACAGACTATTGCTGCAATCGATTGTATTCTGTTGCTTTTATCTTTTTATCTGGCCCATACGGCGGTTTCTCAGTACAAACCCGTGTCTCAGTTGACCGATTATTGGCTGATGTTTGTAGGCTTTATGGGTTTTTATCTATATTTTGCATGGACCCGCTCGCTGTTTTCCATCATACAGTTTAACTGGATGCGCGGACTGTTTGGCCGTGTTTCGATGATTTTTATTTCGGCTGTCATCCTGGGGGCCGCTATTCTGTATGCGATTCCCGATGTGGCGGACAGTCGCACACTCTATGTTGTGTTTGTGATGATTGCCTTTCCGCTGGTCCTTATGGAAAAGCTTATTCTGAGGCAGGTGTTTGTTCAGGCACGCAGGCATGGTTATAATATAACCCCGATTATTCTTTTCGGTCGCGGGCGTCAGGCTGCTCAAATAGCAAAGCAGATACGCAATCATCCGGAATGGGGGTTACGCATAAATCAGATTCTTGATTTAGGGATGAGTACCCAGGCTTTTGAGAGGGTTCTGAGGAGCAGTTACGTAGAGGAGGTGTTTTTCTGCATCCCGCGTAACGCGCAGCATGAAAAATTCAAGGTAGACAACTATCTTCAGATTTGTGAAGAGATGGGACGGCCGGCCCGCGTATTTCTGAATATTAACAGTGCCACTCATTTTGCCCGGTGGGAATATCATCAATTTATGGAGCTTCCGACCGTTGTATCTCATACAGTGGAGCTTGATCCTGATCAGATTCTTTTCAAGCGCATATTCGATATCATCGGATCGTTTATCGGTTTGTTTGTCCTTATTCTTGTCTACCCTTTCCTCGCCCTGATGATAAAACTCTCTTCGCCCGGTCCTGTGTTTTTCAGGCAGGTGCGTGTAGGACGCAATGGAAAGCGTTTCATCATTTACAAATTCAGAAGCATGTATCCGGATGCTGAACGGCGCAAAAAGGAGCTGGAAAAACAAAACGAACTCAAGGGTGCTGTGTTTAAAATGAAAAACGATCCGCGGATCACACCCATCGGCAGGATAATGCGCAAACTCAGCCTCGATGAGTTGCCGCAATTTATCAATGTGCTCAAAGGGGAGATGTCGCTGGTGGGAACGCGTCCGCCCACCCCCGATGAAGTCGATGAATACGAGAAATGGCATCATCGGCGCATAAGTACCAAACCGGGTATCACCGGCCTGTGGCAGGTGAGTGGACGTAATAAAATCAACGATTTTGATGAGATCGTAAAGCTTGATTTAAAGTATATCGACTCATGGAGTATATGGTTGGACATTGCAATTATTTTCAAGACTGTTTGGGTATTATTAAAAAATGACGATGCATATTAAAAAACTATCTCTTGTACTGTCTATTGTTGTAGTTACGAGTTCAGTGAATGCCGGGGTACCTTTGGAGAACTGGCGCTTGCCTTTCTACCATATCGCCGCGGAGCGCATGGCGGTCACCGGCTCTCCCAGTGGTCTTTTCTGGGATAACTTGCCACCGGCGGCTCCGATCCTCGACTCGTCATTATGGCCGGACACCTCCGATTATGCGCGCGATCACTGGCATCTGGAGCCATCTGTGTCGATGTCGCAGGAGCTTCATCCCGAACAGCAGACGCTTTTCTCCGCCCGGGGATACAGCAGTTTCAGATATGGAAATCTGATAGTCCGCAATGTGCTTGATGTCAAGGAGTCGTATCTGGATGACCCGTACTATGTATGGAAAAAGGATCGTTTCGCGGCGGGACGCATTGAGGAGGCGTATATACAGTACACCGGGGAACATGCATTTGCCCGTCTCGGTCGTACCAAACGTCAATGGGGACCTTTTATCGACAGGAGTATTCTTCTTTCCAACAATCCTTTTGCCTATGATGCTTTCGAGTGGGGAATCTGGACATCTTTTCTGGAGTTTCGACATATCTTTGCAATGATTAACAGCAAAACCACCAGTTCCAGTAAACCTCTCGTAAATGACGGTAACGTTGATCGCTATGATAGATATCTTGTCGGCCATGCACTCAATTTCATGTTCGGACAGTGGGCATCGATCGGAGTGTCGGAAACGGAGGTGTTTACCAGAAAGCAGGGATTTCCCGATCTGACCTATCTAAACCCGGTATCGGTTTATTCGGTCATAAATACTAACAATGAAGGAAACGGGAACCTGATGCTTGGTTTTCAGGGGTGGGCCCATCCGTTTTACAAACCGGTGACTCTCAAGGGGCAGGTCGTATTCGATGATTTTCAGGTAGATAACGAAGATAGCTCCGACCTTGAGCCGACGCATTGGGCCATGGATGTGGGAGCATACTGGAATGATCCGCTTCCGATAGCACTTTCCCACCATGTGAGTCTGGAATATCAGTACCTGAGCCGCTGGATGTATACGGTGGCCAACAACAATACCAGACGCGGAGAACGATACACGTACAATGGAAGAAGCTTAGGTGTCCAGGATATCGATGGTGACAAAGTGAAAATGGGTTTTACGGTTCTGGGGAAAAACTACTGGATGGCAAAGCTTGGTGGTGGGATAGAACGGCGGGATACAAACACGGTGACAACAGAATGGCTGAATGGCAACAAGGGCTGGTTGGGCTACCGCGAGGAGACACCTCTTTCTGAGCGGCCTTCCCTGAAAACAACCGTCGATCTGACGCTTGAAGGAACTGGATACTTTCGGGATTATGCGACTGTTAACCTTATGGTGGCAAATCGCTGGATCAAAGAAAACCCCAATGATGATTTTGCCTACGATCCGCAAATAAGGCTCGAGTTCTCTGTTCATTATAGTGACTTTTTCCTCTTCTGGTGACAAACTGTCTCATGAACAAAGATTCGTCTCCTTCGGTAAAACCCAATTTAGTCATATCCCCCGAATCTCAGGCGATACATGATCGCATAGTAGAAAGCATCGAGTCACTCGCAGAATCGAATCTGTTTCCGGAGGATGGCGCTTTTGTTCGGCAATATCAGTCGATAATGCAACTGTTGGGAAAGTATCAGGACGCTGTGATAAGCGGCACAGACTATCACGTGTCATGCGGCAAGGGCTGCAGCACATGTTGTTACCACTGGGTCGAGGACGTATACTCGTTTGAAGCACGCATGATTGCTGCATACATTCGGGAAACAACGCCTCAGGAGGTCGATCGTATCATAGCGATATGCCGAAAAGATGAAGAGCAGTTGATTATGATTCAGGAGGTGGTTGACCATACGATATCTCTGAATCGAAAAGAAATCGAAGCTGAGGGAATCGATCCGGTCGATCTGCTTCTTGCAAGTTTTTACCAGTTGAAACGCCCCTGCCCGCTTCTGTCCCCCGATGGTATCTGTACCATATATCCACTGCGACCGTTGACATGCCGGATCTATGTGAATCTGTCAGACCCGCATTTCTGCGATCCTCGTTATATTCACGATGAAGAGATCAGAACCTATCTTCTTGATATGCAAGAGTCGGCAAATGCTCTTCTGGATGATTTACACGGGCGTTTCGACACGTTTGAAGGCGATACGGGTTTGCGTTCGCTTCTAATCAAATGTCTGGGATAGAAACCGAAAGACCGGAAACGCTTTTCAGCGGCCAGGCTATCAGGTTGCCCGGAAAATTCACCCCCGGGCCTCACTCCTTGTCAAGGGGGAGGAGCACGGCAGCTATACCGGAATAACACGCAAGACAAAGAATATAAGAAACGTATTTTCCCCTACGTTTCCATTTTCTGTCGAAGCGGGGGAAAAGCACGCTTTTTTGGTATTTTCTGCCTATTGTTTTTGTTTCTCAAATACCCTGATTGTTTTTTATTCCCCGGCCTTGCCGGACTTTTCATTCATCTGCCTCTTCTTCCTCCTCTTCGCATTTGTCAGCCAGTTTGTTCTCCCGATAAATCTCGGGAGTCACTCCTGCATACTGTTTAAACACCCGTGAGAATTCATTTTCGCTGGAAAACCCGCATGTGTGACAAATGGAGTCGAGCTTATCATCCGAATCGCGCAGAAGAATGCGGGCATGCCTGATCCGTTGGTTGTTAAGCAGCGCCAGGAAATCACATCCAAAATCCTCCCGGATTGATCTGATGAGAGCGGGTTTGTCGATGGAAAGATTCTTTAAGGCGGTTTGCAAGGTGTAATCGGAGTCGCTTAGATTATTCTGTATATCAGATAACACTGTTTTACTTATTGGAGAAATCTCCTTTTGATCCTGCCTTATCTCTTCTCTATCTTTGCTGATCTTATAAAAAATTAACCAAAGCATACCGGCGATGATGCTGAAGATGACGATCACTAATCCTGCCAGAATCGCCTTCAGAGGCAGCCAAGTCTGCCTGAGCTTGACTGTTCCCCAATGGCTGGGATTATGACGGCTGGCGGGATGAGTTTTTGTCCAGGTAGAAATTGTGCGGGAACTTTCATCCCGGCTATCTCCTGAGACATCTACGACAGCCGCATCAAAACCAAACTCCGGCGGGGGAAATTCTATGTCGGCCAGAATCACAAATGGAATTTTTACTTCTATGGCATACCCGTTTTCGGTTTCCCGCGCCCTCCACTCCATTTCGTTGCCTGTGCGGACAAGGATGCTGTCTACCTGTACGGAGGCCGAATCCTGCAGACGGACTGCCCAGGTAAACCGTCTTTGCCTCGGTCCAACCGAAAAGATCCGTTGTTCAATGCCTGCAAATGAACCCTTTTGCTGTAACATGTCGAACATAAGCTCGACCCGGTCGCCGGTGGTGACAGCGGTGTCTGAAACCATTATGGCTGCGTAAAAGTAGGCGGATGTCCATGTGGTCCTGAGCTGCGCATGTGAGCCGATGCGCAGGCCGGCCGCCCGGTCCGGCCAGTCATCGAAGAGCCCATCTACGACAATGCTGTCGTCTACGGGTAACTCGTGGCAGATAAAAGTTTTAGTCGAAATGCTCCGATCGCGGTCGATTACCCATCGATGCGGCAGTGGAGGGCTTTTAATGATTTTGCCCCGGGAATGATACAGAACGTATCCGAATTGTAACTGTGTCTGGTCCTGGTCCGGAATGTGCTTGTAGTTCCAGTGTGTCCGATAAGGTGGATTTTCCAAAATGGCCAGCGTTTCGATGCGAGATGGAAAGTAGTGAACCAGTAATATGGCTGAATCCAGGGGACAAATTGGCGAAATTTCGTACACCGTCTCTGAGGAATCCAAAACATCGAGAGCGGGAGGAGAGATTATTTTTGCGCTATCGGCAGTAATGATGACTCCTGAGGCTGTATCATTGAATGAGCTGTCAGAAAGAGCACTGTCTGGGTTGCTGATATCTGGTTTTGTAGCCGATGGAAGAGACTCCATGAGAGGCTGCAGATCTGCAGGTAAAGTATCTATTGAAATGTTACCGATGGATGTATATCCTCGTGTCGGACTTTCAGATACATCCCGTGCAGTGATATGCACAGGCAGACAGATCAGGAAAAAAACAACTATGTACTGGCGTTTATGTGTCATTTCAGAAAATTACACCTGTTTAAACGAAAAAACAACCAATAAAGTTGAAGAGTAGGGTATTTGCATGTATATTCACTCTGGTATATGGTTTTTCTGGTAATTCGTACCGGTGAGCAGGTTGTTGTATCAATCTGGTCCATTTCGTCTGTGGTATCTTGAACACTCAGATGAGGGCCTGGCGAATCGTATTGCAAAAGCTGCTGTTCTACTCATGCGTAAGAAGGAAAAGTGAGGGATTTTTCATGAAATCGACCAAAAATATACTGTTTGGGCTCGCAGGAGCATGGGTTTTAATCCTGTTTATAGAAAAAATGACTGGAACCGCCGGTAGACTTCAGGCAAGCAGACGAGCTTTTCCGATTAGATGGGTGTGGTACCTGTTCCGATTTATTAAATCCACCCTCATGTTTGGGCTTGCGGTAATGAACGTTTTTATGGCGATTTCGTTGGTTGACGAGGACGAGAGCTGTTCCTGATTCGTAGTATTTATTCAAGTCCATCCGAAATGTGATGCGGTTTGCAAATCCCCGATTCTCCGCAATCGAATTTTCGCATCCCAGGTGATGCCTGCAGGGAAAAATGAATTAAAATCCCTAATGCCAGTCTGTGGTATTTCCGTACTCTAATCGACAACCTGTATCTAAGAATTGCAACAACTGTGAATGTGAGCCTGAAATAATAATCCCTATAATGGCATAGAGTGAAACGTGTGAGGGCTATTGAAAGAATGCAACGGCAGTGAATTATTTTTCTTCTACCTAAACTGAGCGTTTTCCGAGCAAATCGCCGCGAAAGAATCGCTCAGTTCTGGTATACATTACCTGAAACTAATTTATGTTACCGACACGTACACAAATCAGGTGAGGGAGGGGCTTACGAAGACGATATATCTTGACAATAATGCGACCACCAGGGTAGCACCCGAGGTGAAGGCGGCGATGATGCCGTTTTTTGAGGATGCGTTTGGCAACCCATCCAGCATACACCACTTTGGCGGCAATGTGAAAAAACACGTTGATGAGGCTCGCGAAAAGGTCGCGGCACTTATCGGTGCCCATCCATCAGAAATTTTATTCACCGGATGTGGTACGGAATCGGACAACATGGCGATAAAGGGGTTTTACAGCCGTCATGGAAACAGAACGCAGCTGATCACCTCTGCGGTGGAGCATCCGGCAGTCCTGAACTGTTGTCAATTTCTTGCCAAAAAAGGTGTCGCTCTGCAGGAGATTGGCGTCGATGAGGATGGGATGCTGAAAATGGAGGACCTTCAGGCTCTTCCGATGGATG
>CAYQOU010000055.1:2500-28606 GCA_964419255.1 uncultured Fibrobacterota bacterium | reverse complement strand
AAGCACAACTGAGGCAAAATGCATAATTGAGATGATGGGGCTTTTCTTTTCCTCCATTCACGCCATATCAACATTGTTTGTTTGAGCTACCATTGGGCGGCTTGAATTCGGCTCAGACGTGAACCGAAGAGTTACATCATCCCTGTGGGTGAAGAATCTATCTGCTGCCGTTTAGTCTTCCGAATGTCCTGGTGATTTTCCTGTTCTGATATTCCGATACACATATAGCCCCTGCCGAGAAGTATACACCATGCAAGGGTATGCTGATTTCATCACCTTTTCAATCATCCATCACCACAAACGGACATCGTACCGTATTTCCATTTTCATCGACAAGGGTCAGCACATGGCTTCCGGGGGCGGGGTTGAAGGCGAATTGATGGATATCGTTTGTCTTTCCCGCATACGCCTGGTCCAGATACCAGAAGATTGTACATTCGGAATTCCGATGGGCGGCTTCGAAGACCACCCGGCCCTTCTTCCCGCTCAGTTCTCGAGGAACATAAACTCTGGCTTCGGGCCGGGGATAGATCAGAGAGAGCGAATTCATGGGCTCATCCATAACCGCACGGTCGCGGCAGTCAACTCTGTAAGGGGGAAGCGAGCGGTAGTCCGCATTGCGTTTTTTATAGTACCACTCCAGTGCCGGAGGAAGAACAAACCAGCTTCTATTATTCATATCTGCCACTCGCTCACAGTCACTGTGCACCCGCCATTGCCCTTCAGCGTCGCAATGAATAGTGCGGCAGTAAGGGCAGGGCGGGGAGCGAAGCCCACTGTGGTGGACGATTGCCTTTTCCGTCTTACCACAGTGGGGCCCCGAACGATAGCCGCTTTGTGAGCAAACGTTTATCTCGCGAAGATCAAGCTCCGGTCTCTCCAGCCATTGCCCCGAAGGAAGAAGCGAGAATATATCAAACAGCAGAGGGGCGGCTGCGGAAATACCGGTGAGTTCCGGACGGCCGTGGCCGTCGGCGTTGCCCACCCAGACACCGACCGCATAGCGCGACGTTACCCCGACAGCCCATCCGTCCCTGAACCCATAGCTTGTGCCGGTTTTCCAGGCGATTTTCTTTGCGGAGGCGAAACTGTGCCAGGCCCTCTCCTCCTCTGGCCGGGTCACCTCCAGAAGCGTCTGAAGAGTCAGATAGCAGGAGCCTGCATCCAGGGGCGACTGATAGACAGCGAAAGTGTTTTCAGGGGGACTCTGAAGCGAAGCATGATAATGCGGCTTTGTAAACGGAGCCGTATATATCGTATCGGCATCGTTTTCACGGGTGTAACTGGTAACGCTTCTGACCATGCCCGCATACATTGCGGTGATATCCCACAGGGTGGCTTCCGCCCCGCCCAGGATAAGGCTCAATCCGTAGTTGTCGGCAGACCGAAACAGAGTGCTCATCCCCATACGCGACAGCAGATCGTAGAAACGATCTACTCCATACCGGTTGAGCTGGCGCACCGCCGGAATGTTCAGCGAACGCGCCAGAGCAGCCGAGGCACACACCGCGCCATCAAACTCCTTGGAGTAATTCTGGGGCGCAAATCCTCCCAGCCGTGTCGGGATATCGGGCACAAGCTGGTCGGGAAGAAGCTCTCCGGTATGCATCATACCGGCATAGAGAAACGGCTTGAGTATGCTTCCGGTACTGCGCGGCGAGTTGATTATGTCTACCTGATAACCGTGCGTCTCATCCTCGAGATCGGCAATATTGCCGACATATGCCAGAACTTCGTTTCGATTTATATCCAGCACCAGGGCAGCGGCATTATATACGCCGTTACCGGTAAGCCGGTTGTGGTGCCGTTCGATAATCTCATTGATACGCATTTGCATATCTTTATCGATGGTGGTCATGACATGGCCGTCGGCTATCGGCATCTCATGCTTCGCCCTAAACAGCAGATGCGAAGCGGTCATGGGAATGGGGTATGGTCTGGGAGGAAGCGGCTCCTCCATTGACAGACGCGCAGTCATGCTGTCTATGATGCCGTTATCCCGCAGACGGCCTAGCAGCAGGTTGCGCTTGTGCCAGAGTGCGGAGCGATTCTTTCCCGGATGGATCAGCGCCGGGCTATTGGGCAAGACGGCAAGCATCGCACTTTCAGCCCAGGAGAGGGTCGATGGATCCCGCCCGAAATATCTCCAGGATGCGGCCGTGAGACCGACCACGTTTCCACCATACGGCGCATGAGTAGCATACAAACCGAGAATGTCCCGTTTACTCATCCGGAGTTCCAGCCGAATTGCAAGAATTGCCTCTATACACTTTTCCACAAAGGTACGCGGTCTGTTTCTCCTTGCCAGTCGGACAGTCTGCATGGTGATTGTGCTGGCACCGCTGATAACCTCCCTGTTCTTCAGGTTGACCCACACGGCGCGCATGACGGCAAGCGGATCTACACCAGGATGATTCCAAAAACGTTTGTCCTCAAAGCAGATGGCAGCCTTCTGGTATTTGGCGGGAAGAGAGTCGGGCCGCGGGAATCGCCACTGCTGATCGTCTGCAATGCTTGCGCTCAGAAGGTTGCCCTTCCTGTCAAGTAGCACGGTGGAGTACGGATCATCAAACAGGCGCATCGGCAGGAGCAACCAGACTGTCGCCATACACACACCTACAACGAGAATGACGACAGGCACCTGCCTTAACATCGCCGATGCAGACACAAAGCCCCGGCATCTTTTTACCATTTCGACAACCTGCATACCTACTCGCTGGGCCTGACCACCGTGACCCATTTGCCGGGAATGCGAGCGTTGATTGTCGCATCATACATCGTCTCAACCGTCACCATCGGCAAATAGAACCTGCCCAGGTAACTTGCGTTGAGAAGGATTTCAAAGGTTTTTGAATCTTTCCTTTTAAGATCGAAATAGGTATATACCCGATCATCACGAATATCCTGGTATTCAAATTGTCCGCTGCTTTGGTTGTCCCCCAGATCCATACGCTTATTATGAATCTCCCATCCCGATGCGACCAGATGCGACAAGGCGATCTCTTCATACACGCTCTCCGTCCCGGTGTGCCCGACTGTTACTATCGCGGCAAAATCCGTCCCCTGCTCAAGGGTGTCCGGAATAATGGTCCTTCCTTTGAGATTCACATATTTGACATCGATAGACATACCATTTTGGGCAGCCGTTTCGGTTCCCGGCGCCGGCAGCCCCTCCATTATGATACGGGGGAAGATCGAACCGCCGCTGGTATTCTTCAGAGTAATGGTCGCTTCCGTTTGCTTTCCGATCTCGAGCGGCTGTTGAACAATCGGCATATTCGATGACTTACTCTGCAGCTTCTCGTTTTGCCAACCGAGATTAAAATCGATTCGCCGGGACTGTCCATCCACACCGACAAAGCGTGCCATGGCAATAAGCGCATACGCGGTTGTCTGAGTGCTCATCCATTTACCACTACTCAGTTGTTCTGATATCTCCTTTGCAACCTTGGCTGCTTTGGAAGTCTCATCGAGATGACAGAGCGTCTCCAGAATCATCGCCATGTCACGGAGTCTTGAGCCGTAAGTGTTTGAAAGCTCCCGATACGGGGCGATGTTTATGTCTCCTTTCCGGGCAAGCTCAATTGCCGCCTCGTGCTGCCCGGCCAGCTTATAGGCGGCAGCAAGTCGGTACACGGCGGCATCGGAAAGATTACGCTCCTTGAGTCTGTTCATGGCGCTGAGCTGAGGATCTCCCGCCAGCGCAAGAGTGTACAGACGATACGCCTGAGACAACTCCGAGCGGGTTCTTCCGGCAGTCCAGGACAGCGCACGGGTCCGCTGATGCTGCTTCCACTGCCCCAGCATACCCGACGGCACCCGGTACCCGGCCAGTTTTGCTTCAACCATGAAATGTCCGACGTAGTTGGTTCCCCATTCGCTGGCGTGGTTTTGTCCCGGCCAGTATCCGAATCCTCCGCTGGAGGTCTGAAACATCTTGAGACGTTGAATTCCCGCCTTTACGTTATTCTCGACCTGCTTTTCCCGCTGAGGAGATAAGCGCAGAAGCTTGTTTAAATACACCTGCGGAAACGCCGACGATGTCGTTTGCTCGATACATCCGTGCGGATAGCGGATCAACCAGTTCAGCCGCTTGCCAAGATTTATCGGTGGTATGCGGGAGACCTCCAGAAATGCACTGTTGGTGCCGGCTATACCAGGAAATTTGACTTTCCGCACCCATGTCTGTCCCGATTCCAGGGTTGTATCGACAACATCGGTTATGGGAACCCCGTGTGCCCGCACGTCAATTTCAATATCCTGTTGCGCTCTCTGCCCCGCACCGGTTGCGGTAACGGAAACTTTGGCCGGACCGGCCCCTGAGCCGGCTTTCAACGCGAAATTGACAACCCGGTCTCCGATCTCGGTGAATGTTATCCGTTGTTCGGCTTCACCGGCAATCTCAAGCGGCCCCTCGGTTTTCAGCGACACCGCAACATTTCTGACATTTTCCTTGAGCGCGAAAACCGTCGCGGGAAAAGTAACCTCTTCTCCCGGGCCCAGTACCCGCGGTAGCGTCCCCGTCACCATAAGCGGCTTACGCACGAATACCGCCTTGTCGGTCGCACCATAAGCGCCGCCGGAACCCGCGATAACCATCACCCGCACAGAGCCGACGTACTGGGGGATATCGATGGTATGCGAGTTGGTTTTGTTCTTGTCCAGATTAAACGGCCCCATGAATCTGACCATCGGCGGAAAACGGTTGGCCTTTCGGCTTCCCGGCTCCGCCTCTCCTCCGCCCCCACCAATTGCCAGAAGCTTCTCAAATTTGCCCCCGTATGCTCCGGCAACCAGGTCGAAAAGGTCCCAGGTCTTTACCCCCAGCGCTTCCCGCTTGTAAAAATTACCCCACGGGTCGGGCGTGGCAAACCGGGTCAGGTCCAGCAACCCCTCATCCACAACAGCCAGGGTGTATGTCATGGGTCTGCCGCTTTCTTCGCTGATTCTGACCGTTGCCTCCGTCTCGGGTCTAAACTCATCGGGAGATTGTAACACCGGCTGCAGGCGAGTTTGCGGATTGATTACTCTGATCGGTATCACCCCATACATCCTTATGGGCAGATCGTTTCCTGCCTGAAGATGCGGCTGCAGATAGGTGACATGTGCATACACATTCGGCGCCATCTCCGCGGTCGCCTCAAACGAGTGTCGGGTGACCTCTCCCCGTGACTCGACCCATTGCGTCCGCAATACCCGGCTGCCCGATTCGATACTCACCAGCGCCCGTCCCTTTTGACCAGTTGGAATGGTCAGGCTGACTTTTTCTCCGACACTATACTCCTGCTTATCGGATGCGAACGTCAATACCGATGCTCCTCCCGGTGTATCTTTCTGGGCTCGCCCGGCCCATCCGGGCCAGTCGATATAGACGACCTGTCCGGTGCTGTGCTTACCATCAAGATCTCTCGCCCGGACAAGATAGCGTCCCCACTGTGGGTACTTGATCTTAAACTGCCACCGTCCCATCCCTTTACTGATATCGACAGTATCGGTCATGATCGCCTTGTATGAGCGTGTTCCTACATAATCGGCCAGTGATTCCTGTCCTTTTTCCCACCACCAGCGCCATCGGATCTTGAAAATCTGCACTTCCACCCGTGCAGAGGAGACCGGCTTGCCCTCACGGTCAAGCGCCGCCAGGCTTACCGTCTGCATGGTATCGGTCAACAGCATGCCACGCGCCTTGTCTCCTTTGGGTGTCTTTATACCGATATAACGCTCGTACGGATGATACGGAAGACTGAATCGATCTACGCTGTGCCCGCCCCCCGGCTCCTCCACACGGGTCTTGAAATTGGCAGTCAGCATTCCCGGCGACACTCCCCCGGCATCGACATGCGCCGAAATCGAGGCTTTCCCGTTTTGGTCAAGTGTCCCGTCGAACAGTTTCTCTTCTTCCGTCTCGTATCTGCGGGACGGATCATCAAACACAAATTCGGTAAAACGGGAAAACCCGGTTGCCCTTGGCGTAAAACTGACGGTCATATCGGCGTCAAGGTTTTTGGCGACCGCCCCGTGGAGCCATCGCGCCTCAAGCGTCGCCTGCATCGAGCCACCCGACAGGTAGGATTTGTCATCTCCCATGTCGAGCATTATCTTGAGCCGATTAGGCTTGATTGTCTCTACCTTCAACATCTTGTCAAAGCTTACCCCCCCCACCTCAACGGATGCTTTCCAGTTCCCCGTCGGCGCATCTTCATCGGTACCGATTCTGAAACAGTGGAATCCGTTTTCGGATTTACTTGTAACATGCGTGGTAACAAGCTGATTTCTGGCATTGCGAAGCGAAAATTTCACAGGATGATTGTCTGGCAACGGATTGTCGTTATCATCGAGAATAAAAGTCAGAAACAGCGAATCTCCCGGCCGCCATACACCACGTTCTCCGTAGATATAGCCCTTTACCCCTTTATTAACCTTTTGCCCGACAACATCGAAATGGCTGACCGACAAAGCGGAGCGGTTGTCAAGTTTCAAATATCCCTTCTGATTGTTATGAGATGCAACAACCAGAAAAGGGCGATGGGTTGTTTCGATGCGAATCATCCCGTCTCTACCGGTTTTTCCCGATCCCAGAACCTGCTGCTGGTAATCATACACCCGAATTTCCGCACCCTCGACAGGCTGAGCACTTTCGATACTTGTCGCCGCGATATGCATGTCATTATTATCCCCGGTTTTGGCAATCAGGCCAATATCGGAAATCAGAACGTTACGACTGACGCTGACATCCCGTCCGAACCGCGGCATATAGAAAGCAGGATGGCAGGGATTATCGCTATTATTGCGGTATTCCTGCCAGTCAATGTTCATCTCCCAGTAATCCCAATAGCTTTTCTCTTTTTTGGTGCTTTCCCAGTTGTCGTTCATAATCGGCGGCAGCTCCTGAGAGAAGCTGTCGCTGTTTGCACACTGATTGACAATGTCTGCGCGGGTAAAGTATACCTTCAGATGATAGAGACCGTTGGGGTGTTCGGAGACCAGCGGCTGTAAATCCAAACCGTAGCCTACCCATCCATTCTGATTATCGGAAGAGGTGTTGAGAGAAACTCGTTTACGCCAGATTACCCGCCCGACCCGTTTCATCTCAGCGTTTGACTGCAGAGAGTTTACCTGAAAGAATTGAGGCATGTTTTTCTCATATACCCTGACGGCTTCGACAACGATAGATTTGAGATTTACCGCTTCTATGGGTATGGTTGTTCCCTGTGTTGCAGGGATAATAACCCCCTTTCCGGCAAACCGCACCTGCGGGTTTACTTCAGAGAACTGGATATCAAATGACATGCTCTTTCCGAGCCGGTCACCAAAGGTGTTGCGAATACCCGGTTCTATGGTAATCGTCTTGCTTCCCCCCAGATTCTTTTGGCTATACACCTTTATAACATTGCCGTCAATTGTAGTATTGAGCCGGCCGGCAGAATCTATCCTGATAAGCCCCTGCAGATTCTGATTCCTCTGGAGTGGATCGGTAAACCAGATTTGAACATACTGCTGCTGGTTCTGGACCGGCTCCACTTTCGAAACAGCAAAAGATCCAAGAGCCGGTACCGTTATTTGCCTGCTGCCTTTTTCGTCGGCCTCAATCGGAGCGCCATCCCAGACAAGCTTAACGATCCCCTGTTCATTCCCCCGCGAGATGCTGTCGACGGTAAAGGTATGAATCATACGATTTTCATCATGCGACCACTGCATCGGAAGCTGATGGTTGTTCTGACTGGCAGTAAGACACTTCTGGATGTCGATGGCATGCTCCACATCGGCGGTCTTCAGCACACCGGTGAGCTGCTGGATCTCAAGCTCTTTGCCGTCTTTTGCCTGCAACCCGTTTACCCGCACTTCTATCGACTGTTTCATTGCCACAAAAGAAAAGGTAAACTCCTTTGGCGCCTGTTCTGCAAACAGGTGGGTCATCTTTATGGACGCTTCATACTTTTTACCATCCTTAAGCCTCTCCTCCGGCCGAAATTCCAGCGTTCGGCTGTCACTCCAGACCCCAACCCCTTTTATCTTCGGCCTAAAAGAGATCGGCAGATCCTGCATCGGCTGGTTGATCATAGCAGAGTCGGCCATATCGTTTGTGAATCGCACCCGTATAACCGCCTCCCTCGAGACGATTCCATGCGTATGAGCAGAAATAAACTGCGAGGTTTGCTCGGAGGGCTCAGCAGCTTGATCCGAAGTTTCCCTTGAACATGACACCGAAAGTATGATAACTGCCAGAACGATCACGGAGGTAAAAATTCTATTCATGCACATTCCTTGTAAAAGTGAGGAAACGACTGTGAACGGGAATTCTGCTTAAATATGATAATACTTTTTTCCAGGCAGACGACCAGGAGCTGTGAAAGATTGCTGTGAGTTAGATTCCTTGCCTTACACCTGTCCTCTGTCCCGTTCCGCTTCGGTGGCACAAAGTAGGAGGAGTGTGAAAACTTCTTTTATCGAATTACTCCTGCAGCTGTTTTTATTCTGCTTATCTCTTTATCCTTGATTCTCCGGCCCTCTGCCGGACATAGTATTATAATAATTTTGCTTGTGATGATGCCACTTTTTTGGTTAGACAAGTGGCCGCGAATGGAAACACATGAACCCGTGACCCGAGAATCATAATTCAAGAAGAAGAAAACAAGAAACGACAGGTAAATTGTATCCTTTCATCATAAGCACAGTTCCTTCGTATCGTCCGGCCCGGTGTTTATAATGGTCATATTTGAAAAAGATGCGATATGCTTACCGATTAGGCATTTATGCGAAAGATGAATAGACAGATATTGTCAAGATAAAAATAACCCTGCATCTGGAGACCTAAACATCATGTATCCAGGATGATGAAAAAAAGAAATGGCTCTCCAGCAATATCCGGGGAACCGTCAGGCCCACATTAATTTTTGTGTCGGCTGTTCTTTGCGATGTGTGCTTGTGTATGGCAGTAGAATGGCCGAGTATGCTTGATAAATACGCACGGCAATGCACTGAATGCTTTATAGTACGGAGTGATGTATTGTCGGGATCAAAAAATGGGCGCTATCTCCGGGAGATTTCGTGAACGGGCGGAGATGGTGAGTGACTTTGATACGGGAGGGCAAACAACCTAAAGCTTTTCTAATTTTTGTGACCGATACGCCTTCACCGGCACCTTTTGTTTACTACACAAGCAGCTGCGTAATAATCAGGTTAACCACCAAGATCAGGATGGAGGCTGCAACAACGGCTTTGCGGGTAGATTCTCCAACGCCCACGGCACCTCCGGTGGTGTTGAAACCGAAATAGCATCCACACAGAGCAACGATTCCCCCGAAGGCAAAACTTTTAACCAGACCGATGATCACATCATTGAATCGAAACATCAGGCGCATGCTGTTATAGAAGGTAAAAACATGTAGCCCCAACGCAAGGGTGGCCAGAAGCTGAGCACTGAGAATTGCGGCAAAAGAGCCGAATACAAACAGCACGGGAGTCATAACAAAGCCTGCAATCACCCGCGGTGAAATGATATAGCTGACCGGATCCAGGCTCAGACACACCATCGCATCGATCTGCTCCGAAACACGCATCGTGCCCACCTCAGCCGCAAGCTTCGCCCCGATGCGCCCGGCAAGCACCAAGCCGATTAGGGTAGGGCCCAGTTCGGTAAGCACCACCTTTACTACCAGCATCCCCAGATACTGCAATCCGACGAAATCTCCGGCGAGATACTTCACCTGCCATGTGGCAATAAATCCGGTAAAAACCGATGCCAGCAGTACGATTGGAAGCGATTTTATACCGATAAGCACCATCTGATCCAATATGGCCGAGTAGTGTTGCCGCGAGCTCATCGCCTGCAGAAACATCAACCCCATCGATCCCAGACGCTCGAAAGATTCCCGAGTCGCCGAACCCAGATTATCGGCAATCTTATCTAATAGACGTAGACTCAGAGTAGAAACACCTTTTTAAAATCAAACATCATCAAATTATATCGTGAACCACTGTGCATGGCTACCTTAAAACAGGAAAACGTAAAAGCCCTCTATTTACCCGAACATTTTAGCCTAAATTGAGCGGTTCTGAGTGGATAAGTCGTGATATCCCTTGAGGGCAGAAGGGTTGAAGCAATCGCGTGAAATACCCTCTGTGGTATTTCCAAGATTGCTGAAGCCCTTATGCCCCAAGGGATTGTGCGACTTGCCGCGAGAGAATCGCTCAATTTAGTTTTTAGATAATGGCGTCTTATTCGACCGGAAACCAGACGCTAATCTGCATGTATCCGTCGACCTTCCGTTTTTCCACCCCTGTCGCCTAAAACCGCTCTGATGTTTTCCAGCCCGATCACTCCTCCCGCCATTCCCTGCGCGGCGGCAACCGAAAAGAGATGTTCAGCCTGTCCGTACTGTTCAAGCTCAAAGGCTATTTTACCCCCAAGCAAAGCCAGATCTCCAAATTCGGGGAATATCTCCAGCCCCTGGAGCGCATGCTGCAGCGCCACATGATCGGTTCCCATCTCCAGGGTAAGAGAGACTATTCGATAGATCAGCCATTTGCTTCTCTCCTGGGCAAACGCCTCGCGGGCATAGTAGAGAGCCTGTTGCAAATCACCCTGCATCTCTGCGATTTCCGATAACGACTGAAGCACATAGACATGATTTTGCCCGTCAGGCGGATAGCGCTTGAGCCACCGCATGGCGGTCATATAATCCTCAAGCTCACGATAGATCTCGGCAAGCGCTATGAAAGCATCCCCTGTTTGAGGATTCTGCTCCGCAATCTGCTCGTAGTACACCACCGCTTTCGGCAACTCCCCGGTTTTTCGATACGCAGAGGCCATCACCAGCCGTGCCTGGATATCCTCCGGTTTAAGACGCAGAGCATGATGCAGAGTAGCGATACATTCCCCCTGCTGATCGATGGTATAGTAGGCAACCGCCAGATTGAGCCACCCGCGGAAAAATTCCGGTGCATGCGATATCGCCGATCGATAGGCGATAATTGCCCGGGGAGTATTGTCCTGGCGAAAATACGCATTTCCGATATTAAACCACGCCAGCCCGGGGTTTTCCCCAGCCCCGATCGCCTTCTTATAGATGATCACCGCCGAATCATACGACCCAGCTTCGTATAAACTGTTCCCTCTCTCCATCAAGCCGGCGGCAGATCCGGTAAAGACTACCAAAAGGAGACAAAGTAGAGGTCGGCACGACCCAAAGGCAGAGTTTGTCACAAACACGCCTGGAAGATCACCCAGGATGAGATGTATTCGAAACCGTTTTTTCATTCTCCGACTCATGTGCCTGTAAACTATCTTCCCTGCCAACCATGCCACGCATGGCAGCCTCTGAGGTATGCCATTTCTTTCCGAACGCAAGATAACACTTCCCATCGACAGAAAGACTGCCTGACTAATAATTTGCAATGTCGATAAACAAAATCACCTCACGTTTTTGCCTTTTGTGGTTCACTCGCTTACGCATCGCTGATGCGGAATGAGGCGAGCCTGCGGAGGTGTATTTGCTTGAAACCCTGGAGGCATACGAACTCCTCGACGGGCTCAGGGCAAACGGCAGTACATTTTTCTGCCTAATTGAGCACTTCTGAGTGGTAGATTTGCTCAATGCCCTGCGGGCAGAAGGGTTGAAGCAATTGCGTGCAATACCCGTTGCGGTATTTCCAAAATTGCTGAAATTCTTCTGCTCCAAGGCATTAATCGCCGCGAGAGAATCGCTCAGTTTAGTTTCTACTAACCCAGATCGCCTCTCCATCACCAGGACAGGCCCCTTTATTGCAACTTAAACTCGATCTCCTGACTCACTCTCACCTCCACCGGAATCCCCTGATTCTTCGCCGGCTTAAACCGCCAGGTCTGTATGGTTTTGCGAGCCGCGGCGGTGATACTGGGATGAGGAGACTCTATCACCTCAAACGACCTGACCTTGCCATCCCTGCCGATGATCATCTCGAAAATAAGTTTACCGGTGATACCCAGATCTCGGGCACGGTCCGGATACGGAAGCGGAGATACCCTTACCGGCACCAGCGGCTCGTCTGTTTCTCCCTCCTCAAATACTACATTTTCAAGCTGCGACTGCTGCATGGCCACCCCCGTGCCTGATGCCGCACTCAGATCGGGACTGAACCGCAGGTCCATTTTCCCGGTCATCTGTCGCCCACCCGATGAGTGTATCTTTCGGAGCTGACGGCGCTGTTTTTGCGGTTTCTTCTCCGGTTGACGAACGCGTTGCATTACAATGCGTTGCTGCGGCTGTTGCGCTTTTTCATCCGAGACGACCGGACTAAACAGCTGATGGAGCGCACCGATGCTGTAGAAAAGCAGCGCGTTTATCAGTATCGCGCCGGTTATGACGAGCGCAATTTTGGGAACGGAGATACTCATCCGGACACTCCCCTACTCCTTATCAGCAGCTACTGACACGTTACGTACTCCCGTCAGACTGCACTGATCCATCACTCTCACCGCCTTCCCGATAGGAGCCTGCTGATCGGCCACTATCACTACCGACAGATCCGGCTGACGGCTCACCTGTCGGGCTACAAGAAGCTTGAGCTGGTCGACAGTGATCTGCCGACCGTACACATGAAGCGTTCCCTCCCGGGTTATACCCACAAGCATCACCTCCTGCCCCTGGCTGACCGCTGTCTGCGCCTTGGGCTTGCTGACTTCTATTCCCGTCTGACGGGTAAAGTTGGTTGTAATGATAAAGAAGATCAACAGAATGAAAACCATATCGATGAGAGGCCCCATATTGACCTCCGCCCCATCTTCGCCATCATCAAACAGCCGATAGTCCTCAAACATCTCTACACCCCGCCTGTAGTCTTCCCAGCTCTTCCCCGTCTCGTAACAGTTTGTTTACAAACGCATTCTTTCGGCTCAGCACCACATTATGTAACAGCATTCCCGGAAACGCAACCATCAGCCCCGCCTGCGTAGTCAAAAGTGCCACACTAATCCCTTCCGCCATCATATGCGGATTTCCGATACCGTAGTGCATGATAACCCTGAATGTCTGCACCATTCCGGTAACCGTTCCCAATAGCCCCAGAAGCGGCGCCGCGGCAATCCAGGTCTTCATCGCACCCAACCCGCTTTGGAGCCGTGGGACAACCTCCAGCAAAAACGAACGGTAGGCGTACTCGGCAGCTATTTTCTCCTCGTCAAGACGTTTGTCTAACCGATCAAACGCCTCTATTCCGGTTGAACCGTCCACTTTTTTTGTAACCCCACCTTTGAATCTGCGATACGAAGATTCATACGTCTGCAGCACGACCAGACGATACAAACCAATTATCCAGATGACTATGGATACACCCAGAATAGACCACATGATCGGGCCACCGTCAAAAAAAGGTTTCAGCAATTGCGCGGCAGGACTCATGCGATTATCTCTGAGGATTGATTTTGCCTGGTAACTTTTTTTACTCCCGGCCAGAAATGATTCAGCACTTCAATGGCATTTCGCTCCAGGAAAGCAGCAAGAGAGGTCTTACGACTTTTCAGCCAGCTGTGGCATAGAAGCACAGGAATGGCAATGGCCAGACCGGTCTGGGTGGTGATAAGCGCCTCGGATATGCCACCGGCCATTATTTTAGGATCACTGGTGCCGTAGGTGGTGATCACCTGAAATAGATTGATCATGCCCGTTACGGTACCCAGAAGGCCCAGAAGAGGTGCCACCCCTGCAATAACCGCCAGCATGGGAAGATGCCTGGACAGGCGGGCAAACTCCTCAAGCATGATTCCCCGGAGAGCCTTTTCGGCGGAATAGCGGTCCCATTCATGATGGCTGACACACGTATTATACATCTTTTCCACCGTGCTTTTGCCCTTAAGTACTCCGCTGCCGGGTGGGCTTTTGTCTCCTTTGAAAAAAGCGGTTATATCTTTCATTCCCTTCTTTTCTCGCCTTGATCGCAGATAAAGATACATCCCCTTTGCCACGATCAGTACCACAGCCCACACCGGAAGAATGAGAAGAACAAACATGATCGGGCCGCCGGCTTTTACAAATGCGATAAATCGATCCTGTGTACCCAGAGTTTCCCCACTGATCAGCTGCGCCGACTCGGCGTTCTGAAGTATATCTGTTGGAATATCACCGGTAACCTTACCCTGCTCGACCCAGCTGGGAAAATGTTCGGCAAGATTTTCCTTAAGTGTAAGCTGCTTTACTTCGGCGACACTGAACCGTGCCGCATCAAGCCTGCCGGTCTGGCGAATCATGATCATCTGCGACTCTGAACCCATACCATAGGCGAATACCGATCCGAGCCGGGCAACATGCAATGTATGCGGGTGCCCATCGTCAGTCAACACGGTGGCATCCTCGATGATATCGACTTCTCTGCTCTGACGCAGATTGTCAGCTTTAAACGCTGCATATTCCCGAATGGATGATGAGATATTATAGGTGGTGGCAACTTTCTCCCGAATCTCTTCTATCTGAAGCCTGTTGTTTTCTCGATCAAGGGGAAACGACTTCATCACATCGTCGGCCTGATGGGTCAGGAGTTCCTCAAAAGTGGTCCTGATAATGTGACGGGCTTCTCTTTGCGCATCGACACTGTTCCTTTTTTCTTCGATCCGCCGTCTCCAGGCAAACTGTTCTTCCTTTACACGAGACGACTCCATAAGAGCCCTTTCCTGCTCATCGCGCAACCTGACCAGCTGTTCCTTATCCTGCTCCCGGGCTTCAACATACTGCTGTTTGGCATTCCAACGCCGGGCGATTGCGGTTTCCAGAGAATCCTGCACCCGGGCCAGCTCATTTTTCAACGCCTCCAGTCGTGCCTGTTTCTGATTTAGATCCCTTTTTGGTGCTGCCTGAAGGCTGGTAAGACACAGACAAAGAAAGAGCAAACCGAGTGGCATCTTCATTGCACACCTCCCGACATACTCGTTGCGGATGTGTCCCGAGACATTTTCCCGGTATTTAGTGGAAGCGGAATCATTGATGGAATCTCTTTTCCTTCCCTTACCGCGATGGCTTTTCTGATCCGCTCAACCAACTGCGAATCATCCACCACAAACCATTGCCCCTCCAACACATCCCAGAGAGCTACCTGCGTGCCGCTTTGCCCCACCGCGGCCTCAAACACCGCACCGATCCGCACACGATTTACCATACCGTTTATCTGCGGCACCGGAGAAGGCCCGTGAAGCATGGCGATGTTCATCGCTTCCTCCTCCACATCTCCCAGAATCGAGAAAAGTCGCTGCATCGCCTCTATGTTATCGACCCTGCCGCCAATCATTTCACTGCGCAAGAAACGCACTGCGTCAAGAGAACTTTCCGCCCCGGAAGGCGGAAGGGTAGAAAGAAGATCGGCTACCGAATCACAAAGAGACACGAGTACTTTGCGTAACCTGCTCTGCATGTATCGATATTCTTTCTCTCTGGTCTCAAGAGATGCATACACCGCCTCAAGAGAGTCGTTTACTGCGGATATTTCGCGCCTTTGGGCATTGATGGAATCGGTACGAGATGTAATTGTTTCCTTCCGTCGATCGACTCGCCGGCGATAATCCTGATACTCTTTTTTATCGGCCTGAATCGATTCGATAGTTCTTCCGTACTCCGCACGCGCTTTTTCGATCTGGCGCACGGTTCGATTAATCTCATTATCAAGCTCATACTCCTCAACAGCCTCCGCCATCGACAATGACGAAAGAAAGAGGATACTTAGCACAGCCGTCAAAACTGATTTCATTTTCACTCCGCAGGCAGGGATTACGTTATCGAAAACTTCGGATTATTTTGAAAAGAAAAGAAGTTAAAAGACAAATATACAATGAGATAAGCCTTCCTGCTTATGGAAAGACTGACCAGTAAAGGGGTGCCTTTATGCTCAAGCGCTTAAATCTTCTATCTTATGCTTATGATCTAATCTCCAAAATTGAGCGGTTCTGCGCTGATGAATCGCACAATGCCATGAGGGCAGAGGATTTAGAATAATTGCTCGGACTACCCTCTAAGATATTTTCACGATTGCTGACGCTCCTGTGCCCCCGGGGGCCCTCACAGAAATTGCGCGAATCACCGGAAGAGACTCGCTTATGTTTAAGTTTCTATAAAAATAGTACTAAGATGGTACTCGATAAAAGCAAAAGACGTATCTGACATCTTCCATAGTTTTTCTCAGACCATCTAAAATTGGCGAAGTCGGAAGATTAAGGAAGAAAGAAACAAGAACACATGGACAGATAATTCGACAAAAAACCGTTCTTTTTCTCCCCTGGTACCCACTTCAGCCGGGTACGGAATGACAAGTGTCGAATAAAATCACCTCCCTGTCCCAAACGAGTACGACTGAATAAAAAGAAACGTCAAAATCGAATGAAATGCCTGGGGTGTACACGCTAAGTAGCAAATAATACATATCTGCTGGTACATGGTGAACCTGGCTAAAACGATTCACCAGACAAAGCCCCCAAAGCAACCGGCACCAGCCTGAATTCAGAGGCGGGGGCCGACACACTGGTTTGCCGTGCGATTCCCTCCGGTGTTTCATTGAAAATCCGGACTTGATACTCTACCGCAATACAGCTATTTTCATTTACTGCTTTTTTTGTGTGAACAAATACCGAAAGGACATATGATGATCCCTTTTTCTAAAAGTGCCCAGGCGATGCGCTCCTCCGAAATCCGCAGACTCATGAAACTGGCGGCCGACCCTTCGGTTATCTCATTTGCCGGTGGAATGCCTAACAATAATCTTTTCCCGATCGATGCACTGGATGAGATTTATGCGTCCTTATCGAAGGAAGAGAAGCAAAGAGCGTTTCAATATGGGCCCACGTCGGGCTACCCTCCCCTTCTGGAGTCTTTGGGGGCCTACCTGAAGAGCAAAGGGCTTCCGCTGGAGGGAAACAGTCTGCTAATAACCACAGGAGCCCAGCAGGCGATCAATCTGGTCACCAAGGTGCTTGTCGACCCGGGTGAGACTATTATCACCGAATATCCCAGCTTTATCGGTGCCCTGGCCGCATTTAAATCCTATGGTGCGCATCTTACCGGTGTGGAGATGGATGACGATGGGGTCAAGATCGATCTGTTGGAAGAAAAACTGAGTCGGGGAGCCAAGATTCTCTATCTCAGCCCCTATTTTCATAATCCTGCGGGAATCATATACAGCAAACAACGAAAGGAAGAAGTGGTCTCACTTTTGGAAGGAAAAGATATCTGCCTGCTGGAGGATGACCCGTATGGTGAACTGTACTTCGATGAGACCGACAAAGATTTGACCGTACCGATGAAGGTTACTGCCGACGAAAGGATTCCGATCTGCTACACCGGGTCGTTTGCCAAGATATTCGGCCCCGGCATGCGTCTGGGCTGGCTTTTGGGACCAACAGAGATTATCGAAAAGTGTGAACTGGCCAAACAATCGCAGGACGCCTGCTCGGCAACCTTCACGCAGGTTCTGGCAAATGCGTTTCTGACTCAAGGCAAACTGCAGCCGTATGTCAAATCGCTCAGAGCGGTCTATAAACGCCGGGCACAGATTATGCTCGATGCGTTAAGGGAGACGATGCCCGAAGGAGTCAGCTGGACGACTCCCAAGGGGGGGTTTTACGTTTGGGTGAGCCTGCCGGAGCACATCAACGCATCCGATGTCTTCGATAAAAGTATCCAGAAAGGTGCTGCATTTGTCATCGGAAACGCATTCGATCCGGAAGGCGTTCGCAACAACAGTTTCCGCCTGGCTTTCTCGGCGCCTCCCGAAGACAAAATCGCAGAGGGCATACGGATGGTCGCAGATGGTGTGCGGGCGGTGTTGAAAGCATAGTTTTAGTTGTTCGGTGCGGTGCACCTTTTGTATAATTAGTATCTGTTCAGAAAAGCACCTTTAGGATGTCATGATGTACCTGTTAATGCATCCAGGCTTCGTCTGTGCTCAGCACAGGTGTGTTTAAGAAGCTGCTGTTAAAACGATGAATTGGCTTGCCTTCGGCACCAGTGCTTCTTCGTGGTCCCGCGTTTGCGTGGAAACAGAGGTGTTAGGTGCAATAATTCTGAGCAGAGACTAAACAGATGAGCATATCAGTATCAGAGTGATTGTTTTTTGTTATCACGAAAATTGAATGATCCTTCCGCTGCGATTCGTACGTTTTTTCTGGATATGAAACTTACTTTTCTGGACAACTGTCAAATATATCGTTGTTGTTCCCCGTACTTCCAAACTAAAGGGGGTATTTTATGAAAAAAGCAGTGATGTCATTAGCAATCGTTTTTGCATGTACAACTCTGACCTTCAGCCAGACGACCGGTGGATTGATGGGAACCAGTGGGCTGAAGGGGCTGTTCGATCCCAGCCGTCTTTCAGTCAACCACAGCCTCTCCTTTGGAATGTCCGGCGCCCCCGGTACCGACCTGAAATCACAGAGTCTATATACGACCATGTTGCAGTATGAATTCAGTCAACCGATTACGTTTAATCTAAATTTTAGTCTCCCCATCCATTCGTCATACAATGATGGGATGAATCTGAATGAAGAAAACATCTATTCCGCCGAATATTTCAGGCACATACCCTTTGACGCTCACCTGACCTGGAAGCCGACCGAAAACATGTTTCTTCAGCTGAGTATCGTCAAGGGTGCCGAAAGCGAATACCTGGGACAACGTGGATATCTTCTGGACCCGACCGCCACCGAAAACCCTTTTATGAGAAGGTGGTAATACCAGCGGGATGAAAGCATCCTATGCTATAAGAAGAAGGGCCGCTTAAGCGGCCTTTTTAGTTTTTCTTTAATATGCGCGTTCCTTAAAATGCGCGTTTCCTCGCGATCAGTTGTGCAACAAGATTGAGGGCAGAAGGTCTTGGGCTACTACGCTATTGTTTATTTCCTGCAGAAGGCATAGGTTTTATTTGGGTCCCCATTTTTTTTCTTCGGCAAGCTTCTCCAGATTCCTTCCAACCTTTTCCCACAACTCCATCGGATTGATCGGTCTATGCTTACGGAGTTTGAACATTTCCATAGCATTTTCAATTTCTTCATCAACCCTCTGCTGGCCGATATCATACTGCTCTTTGAAGTGATCGTACAGATCCTGTCTGGATTGCCAGTTAAATGAGCTGCTTCTGGGTTTGAATCTGTCTAGCATAACTCTTCCCCTTTCGTTGCGAGCGAGGGCATTAGCATCAATATATAGTCTACCTTTACGGCTATAATAATGCAAATAAACCAGTTATCCACCCTTGCCGGGAAGCTACCAGCCCCTCTATCTGAACACTACAAAAGCAAATCATAGCTTATGAAGCGGTTCTGGGCGAAGAAGTCGCGAGAGAATCGCTCATTGGGTTAAAATAGAGGCGATAACTCTCTTTAACAAACGTGAGTATTTTGCCTGGTCTCTGCCACGATGCACATACAGTCTATTCTTCCGGCAATCTCTTCAGCTTGTTGCCTGCTTGAAGCGACACCGATGAGTGTTGATCCCGAACCACTCATCACGACCCTAAGGCACCCCAGATCAAGCATCTTCTCTTTGAGTCCCCTTAAAGCCGGGTAACCTGCGAAAACAGAAAGCTCGAAGTCATTATGCATAAGCGGTAACACCTCATCGTGAGTACCCCTTGCCAGAGCTGTACAAAGCGCCAGAGTTTTATCTTTTTGCATGCCGATGATTGAATAATCGATACTACGATAAGCCGCAGGAGTAGACACCCCAAAGGGAGGAATGCACAGGACAAAATCAAAATGCACGCAATTTTCCACCGGCCTGAGAATTCCCGTGGCTTCTGTATCCAAAGCGGTATTGCCGATAAAATAGAAAGGGACATCCTGACCGAGCCGACGTGCAAGACCTATCAGATCGGGTGTATCAGCCCCCACTCCCCACAAATCATTGAGCATCGCCAGAACCGTTGCGGCATTAGCACTGCCGCCGGCAAGCCCCCCTTGCACCGGAATTCGTTTTTCGATGTGTATGTGTACATTTTTGTCTATTCGATAGTGCTGTTTCATCAGCTCAACTGCTTTGAAGCAGATGTTTGATGAATCACATGGCACTCGAGGATGGTTGGAAGAGATTACGGTGGATGAGGCCGCATCAATCGAAACAATATCGTGTAAATCAATCTGATGCTTGATTATATTCAACTCGTGATAGCCGCGATACGGCCCAGCGGTCAAACGCCGTATGATATCGAGTGCCAGTGTCAGGCGCGTATAACTTTTTGATTCCATATAAACCTACTCAGGCGATGATTGTAGAAAGTCGGATTTTTCATGCTCAAGCGTCTGCTGGATATCTTTGAGTAACTTTGGCAGCATTACCCTCCAGGCGAATCGCATTAGCCAACCGGGAACATAGAATCCAGGGTCCATCATGGCCACAAATGCGATTCTAACCCTATCTTTACTAATTGAATCAACCGCCCAGTACCCCATAAATTCCTTTGCATCCAGAACCCGGTGTCGCTTTTCATTTTTTTCCATCCATTTTTGGTGGAGAGTATCCGATTCTACTTTTTCGAAGAAAAGCAGCGCCGTGCCATGATCGGTAGCCTGAAGGTCATCTACCCTAACTATTGACCAGATTCGTGCAGGAATCGACCATGTTCCAAGCTCTACATAGTATCTCTTTGCTGCCCAGTCAGTTGAATCCCCCGCAGGAGTGACCTCTTTGGCAAGTGAAAAATACCTGGTGTACTGCCTATAGTTTTGCACCAGAGAAAGAACCTGTTCAATCTGCAAAGAAAATGTCTCCATTACTCCACCGACGTAAATGTTTTGCGGCCCCGCCCTCTGTGCGACAAATACTTTTTGATCACTCAAGAAAAGCGAATCGAGATGTTCAATTAGAGATGTATCATGGGTAAGGGTTTGAAAATTGCTGAAAATCGATTCTGCCCGACCGGAAATGAAAACTAACAGAATGATAATGAAGATTTTTTTGGGGGGGGTATGCATAGGAACGAAAAAGTCAGTACGAATATGATTGAAACACTTTTGCAGTATGCGTACAACACTGAAGAAACATCTCTTTGTCATTTTCCATGGCAGGCTTGTTAGAGATTAGATGAGCATATAATGCGCCTTGCAGATTTTCGCCGACAAACAATGGCTGTACCAAATACCATTTCCTGTATTTTTCATCCCTGGTATGCATAACCACCAGCCCCATGGTATCGAGGAGTTTTTTTGCGAGTAGATCATTAAGTTTCACTACTCTTCCCAAAATAAACCCATCCTCGATTGAGCTGCTGGCCTCCCTGAAGAAGGCATTTTTCTCATAATCGTAGGAGTAGTAGTTACATCTTTTTGCGCCGACCACACTGGCCATTTTCATCAATACGAGATTCTTCTGTAATGATTGATCCAGGGGAAGAGCCATTATCTTTTCAGCCGAGCTGATCAGGGTATCACATCCTTGAGGTGAATGCTGAAGCACATCGACGGCACATTCACCTATGCGCTCTACCATGATTAGATCGTTGCGACCAAATACTCTGTCTGGTGATATGCTCCCCAGGTAGAGCACGGCTTTGACAATGCCATCTTCCTTGAATGGAACAGCCACATAGCTGTCCATAGGAGGTTTCTGATCTAAAATAGATTCTCCGTGTTCAAATATGGGTTCAATACGCTTCGGCTCAATCAACCATGAAAAATCTTTCGTAACCTCGATATTCCTCCCATCAACTGTCTTTATTAAACTTCTTTGACCATCATTGTCCTGTAGAATAAATGCGCCGATATCGGCTTTCATGGCGTGAAACATGACAAAAAGAATCATTTTCAGGGATTCGGTTTGGGTATCGGTGATCAGATGGGTATCTTTTTTGACCAGAAATTGTTTGGCGGCAGACGCGGTAAGGATTTCAGCTTCCTGCAGAAAAAGTGAATGGAGTTTATCGTTCACCTGAAGATCATCGGTAGCATCAATTACTATGCTTAGATTATCGATCGTCTCCAACTCATGAAGGGATTCATGTGCCGGGTCAATGATTCTTACAACCTGAAAAGCATCCAGATTCAACATCTGTGAGAGAAGTTCCGTAGCGTGCCGGTTGATTCCGACCATAGCCACGCGTTGAACAAAAGACATACCGGCCTCTATCGAACAATCATCAAAATAAACCTCTTACCGAATTATTCTAAAATACATTTGCGGGTATCAGTATAGAAAAAGTATAAAAATCCTCGCTGAAAATATGAATACACAAATTGGGTGGTTCTGGGCGGCTGATTGGCGAAATCTCTTGACGGCGTATGGGTTGAAGCTATCGCGCGAAAATTCTGAAAAGGTTTTTCTGGATTACGGAAACTCTTGTGCTTCAAGGAGTTGTGCGAATCGCCATGAGAGAATCGCTCCACATAGGGAATTATGCGATGAATCGTTTCCGAACCAAAAGCTATTTTAAAGGTCAGACCTCCTTATCCCAGAGCAATTTTGCATCCAAACCGAAAATCAGGTGAAATAATTTGAAACCTGCCGCCATAACTCTCGACTATATATCAGAAAAGCAACAAAAAACGCAAAGCAGCAGATCAATGCAAGAGCTGGTAGAAGGATGCATCGCCGGAGATCAACGCTGCCAGCGACAGTTGTTCAGACAGTATCGGCAGTCAGTCTTTAGTCTGGTATACCGATTACTGGGGCCGGGATACGATTTAGATGACATAATTCAGCAGGTTTTCATCAAAGTTTTTAGAAGCCTGTCCGGTTTTAAAGGACTATCTTCGCTGGATACGTGGATTTATCGGATAACATCGAAAGTATGTACAGATCAACTCAGGAAAAAGTACCGTAAGCGTCAGTTGGATATAATCGACGGTTCCGATGAGATGATCGACTTTGTGGCGGCACCGTCTCAGTATAATCCGGATAGGGATATGGAGCAGCAGGAGATATCAAAGCAGGTCTTTGCGGCTCTCGAAAAGCTAAGTATCCCCAAAAGGACGGTGGTTGTTATGTTTGAGATGGAGCAGATGTCACTCGATCAAATATCGGAGATACTGAATCTTCCCGTTGGAACAGTCAAATCACGTCTGTTCCATGCGCGACGCGATTTGGAACGTCATTTGAAGCGGTATATGGAGAATAAGGAATGAATTTTTTCGAACACCAACAGCAGGATGAGACAATAAGACGCATGGGCCAGGTCATCCGCTCGGTAACCGTTCCCCAACGTTCCGAAACCGATTGGCAGAAGCTGGAAGATAAACTGTTCGAAAGCTTGCAACGCCAGGAGACACAACCTGTAAAGAAGGCGAATGTCCTGAGTTTTCCTGCTACACATCCGCTTGCTGCCGCTGCCGCCGCCGCCCTGTTAGCGATAACTTCTTTATGGTATTTTGTCTTACAAATGGCCCCCTCGCCGGTAAGCCTCTCTGTTCTTGGCACTCCGAAAGATGTAATCATCGAATCAAAACAGCTATCCGGCAGTCAACGTTTTCAGATAGATAAACACAAACCTACCATACTCAAAACCGGATCAGAACCGCTAACTGTTCGTCTTGATGACGGTTCGGGTTTTTTGCTTAAGTCCAACTCCATACTGAAGATTCGAGAATCCAATCAAAAAAACTTTCGTGCATTACTTAAAAAGGGAGAAATCCTTGCTTCCGTCAACAAATCAGACAACGCTCGTCAGTTTATTATATCTTCCCCCAATGCCCGCAGCTCTGTTCTCGGCACTATCTTTAGCGTCGCCGTTGGATCCGAAAAAGCTGATCACACAGTGTTGTCCGTGTTTCGTGGTGCGGTCGAATTTTCTCCCAAATTAACCGGAAATGATTCTAAAGTTATCGCCAGAGGCTCTTCCATCACCTGTATAAGGGATGATCTGGGCCCTGTCGAACCACTCTCCGAATCAAACACGCCGATCAGAGATATTTCTTTTCTGACCACGGCACTTGAAATCACCCGGGATACGGCAACAATCGATGGAATGATAGAGTTTGCATCAAATCCTTCGGGCGCAAAAGTTTCTATCGGTGGCAAAATAATCGGGACCACACCCCTGGTGGCACAATATCCGGCGGGGATATATATCGCACGCGTGTACCTGGACGGCTACGAGACCAAAAAGGATACTTTGCGAGTCCAACCCGGCGGGATTAGTACCGTATCGACCGTGCTGAAGATGCACGCAGCTGAAATCAATACCGACAGAAAGCCTAAAGCTGTGGTGAACAATATTCACAGGAGTAATAAAGCTTTACAAAGAAAAGAACTGATGCGTCCAGAGTATGTTGAGGCGCTCATTCAGATTAATGTAGGGGAATACCGCAAGGCTTTGGAAGCTCTGGAGCAGTTGCGAGACAATCCCTCACTCAACAGAGCACAAAAACGTCAGGTCATTGAGAAAATAACTCAATGCTATAGAGGTCTGGGAGACTTCAATAAAGCTATCAAACGATTAGAAAAACAGTACGATAAAGCACACTCGAACACCGAAAAAAGCTCTTTATTGTGGCAGATCGCAACTATGCGCCTAAACTGCCTGGGCGATTTTGACGGCGTTCGTAAAAATCTTCAACAGTACCTGGCCAAATATCCCCAGGGGAGCTGGTATGAGCAGGCATTGCTTGCATTGGCAGAAATTTATTACCTGCAGGGAGAAGCCTCTCCCGCAATAGATTTGTACAAACGTCACATTAAACAGTTTGCATCCAGTAAAGAAATCGACCATGCGCTGTTTCGGCTCGGCCGTATTCACATTGAAGAAATGAACGAGCCGGAGGAGGCAGTCACATTCTACGAAAAGCTAATCGAAGATCATATCGGCAGCGTGTATTATGAATACGCTCTGTATGAGCTGCACCAGCAGTATAAAAACCTGGGTAAAAACCGAAAGGCAGAAGCTTTATACAATGATTACATTGTAAATCTCATGCCCGAACAGTGGTCGGCGATATCATCGCAATACGAATAGAAACAGTCCCGATGCTAAATTAAAGCCGATAATGGATTACCCCTTTATCGGCTTTAATCAAATACCCATGTCCCGGCTATACCGGTGATTCAAAGTTCGAAGAAAATATAAATAAATCAGGAAAACGGTTTACATATGTAAGCAGACAAAGAATCTTAACGCGGGTGCATATCTTTTTTCTTTTCAAGTGCCAGCAGCAGTTGTTAGTCAATCAGTTTTCTTTACCTCTGTGCCTTCCTTGCCTATCCTGACAGCTCTTGGCCATCCTTTTCTTTTCAGAACAAGCTTTGTTTTCTTTCCGCATTATTCATTATTCCTGCATCAGAGGATTACATCCCACCCAGTTGGCAATATGCGTCCATGCATTTTGTACATATAAATCATTTACGGGTATTTTTACTTTTTTGTCCCCATGAAATTCCTGCCCATCAAGAGCGTTTTCGAATTGTTGTTGAGTCACACTACCTATGGATGCCGCGGATATGCACAGTGCCGCTCTGCTCATATCTATCTGTAGATTATGCCAGCGATAGTCGGAGGTGAACAGATGCTTAGCAAATGGCAAAAAGCCGGTAATATTTTCTTTTAAAACCGGATCAGAAATCATATCTACATCCGGCATGTTACGGTGGGAAACTACACTCCCGCAAAATGAAAGCGTATCCTTTAAAATCTGTTCGGAATTAATCTTTCTGTCCTGAAGAGCATTTTCCTGAGCCAGACAGCCATAAAAGCTGTCACGGATACGACTTAGGGATGGTTTCATTCGACTCAATGTAGCTACGTCAAAAACATGCTTCAATCTCTGAGCCTGCTTTCCTCTTCCAAGAGGAATACCCAGCGTTGCAGGTCCCATTGTAAGAAGCTTATCGCCGATGATACTTGCGGGATATGGAATTACAGCTTTTTTTTCACTTCTATAAAGCTCGCCACAGGCTACTTTCTTTTCACATGTGACATAGGCACTCTTTCGCAACTGAGCGTCAAGCATGATTGACATCTGTTCATCGGTAAAAGCAGAGCGAAAATATAGGTAATAGCTTGAAATTGGCAGCCAGGGTTTAGTTTTATGCGCTCTTTTTTTCCAAGATTGGAATGTCTTGTGCTTACTTATGAGTAAATCCAGACACTGTTCTATTTGTTCACGCGAAGCATCTGTTGCGATATCCACGTCAATGGAGAAACGCTGCGGTTTCTCCAGAATCATCAAGAGCG
>CAYQOU010000054.1:0-29557 GCA_964419255.1 uncultured Fibrobacterota bacterium | reverse complement strand
CATCACTTCTGAAAACGAAGAAACAACGGGGGAGAAGAAAGAAGGCGAAGTATAATTGACGGTACTATCCGAATATGAGCTGAATGAGCACAGAAAAGCTTTACTATCTGTGCTCAATTCCGTCGATTCTGTCGCCACTATCCCGGTATGTGCGCTCTCATGCGGCGCTCATTGCTCCATCAACGACCAGCGGGTGGCCGGTAACAAAGGATGAATCATCCGAGAAAAGCCACAGTACCGCTTCGGCGATTTCACGCGGTGCGCCCATTCGTCCTATCGGTTCCATGTCCGTATACATTTTTTCACGCTGTGGATCGTCGCCGATTACCCGATCCACCATTGCCGTGCGAATGACACCCGGGCAGACCGCGTTTATGCGGATACCGCTTTTTGCGTACTCCAGGGCTGCTGATTTCGTCAATCCGATAATGGCATGTTTACTGGCCGTGTATGCAGAGAGGTTGACAAAGCCGCTTAGCCCCGCAACAGATGAGCAGTTTACAATCGACCCGTAACCTTTCTTCACCATATATGCGATCTGATGACGCATACACAGCCAGACGCCTTTGAGATTTATGGAGATTACCCGATCCCAGTCGTCTTCCGGATACTCGGCCGTGGGCACCTGTTTGCCTTCAATGCCCGCATTGTTAAACGCATAATCCAGTGTGCCAAATGCGTCGATCGTCTCATGCACAAGCTTCTGCATCTGTGAGCTATCGGTCACGTCCGATCGGATGAAAAGAGAATGGTCCGGCCGCTCCGAAACCATATGCAAAAGCTCTTGATCACCAATATCGTTAACATCCGTTATGCAAACCTGTGCTCCCTCACGCAGAAGAAGAGATGCGGTGGATGCACCGATCCCCGAAGCACCTCCGGTGACAAGCGCGGTTTTCCCCGCCATACGTAAGCCCATAACAACCTCCTTTTTGCAGTCGTGCAGAAATAAAAATGTAACAAAAACCATTCCAAAGAGATTAGCGCTCCGCCCCATCATCCGGTGATCGCCTTGAGCCGGAGTCGATCGTTGAGTATCGCAACAGCTTCGGCAATATGTTCAGTCTCCAGCAGCGCCAGACGGTTCTTGTCCACAGAAAGAAAACCTACCAACTGGGAGTATATCTGCAGCTGCTTATCGCTCTGATCCGCGGGGGTGAGAATAAAAAAGACAAGCTTTGCCGGTAGACCATCCGTCGCATCCCAATCGATTCCCCGAAGAGATCTTCCCAGAATCACAGCCGGTCGTCTGACCGATTCCATCCTGGCATGGGGAATGGCTATGCCCCGCTCAAGCGCGGTACTCATCCCGTCCTCTCTTTCGTATGTCACAGAGTACACCTCCTGGGGGTCCAGATGCTGCAGATGCGCAGCTTTTATGCTCAGCTCCTGCAGCGCGTCGTATTTTTCGGTTGATGTCAGCTCCATGGCTGCATGGGGGGAAATCTGTACGGTGGTGGCTGGAATCACTCTTCTGAGAATGATAAAAAGTGCGGGGCCCAGAGTTATCGATGAAAGCACTGCCGCCACAATGATCGCCACGAATATGTTTTCGCTGATCAGCTGCAGCTCCAGTGCAAGAGTCGCAATAACGATATGCATCTCTCCGCCGGGGGTATGAAGAGCCGAAATCGGCCAGTGTTGTGCACGGGGTATTTTCGCCAGTATACATCCTGCATACGCACCGATAAATCGTACCCCGATTCCCATGACCGTCAGAAGAATCACCAAAAACCAGTCGAAGCTCTGCAGGATATCGATTTTCAGACCGATATTGGCAAAGAAAACCGGTACAAACACCGCATTGACCATTCCTCCGATTGTGGAGCGTGTGTTTTCTGTCAGATTCTTCGATTCTCCGCAAACCAGTCCGGCGATAAAAAAACCAAACAGCGCGTGAATGCCTATCCTTTGGGTTATCGCCCCGAACAGAAGGCCCACCGAAGAGACGACCGCCAGAATGTAGCCTGTGTCGTAGGAGTGCTTCTTTATGGCAACAATGATCCTGTCGATCCATCTTATACCTATCCAGATAGCAAGCACGACAAACAGCAGCGTCATCGCAATGAGCACCGCCACATACTGCAGATCGGGATCTCCGTGAGTGAAAATACCCAGAATGATCGTAAAGACAATCCAGCCGATGATATCATTGATGGAGAGGGCGGAAATGGTCAGATATCCCAGGTCGGTGCGCAGCAGTTTCAGATCCTGCATCACCCTGATCGAAACCGGCATCGCCGATATGGTCATGATTGTGCTGATAAAAAGGATGAATAGAAGACGGTTCTCTGGTGTGATGAAGTATCGATCGGGCAGAAAAATCAACACCGCCAGTGAGAGGATTATGGGAATAATAATGTCTGATACGGCGATTCCCAGTGCACGTCCCTTATGCTTCCAGATGCTTGAGAAATTCACCTCCAGTCCGGTGACCAGAAGCAGAAAAAAGATTCCGATCCATGCCACCGTATCAAGCATTATCACCTGATACGCATCGGATGGGAAGATCGCATCCTGCACGCCGGGAAATAGCCGGCCGAGGATGGTAGGACCCAGAATCACTCCAACCAGTATGTCCGCAGTTACCGTAGGCTGTTTGATTCGGATAAAGAACAGTCCCAGAAGCTTGGCAGAGCTAATGAGTAAGAAAAACTGAATCAGAAACAGCAGAATATGGCTTTCATTCAGTACATGCTTTGCGACATCCGACGGCATTGCAGTATTCCAAACCTGATCAGGTGCATATGTTCTCTTTACAAATTTTTAATAACAAAAACCGCACCGGGTAGCAATATATCAGAGAACGCTTCCAGTTTTGGGAAAGCATACTTCAAATAGGCTACATCCTGTGTGAATGATTATATTTAATCCCGATTGTGCGAATCGCCGGGAGAGAATTGCACAGCATAGGGCTAAGATATGGAAAAAGGAAAGATGGAAAAAGTGAAACCCCGGGGAATTCTGTTTGATTTGGATGATACGATCATCACTTTTGGCGTTGTGGCTACGCCTGTGTGGAAACAGGTGTGCGATAAGTATGCGGAAAAACTTCAGCCATTTACCGGCAGGCAGCTGTATGATGCCATAGCCAAATACAGCCGCTGGTATTGGTCCGATCCCCTGCGTCATCGAACGGGGCGTCTGGATATGACTGCCGCCCGCCACAGCGTAGTATTGGGAGCTTTTGCCTCCCTGAGCATCAAAAATGGCATGATCGCACGGCAGATGGCCGATGAGTATATCGAGGAGCATGGCAAAAAACTGGCTTTTTTCCCCGGTGCCGAACAAACGCTTCATACCCTCAAGGAGCAGGGTATACCTATTGTGCTAGTGACAAACGGAGACAAACGGATGCAGCGCATGAAGGTGGAGCGTTTCGGTCTGGAGCGCTTCTTCGACAAAATATTCATCGAAGGTGAACTCGGATATGGAAAGCCCGAGCCTCGAGTTTATTTCGATGCGGCCGCATCCCTGGGCCTCACGCCGGAACAGAGCTGGATTGTGGGAGATAATCTGGAATGGGAAGTTGCGGTACCACAGAGGCTTGGGATGTATACGGTTTGGAATGATGCGCATAAAACAGGGCTGCCGAATGACTGCACGATTCAGCCGCATCGGATGGTTGAATCGATTGCGGAGCTTCTGCCGATTCGACAAAATGTAGCTTAGATATTCATCAAGGAAAACACATGAATGTACACATTCGTCCTCAGAGAATAACCGATGCCGAAGCTTTCTTTAGGATTCTGTCAGATCCCGGATTTTCCTATTTTCCGGCAAAACCCCGGTCTATTGAGGAAGAAAAAGATTTTCTCCGTCAGAATAGCCGCAAGCGAAAAGAGCAGTCCGAATACAACTTTACGATACTCTACGAGGATGCCGTAGCCGGGGGAATAGGCTTCAGGCGCAATCCCGGCTTTCCCTATGTTGCGGAGGCGGGGTATTTTGTGCAAAAGAATCTCTGGGGGAAAGGCATTGCCACTGCAGCCTTGCTGCAACTGGAGCGGCATGCCTTCAATAAGTGCGGGATTGTCAGATTGGAGCTGACGATGGCCGTCCCAAACGAGGGGAGCCGAAGGGTTGCGGAAAAAGCGGGATACTGCGGGGAAGGTACTCTGAGAAAACGGTTGCGAATCGGGGAGCAGTATTACGACTGCTATATGTACGCTAAAATAAAACCGCAATGAGCGGCTCTGAGCCGAATCGTTTAGGAAAAAACGCTTAAGCCGGTAAAAGAACAGGTGTTACCCTAAGCGCCACAGGCCCCTTCCCGCTCGTGCCTATAATATGTCTCCTTTTCGATCTTTGTTGCCCAAAGGCTCAAGAGCCGATTACCAGGCGCACGCACGAGCAGCCATGCCCTCTAATTCCTCGATTTTTTTGGGGGCTATTTGATTTTATTCAGCACCATATCTGCAAGCTCACGGGCCTGCGTTTCCGATTTGGCTTCCGCATAACATCGCATGATCGGTTCGGTGTTGGAGGGGCGAAGATGAACCCATCCATAATCGCGGATGATTTTCAGGCCGTCCTGCGTGTCGGTTTTTTCATCCGCGAACTGCTGCTCCAATCTTTTTACCACCTCTGAGGGATTGAGATCGCCAAGCTCGATCTTCTCCTTGACCCCGGGATAGACCGGCCACCGGGAAGCAAGGGCGGATATTTTCTGATCCCGTTTTGCCATGAACTCGATAATCAGCGCCATGGCGGTGAGCCCGTCACGTACCGTGGACACACGCGGGTAGATTACCCCACCGTTTCCTTCACCCCCAATGCTGCATCCGTGCTCCTGCATCGCCCCGACGACATTGGCTTCACCGATCTTTGAGCGATATACCTCCACCCCATATTTTGCGGCAACATCATCTATCACCATGGAGGTGCTCAGATTCGTGGCGATGTCGGAAGGGTGCTCATCAAGCACACTCTCCAGTGCAAGCGCCAGTGTCATCTCTTCGCTGATTGCTTGACCATTTTCGCCCATGGGCGCGAGGCGATCGGCATCGGGATCAAAGGCAAATCCCGCCCAGTAATCATCGGAAGATTTCAGAAGGTGGGACAGATCCTGTAGATGCTCCGGACGGGGCTCGGGATTGTGAACAAAGTCCCCGTTCAAACGGTTATATACCCCGTCCCAGGCTACTCCCAGTCGATCCAGCAAGGTGGGAAAGATAACCCCGGCGGCACCATTTATGGAGTCGACGGCTATCCGTATTTTTTTTCGAGCAATAAGCCGGGTATCTACCGCTTCACAGATTGCATCGATATGCGGCTCAACCGCGTCTTCTTTCTGCGGCGCATATTCCATGAACCTTTTCATCTCATCCCATGACGGGTAATCCCCTTTATGAAACCTTGCATAGACTTCATCACATTCCGCGCCACTAAACAGGCGACCGCTTGAGTGTACCATCTTGTATCCATTATAAGGATTAGGATTATGGCTGGCGGTGATAATCACCCCGCCATCAGCGTCGAAATGGTTGACGGCAAAGCAGGTGGTGGGAGTAGGAGCGATGCCGATATCCACCGGCGTGGCTCCGGCAGCCCGTATGCCGGCGAATATTGCCTGGGCAATCTCCGGACCCGTAGAACGGGTGTCTCTGCCGACGATGATCTTTCCTTTCCCAAGATAATGCGACTGGATGTAGGCGATCGATGCACAGAACTGGGGACTCAGGCTCTGCCCCACGATTCCGCGTATACCGGAGACGGACATTATTGGCTTATGCGACATAAATGTTTCCTTTCACGGTTGTATTCTGATCTCTTCTATGCTATATTACTAACAGTGCAATATACTTTGCGCAAACGATTCTTCGGTGCTTCCGCAATTCAGGAGTTTATCTTGGCAATAGAGCTTCTCTGGATAATCCCAATCATCGCTTTTGCCCTTTTCCTGCCGGTGATTGTCATATCCTCTCAAAATAGTAAAACAAACAGGAGAATAGATTCCCATACCCGTGATCTGGCTATGCAGGTTCAACAGTTTAACGCAGGTACTCCCATCGATACCGCGGAAAGCCACTCGGGTGAACAGAGGCTTATGGAAATCGAAAAGACCATCTCACTGGTCACCTCCGCGCTGTCCAGTCAGCAGAAAACAATCGAGACGATCACCGGCAAGGACGTCGGCTACTCTCATCAGCTTTCCAATCTGAAACAAAAACTCATCGAGCTTCAACGAGAATACGACATGGTCATAAGCGAAAACTATTCCCTTCGAGCCCGGGTAAAAAAACTGTCTCAAAACAATCCAGATGATCAGTATGCCTCCTTTCAGGTCGTGCCGGGAAACGCCGCAAAGAAGGCAAACAACAAGGCGCTCTATGAGGATACCAGAATCATGCAAGCCTCGGATTTACACAGCACCGATGATTACGAAATCAGCGATTCGGGCTAGAAGGCACCCAATTATCCTGGTTAGCCGAATCCGGAATTCTCGACCATAAAACCTTCTTATCCTGCCCTTCCTCTTTTCTTTTTTTTTATCCTTTGGACCGCCAAACTCAATAGTCAAATATCCGCAAAACAGGCACTGTTTTGATTTTTTGTTGCCAAACAACGCGTATCCGGTTTTCCAGTCAAAAGATTTATCCAGTTAAAACGCTTTAATAAACAAAATGTAGTGGTGATTGCGGCAATAACAACAAGATGTGCTGCATGGACTGCATAAATCATTGATAATTAAGGAAAACGTTGTCTTTTTGTTGTTCCCCGGAACAAAAAAAACTTGATTTCGTCTCCTTAATAAACTATTCTATGGGTAATGGTGTTTAATTGTGGGTAAAAGTGGGGAAATGTGAATGTCCCGATTCCGCGGCAGGTTTGACTACTCAATCGATGCAAAAGGCCGGCTGAATATCCCGGCCAAATTTCGCAAGGCTCTGGCGCCTGAAGCGGATGAGACGTTTGTCATATGCCGTGCGCCGGGAGGCTGTCTTCGCGCCTATCCGCAGGATGCCTGGGAGAGGTATGAGGACGAATTGGAGACCATGCCCCAGACTCCCGAGGCCGTTAAGTTTCAACGCCTTTTGTACAGCACCGTTTCTGAAAGCAGTCTGGACAGTCAGGGCAGGATAATGCTGAGCCCAAAGCAGCTTGAAATTGCAGGTATAAAGAAAAATGTTACTTTAATTGGAAAACGTGGTCATGTAGAGCTCTGGGATACAAACCGTTTCGAAGAGTATATCGGTGCGGGTGATGATTTCGATGACGTTTTCTTTCAGTCAGTGGAAGCTGGGATGCGGTAATACCCATATATGGAAAACAACTCCTATCATACCCCGGTTATGCTTCAGCAGTCGCTTGAAGGGCTTGCCATACGCCCCGAGGGTACCTATGTGGATGTTACATTGGGCGGGGGGGGGCATTTTACGGCAATTGCCTCGCTTCTTTCTGCAAAGGGGATGGTGATAGGGATTGATCGGGATCCGGCGGCAATAAAGCGGGCACAAATCATGACCTTTTCATCGGGGCCGCGGATTCTTGTTTGCCAAAGCCGGTTCTCGGCATTCGATCAGGTATTACGGGAGCATGGAATCGATCGGGTAAACGGCATTCTGGCCGATCTTGGGGTATCCTCGCATCAGATTGATAGTGTGGGGCGGGGTTTCTCCTACATGAAAGATGCGGATCTGGACATGCGCATGGGCAATCAGGGAATAAGCGCCTCGGAGCTTATCGCACAATCCGACGAGCAGCAGTTGGCAGAGATCCTCGCAAGCTTTGGAGAGATACGAAATGCCGGCCGCATGGCTCGCGCCATCAAGCAATACGATCGTCACCACCGGATCAGAAGCTCGGCCCAGCTACGTCAGTGCCTGAAGCAGGAATATGGGGCGGGGCTGAGAGTAAAGGTGATGGCCAGGGTATTTCAGGCGTTTAGGATTGCGGTAAACGAGGAGTTGTGGGAGTTGGAAACGTTTCTCGGAAAAATTCACAGTTGTCTTCTAAAGGGTGGGCGGCTTGTGGTGATTTCCTACCACAGTCTGGAAGACCGAATGGTGAAGCAGTTTATGCGTCGGGCGGAGCAGAGTTGTGAGTGTCCAGCGGGGCTTCCGGTGTGCAGATGTGAAAAGGTTGCCTGGCTTAAGCGCGTAAACAGAGGGGCGGTCAAGCCGTCGGAAGAAGAGATCCAACAAAACAGACGTGCCCGCAGTGCACGGTTGAGAATCGCGGAGAAAACGATATGATTATGCGTTATAAGGCTCGAAAGAGTCGCAAAAAAGAAAATACCAAGCCCGCAGACGCCCAAATGGACTCGTCAAACGGTGGCATTTTCACCTTCAGAATGCTTCTGATCTGTATCGCGGTATTGGCATTAGTGGTTTCTCTTCCTCTGTTTACGGTATGGAAACAGGTATATATAACAAATACTGCGTTACGTAATCAACATATCGCCGATTCTCTGCGGGTGCTTAATCGGGAAGCCCTTCGTCTGCGTCTTGCGGCACAGAAGCTTTCCAGTACCCGGCGCATCGAGCATATAGCACAGAAACAGTTATCCCTGCGGTATCCTTCCTCACGTGAAATAATCATAATTCGTCCTGATAAAGAGAATAAACTGGTCTTTTCCATGCCCAAATGGCGCATTCTGGCTGTTTTGCGAAAATCCCTGACGCAGGAAAAAGGGTGATGAACACATTTAAGCTTCGTCTGATTTTCATCTCTGCGCTGATGACGATTGCGATGGTCATAATCATCGGTCGTCTTTTTCAGGTTCAGATACTCAGAGCAAATCAGTATGCGCAACGTAGTCGTGATCAGGCCAGATATCGTGAGGTGATCCAGGCGCGCAGGGGAAGCATTCTGGATAGAAACGGTGAGGTTCTTGCCACCAGCATGCCCGATCTGATTCGGGTAAACACATCCATGATCGGCACGGTGACGGCAGATGAAAAAAATCGCTCGGCCAATATACAGCGGCTTTACCCCAACCGTGAGCTGGCAGGGCAGGTGCTTGGATATGTGGGAGCAGACGGAAGTGGGTTGGGGGGAATCGAATATACTTTCGACGATGTGCTCAGAGGAGAAAACGGCTGGAGTATCCTTCAGAAGGATGGCAGAAATAACCGATATAATCGTATCGGTATGCCCCACAAACCTTCGGTTGCCGGAGCCGATGTTTATTTGACCATAGATTTACATATTCAAAAAATCGTAGAGGCGATTTTGCTCCGTACGGTAGAGGAGTCAGGGGCAAAGGGAGGCATGGCAATGGTCATGGATCCCCGCAGTGGTGATGTTTTAGCGATGGCCAATGTGCCGGGCTTTAATCCCAATCTTCCCGCGAGATATACGTTGCAGGAGCGTTCCAACCGCTGTGTTGCATTCAACTACGAGCCGGGCTCGACATTCAAGGTGCTCACCGCAGCCTCGGCGATGCAGGAAAAGCAGATCGGTATAACCGACTCACTCGATGCTAATCAGGGAGTGTATGAGATCTATGATGAGCGCATTCGGGATGTCGTCCCACGCGGGATGCTTTCGTTTACGGAAGCCGTCGGCTATTCGAGTAACGTCTGCTTTGCAAAAATTGCGGCAAAATTAGGAGAACAGAATCTTTTTCGGTATGTAAAGGATTTCGGACTGGGAAGTCAGGCCGGCATAGCTCTTCCCGGTGAAGAAAAAGGCATCGTTCACCCGATCAGCAAGTGGTCGGGACGTACCCTGGTGACCATGGCGATCGGACAGGAAATATCGGTGACACTTCTTCAGATGATGCTTGCCATTTCCGCGGTTGCCAACGATGGTTTACTTCTGGTGCCTCGGATTTGTGACAAGGTCGTTGCCGCTGGTGGGGGAGGGAAGCTTATGGAAAAGGGGCGCAAGGTTCGGCGGGTGATTGACCCGCAGGTCGCCCGCGAGCTTCGAAATATTCTCAGTGGAGTGGTGGATTATGGCACGGCCAGGCGGGCTCGGATTCCAGGTGTATCAATAGGAGGTAAAACCGGTACGGGGCAGAAATTTGATCAGGACAGCGGCTCCTATTCTCACGACAAGGTGTGGGCATCATTCATAGGATTCGCTCCGGTGGAAAAACCCCGACTCGTATGTGGTATCGTTATCGACGAGCCTCGCAATGGTGATGGGGGCGGAGCGGTAGCGGCACCAGCGTTCAGGAAAATTCTGACACAGGTGATCAGTCATCCGCGGCTGCAGTATGCCCAACATATACTGCAGCCGCAGGTGGATGAAAAGCTGCGCGGTACCGAAAAATCTTTTACGGTCGTTCCTGATGTCTGCGGACTTGCTGGAGACAGTGCAGCACAGCTGTTGAGCAGCAAAAAGATACCGTATGAAATCATCGGCGCAGAGCAGACAATCGCCTACCAGCGTCCTGCCGCCGGTTATCGGATGTCCGCAGGCCGGCGGCTGATTCTGTACACCGGGACATCGGAGGGCAAAAAAGAGACGGTCGTTCCCGATTGCATCGGTAAAGATTTACGTGATGCAATAAATGCAGTGAATCTGGAAGGGCTAATACCAACGATCAGAGGAGCGGGGATTGTGACCAGGCAGGTACCGTCCGTAGGAAAAATAGTACAGACAGGAGTCAGATGCACGTTGTATTGTTCATATGAAGGATGACAGGGCTTATCGTCAAGGATGCTTCATGGAAGATACCTTTGATAGATTCATTCAGGACCAGCTGCATGAGATTATGCGCTCCATGGATGAAGAATGCCGCAGTGACCCGATACGCTGCCGGCAAAAAGCACTCGACTGGATATCGGAAAATGCCGAATCATATCGGAAAAAGTGGTACAGGCAAAACCACAATACATTTCAGAACGATGGAAGCGGAACATGCAATGGAATAAGCTGATACGAACTTTACAAGTTATCAAACAGGGCGGGGAGGGTGATCCCGAGGTTACACATATAACCTACGATTCGCGACGGGTACGCTCAGGCTGTGTATTTGTTGCTATTCCAGGCTTCAACGTCGATGGAGATCGATTTATAGACGCCGCCGTCACCAAAGGGGCCGCTGCAGTGGTCAGCCAAAAGGAGCAGGCGGGAAGAAAACTGCCATGGATACAGGTGGAAAATGCACGTGAAGCTCTTGGGATTCTGAGTAAGCAAATCCACGGGGTAAACCTCGATGAGACAGCGTGCGTTGCGGTCACAGGAACAAACGGCAAGACCACAACCGTGTATCTGTTCGATCATCTGTTTGAAAATTATTATGGTCGGGAGAAAACATGGATGTTTGGTACGGTGAAATATCTGATGGGACAGACCGTTGAGCAAGCCCCGCGTACGACGCCCGAAAGTTCCGATCTGTTTTTGCGCATCGGGGCCGCTGCAGAAAAACCTCGTGCATTGGCCATGGAGGTGTCTTCACATGCGCTTGCCCTGTATAGAGTGGCCGGATTTACTTATGACATTGCCGTGTGGACAAATTTGACGCAGGATCACCTCGATTTTCACAATACAATGGAAGAGTACTATCAATCAAAGAAGGTACTCTTTACAAAATACTTAAAGAAACAAGCGGTAGCCGTGATAAATATCGATGACCGATGGGGGAGGCGGCTGGCGGGCGAACTGGTTGATACAAATATACTCAGCTACGGTCGCAGTGATGACGCCGATGTGCGAATCGTGGAGAGTACGTGCACGCTCGAGCAAACGAAGGTGACATTTTCGTACAAAAATGAAAAAACAGCCGTGAGTTGTCCGCTGGCCGGAGAGTTCAACGTGTATAATATTGCCTCTTTCTTTTCAGGGGCTATGGCTTTGGGAATTCCCCGCGAGCGGATCGAACAAGGTCTGAGAACAATGCAGGTTGTTCCTGGTCGCATGGAAACGGTACCGGGGCCTGAAGGGACCGTCGCGATAGTCGATTACGCCCATACGCCCGATGCCTTGGAAAAGGTACTGGCCGCTGTACAGCCGTTAACTTCCGGCAGGCTTTTTTGTGTGTTCGGGTGCGGCGGGGACCGCGATAGAGGTAAACGCCCGTTGATGGCGGAGGCGGTGGCCCGCTATTGCGATGAGGCTATAGTGACAGATGACAATCCGCGCAGTGAGAACCCAAAGCAGATTATCAAGGATATTCTTGAGGGGCTTCCTCTGGACTTTTCCTTTCAGGTTGTGCAGGACCGCAGGGACGCGATACGCACTGTGTTAAAGAGAATGCGACCCGGAGACAGTGTGGTTATAGCCGGCAAGGGACATGAGACATACCAGGAAGTAAACGGTGTTCGGCATCACTTCGATGACCGCGAAGTCGTTCTCGCAATCACAAACGAACTGCAAGGATAGTCAATGAAAGCGCATCCGACAATCGAACAACTGGCAGTCTGGGGACATGCGCAGATAAATATGTCACAGCGGTTACGTCAGCATGCAGTTAAGACCATATGGATGGACTCCCGCAAAATTGCGCCGGGGGATGTTTTCCTCGCCTTGAGTACAAAAAGTAATGATGGTCACAATTATGTAGAAGAAGCATTTCAGTCCGGTGCTGCAGCCGCAATAGTCGATGCCAAGAAAGCTGATCGGTTTCCGTTACGGCTAAAAGGTAAGCTGCTTTTGACAAAAGATCCTCTGCAGGCGGTCTCCCGCATGGCGCGTGAATATCGCAGAGAATTGGGCATTCCTGTTGTTGCGGTCACCGGCAGTAACGGTAAAACGACCACCAGGCATTTTATTGCGGCACTGCTGAATGGAAAGATGTCGGTTGGAGAGACGTATAGCAACTGGAATAATGAGATCGGTGTCCCACTGAGTATTCTGCGGTTCAGTCGTAGAGATAAGATTGCGATTATGGAGCTTGCGGCAAATCATGCAGGGGAAATATATGAGCTTTCTCGCATAAGCCGACCGGATATTGGAGTGATTACCAATATCGGATACGCCCACATTGGCATGTTCAGGACACTTACCAATACGACCAAAACAAAGTTTGAGATAACGGCGGGAATATCCAAGAGAAAAGGAATGTTGTTGCTCAATGGCGATGATCGCCGGCTGGTGAGAGGGGCGCAAGAGTACGGCTACCGCACGGTGTTTTTCGGATACAGTCGAAGATGTGCGATTCGGGTAACCGACGAGCAGGTTTGCGATGACGGCCGGATGAGCTTTACCGTAGACAACTACAAGTATTGCCTGCGCATGCCTGGTCGGCATTTCATCTATAGTGCCCTTCCCGCGATCTATCTGGCCCGGCAGCACGGTATCACACAAAAAAACATAGCGGATACACTTTACGGTTTGGAGCCCGATCCGCTTCGCGGGCGTATACGGATCAAAAATGATGTTACCTTTATTGTCGATTGCTACAATGCAAACCCCTCTTCCATGAGAAGCAGTATAGCACTCTTGCGGAGTCTTGCCAAAAATCGTGTGAGTGCGGCTGTTATCGGCGATATGAAGGAGCTTGGCACACATGCCAAAAGACTGCATAAGCAGTTGGGGCGGGAGCTGGCAAAGGCGGGTATACAAAAGCTAATAACTGTAGGAGAGTATGCGCAGACTGTGGCCGAAGCTGCGTCAGGAGTTAGGAGGATTGAGACAGCAAGTGATAACAGGCAGGCGCTTGACATGGCCCGGTCCCTTTTTACATCGGGAGATATTGTTCTTCTTAAGGGTTCACGTGCCGTCAAACTGGAAAGGGTATACGAGGAATACTAACAGATGAACATAAATAAAAACCGGATCATACCGCACAGGATTACGATATTAGGCATCGCCAGGAGTGGTATCGCAGCGGCAAAGTTGGCACTTTCGCATGGTGCAGAGGTGTTTATCAGTGACAGTTGTCCCAACGACAGAATGGATTTTATACTTGCTTCCAACGGCCTGAGTCATGTTGCGCATGAAGCCGCAGGGCATACCAAAAGAGTGTTGGAAAGCGATCTGATTGTCTTGTCCCCGGGTATACCAAAAAGTATACCCATAGTTCAGCAGGCCCGTGCCAAAGGAGTCGCGGTCTGGTCGGAAATTGAGCTCGCATATAGATTCGCAAAGGCACCTTTTCTTGCGGTGACCGGGTCGACTGGCAAGAGTACGACGGTTTCGTTACTTGGGGCAATATTGCAAACGGCGCAACTTCCGTCGGTTGTGGCTGGAAACATCGGTCTGCCGCTCAGTGCGGTGGTAGAGAGTATACCGGAAAACGGTTTTATTGTAGCTGAGGTGAGCAGCTTCCAGTTGGAAACAATAGACCGTTTTCGTCCGCATGCCGCAGCGGTGCTTAATCTGTTCAAAAACCATCTCGACCGGTATGAAAGTGAAGAGCACTACTATAATGCAAAAAAAGAGTTGACACGCAATATGCAAAGCAGCGATACACTCGTGCTCAATTCACAGGATTCACGACTGCGGAAGTGGGCACAGGAGCTTGGGTCGCGAGTGGATGTGGTATTGTTTGGTGGCAGAAGCAAAGAATATACGTGCTTTTGGCATGATGGGAAAAAAATGTGGCGCAATGCCGGCGGCATATCCGAGCAGATTGTTTCTCTAAGCGAAATGAAGCTTGCGGGTAAACATAATTACGATAACGCCTGTGCCGCTGCGGCACTGGCATGGGCTGCGGGGCTAAGCAAAGCCCAGATTGCCCGCGGACTCAGCAGTTTCTCGGGATTGGCCCATCGTCTTGAGTATGTCGCCTGTATCGAAAATGTGCGCTATTTTAATGATTCAAAGGCAACGACTGCCGAATCGGTGATTAGTGCAGTCTCGGCATTTGAAAATAATGTGATAGTAATTGCAGGGGGAAAAGATAAAGGGTGTGATTTCGCAGCTGCAAGAAATGCCATAGCCAGACATGTCAAGTGTGCGGTTCTGATCGGGGAAGCCGCCGGAAGAATCGCAAGGGAATGGAAAGGGGCCACCGAGGTAAAACAGGCGCACACTTTAGAGGAAGCAGTTGCTGTAGCCTCATCATGTGCACAAAGCGGTGATGTTGTAGTGATGTCTCCAGGATGTTCAAGTTTCGATATGTTCAGCAGCTATGAACAAAGGGGAGAAGAATTTATAAAATCGGTAAAAAACCTGAACAAAAGGGATCCAGGTGGAAAGAAAGCGTAATGGTATCGATGCGGGCATTTTGATTTCCTCTTTGCTGCTTCTGGGCCTGGGGATCGTATTTGTCTATAGCTCTTCATTTGCGCTGGCGCAACAACGATTCGGGGGCGCCGATTTTTTCCTCGGTCGTCAACTGATTCGAGCTTTGCTGGGACTGATAGCACTGACGGTGTTCATAAATGTCGATTATCATGCTTTAGGCAAAGCCAGTCATATTGGATATATTGCAGCAGTCGTCTTATTAGTCTATGTGCTCCTGCTTCCTGAAAGCCAGGCAATCAATGGTGCAAAACGGTGGGTTCGCATCGGTTTTCTGCGATTTCAAGTATCAGAATTCGCCCGTATCGCAATGATAATTTTGTTGGCAAAGCAGGCTCAGCTGAAAGGATACACGATTCGCGAGGGAAGAGTTTTTGTTGAGCAAGTGATTAAAATCGGACTGTTGTGTTTTCTGGTCGTCCTTGAACCGGATTTCAGTACTGCGGCTCTTATCGGGGTAGTCGGAATGGCTCTGCTTTTCATCTCAGGGGCAAAGGTATGGCATATTGCCGCCGTTGGCGTCGTCTGTTTACCCGTTGCCGCGATGGCTGTTGCCTTTTCTCCATACAGGCGCATGAGGCTTCTTGGACATTTGCATCTTACTGAGCACAAATCGGATCTGGGATATCAGACCTACCAGGCACTTATCGGATTAGGGCATGGTGGGATATTCGGTGTGGGACTGGGGCAGGGGAATCAGAAACTGTTTTACCTTCCCGAGCCTCATACCGATTTTGTTTTCTCCATTCTTGGTGAGGAGATCGGATTTGTTGGATTGCTTGCGGTGCTTGGCATTTACAGTTTCATTGTTGTTCGGGGCTTAAAAATTGCCATGCGGGCACCTGATCGTATGGGGCAGGTGATGGCTTTCGGGATTACTTTTGTGCTTGCTTTGTACGTTATTTTGCATGCGTGTGTAAACACCGGACTCGTTCCGACAACAGGTTTACCTCTGCCTTTTCTAAGTTACGGTGGAATGAGTCTTGTTTTTACCATGTGCAGTATAGGCATTTTGCTCAACATTTCAAGCCAGGTCCAGATCCGGGAATAACGGAATATGGAGAGGAATACAAAAGTATGATACAGGTGGAAAAGAAAAAAATCGTGATTGCAGCAGGGGGCACAGGAGGGCATATCTTTCCGGCACTGGCGGTGGCAATGGAATGCAGAAGACGGAAACATTCTTTTTCGCTTTTATGGATAGGTACATCGCGAAGCAGAGAAAGGGAACTCTGCGAAAAATATGATATTCCCCTGGAAATTGTAGATGTACAGGGAATACGTCGTTCGGTATCACCAAAAAATGTTCATGCGATATTTGCCTTTGTAAATTCGGTCAGACGAATGAATCTGTTGTTCAAAAAACAGAGGCCGGATGCCGTAATCGCTTTTGGCGGATATGTCAGTGCGCCGGTGCTTGCTGCCGCAAAGCTGCGAAAAATCCCTTTTTTCCTCCAGGAGCAAAACACTGTTCCCGGCCTGGTGATAAGGATGTTTTCAAAAGGTGCACGGATGGTTTTTCTGGGGTTTCCGGTGGCCGAGGAATGGAGTATTAAAGGAAACACAATGATTACCGGCACCCCGGTGAGACCGATCGAAGGAACGTATGCCGATTTTGAATATCCACAGGGCTTTGACAGGCAGAAACGATGCATTTTGATTTGTGGAGGAAGTCAGGGAGCAGCTTCTATGAACACCTGCCTTATCCAGGCTGTGAAGAATATCAACGATAAGGGATGGCAGGTCGTATGGCAGACAGGCACAACCTCCTATAAGCCCATATGTAAAGAAATGGGAGATCGGCCAGGGGTATTTGTTTTTGATACAATCGATGATCTGTATCCCTATTATGCGCGGGCAAAAGTTGTCATAGGACGCTCGGGAGCATCGACGCTGAACGAAATCGCCTTTTTTGGGCTTCCATGCGTTCTTATTCCGCTACCCTGGGCGGCCGAGAATCATCAATGGGTAAATGCAGGATATGTTGAAAGTCAGGGCTGGGGCTACAGAATAGCCCAAAGTGAAGAGTGTGGGAAAACTGTGGAAGAGACGGTTATGCGCATTCTAGGGGATAGTGAGCTACACGAGACAATGTGCCGCAAGGCTCTTAACTATACGCCTGCAAGTGCCGCGTCAGACATCGTCGATACAATTTCAGATACTGTTGGATGAGTACTATGTTTCAGATAAAAAGAAAAATACACTTTATAGGCATCGGTGGTGCGGGGATGAGTCCGCTTGCCCATATCATGCATCGGATGGGGCATATCGTAACGGGAAGCGACCGGCAACTCACACCGGTGACGGAGCGGCTTGAAGATTTGGGTATTCGTATTCAGTCAAACCATAATCCGGATCTAATAACGCACGCCGATCTGGTAGTATATTCAAGCGCTATCAGCCCCGATAATCCGGAAATGGTTTACGCAAAAGATCATGAACAGGCGCTTATCAGGCGTGCCGAAATGCTGGGAGATCTGATGCGGGCCAGGTTCAGTATCGGAATCGCCGGTACACATGGAAAGACCACAACCACAGCTCTAACCGGACATATCCTGACGCATGCCGGCGAGGACCCGATGGTGATTGTCGGAGGAACACTCCTGCAGCGCAAAGCAAACGCCGTACCGGGCAGCGGTCCACTGCTGGTGACAGAGGCAGATGAGTATGATCGTTCCTTTTTATCTATGTATCCATCTGTGGCGGTAATCACCAATATAGAGGCCGATCACCTTGACTGTTATGGAAGTATCGATCAAATAGAAGAGGCTTTTCTGGACTATACTCACAGGGTCCCATTTTTTGGCGCCGTGGTCATCTGCATCGATGATCCTCGGGCGGCTGGTCTGATACCCAGAATAAAAGCGCCGGTGGTTACCTATGGAACCTCGAGTATGGCGCAGTTTCGCGCAAAAGATGTTCACAACGTAGATGGCGGAATGAGTTTTATTCTTACTTCGGGTAATGACTCTATCGGTACCTTTACAGTTCCTTTATTCGGTATGCACAATGTACGCAATGCGCTTGCCGCGATTACAATTGCACTGAACAGAGGTTTATCAGTGGAGAAAATCCAGCAAGCCCTTGCCGCCTACGAAGGTGTGCATCGTCGTTTTGAAGTTGTTGGTACTCAAAGAGGCGTAACCGTAATTGATGATTATGCGCATCATCCAAGTGAAATAGCCGCAACACTTGCAGCTGCTAAAACCACGGGGGCATCGAGAGTGGTCGCTGTCTTTCAGCCTCATCTGTATACGCGGACAAGAGACTTTCTGGATGAGTTTGCCTTAAGCCTGTCAGCGGCTGACAAAGCCATAATCACCAGCATATACAAGGCTCGCGAAGAGCCATTAAAAGGCGTGTCCGCCGCGCAAATAGCAGAGCGTATGCGGGCAAACGGGTATGAGCAGGTTGCGTACATAGAAAACAAAGATGCTGTGGTCGAGTACCTGGCTCCGCTGCTTTCGCAGGGAGATATGGTTGTTCTAATGGGGGCAGGGGACATAAACACTATCGGCCAAAAGCTTCTCCAGGGAGTGGTGGATGGCTAAGCGAATCGGTGCTAACAGGCGCAAAAGTCTTGCGGAAAAGAAGAAAAAAGTACGAAAGAAAATTCGTTTTTCACTCAAACGCGTATGTATATCATCTGCCTTGATTCTGGGGCTTTTGGGTGTTGCGGTGGGTATGGTAATGGGGGGCCGGCAAATCGGGCAAATCGTTCGCAAGCAGAATTTTCTCAGAATAGAGGCTATAGAGGTGCATGGTATAGAGCGGGTAGACACTGCAACGGTTATTGCTTTATCGGGGATAAAGAAAGGAAAATCGCTGCTGCGCATAGAGAAAAAACAGATCATCAATAACATGAAAAAAATACCATGGGTATCTGAGGCAAGGGTGAAGAGGTGCTTTCCTGCGACTGTTGTGATCACCATTCGTGAGCGCGAGCCGATAGCTCTGATTGCCATAGATAACGTGTATTTGACGGACGAACATGGTGTACTGATTGATTTACCGAAGCAGCAATATTTCAACCTGCCGGTTTTCACCGGCCTGCGCGATAGCGTGGTGCCGGGAGGAAACAGAGTATTAATTGACAGTGACAAGCAGCGGTTGAGTTCCTTTTTGACGCAGGTGCAAAAAACGCAGCCCGAAATAGCCAAACGACTGGCTCACGCTTCATTTGACAATAATGATAATGTGCGAATCGGACTGGAGGCAAGCTCTGTGACGATAGCGCTCCAGACTTCACGGATCTCAACGGGTATCGCCCATCTGTGGCAGGTACTTCAATCGATACATGCAGAAAATGCACAGACGCCAAAATCCATAGATCTTCGCTACAGCAATATGGCATATGTGCAATAAAAGAGCTATAGCGTCTGTAAAGATGGAGGAGGGATAAGGAATGGATGACAATGTGTTTGTCGGTTTGGATATCGGGACTACCAAGATAGCATGTATTATCTCGGAGCTTGATTCCAATGGTGAACTGAAGATCATTGGTGTAGGTGTCAGTCGCTCGGATGGATTACGTAAGGGAGTCGTTGTCAATATTGACAAGACCGTCAGATCCATTCAGAAAGCGGTCGAGGAAGCGGAGCTGATGGCCGGGGTAGATGTCGATGCGGTGTACGTCGGTATCGCCGGCGATCATATTCGGGCAATTAACAGCAAGGGGGTTGTTGCGACCTCCGGAGATAATAACGAAATCACGGAACTGGATGTCGTTCGGGCAATCGATGCGGCCAAGGCGGTTTCTATACCAATGGACAGGGAAATTCTCCATGTGATACCACAGGAGTATATAGTCGACGATCAGAAGGGAATAAAAGATCCTATCGGCATGTCAGGCGTACGTTTGGAAACACAGGTGCATATTATAACCGGTGCTGTTACCAGTGCTCAGAACATATACAAAAGCGTAGACAAAGCGGGGCTGAAAGTAATCGATCTGGTGCTGGAACCATTGGCCAGCTGTTACAGTGTTTTGGAGAAAGATGAAAAGGAGCTGGGGGTTGCCTTGATCGACATGGGAGGGGGAACAACGGACATCGCCATCTTTGCCGAGGACAGCATCCGCCATACCGCAGTGGTGGGACTTGGTGGTGAGTACGTGACAAAAGATATTGCGATCGGAATTAGAACTCCCATCGAAAAGGCGGAGGAAATAAAAAAACAGTATGGATGTGCATTTTCTCCATTGGTGAGAAACAGTGATTTTGTCAGTGTGCCGGGGGTTGGTGGACGTGAACAGCGCGAAGTGTCCAAAGCAGTGCTCGCATCGATAATTGAGCCTCGTCTGGAAGAAATCATGTCACTGGCTCTTCGGGAAATCAAGCGTACCGAATATGCGGATATGCTTGGAGCCGGAATCGTTTTGACTGGTGGTGGGTCGCTGATGGAAGGTATTGAGGATCTTGCCGAAAGGGTGTTTGAGATGCCGGTCAAGCTTGGTGTGCCCGCAGGCTTTGGTGGTCTGACTGAAGCCGCGAGTTCTCCTATACACTCGACCGGAATCGGTTTATGTATGTACGGCATGCAAAACAAACCGGCCAGAAAGTCGAAAAAGCTGGGCGGAGGAGATGACAATTTTAAGCGAATATTTGACAAGATGAAATCGTGGGTGCGTGAATTCTTCTGATCTGAATGCTGATTAAACGTATATAATCCTTAAAGGAGGAACGGTATGGAGTTTTCTTTTGACGAAAGCTTTGACGCAATGGCAAAGATGAAGGTTATCGGTGTTGGTGGAGCCGGTGGGAATGCAGTTAATCGTATGGTCACAGAAGGGCTAACCGGGGTCGAGTTTATTTCGGTAAACACCGATGCGATGGCTCTTGACAATAACCGTGCGACACACCGTATCCAGATTGGTGAGAAGATTACCCGCGGACTGGGAGCGGGAGCCAATCCCGAGATAGGCCGGATTGCCATGGAGGAGGACCGCGAAAAAATTGCTGCTGTACTCGATGGTGCGGATATGGTTTTTATCACTGCCGGTATGGGCGGTGGCACCGGTACGGGGGGATCGCCGGTTGTGGCGGAAGTCGCTCAGGAGATGGATATTCTGACTGTTGCAATCGTTACCCGTCCGTTTCTATTCGAGGGAAAAGTGCGGGACCGGAATGCACGCAAGGGTATAGATGAGCTTCGCAAGTGTGTGGATACAATCATCGTGATTCCCAATCAGAAGCTTCTCTCCATTGTCGACCGACAGACGTCGCTTATGGATGCTTTTAAGAGCGCCGATGAGATTCTCTGTCAGGCGACGAAAGGAATTTCGGATCTGATCTCCGGTCATGGACTGGTCAATCTGGATTTTGCCGATGTCAAGACAATCATGAAAGGGATGGGAGATGCGCTTATGGGTAGCGGTCTGGCTGAGGGTGAAAACCGTGCGGCAATCGCCGCCGATAGTGCAATCCACAGCCCGCTTCTGGATGACATCTCCATCGCGGGAGCAAAAGGCATTCTGATAAATATCACCGGGGGCGAAGATATGACCCTCTATGATGTCAGTGATGCCACGCAGTCGATTCAGGACGCTGTCGGTGAGCAATCGGAAAGCAACATCATCTTCGGTGCTGTTATCGATCCTGAGATGAATGGGAAGATACAGGTCACCGTAATTGCCACCGGATTCAGCGAAGAGGAAACCACCTCCTCCAATCGCGATGCCCTCCAGGGAAATAAGCTATCTGTTCGTCTGCCGGGCAAAAAACAGCCCGAAAAGAAAGTAGAGCAGCTTTCTATCAATTTAGAAGAGAAGAAAGATAAATCGCAGGAAGAAAAAGAGATCATACAGGAGGACAAGGACTCAGGGACTCAGCAAACCGAATCTGATGCCATGAGGGAAGATGAATCCGAAATCACTATCGTTGAGCCACAGGCCGCGCCACAGGATCAGCAGATGATCAAAAATGAAAAAGACAGTGATGCTCAGAAAGAATCGCTTGAATTTCCGGTGGTGTACCACAAGGAAAATGTTCAGAAAGAACAGATCTTTGTCTCTAAAGGGCAGGTGATTACTCATTACGAAGACGATATGGACGTTCCGACATTCCTGAGAAAGCAGATGCAGTAGTCAGCGGGTTTCGGCGGGATTTTGTCCCGCCGAACCTCCTCCTTCTTTTCTATTAAAATGTCTGAGGAAAAAAAATATGAGCGAATTACAGAAAAAGTTGTTTGAACGTGCCAAAGAACGGTATCATCATATATATCCATGTTCCGACAGGTCCGAGTGGCACGAGTGCTTCACTGTCTATGGCGGGATGACTTTATTCTGGTTTAATACGGAGGATGAGAGTACTCATATTTTATTTGAGGAGGTCTACTGACAAATTCCTGGCGAGGCGCATCTGTTCAGTATCGATAGCCAAAAGCTACCTTCATCGTTCGACAAAAGCGTTGGGATATCTGGACCGTTTCATTGATTTATTCTATCAGAGCAAAGTATTTTTTCTATCTATCCTTCATCTCAATGAATGTGGTCACATGAAAGTAATTGCAAGAAATAAGAAAGCATCTCGCGACTATGAAATATTGGAGAAGATCCAAAGCGGCATCGAGCTTCAGGGAACGGAGGTCAAATCGATACGTGCCGGTCGGATAAATCTTCTCGATAGCTATGCTGTTTGCCACCATGGTGAACTTTTCATCTATCGAATGCACATAAGTCCTTTTGAACAGGCAAGTTTCTACAGCCATGACCCATACCGCACACGCAAACTGCTTCTGCATAAAAAGGAGATCGTTCGGTTATGCTCTCAGGTGGAACGTAAGCACCTGACGCTTATACCTTTGGCGGTCTACTTCAAACGCCAGTGGGTCAAGATCGAACTTGGTCTTTGCAGGGGACACAAAAAATACGATAAACGTCAGAAGATAGCTGCCGAGGAGAATAAAAAAAGACTGGCGGCAGTGATGAAAAATGCCAGACGATAAGCTCCGAGCACCTGGCGGGAATATTTCTGGAGCCTGGTCTGATCTTATTAAGCGCTTTGATGGATGAAACGCAATAACATGATTAACAAACAGATATATTTTGTCAGAACCGTATTGTTTATGATTTCGGTGCTCACGCTAATAATTCATGCGGAGTTAAGAATCGAGTGTTCAACAAAAAAAGCACTCCTCCCCACACGGCGCATACATGGTGCCGCGCATGTCTCCCTTCCCGCATTGGTGCGTGAGCTTGATTACTCCTGGAGTTGGGAGGAGGAGAGTGGAACTTTTACAGCGAGTCGAAATACCGACACCGTTTCATGTTACACAAATCGTAATCATGTACGCCGAAACGGTCGTGTTTTTCAGATTCCTCTGGCTCCCGTCCGCTTTCGAGGCACGGTTCTGCTCGATGTCACTCAGATTCCTTCTCTTTTTACCTCATCCGATGGAGGCAGTCTGTACCTGGCGGAAAGAGGGGATACACTTAAACTCGTTGATAGTGATGGTGCCGATAAAGGCCACAATCTGCAGGCGACATTTGCACCAGTGCCTGTGGACAATGTCTGGGGAGATAGTGGTATTCGTACGATCGTTATAGATCCGGGACATGGAGGCAAGGATCCGGGGGCCATCGGTGCGGGAGGGATAAAGGAAAAGGATCTCGTGCTTGGTATAGGGCTTCTGTTGCGTGATGCCCTGAAAGAGAAAGATTTCACCGTGTATATGACTCGCAATACCGATCGGTTCCTTTCCCTGAAGCAACGAACGGCTTTTGCAAATGAAAAAAAAGCTGATCTGTTTGTCAGCATACATGCAGATGCGATTCCCGGCAGCAGAAAAAAGAAGGAATCCATAAAAGGGTTTAAGATATATTTTCTCTCCGATGCAAAAAGCGAAGAAGATCGGCTGGTGGCGATGCGGGAAAATGCTGTCGTCGAACTGGAGGAGAATCATGAGAGTCAGGACTATCTGCACAATATCCTGACTGAAATGATAAGCGCAGAGCACCTGATCGAGAGCCAGGATTTGTCTATAATGATTGCCAAATCCTTTGAAAAAAGCCTTTCAGAAACACGTAAGTTGCATCGGGGGGTCGGACAGGCGCGCTTCTATGTCCTCAATGGTGCTTTTATGCCTGCTGTGTTGGTTGAGACCGGTTTTGTGTCGAATTCCGTCGAGGCAAAACTTCTTTCTATGAAGAAGTATCAGAAAAAAATGGCGGGTGCGCTACTTACTGCGATAATGGATTTTAAAAAAAAGTATGAGATTGGATTATGAGCGATAACCGTTCTATTGGTGTCTTTGATTCCGGGCTTGGTGGATTAACTGTGGCTCGTGAACTTTTTCGAATTATGCCGACCGAATCGATTGAGTATCTTGGGGATACAGCTCGTTTCCCTTACGGAGGTCGATCGGAAGAGGCCGTTACCACCTTTGGGCTGCAGGATGCCCGGTTTCTTATGGGAAAAGATATCAAAATGTTGATAGTCGCCTGTAATACGGTTTCATCGGTAGCACTCGATCATATCCGTGATCAGATAAACGATATACCGGTGATCGGGGTGGTTCTGCCGGGCGCAAAAGCAGCGGTTCTTCGAAGTGCCGAAAAAAGAATCGGTGTGATTGGAACGACAGCCACGGTTAAAACCGAAAGCTATGCCCGTGCCATAAAAACGCTCGATCCTCAGACAAAAGTATATGCAAAAGCTTGCCCCTTGTTTGCGCCATTGGTAGAAGAGGGATTGCTGGACTCGGATATTACGCGAAAAGTTGCACAACATTATTTATATGATCTGGTTGATGTCGGCATCGACTCTCTTATCCTGGGCTGTACCCATTACCCGCTGTTGATGGAAGTGATTATGGGGACGGTGGGAACCAGCATACAGCTGGTCGACAGCGCACTGTGGACGGCAAAGGAGGCGCAGGATATTGTTAATGCATTGAATATTCCTGCCTCAAGAGGACGAGACGGATATGCCGAAAGCAGCTTCTACGTGACCGATTTCAATCCCAATTTTGAAGCGAGCGCGGCCAGATTTTTGGGTCGTCCGGTGGAGAATATCAACAAAATATCACTGGAATTACTTGGTAGTTAACATACAGATGCTTACAAGAAAGTGAGGGGTGCCTATGTCGGGTCATTCCAAATGGGCTACGATAAAGAGAGCAAAAGGGAAAGCGGATGCTGCTCGCGGCAAACTGTTTAATCGTCTGATTCGTGAAATCAGTATTGCTGCACGGATGGGTGGAGGCGATCTGGAGGCAAATCCGCGTCTGCGTTCGGCCGTCGCCAATGCACGAAGCAATAATATGCCCAACAAAAACATCGAAAGTGCGATCGCAAAGGGAACGGGTCAGCTCGAGGGGGTGACCTACGAGGAGATAACCTTTGAGGGGTATGGTCCCTGTGGTGTTGCGATGATGGTCGAGTCGATGACCGACAATCGAAATCGCACAGTGGCCGAGGTGCGTCATGCGTTTACCAAGGCTGGTGGAAATCTGGGTGCTACCAATTCTGTTAACTGGATGTTTAAATCTCAGGGAGTAATCCGCGTCGAAAAGGGTGCCGCAGAAGAAGAGAAACTAATGGAAATAGCCCTGGAGGCGGGCGCCGATGATATGACGGTGGATGATGATGGGTACGAGATACAGACCGCACCGGCGGCATTTGAGGATGTGCGGACAGCCATCGAAAATGCGGGCATTGCCATGGAGAGTGCAGAAGTGAGCAAGATTCCCGAGAATACCATTAAGGTCAGCGGTGATGATGCATTCAAGGTGTTGCGTCTGATGGAGGCGTTGGATGAGTTGGATGACACGCAGAATGTGTTTGCTAATTTCGACATTAGTGATGAGGATGTTGTCGCTTACGAGCAGCAGCGCCGATGAATAAGAGCAATGTGTTTTTCGGAGTCGATCCGGGCTCTAATCTCTGTGGCTTCGGGGCTATTCAGGTTCAGAACAATACCGTGCGCTGGCTGGATTCCGGGGTGATAAGCACCCGTGGGGCAAAATGCCTCGCTCAAAAACTGGAATGTATATATGATGGGCTCGTCGAAAAAATCTACCGCTACAGCCCCGGCTGCGTATGCGTGGAAGAAGCTTTCTATGCCAAAAACGTGCATACTACGCTGGTTCTGGGACATGCGCGTGGTGCCGTTTTATTGGCGGCGCAGAAAACCGGAGCACGGATACTGGAGTATTCACCGCGTGAAATAAAGAAAACGGTGGTGGGAAACGGAAACGCCACAAAGGATCAGGTCGGATATATGATAAAGATGCTGCTTTCGCCGCCTCCCGACAGACAGCAGGTGGATGCCTGTGATGCATTGGCAGCCGCTTTGTGTGGATATTATACGCACCGTACTGCACATGTGTTCGCCGCTCGGATTTAATTGTTGGGGGAAAAATGTTTGAATATATCAGCGGAAAACTTGCAGTTAAAGCGCCAACCTGTGTTGTCATAGATGTCGGAGGTCTGGGCTATGCGCTGGAGATTCCCATATCGACTTTTAACACCTTGCCTGAAATCGAAGAAAAAGTACGGCTTCTGGCGCATTTCCATGTGCGGGAGGACATACAAAAGCTTTACGGTTTCGGCTCCGCCATCGAGCGGGATGTTTTTCGCCACCTTCTGGGTATCAGTAAGATCGGTCCCAAGGCGGCGATAAGTGTGTTGTCGCATGTTTCCATCGATGATCTGGCGATGGCGGTGGAGTCTCAGAATCCTGCGATGCTGAAAGCCGTGCCGGGAATCGGCCCCAAGACAGCCCAGCGACTGGTGATGGAGCTGAAGGGAAAGATATCTTCCGACATGACCGGAGGAGGGGCAGGGAAAAAAATGCCAAAGGCTGGCGGAACATCAGCAATTAGTCGACGGGATGAGGCATTTGTGGCCCTGGTTTCCCTTGGCTACACCGAGGCTCAGGTGCAGAAGGCGCTTGCACGTGTGGAGGAGGCACTGGGGATTGAAATGGCCGTGGAGGAGCGAATTAAGAAAGCATTGCAGGTGATCTAATCGGTCGCTCGGTAACTCGGTAACTCGGTGACTCGGTGACTCGGAGTGATAATAAAGAACGTCGTGGTTCATGATGCAAAAATCTTGTTTTCTCAGACAAAAGAAACAAGCGATCGATAGTGTTTTGCGCGTGCCGCAATGTACTTTCCATTCATGGAAAGATAAGTAAAAAGAAGAAATCTGCTATAAATACCGAATTCCAATCGGTACAGGTAAATATGAATATGTCTGATGAATCACAAGAGCGTTTTTTTTCCGGAACTTCGCGCGAAGAGGATCAGGAACTTGACAGAACTCTTCGTCCCCAGCGGTTCTCTGATTTTGTGGGGCAGGAGAGACTTAAAGAGAATCTCTCTATTTTTGTGGAGGCTGCGATTAAGCGTGGCGAGGCTTTGGATCATGTTCTTTTTTGCGGCCCTCCGGGGCTTGGGAAAACCACGCTTGCCCGTATTCTGGCCAATGAACTGGGGGTAGAGATTGCCACCACATCCGGGCCGGTTCTGGAGAAAAAGGGCGATCTGGCCGGAAATTTGACCAATCTTGGCGATCGGGAGCTTCTGTTTATCGATGAGATTCATCGGCTTAACAGAGTGGTGGAGGAGTGCCTCTATCCGGCGATAGAGGATTTTGTGTTTGATATAGTCACGGGGGATGGCCCCGCGGCCAGATCTATTCGGATACCATTGAGCCATTTTACACTGGTGGGCTCGACTACCCGTGCGGGGATGTTGACTTCACCGATGCGGGCCCGCTTCGGGTATGTGGGAAGGCTTGAATACTACAACCCCAAAGAGTTGCAGACCGTTGCCTTGCGCTCATCACGAATCATGGATATCGGCTGTGATGAGGATGCCGCCTTTGAGTTGGGCAAGCGCGCTCGGGGCACCCCGCGCATAGTAAACCGCCTGATCAGGCGGTCGCGTGATGTCGCCGAGGTGCGGGGCAATGGCCGTATTACCATCGATATTGTGCACAAGACCCTCTCCATGCTGGGGGTCGATAAGGACGGGCTCGATGAGATGGATCGGCGCATACTTCATGCGATAATCGATCACTATGGGGGGGGGCCGGTTGGACTTAACACGGTTGCTGTGGTGGTCGGTGAGGAGAGTGATACGATCGAGGAGGTGTATGAGCCCTTTCTGATACAGTCAGGTTATCTGAAGAGGACTCCGCGAGGCAGGGAGGCGACTCGAAAGGCGTACACCTATTTGGGCGTACAACCTCCAGGCAACAGCTCATCATCTCAGGTAAACCTATTTGGATCTTAAGATTAGATTCTAATTTTTGTCCATATATATTGTTTTCATATATTGTTTTCTAATTCTTGATCTTTGATCCTTGATTCTCCGGCTTTGCCGGACTAAGTGTGGGGTTTGATATGAACTGGGTTGAAATGGGACGTTTTCTGATCATTGCCGGTGCGGTGATTCTGGCCATAGGGATCGTATTTGTATTTTCAGACAAGCTGCCGTTGGGCAGGCTTCCCGGTGATTTCAGCCTCGGCAGCGGACGTTTTAAAATTTATATACCATTGGCAACATCCTTGCTGATATCTCTATTGCTGACATTGATCGTTAACTTTTTCTCACGTAAATAAAGGATATATCGGGTATGGCGGGCTCTTTGGATCTAAAACGGGTTTCGATCGGTGTTTTTGGACGAGTGCAGGGGGTCGGTTTCCGGTATTTTGTTCGTGAGCGGGCCGAGTCGTACGGTTTGTCCGGATGGGTACGAAATCGCTCTGATGGCTCGGTTGAGATAGAGGCGCAGGGGCATGGCTCGGATGTGGAGCGATTTATCTCGGAGATCAGGCGGGGGCCATCTATGGGATATGTCGAGGACCTTCATATCAAGCAGATACCTGCCGATGAGGATGATACAGAATTCCGGGTGCGATTTTAAAAAAAGATGTCGGGTTAATTAAAAACATGAATCAAGCGATTCTCTACCGGCGATTCTCTCAAAGCGGGGGCATAGGCGGCTCAGCAGTTCTGGAAAAAAATCCTTCCGCCTACCAGGGATTTCGCGAATCCGCAGTCCGGAACCGCTCGGTTTGGGGTTAAAAAATATTACAAATCCGCTCTTGCATGCGAAATATCTTTTTGGTATATTAGAACCCGCGTATAAATCTGTCTCGAATAAACAGCCGTTTTTTAGACAAATCTTGAAACTGGGTCAATATGTGCCCCCATAGCTCAGTAGGATAGAGCACAGGTTTCCTAAACCTGGTGCCGCAGGTTCGAATCCTGCTGGGGGCATTAAAGAGGAAAAACGGGTGCAATAACCGGGGTAGGTAGGGCGAAAAGATGGCGGGTCTTTGAATAGAGTATTTGAAAAACGAGAAAGTCGAAAAAAGCGAAATAATTTTTAAAAGGTATTGACTTTCAGAACTAAATCAGCTATATTAAAAATCTGCCTGACGATATTTAGCGAATGTCAAGCAGGTGGCTCTTTGAAAGCTTTGATGTGTGATAATCGGACCTCCGTCGAGTTTTGCGAAAG
>CAYQOU010000053.1:0-29646 GCA_964419255.1 uncultured Fibrobacterota bacterium | reverse complement strand
CTATCGTAGGAAGACTCGCTATCGTGGGAGTCCTGATAGTCGGAGGTGTTGCTTTCTCCGAGACCGTATCCGTCCATTCCGACATTATCGTTCGAACGATAATCTATCCAGAAATTATACCCTTCGGGAACCAGGGCGTTGTTTCCGAACCGCTTGGCAGAGCTGATCGTGTTGAAACCGCCGATTCGAATGCGATAGTAGGTTCCGACTAGATCGGCTGTAGGATTCTGAACCTCCGCCAGGTATGTCGGATATCCCATATCCTCGAATTTCCTCTTTACATCTTCACCGATTGCATATGATGCGACGGTTGAGACCTGTACGACATAGGGGCCATCCGGAGAGAAGCTTGGAGTGTAATTGGGAACATCCGAAGAGCTGTAACTTTCGTTCGACTCGCTTACAGGTTCTGATTCGCTGCTTTCCCCTGTGTCACCATCGTAGAATTCGTCAAAGATATCGACAGAATCTTTTTTGGGGGCCGAAGATTCCAGCTGGGGCATATCGGAGTAGGAAGAAGTCTGTGTCTCGGATTCATTCTTCTTACCGCATCCGGTAATAGCCAGAAGAACTGCTACGGCGGTAATTCCCATGCACAAGCGATACCTCACAAGCATGGTCCCTCCTTTTAAACTCATTTGTTGTATAAAAGACGTCGTTTTGGCGCCGCCTGCTAATTAATTCAATTTTCGATTGAAACGTATATCTGCTAAAATACGATTAAATAGTCCCTATGTTCAAAAAAAAAGAATGTATCCGTCACAATTTACGATCGTAGGCCTACCTCTTATCGATCACACCTTTGGTGGACATCACGTGGTCGGAGGCACGCGGGTTTATCGAACAACAGTGACCAAGAGCTCGCCCCGAAGCCTTGAATACCGCTTCCAGAGCGTGATGGCTGTTTCGACCGCGTAAAAGATCCACATGCATGGTTGCACCGGCATGATCGACTAATGCCTTGAAAAAATCCTGTGCCAGATCGCTTTCAAATTCGCCGATCTTCCGATCGATCAGCGCTACCTCATAGATCAGATTCGGACGGCCGCACAGATCCGCACATACCCGCACCAGTGATTCATCCATCGGTACGTAGGCGTGTCCGTATCGGAAGATCCCCTTGTGATCTCCAAGAGATTTGGCAAAAGCTTGCCCCAGACAGATCCCAATATCTTCCGCGCTATGATGAAAATCGACGTGAGTGTCGCCATCGCAGCGCAGGGTCAGGTCAAACAGACCGTGGCGGGTAAAGAGGGTGAGCATGTGATCCATAAACCCGTTACCGCTCTGAATATCGGCTTTGCCCGTCCCGTCGATAAGAAGACGCAAATCGATGCTGGTCTCGGTTGTCTGTCGACTGATGCTTGACTCACGTACCATTTAGATACTCTCCTTGGATGTCGTTCCGACGAAAAACTCCTGTAATGCATCTTTCAGAGCCTGGTTTTCCTCCGGTTTGCCGATACTTATCCGTAAACAGTTTTCAAGCTTGGGATAGGAAGAAACATCTCGTATGAGTATACCCTTATTTTTCAAAAAAGAAAAGAGTTGTTGCTTCCGCTCAGTTCTTATCAGTATGAAGTTGCTGTCCGATTCGTACACGTTTTGCAAAGAAAGCTGAGTGAGAAAACTCTGCAGAGCATCTCGCTCCCGTATACTTTCGGCCAGAAAAGGCTCTATCTCTTCTTTACGCCTGAGAAGGAGTTCGGCAACGTGGGAGGAGAAGAAGTTGATGTTATAAGGCAGTTTTATCTTGTTTATCTGCTCGATAACTTCCGGCGCACCCAGCATGTATCCCAGGCGAAGCCCTGCTCCGCCAAGCGCTTTGGAAAAAGTTCGAGTGATGATCAGATTTGAATATTCTTTCAGTAGATCGACTGCATTGTAGCCTCCGAATTCTACATAAGCCTGATCGAGGATGCACATACCATCATGCATGGTCAGTATCGTGCGCAGATCATGTTCCGAAAGGGAAGTACCCGTAGGATTGTTTGGAGAGCACAGGATAAGGACCGAGCCTTTGAATTGGGTGAGCGCATCACAGATCCCCTGAACATCGTAGGTAAGATCATCACGCAGAGCAACCATATGCTCAGGACAGCCCATACCGCTTGCCAGAAGGTGGTAGACGGTGAAGGTGGGCTGGCAGGTGATCACCCTTCGGTGCTTGTTTGCAAGCGAGAGCAGAAGTATGAGAAGCATCTCGTTTGACCCGTTTCCCGCGATTATCTGCCCGGGAGAAACCCCCGCATAATCCGCCAGCGCCTGCTTAAGCGATTCTGGTATGAAATCAGGATATCGGTTCCAGGGCCGTTCACTGCAGAATCGTGCCGCCTCGGCCTTTATCGACTGCGGACAGTCGTAGGGATTCTCATTCTGGTTGAGTTTTATCCTGAACTGTTCCGGCGAGAGGTGGTATGCTTTCAACGATCGGACGCTGTCGTTAATCAAAGGTAAGACCTGTTCACTGTTCATAATGTTTTTTCAACCGCTCCATAAGTGCCGTCATATTCTTGTCGATCTTATTGAATTCGAGGGTAATATGAAACAACAAAATGAAAACCCCGATCAAAGCGATGACTAAAAAGGCCAGATACATGCGGCTTTTCCTTCTACGTATTAGACACTATCTTGAAAATACTGTTTTGTCTCTGCTCGCGCCTACTTTTCTTTTCTGTCTATCATGGCGGGAAACAGATGGTTACAGGTCTTAAAAATGGTTGATGCCACCTTCTGGGGGGAAACTCCCTTGATCTCGGCGATTTTTTTACCGACAAGCGGTACATAGCAGGGCTGGTTTATCTTTCCTCTGTATGGCACGGGGGCCAGATATGGGCTGTCCGTTTCGATTAGCATCCGCTCCAGAGGGCAGTAACGGATCTGCTCGGAAAGTGGTTCCTTTCTAAAAGTTGCTATTCCGGAGAAAGATATTACGTATCCATCGTCCAATATGCGTTTGAGTACCGCAATATCTCCGGTGAAGCAATGAAAAACCGCCTTCTGTATACCGGCCTCTTTACAAGTCTGCAAAACCAGTTTTTCCGCTCCCCGGGAGTGGATAATCGCAGGCAGGTTTAGTTTTCCGGCGAGTAAAAGCTGTTTGTGAAACACCGGCATCTGCTTGTCCAGCGAAGGGTATGACGGATTGCTGTGATCCAGGCCGCACTCCCCGACAGCAACCACCTTGTCTTCGCCGGCCAGTTTTTCCAGCTGGGAAAACCAGGAGGGGTGAAGATCAACAACATCAAACGGAGAAATACCTACGCAGGAGAAAAGTATCTTGTGCGAACCGCCTTGTCGCACAACTGTTTGGGCGGTAGGGATATTTGTGGCGGAATTGAGAATATACCCGACATCTGATTTGCCGGCGCAGTCGAGTAGCTCACCGAGTTGAGAGTCGGTATAATCATAAAGGTGCGCGTGGGAGTCGATCCACATACGTTTTACTACCGTCCCTTGAAAACTCTGTTCCATTGTGACAGCCGCCATCTTTGGACACCTGTGCTGTCCACCTTAAATGCTGTCACTCCCGAGCCGGGTACCGATATTTCTTCGTCGTTGAGTGTATACTCCAGGCGATTGTTGCTGCCCACCCGTAAGTTGAAACTGTCTGCGGCGGTGAAAACACGTGGCCGATTGGCAAAGATGAAGTTTCGCCAGCTTTTTCCATCGGAGTATACGTGAATCCACACGGAATCACGCACCGTGCTGACAGTCAGGCGCAGACTGTCAGGTTCCTGTGCCGAAGATTCAGTAGCCGTATCGGCGGCAGTGTCCGCGGTGTCAGTCGTATCGGTTTGCCTGAGACTGTCCCGGAGCGTATTCGGCAGCCCTTCTCTCAGATCATCGGTCGGCTCCAGAAATGATTCCTCCTGCCCTTCTTGATCATCGATCGTAATCTCTTGTCGCGGACCGATCCACCCGGTACGGTATGCGACATAACCGAGTGCCAGCAGGGCCAGTATGAGGGTCAGCACAATCATCCATCCGGGACCGCCTGTTGATTTTTGGTTGAGGTTGATAGATGCCCTCTCTTCGCGTTCGATATGCTGGCTCTCCGGTGAAATTCCCCGGTCGCGGTAAAATCGCTTGAGTATCTTCTCGGGATTAAGCATCAGATAATTTGCGATGGAACGAAGATAAACCCGCACGTAAGGGTCTGCTGGAAGGGCATCATACTGATTGGCCTCAAGCGCTTTTATGTACGAGACATTAAGCTTGAGGTCTTTTGCTATAGTCTCGACGGTTATGCGCTTGGTCACGCGTTCTTTTCTGAGAATATCGCCGGCCTTATCGTCGTGCTGTTCTTGTGGTTTTTCATTAGGCTCATTTGTATCTGTCATGATAATATGTCCTTTCGGCCGCCGTAGGCGGTAAACAGATCGATTGTTTTTGAAACAGGAAGCCCCACAACATTGTAGAAACATCCCTCAATTCGGTCTATAAATATCATTGCTTTTCCTTGTATTCCATAAGCACCGGCTTTGTCGGCGTATTCGGTCCCTTTAAGATAGGAGCTTATCTCCTCATCTTCGATTCGCCGGAAAAAAACATCGGTGACTGCCACAGAGGAGGCTGCAAAACTCTTATCCAGACACACCAGTGATACACCGCTCATGACCTGGTGTACTCGCCCGGACAGCAGCTTAAGCATCTCAAATGCATGACCGCTGTCCGAGGGCTTCCCCAAAACCTGTCCATCGACGAAAACGATTGTATCTCCCCCCAGCACCAGTTTGTCCATATGTAGCCGTGCAACACTGTTGGCCTTTGCCCAAGCCAGGTTTTTGAGAGATTTCGCCAGATCGGCAGGATCTATATACGACTCTTCATCCTCAATGGACGGAGACTCAACAGAAAAGGACAAGCCCATGGAAGAGAGAATCTCCTGCCTGCGGGGAGACTGCGAAGCCAGAACTAACGGTCGATCCAAAGTGTTCCACATCGGCATAAAATCGGCTATCCCTTATATTCGATCATCTATTACAAAATATGATATGTAATTACAAGGTGATAAGAAAGAGTGAAATTGGGAATACTTTTATCGGCTAATGTATGAATGAGAGGAGCTGCAGCACTTATATTTAGCTCATATATTAAAATTATTGTCTGCTCATCTCAGATGAATCGGACGAGAGGAAACGAATAAATAAAGCCAACACCCGAATTATCTTTTGAGGGACTCAAACGGAAATTTACTGTCATGATTAAACGAAACGATCCTTGTTGGTGCGGGAGTGGTAAGAAGTATAAACGGTGTCATTTGCACAGTGATACACAAGAGGGAAAGCATAAGGTGATGGATACGAGTGGAAAGATGGCCAAGACGCCGGAAGAAATCGAGGGGATGCGTAAGGCCGGAAAGTTCAACGGGGAATTGATGGACTATCTCAGGCCGCATATCAGAGCCGGGGTCACCAGCGAAGAGATTGATTCTCTGGCGTATGATTATACCGTAAAACATGATCATACCCCCGCCTGCCTTGGGTATCACGGGTATCCAAAATCGGTTTGTATTTCAAAAAACGAGGTAGTGTGTCACGGTATTCCGTCCCCTGACATCGTTTTAGAAGATGGTGACATCGTCAATGTAGACCTGACGACGATTGTAGATGGATTCCATGGTGATTCTTCAGAAACTTTTCTTATCGGGGATGTCGCTCCAGAGGCTCGTAAGCTTGTGGAAATAGCGGCACGGGCATTGATACTTGGTATAGAGGCGGTCAAACCGGGAGAAAACATGATGGCGATCGGCAGGGCGATCGAACCATTTGTGAAAAAGAACGGTTTTTCCGTAGTACAGCAGTACACCGGACATGGTATCGGCCGAAAATTCCATGAGTTCTTCTCGGTCTACCACCATATCACGCGGGATGCCGAAGATGTTATCATGCGACCGGGGCTAACGTTTACTGTCGAGCCGATGATAAACATGGGCGATTTTCGCGTGACCACCGATCCACAGGACGGATGGACGGTGCGGACCAGGGACCTGAAGCTGTCGGCACAGTTTGAGCATACCGTTGCCGTTACGGAAGATGGCGTAGAGATTCTTACTCTCACCCCCTCGCAGCGCCGGGCGGGTAAGACCTTAATCGTCGATTCGCTTACTCTTTAACAAAACAGGCTTCGGGCCTGATGAGGATTTTCTCTTAACTATGATAGAAATCGCGTTTCCCCCACCAAATGAACGAATTGTCTTAGCTGGTTTATTGACCTCTACTCAAAATCCTCGATTGTTTGAAGAGGACATGCAGGAGATGCAGATGCTTTGCCGCACCGCGGGGGCGGACGTGGTTGAGACTGTGGTGCAGAAACGGGAAAAGCCAACTGCTTCAACCTACCTGGGTAGCGGAAAGATAAAAGAAATCCGCGGAATATTGAAGCAACACAAGAGCAAGACGCTGGTGATCGATGCCGAGCTGTCACCGGGGCAGATCCGCACGATAGAGAAGCTGATCGGCGGAAAAGTAATCGATCGAAGTCAGCTGATCCTGGATATATTTGCACAGCACGCCAGAACAAATGAGGCCCGCATCCAGGTTGAACTGGCTCAGCTGCGTACTCTCTATCCCCGATTGACGCATGCCTGGACCCACTTTTCCGAACAGTTCGGTGGTATCGGTACCCGTGGCCCCGGTGAAAAACAGTTGGAGGTCGACAGACGGCTGATTCAAAAGAAGATATCAGATCTCAATCAGAAACTGAAAAAAATCGAGCAGACGAGGCAGACTCAGCGCAAATCTCGTCACAACGTATTCAAAGTGGCTCTGGTCGGGTATACCAACGTGGGTAAATCATCACTGCTAAATTCCTTATGCGGATCACGCGCGTTGGTGGAAAACAAACTGTTTGCGACTCTTGATACCACAACCAGGCGTACCTACCTCAAGGGAATCGGGGATGTGATCATATCCGATACCGTAGGATTCATACGCAAACTGCCTCACCATCTGGTGGCATCCTTTAAGAGCACGCTGGAGGTGGTGCGTGAGGCTGATCTTCTGTTGCTGGTTATGGATGCATCCAGTGAGTGGTCTGCTCAGCAGCTGGCTACGGTCAGAGAGGTCCTCGACGAGCTCGATGTGCACAACATGGCCCGGCAGGTTGTATTCAATAAAATGGATCTGGTGGTTGATCCCTTTGTACGAAAGCAGCTGATGCTTGCCTTTCCGGAGGCGTTGTTTGTTTCGGCTTTCGATGAATCTGATATCGAAAAGCTCAAGCAACATATGGCCGATCAGATTCGTGATTTTCGAAGGGAAGAGGCAAAATCCGAGATCATCCATCGGGAAAGCCGTACCGCGATTGCGAGAAAAGGATAAAGCGATGTCATCCTTTACCTTTCTAAAACCGGAACAGCTTGTACCGATTCGCTCTCTGAGTCTGCGGGCAAAGCTGATTGTTGAAGGGATCATTGCGGGGCTGCACCGCAGTCCCTATCACGGTTTTTCCGCCGATTTTCTGGAATACCGCCCGTATCGATTCGGGGAGCCTACCAGGATGATCGACTGGCGTAAGTTTGCCCGCAGCGACAAAACGGTAGTACGTCTGTTTGAGGATGAGACCAATCTGTATGCCCGCATCCTGGTCGATACCAGTGCATCTATGCGATTTAAGGGCGGTGGGCAGATGACCAAATACGATTATGCCCGTACGGTTGCGGCATCCCTGGCCTGGATACTGATCAGGCAGCGCGATGCCGTGGGGGTGGTTACGTTTGACGAGAAAATCGGTCTGTCGGTACCGCCGCGATCCACAAACGTGCAGCTTAAGACTATTCTCAACACTCTCGAAGCGGTTAAGCCTTCCAATGCGACCGCGTGTGGAAAGGCGCTTAACACTATCGCACAAACATTGCGCAAGCGCGGACTTTCGGTGATCATCTCTGATATGCTGGATGATCCTGACGATATCATTCAGGGCTTGCGCCATCTTCGGTTCAAAAGACAGGAGGTGGTGGTTATCTGGGTTTCGGACCCTCAGGAGTCGGATTTCAGGCAGAACACGCCTTTACGCATGATCGATATCGAAACAAATCAGGAGCTTGTGCTGGATGCGCAGACCGCCGCGCAGTACCATATGGATGGATTTACCAGCCACCGTCGGAAAATCGAGGAGGCATGTAAGGAGCTGGCCATAGATTGTGAGATTGTCACCACTGATACTCCATTTCATACGGCGCTCTTCCGAATACTGGAAAAACGGCGGAGGCTCAACTAGTGGGTATCTCATTTTTTCAGCCAATCTACCTGTGGGCAGCAGCATTTGTTGCTATTCCGGTGATAATTCACCTTCTTTTTCGCAAACGCACCCGAACCATACATTTTTCTTCCCTGCGCTTTCTGCGAAAAACGGCAATCACCGCCAGTAAAAACAAACGGTTGCGTCAGTTTTTACTTCTTGTCACCCGAATGGCGATTATCATAGCGCTTGTCGCTGCTTTTGCTCAGCCTTTTTTGAAAAGCGATCCATTCCGAAGCCTCGGCCACGCTCAGAACACAATCTACTGCTGGATCGATCCGACTGTCAGTATGAATTACAGGATCAATGATATAATGCTGCGTGAGCATTCCTTTCGGTTGATCGAATCTCTGGATTCATTGATTGCCCCTTCTTCGGAAATCCTGGTCTATGATACCAAACAGGATGATTTCGTTGAGATTGAATCGCAACCGGATCTGCAGGCAAGACACGGACCGAGTGATCTTGTTGGCATGCTCAACCGATACGGTCAGATACAAAATGAAAACAGCGGTCCCAATGTCCTTTTTCTTTTCAGTGATTTTCAGGCCCGACACACCTCGATTCTCGACTCCGTGCTGGCGCAGGATACGTTGAAATATCCACTGCTGATGGTTTCGGTAGCTCCCCGTAATAAACAATTGAGAAATGCGGGCATCACTAACCCGCACATATCAGATGTGCTTCAATGCTCGGTTTATACACAGGGTGCAAACCTCACACGCGCGGAGTTGCAGGTTTTATCGGGAGAGATGCGGGTGGGGGTGAAGCAGGTTCAACTAGCCGCGGATAGTGGAAAAATCGAAGCCATTCCTGTCCAGAACCAACAACAGAGTGGCGGAGGGCAGCTTCGCCTTCAAGCCGATGATGCGTTTATGGAAGACAATCAACTCTACTTCTCGCGCTCGTCCAACAAAAATAAGACGGTGCTGGTGGTTGGCGATGAAGAACAGACTCTTCCCCTGCGCACCGCGCTGAAACTTCTGTTGAAAACCAGGGTGCGCATAGAGGCACCGCACACAGTCAGTTATGAAGATCTGGATTCTTCCGGGATCATCGTTTTATCTGGAGTGAGAAATACGATCCGTCCTCTGGAGGCACTCTTGGCCAAAGGGAGTCTGCACGACAAGCTGATACTTGTTTCTCCCGCAATGCAACCCGATGCAGGGGAGTGGATGGACAACGTGTATGAGCACCTTTCATCGAAAGGTAAACCGGTAATGGGCCGCTCGCAGGCAATGTATCCGGTTCTTCCCGATACGGTCTCTTCACTGTGGCGATCGTTTCCCCGCTTTGAGGACCGCACCGTGAGGATCTCCTCCTATCTCGAGAATCTGCCCGGCAGTGCTCTGATGCTTATGAATAACCGAAAACCTCTGATCAGCTGGAAACGGGACGGGCAGGGGCATGTGTGGCTTCTGTGGGCAACGCCTCTGGAAATTTCCACCGAAAACAATTTTGCGGAAACCGGTTTTTTCCTTCCAATGCTCGACAGGATGCTGCTGTTTGGGCTTAACCGGCTCTCTCATCAAGATCAGATGTGGATTGCCGGACAGCCGCGGTATAATCCCTACCAGGGGCTTGCATCCGGAGCCGATGTCTACAACAGTCAGGGGCGTCTGATCGCCAGATGGGAAAACCAACCGCAGGTCTCATTTTCACTACCGGGTATTTATTCGATTCATCCTGACGGAAATCCTACCCGGGAGATCGCCGTCAACACCGATCCGGCGGAGTTTGATCTGAGATACCGCATTCCCACCATCGCACCGCACAGCAGGCCGTTTGCGAAAGCGGTGAGCCGGCGACAGTTCAGATCGTTTGTTGCAAGCCGTTCCGCCTCTCTGCCGTCAATGCTGTTCTGGCTGATTCTGGCAGGTGCACTTCTTATAGAAACGTTTCTGTGGGCTGGTAAGCGCAGGAGCACTGACAGGTAGTCAGATTGTTAACCACCGGTGAATCCAAAGAACTATAGATCTTTTCATCGCATAGAAACATCTCAGGCGTATGAATCTACCCGGGCCACCAATTGCGGGTTTCTGGGGAGAAGAAATGCGGCGGATGTATTTTTAAAGACTGCCTGTGCTCGAGATATCATCTGCAACTAAACAAAATGCACATGCTATAAGCTATATGATCAAAGGACGCTGAAATGTTTGAGAAACATTCGGAAAAGGATGCTGCCCTGGAGACTGCAATACTGCTTGTACAATGTTCCGACCAGAAAGGGATTGTGGCCAAAATTTCGGATTTTGTATACAGATACAATGGAAATATCCATCAGTCCGACCAGTACAGCACCGACCCTGAAAACGGACGGTTTTTCATGCGACTGGAATTTTGCTTCGATCCCAAACAGGTTCCGGCGGCTCATCTGGAAAAAGAGTTTGAAATCCTGGCCGGGGGACTGAAAGCCGACTGGACAATGAAATATGCCAGCACACGCATGAAGATGGGTATAATGGTCTCACGGTTCGATCATTGCCTGGTGGAGCTGCTTTATCTGTGGCGAAGCGGCGAGCTGAGGGTGGATATACCGGTTGTTATCAGCAACCACCCCGATGTCGAGGATATTGTAAAATCGTATGGAGTCACATTCCAATACCTGCCCGTGAGAAGCGACAGTAAGCGACGGGATGAGCAGAAACAGCTTGAATTACTGCAAGATACTGATTTTCTGGTACTGGCCAGGTACATGCAGATTCTCAGCGGCGATTTCATCGCCGGGTATGGAAAAGATATCATCAACATCCATCACAGCTTCCTGCCCTCTTTCAAGGGGGCAAATCCCTATCGCCAGGCATATGATCGGGGAGTAAAGGTGATTGGGGCCACCGCTCATTATGTGACCGAAGATCTGGATGAGGGGCCAATTATCGATCAGGTGGTGGAAAGAGTATCCCATCGTGATACCGTTCAGGACCTAAAACGAAAAGGCAAGCATCTGGAACAAATCGCACTGGCAAATGCAATCCGGGCTCATGTAGAGCATCGCGTCATCCGTTTTCGCAACAAGACGATTGTTTTTGCCTGAACCTTCAGGAAGGATTCTTCAGAATAATGAGTGTTACTATTAAAGATATGATCGAAACCCGTAGGCCGATTATCTATGACGGAGCAATGGGTACCGAACTTCAAAAGGCAGGTATCACTGATGCCGATTATCAGGGACATTCCGGTTGTGTTGAAATTCTCAACTTGACCCGTGCGGATATTGTCGGTGAGGTGCATGGCCGGTATCTGGATGCGGGTGCACATGTCATCGAGACAAATACGTTCGGTGGTAGCCGGTATAAACTTGCCGAATATGGTCTGGGGGAGCGTACGGAAGAGATAAATCGTGCGGCGGCATCCATTGCCAGAAAAAAGGCGGGTGAGGTTTGCGGGAGACCGGCTTTTGTGAGCGGCTCAATCGGCCCCACAGGCTACCTTCTTTCGGGAGGGCAGTCCGACACGCCGCCATTCGAGGATTTCGTAGAGGTTTTTAGCCTGCAGGCACGGGCGCTGATAGAGGGGGGAGTGGATATTATACTGCTTGAGACCATGCAGGACCTCCTGGAGTTGCGTGCGGCACTGATCGGTGCCAGACAGGTGATCGGGCGTGCGGGCAGGCCGATCTGTCTGCAGGTGCAGGTCACCATGGACGCTGCCGGACACATGCTCATGGGCAGCAACATCGATGCATTTCTGGGGTGTGCCGCAAATTATTGCCCCGATATAATCGGCCTTAACTGCAGCACCGGACCTGCCGAGATGATGCCGAGAATCAAGGAGCTGCTTCAAAAAGCCCCCTGTGCCGTATCGATGATTCCCAATGCGGGAATGCCCGAAAACGTGGATGGAAATGCGGTCTACACCATGGAGCCGGCTCAGTTTGCCTCCTCTCTGAGCGGAATGGTTGAAAAGCTGGGAGTCGCTGTGGTTGGAGGATGTTGCGGGACATCGCCTTCACACATAGGTGCGCTTGTTACGGCACTCAGGGGCAAGACCGTCGCCGAGAGGAAGGTTGCTGATCCCGTACCGCATATCGGCACGGGCATATCGGGTACCACGCTTCAGAGGCAGGGTACGCCATTTATTATCGGCGAGCGACTGAATACGCAGGGCTCGCGGAAAACAAAAGAGCTGGTGCTGGCAAATGCCTGGGATGACCTGTACTTTCTGGCACAGGAGCAGGAGAGCAAATGCAGCCGTGTACTCGATTTATGTGTTGCGGTCAATGAGCGGGATGATGAAGTCGAAACGATGGCGCATCTGGTTACTTTTCTTTCTCAGCGGTGCACCACTGGATTCTGCCTGGATTCTACCGATCCGGAAGTTTTTGCCAGTACACTGCCAAAAAGCCCGGGTTCGGTACTGGTTAACTCGATCAACCTGGAAAACGGTGCCCGCAAGGCCAGGCGAATACTGGAGCTGGCGTCGCGATATGTGTGTCCGGTTATTGCCCTGCCGATCGATGACGAGGGCATGGCGAAGAGTCTGGAGCGTAAAATCGAACTGTGCGAAAAGCTGATCGATCTTGCCTGTGGCGAATTTTCCCTGCCCCATTCCTTTCTGTTCATTGATCCCCTCGTTTTCACTTTGGCAACAGGCGATCCTGAGTCGGCCGATGCTGCTGTAGAGAGTCTCAAAGCGCTGGAATATATCCGCAAGAGATGGCCTGATGTTCAAACAGTTATGGGGGTGAGTAACGTTTCGTTTGGGCTCAAGGCCCGCGCAAGACGTGTCATGAACAATATCATGCTTGATCTGGCTGCCGAGGCCGGTCTTTCGGCGGCGATTTTCAACCCCTTGCATCGTGATGATGTAAGATCATACGATCCGCAGGTGCGTGAGACCGCCAAAGACCTGCTTCTCAACAGGCGAGAAGATGCTCTTGCACGCTACATCCAGATATTTGAAGATCAGAAAGAGAAAAAGGGCGAAGCAAAGCAGACGGGCGGTGAACTGAGAGACCTAACGGCAGATAAAAGATTGCACGAAATGGTACTTCGACGAGACAAACGACAGCTGAAGCCTGCCATCGAGCAGCTTCTTCAGGATCATGAACCCGAATCTATCCTCAATGAAATACTTCTTCCGGCGATGGCTGAAGTTGGTGAGAAGATGGCAACAGGGGAGCTGATTCTGCCTTTCGTATTGCAGTCGGCCGAGGTGATGCAGGATGCGCTTGGGATTCTGGAGCCTCATCTTCAAAGTGGCGATCGGAAGCATAAGGGAAGCATAATTCTGGCGACTGTTTACGGAGATATTCACGATATTGGCAAGAATCTGGTCGGCTCAATCCTGAAAAATCAGGGATATAAAGTCATAGATCTGGGTAAGCAGGTGCCGGTGGAGAAGATTATTCAGACGGTAAAAGACGAGCGGCCCGATGCCGTCGGATTGTCAGCTCTGCTTGTGACTACATCGCGGGAGATGGCCAGGTGTGTGGCCGCGCTGCATGAAAACAACATTTCGCTGCCGGTCCTTATCGGTGGTGCGGCGGTAAACAGCTCTTTTGCCGAACGAATCGAGCTGCTGGAGGATGGTCAAAGCTACCCGGGAGGGGTCTACTATGCACGCGATGCTTTTGAGGCTTCATCGGTCCTCGAAAAAAATAAACAGGATGCCGGGAAAAAAACATCATCGCAAATAAAAGCAGTTAAAGGAGAAAGCACGCGAGGAAAAAAGGACGGCTTGAAAGCTATTCCCGAGGTAGAGTCTGGAGAAATGCTGAGTCCACCTTTTTACGGTGCAAGTGATCTTCTTACCTGGAGCACGGAAGATCTCCTTTCGAGCATAGATAAAACCAGACTCTTCAAGGGACACTGGCGCGGAGGCAATTTAGATTCCGATGTATTTAAACGAACGGTAGAAACGGAGTTTGAACCAGTTTTCGATTCATTGTGCGAGGAAATAATAAGCAGAGATCTTGTCCAGGCACGTGCCGTATACGGCTTTTTTCCGGTGTTTACGGAAGATGAGGTTTTGGTAGTGCTCGATCCGGGTGATTTTCATACGGAACTGGCCTCGTTCAGATTTCCTCGAGTGGAAAGGAAAGGAGGGCGTAGTATCGCCGATTATTTCTATCCGCATGGGGATATAATTGCGGTGCAGGGAGTTACGATCGGGGCTGGATTGGGACAGCGAGCTGCCGATTACTTTCAGAAAGAGGATCGATATTCGCGCGGTTTCTATCTCAACGCACTGGGCTCCTTTCTAACCGAGAATCTGGCTGTCAGGGTTAGCCGGGAGATTCAACGGGCTCTTTTCCTGGGCGAAGAGCGCGGCAAGCGATATAGTTTCGGCTATACGGGTATGCCCGGTCTTGAGGAGCAGGAGACCCTTTTCACACTGCTTTCCATAGAGGAGCGTCTGGGTATAACGCTTACCGCCGGTTTTCAGATGGAACCGGAACACTCCACGGTCGGTATATATGTGCATAATCCGCAAGCAGAATATATGTGAAAAGTTTTTACCCCCCCTTGTCATGCTCGCCACAGACAGAATATCTATCATGTCGTATGAACGTACCCGGAAATTAACCGATTAAATAATTGACTTGTTTAGTTACCCTGTATACAATTAGTCGGGAAGATTTCACTCGCCTAAAAACTTCGATCGGGTACCTTTATGCGTTTACGAATCAAATCGTCTTGTCTGGCCGGCCTGTTTCTCCTTCTCCTTTTTTTATTCACAAACATGGTTCATGCGGCACCTCCGGTTCTACAATCGGCAGATTACGTAGCTGGTAGAAACGAGTTGTTGTTATATTTTGATCAGGAGATATTATCTCTCGGAGACCCTTCTGCCGGTGTATCCCTGACGGTGGATGGTGGGGGAGAAAATACAGTTGTGATTGCATCCCCATGGTCTTATGCGATTTCCGGTACCCGGCTTTCCATAACGTTACAAACCACAACGGCAGCGAGTGTGGAATCATGGAGTGGCAGAGATACGGAATTATCGCTAAGCATGGATGGTGGCCTCATTCAAAACAGTTTGGAAGAACAGAGCACCGCGGTGACATTTACCGATATTTTCCCGGTAGGATATGTGCCGCCATTACAAATCGTATCGGCTGATTATGTGCCGGAATATGATCGTTTGTCGTTTTCTTTCAGTAGCAGGATCGATGATGCCAGTGTCAATAATTATGGAAACATAAAATTGACTACAGATCCAGTTGAGACTGACACTCTTGTTGTAAAAAAACCATGGCGGTTTTTTACCGGGAAAGCCACAGATGATAGTATCATTCACATCGAATTGACTGATTCGTTGGCTCGCAGAATAGAATCATGGGAGTCGGTATCTGACGGTCTTAAGTGTGAAGTCGATAGCGGGATAGTCTATTCTCTTGGTACTGAATCCGATGAAATTGTCCCAAATGATTCAATATCCTTTTTTGATGGATTGTATGTAGCGTATAAACCTTTGCCGCCGGGCGTTGTCGGTGAATGGTATTTCTCGGAAGGGACCGGGAGCTTTGCTTATGATACATCCGATTACAACAACGATGGAACACTTGAAAGTGGGGTAGAGTTTGTCTCCGGACAAAATGCGGTGTCTCTTGACGGAAATGGTTATGTCATTGTAGCTGATTCGCCCGGGCTTGATAATCTTAATCAGTTAACAATTAGTATGTGGATCAAGAGAAATCGCCTGAATACCGCTGAGCATCTGATCGCAAAGGGGCATTCTGAGAAAACATACGCCTTAAGTCTCACAGAAACTAATACTCTTGAGTTTTCCGTCTTTCTGACGGATTTCACCGAACGCACAATCAGTAGTGTTACCAAGATCGACACCGGTTCCTGGCATCATATCACAGCAGTATATAATCATAGCGGTATGGGTCTGTATGTGGATGGAACGCGGGATGTCTGGTCTCAGTTTATGCAAGTAAGTCCCGCAATTGCATCCAATGGAAATGATCTTGTCATTGGCGGAAACGAAAACAACATGAATTCTTTTGCCGGCTCGATCGGGCACACGGTTCTTTTCAATGATTCCTTGACTGATACACGGATTGACAGTCTGTATCAGGCTGATAGAGCTGTTTATGGCAATGTCGCACCTGTTGCTCCCGAAAATGTGGATGCGCTATACAGTAATGTCATAGACACGCAGAGTGTAAGGTTCGAATGGGGGCTGTTTGGAGAAAATGCATATGCTGCCGACAGTGTCGGTATCTGGTGGTCAAACGATACCTTTCCTTCCTTTGCACATGATGAAGGGGCCATCGGCTATAAGAGTATACCTGCCGGTATTTATACCACCGACATTACTGATCTGACGGGTGGTCAGAATTATTACTTTTCTATTGCGGTAAAAGACACATCCGGCCACTGGTCTGCAATGGACAGTAGTAGTATGGTGAAGGCCTTTGTCCCAGAATACCACGGTCCCGTATGGTATGTCGATGCTTCGTCGACAAGTCCGGGGACGGGAAGAAAGACATCTCCTTTCGATAATCTTCACAGAGCAATGCTGTTTTTACAAAACGGAGACACCGTGCGTGTAGCCAGAGGACAATACATTGTCGAAGCTTCCATATTCATAGATAAGGACAGCCTGGTGCTGGAAGGAGGGTATGATAACGATTTTCTTTTCAGGAATGCAGATACTCTATCGAGCGTTCTTCTTCCTGGGCCAGATTTACTGGAATCAATGATTATTCTAATGACTGTTGAGCCCGGTTTTTCTAAAATCGATGGATTTGTTTTCGAGAATCATGCCTATCCATGTATCCAAGTGTCATCAAGTGCCCAGGAAAATACCCATGTTACAAACAACCGTTTTGTTAACTGCTCCGGTGTTGCGATTGATTTACCAACGGCTAACAGGGTTTTTGTACGAAACAATATATTTGCTCTCTGCAAAACCGGAATCAAGGTAGGCGGTGGAAATGCGCTGAGGATTGAGAATAACACGTTTTTCAACAATGAAATTGCATTAAATTGGGGTACATGTGAAGAGGGAGTGTTTAAAAACAATATCGTAAGCAACAGTCACTATGCTTTGGTGGAAAGGGAGCAATACGCTACATTGGATTCTCTCCAGTACAATTGTTTCTATGAGTCGGTTCCCTGCTCAACTGTATCCGGCTTCCAGCTGTCTTTAGAAGAACTCAACAGTCGTGCGGGAGCAATGCAAAATCTTTCTTTGCCTCCCCATTTTAGAGATCCCATCGCCACACCTGCCGATTTGCACCTCTCAAAGTATTCTTCCTGCATTGACGCGGGCGATCCGGCATCCGTGTATGCAAGAGAGCCATTTCCGAATGGGCAGCGTGTCAACCTCGGTGCGTATGGAAATACAATAGCTGCTGCCATAACCGATCCCTACCCCTATACCCCGGAGGCAACATTTACACAGGATACGGTGATCGGCAAAAAAGCGGTAATTTCCTGGAAGCCGCTGAGCTGGATGGATCAGGGAGACAGTATATTCGTGCATATTGATACGGTAAACAGGTCAGGCGGATGGGAGCTGACGCATACTCTTCCTTATGATGCCAAATCATGCACGTTGACTGTCGATGCCGTGGGGTCATATACGTACATGGTATCCACTTCGCGTGACAGTGCCGGTGTCATCGATGAGAGAAATGCTTTGGTTGATGCATTGGTTTTCTCAGAATATGCAGACCTGACAGCCTGGTATGTGGATGCTTCCATGACGGGTGAAGGAAATGGTAGCCTGGCTTCACCTTTTGCAGAGATTTCGCAAGCCTTTTCACGCGTAAACGATGAAGATACTATCTATGTTGCGCAGGGGGAATATCCGGTGTCTGATGATGCCGGCATAACCTCTCAAGGAGTCGTCATTAAAGGCGGGTATCTCTCCGGTTTCGATTTGCGTGATCCTCGCGCATATCCGACCATTATTGATGGAAGAGACAGCCTGTTTGGTGTGTTCCTGCAACTACAGAATGGGTGTGAAATTGACGGAGTTGCTTTCAATCGAATAAATAGTGTTGTTGTGGACATTTCGTACGCTTCTCAGGTAAAAGTATCCAGGTGTTTTTTCTCTGATTGTGCCAATCCGATTAGAATACAAGAGAGCGACACTGTTCTGGTCTCCAATACGGTTATTGTACAAAGCGGCGTGGGGGTAGATTTTATTAATGAAAAGGCGCGCTTCGTAAGTATTCGCAGCAATACCTTCGTTAATAATAGCGGCTCCGCAATATCCTTGTTCGGCTCAGTTACCGAAATCAAGAACAACATCTTCGATTCTAATGCAATCGCACTGAAATCCGAAAACGGGGCATCATCACCTTTGTTGTATAACTGTTTCTTCGAAAACAGCTACACTTTTCAGGACGCTTCCACAAATACAGTGTTAACCGTTGAGGAGTTGAACCTTTGGGATGGTAATCAAGGTAATATTTTAGCAAATCCAAATATCACCGATACCACATTGTATAGAGTCGGTGCAAATTCACCGTGTATTGATGCGGGGGATCCTCTGAGCCCGTATGAAAATGAACCATTGCCTAATGGCGGTCGCATAAATATCGGGGCATACGGCAATTCTCCATATGCTGCTGTTACCATCGAGCAGCAGCCCCAGAATAATGTATCGGCACATCTTGTGGCCGAAAAAGATACCGGTGTGTCGGCTTCGCTTTTGGTGCCCGATACCCTGTCATCACAAATCCAGGCAATAGGGGCCGTTTTATCCTACGAAACTCCCGTAGGTGATTATGCGCTTCTGAACCATTATCCAGTCGCCGACACAATCATCAGAAAAAAACCGATTACACAATACGGATGGTGGTATTTCTCCTGGGCATGTAAAGATGAACGTGGAAACTATTCTGACATAAAAACGGACAGCGTAAGAATCCTGTCACCGCAAGTAAACCATCCGGTTGTAGATTCGTTGATTACCGATACTTCGCTAGTGGAAAACCAATCGTATGAATGTCGCATGTATGTATCGGATGCCGATAGCGGTGATTCAATATATGCAGAAATTACGGGGGCATCCTGGATAGAACACTCGGTCAGCAAAGTCGACGAAAATCACTGGCTTATATATGCCTTTGGTGTCGTGCCGGATGGTTACGAAGCAAGCGCGGAATATACTATCCGAGCCACGGACAAATCGGGTGCATCCACAGAAAAGATGATAACTCTATCTATCGCCAAGGCTAATGAAAACCCTCGGGTGCATTTACGTAAAAAGAATCACAATCCCTCCTGGGGCGCGATATCATATCAAATGAGTGGAGAAGATGATCAGGATAGTATAATTCGATTCATTGGTATACTCAATGATCATACGCAAAAGACAAAGGACACCGTTGTATCCACTTCCGGGCATTTTCAGTGGTATCCATTGATGAATGGAGAATACTCATTTTCTTGTGTGGCGGTCGATTATGAGGAGCTTGTATCTGAGTCCCCATATATAGATACCTTCGGGATTACAGGAGCAACTTCACATGTGTTTGCCGATTCAGGTGCATGGCAAATGGTTTCGATACCTGCTCGGGAGAAGGTGGCGGATATTTTTACTGACTTCGGGCATGTGCTTCGATGGGATGAAACACAGGATGAGGATCAGATATATAAATTTTACGTAAGAGGTAAAGACATACATCACATCGACGCGGGGCAGGGCTACTGGCTTAAAGCTGAAAGCAGCGTTTCTGTAAGTATACAAAGGGATGATCTTGTGGACAGTAATTACATTGTTAATCTTACACATAAAGATTATGGTTGGAATCAAGTTTCATCCCCATATCCCTTTCCAATCAAGTGGCCGGGAGACGAAATTCTCTGGAAATGGAACAATGAAACCGGTGATTACCAGGAAGTCAACAATGTACTGTTCCCATGGGAGGGTTACTGGGTACAAACAGACCAGGCCCGTTCGGTTGTTTTGCAGGCCGAACCGGTTTTCGAAAGTAATTCACTTGCCAAAAAGGCGATGACCTTCTTTGCCGGTCGCAATGAATGGCAAATACAGGTGAAATTATCAGACGGGATTTTCCGGGATGAAAATAATATAATAGGGTTTAACCCTTCCGCTGAAAACGGTAAAGATGAGCTTGACAAGCCAGAGCCACCACGTATGGCCGAGTATCCTTGTCTCTTTATCAACAGGCCCGATTGGAACCCCTCATATCCACAGCATGCAAGCGATATTCGTAAAGTGCTGCAAGATGACAAAATCGAGGCATTTGAGTTGGCGATTCTTTCCGGTAGACAATCCGCCGGGCCCTTGCAATTTTCCATTCAGGGTGTCAGCAAGTTGCAGGGTGTATACCTGTATTATGGTGATCAGACAGGTATGATGCCGATCACCAATGATACATCATTTGTCCTGGCGAAACAAAATAAAACAATGTATAAGACCATATTTGCGGCTTCAAATCCGCACATCCTAAACAGAATACCACAAAAATTCGGCTTAGCCCTTCCGTACCCCAATCCTGCAAGACGAGCCGCATGCATAAAGTATCAACTCCCCTACCGGTGGTCCACCGAGGGGCGATTGAATAAAAAGAAATATCCGGTCAGCATAAATATCCACGACGTGCGTGGAAGAGTGGTCAGACAGCTGGTGCATCGTCCACAGGCACCTGGATTTCATCAGGTGGTCTGGGACGGGCGGGGGAATTCAGGAAATCTCGTTGCAGCCGGTACTTATTTTTGCCGCCTGCAGGCCGGCGACCACAGTGGTATGAGACGAATAACATTACTACGTTAGGGACTATCATGTATACATTAAGAAAAACAAACACGGCAATAGGTCTGATTTTTATTATGATGGCTTTGATGGTCGCTTCATCCGCGGCTCAGTCGTCGCAAAATATGAGAATAAAGACAATCATCGGAGATGCGGAAGTGCGATCAAAAAGTGGGAAATGGCGTCCCGCGCGAGTAAATATGCCATTAAAAGAAGGGTGGGATATTCGCACCTATGTTGAATCGAGTGTGGAAATCCAGTTTTCCGCGGGAGTGGTCATTCGAATAGGGGAAAAAAGCGCCATTAACCTGTCTAAAGCCACACAGGATGGCAAGGCGACTAAATCACATGTAAAAATATATACCGGTAAAGTTTGGGGAAATGTGCAAAAGCTTGTCGGGAAAAGTTCATCTTTTGATTTCGAAACTCCCACGGCGGTTGCATCCATTCGCGGAACCAGGCTTGGAATATCTGTAGACAAAAATGGAACATCTGTCGATGTATATGAAGGAGCTGTCAGTGTTCGGAAAAAGGGAAGTACTCAAGAAGTGCTGGTTGAGACGGAAAAACGGGCTGTGGTCCAAAAAGATAAGCAAGTTGTTTCGGTGATGACATTCAAGCAGGCGATGGAACAGGAGCAGGCTGAAGAGATTGTCGATCCCTTTCAAGTGCTTGTAAACGATTCCATCACGATAGACACCACAATGGCTGATACTGCACCTGTAGACAGTTCAGTGTCGGATACGGCATACGTAGACACACTCTCCACAGACACTGCACAAACAAAGAATACAGCGGCGGACTCTTCAAAGCTTAATGAAAACATGAAGACTGGTGTTGATACGACAGATGATAATACGGAAGAAAACAGATCGGGACGCGTGGTTGATTCCCTCGATCATCAAGAGGATAATGGTTCGACACAGCTGGACAGTTCGGAGAAAATGGAATCATCTGAACGGGATGGTTTCGAAGGGACAGATGACGTAAATCAGCCTCGCTTACGGCTAATACTAAACACTCCTTCCGATGGTCAGGTGATTGAGGAGCCGCTTATACGTATCTCGGGAGTTTCCTCTCCGGGTGCCACCATTTATGTTGGCAACAAATCCGTTCGGGTGAACCAGGACGGGATATTTGCACATGAAATCCCGATTCCTGATGAAGAGGGTGAGTTTTCTTTTGATGTCATCGCCAGACTCGATGGACAGGAAAGAGAAGTAAACAGGACCATATTGTACCAGCCGCAGCGCAGACCTCTTAGGCTCTCTATTCAGAGTCCCGTGGATGGACAAGTCTGGGAAAATGCTGCCATAACAGTTACGGGAAGGACAACACCGAAAGCAGCTGTCGTGGTCAACGGCCGGCCGGCAGTTGTTACCGCCGCAGGTACCTTTAGTTCACATTTACGGCTTCTGGAGAGCGATCTGGGAAAAGAGTATTCCATCGAAGTGCGTGCATCTGATGGATATGACGAAATAGATGAAACGATATACGTTACATTGGACAACAAAAAGAAGCAACTTAATACCAGTGTCCCTTCGATAACCGTTGCCGGTGTTGCTCGGCAGGCTTCCCGCAACGGGCAGATTACTGTTCAGGTGACTGATCGGACGCCCGATGATCAAATCCGGTTGGTGGTTGAAAACGATGGGAGTATGGAAGAATATCTTCTTGAGCCTAACGGATACGAAAATGTACGGTTGGAAGAAGGGAAAAATGAGCTTACCATAGTTGCATATGATCAGGCACAAAACAGGTCCAATACGATTCATGGCGAATATTACTATTTACCCGGGCCGCTTGATATTATCGTTCAGCAACCCTTCGAAAATCCTCTAATCATAGATGACCTGCCTCCTATGCCGCATAGTGTCGGAGCCATGAGAAAAGATATCGAGGTGGAAATCGATGATGGAATAGGAACGGTGCCCGAGACTATTCAATATGTCAGAATCGCAGGGAGTGAGCAGGAAATATTGATGAATCATATAAACAGATACACATACCGCGGTACGGTTAATCTGATACGGGGAAGAAACCTTTATACGATAATTGTGGAGGATGTTGCGGGAAACAGAGCAACAGAGCAGGTAGAGATTACTATTTCAGACTAACCGACATGTTTCTTGCTCTCATTCCACACGGCATCCATTTCATCCAGGGAAGCTTCTTCCAGTGCTTGGCCTATCGATTCGAAATGTTTTTCTATGAATCGAAAACGGCGGTCAAACTTATTTATGGTTTTCCGGAGAGCTTCTTCGGCGCTGATACCCTGATGCCGTGCCACATTTATAAGTGAAAAAAGAATATCGCCTAACTCTCCGGTGGCTTCTTCGATATCTTTCTTATGAACAGCTTCTCGAAACTCTCCGAACTCTTCTTCAACCTTATTGAATACCGGTTCCATATCCGGCCAATCGAAGCCGGCTTTTGCTACACGTTTCTGGATTTTTTCGGCTCGCAACAGCGCCGGCAGCCGGGCGGGAATCTCATCGACTAAAGATTTCCTTTTATGAGCCTTTTCTTTCTTTTTAATCTCTTCCCAATTAACCATGACCTGCTTAGATGATTGTACCTGTACGTCTCCAAACACATGTGGATGTCTACGAATCAATTTCTCGCTTATTTCCGCGGCAATATCTTCGATTGTAAAGTTGCAGTTATCGGTGGCGATCTGTGCGTGTAATATAACCTGGAGAAGTATATCGCCAAGCTCTTCACGCATATTGGCGATATCATTCTGGTCAACGGCATCGAAAAACTCATAGACCTCTTCTATAAAGTTTGTAAGAAGACTCTGATGTGTCTGTTCGCGATCCCATGGGCACCCCTGAGGGCCCCTGAGTTTTGCCACAATGTCTATCAAGCGCTGCATCTGCTTACCCATGCCATTCGCCCTTTCCTTGACGTACGATAATCGGGTCCCCTTCGGTCAGATCAACAATCGTGGAGCCTTGTGGTGAATCCAGGTACCCGGTGTCGAGCATAATGTCCACCTCATGAGCAACGGCCTTTTCCACCATCTCCGGATCACCTCGTTTGGCCCCCGGAAGATTAACTGATGTATTGGCAAGCGGCTCCTGGAGCATCTGTGCGAGTGCTATGGGTACCGGGTCATCAGGAATTCGTATCCCCACGTGTTTACGCTTGGGGCAGACCTTTTTGGGAACAAAGTTTGTGGCGGGAAGAATGAATGTATATGGTCCGGGAAGATAACGCTTCATCAGCTTAAATTGAACATTGTCTATCTTTGCATAGACACTGATCTGTGAAAAATCGCAGCATATGAAGGAGAAGAGTCTGTGCTTATCCTTTTTCAACATCTTTGCGATTCGATCGACCGCCTTTACATCGGAAGCACAGGCGCCTATGCCGTAGACCGTATCGGTCGGATAGACACAGACGCCGTTTTTGTCGCGAAGAATGGATACCGCATGTTCTAAGAAGCGAGTCTGCGGATTAATCGGATGAACATCATAATGGATCATTGTCTACTCTTTACAGCAGCCTCAATCTCTCCATCGTCAGGAAATCGATTGAGCTGCTTTTTGGAAAATATCAGTTCACCGTCCATTTCCACCTCAAAAACACCTCCCGATGATTTGACCAGCTCGGTCGATGCTTCAAATTGCTTTTGCAGATTCTCTGCCAAACTGACAGCTCGTGGACGATAGTTTCACATACCACAATAGGTGATTACAAAATGCATACAAATTTCCTCCTTTTTAGGCAAACCCGTTCATTACATCAGCTCAGAGGTGATGCGCTGCATTGCGGTCTTGACGTTTTCGGCGCTGTTGAAGGCGCTGATGCGGATATAACCCTGTCCGCAGGCGCCAAAGCCACTTCCGGGAGTGCATACAACACCCGTCTTGTTAAGCAGTTGGTCGAAAAACTCCATTGAATCGGTTCCTGTTTCAATCCAGATGTAGGGAGAGTTTTTGCCACCGACACATGCATAGCCAAGCTTTTCCATGTTGTACCGAATAATCGTGGCATTTTCAAGGTAATAGTCGGTCAGCTCACGAGCCTGCCTCCTACCTTCATCGTTATAGACAGCTTCAGCTGCTCTCTGCACCGGATAGGAAACGCCATTGAATTTGGTGGAATGACGACGGTTCCATAACGCATGTAAGGGCTGTGAAGCGCCCTGAGAGTCGAAGGCTCTGCATGCCTTGGGTACCACCGTGTATGCACACCGAGTGCCTGTAAAACCGGCGCTCTTGGAAAAGCTTCTGAATTCCACCGCGACCTCTTGAGCACCGTCAATTTCGTATATCGATTTGGGAAGCGAATCGTCACGGATAAACGCCTCGTATGCGGCGTCAAATAGGATAAGCGCCTTGTGCTTTCGAGCATATTCAACCCACTCTTTGAGCTGATCCTTCGTAACCGTCGCACCGGTGGGATTGTTGGGGAAACACAGGTATATGAGATCCACCTGTTGCTGAGGAAGAGCGGGCACAAAATTATTCTCTTTGGTTGATTCGAGATACACAAGGCCCTCATAACGGCCTTCCATATTCTGTCCGGTACGGCCTGCCATCACGTTGGTGTCTACATAAACCGGGTACACCGGATCGGGAACGGCTATCTTCAGATCGGTTGAGAACAACTCCTGGAAATTGCCTGTATCGCATTTAGCGCCATCACTGACAAAGATTTCGTCTGCGGAAATATCGGCACCACGGGATTGGAAATCGTTTTTGGCGATTGCCTCCCGAAGAAATGCATACCCCTGTTCGGGGCCATAGCCGCGAAAAGTCTCATCATGCGCCATTTCATCGACTGCGGTATGAAAGGCATCAATGCATGCCTGAGGTAATGCGCGGGTAACATCTCCGATTCCCAACTTGATTACTTTGACATCGGGGTTCTGTTGCTGGTAAGCGGCGACGCGTTTTGCTATATCCGAGAAGAGATAAGAGGCCTTTAACTTGAGAAAATTCTCATTGATAGTAATCATGAACCATCCTTTCAGTAACAGGTCTCATGTTAAAAATCAGCAAATCATTAGAGCAGACGTGCTCCTAAGTAGTTGCAGAAAGCTTAATATGATATATCATTGCGACGCTTCAAGTCAAACATCGCCCAATTCGAGAGTGCCGGACACCACATTTTATCGGCAAATTTCGTGCATAGAAATGGAAGGGGAGAGTAAAGTATGCCTGAAACTGCAGCGGCTCCTAAATTTCACCAAGAGCCTCGGAATTCACCCATCCGCTGGCGCCGTTTGGAAGGCTGACCAGTACCCAGCTGCCCTGCCTTTTGCGTATGCGGAAGCGGGTTCCTTCATGAGCATTGAACAGTACCTTACTGCCTCGTGGCTGATTAACAGCATCCACAGCTTTGTGCAGAACAACCGCATATTTGACGCTTTCGCGTTCGTGGATTTTTATGCCAACCGAAACCCCCAGCGTGAGAATAAACAGCAGTGAAAGGCTGATTCCGTAGATGAGCCAGAGCCGAACATTATGGCCGGCAAACAGTGAAAAAGAAAACATTATCGAGCTGAGCATCAGAATCGCAAAAAGCACCCACAATTGCTGTTTCAAGGAAAAGAGCGTATGCAGCCGCCACAGGATGCTTGCCAGAAAAGAACGCTGAGGCACCGGAGTTCGATCTACCGTATGCATGTTGGCGAAGTGAATGTTAGCTTCTATATCGGAATCATCGGGGGCCAGGCGTTTGGCTTTTTCATAATTGAGGATGGCTAATCCGATCTTGTCTGTCCTAAAGTAGGCATTTCCGAGATTAAAAAATACTGCACTGTTGCTTACCCCGGACTCCGTGATGCGTTGGTAGTAAGTTATGGCACTATCATACTGCTGTTCTTCATAGAATTTATTCGCCTGTGAAAACCAGCTGTCAACCGGTGCTGCCCGGCAAATACTGAAGATAGATAGCAGGTATATACTTGCCATTAGGCTGTAACGAACGAAATTCATGTGCGTGCCCCCTTCTTTGCGGCCTGTTCCAGGTTTGAAAGAAGCGTCTGGAAATTAGTGAGTAGTTCATCGGCACTGTGCTGATCTATCTTTATGCCACCGAACCGGTACTGATCGAGACTGTACAGAAGCTCGGCCAGCTTATCGGTCAGGTCCTGAGAAACCGCGCGATTTTTCAGCTCCTCCTGCAACCCCTCGATAGTTCTGCCGGCTGCCGGGAATGCGAAACGGTTGCTCAGGTATTCTTCGGTAACCGTGGCGATCCGGTCGGCGAGAACCGATGCTTCCGGCCGTTCTTTGCGAAGGGAATGTATCTGTTTGAATACTTTTCGAAGTGCGCGTTGCCTTCCTATCTTATCCTGATCTTTCTCACGGCGTTTAGCTTGAAAGCTATACAGAACGGAGAAGAAACCCAGCAGAAACGGAACCGGATAGAGAATAAAGAAAATTATGCTTCTGTGCGGCAGGGGAGATTGGTTGACAATTCGTGGAGGTGTTTTTATATATAGAATATCTTTTCCCACCTGCCGAATATCTTCCTGAGTAAGGTATCGTGACTGCGCCGATGGTTTGCCGGATCCTTTTTGTACGTCGAGAGTAACCGGTTTTGTTTGAAGTGTACGGAAAGTTTCCTCGCGAGGATCGAAATATGACCAGGATAAAGCTGGTATCGTATACTCGCCCATTTGCTGAGGTATGAGCAAATACTTATAGGTTTTTCGTGTCACAAACCCATAAGATGTCGTATCGAGATATGTGTGTTTTTCCGGTGTAAATACGTCGAAATCATCGAGCTGTGGAAGGTGAATGTCACCCAGATTCCCTGGGCGGCAATTGCCTTTGAGAGCAATTTTCAAGGTAACGGCCTCTCCCGCGGAAACACTTTTGGGATCGACATCTGCATGAAGAGAAAACGAGGAACCCACGGCTCCGCTGAAGTCCGCCGGCGCCGCGGGAAGCGGCTTAACAGTAAAGCTCAGCCGTCCACCCGAGGTGCTTCGCGGGTTTCGCTCGACACTGCTGCCGAAAAAACCGCCCCCGAAGAAATCATCGAAGAATGGGTCAGCCCGCCCTCGTCTCCCCGACTGCCGTAGCTCCTCATAGGCAAAGGGAATTGCGGGTATGGATATAGTGCCCGAAGAAAGCGGTATGATCGAAAAGGAAAGAGAATAGGCCTGGAAAAGCTCGCCGCCGACCTGTTTTTGTGCGCGAGTAAGATTAGTCGAAAGAAGACCGGCGGAGAAATGCTTTCCGAGAGCTTCTTTTAAGGAAGAAATGTAGTCGTTGATGCCTTCCTGGGTAAGATTCACCGGCGTTTTGACTTTCTGTAGAATCTCAACTGTCAGGGTAGCCTGTTCCCCGATGTATAAAGTTCTGCGCGAAGGGCGCAGGTTGACACGTACGTTTTGGCTGCGCTGCGGCTGTGCACCTACGTTTATTGGGAAGGCACGCGACCGGTATGTTTTTCCTTTATGTGTAAATTCGAGAGCGGGGAAAGTAAACCGTCCGGTCTTCTGGGGGGAAATAACGTAGTGAAAAAGATGGGTTATTTCCCTTTTCTGCACCATTTTACCATTAATCAGCTGAACCGAAGTCGAATGTGACTGATTGCGGTTTGTTCGTAATAGAGTATAATTTTCGGAGGAGGGAAGGTTCGGAGCCGAAAGCGAGCCGAGATCTTCGCTGCTGACTATCTGGGCGGTAATGACTATCTGCTCTCCCGACCCGACCGTTGTTTTATCGGCAGACACCGAAAACTGTATATCGGCAAACGCATGTAGTGCACAAAACAGTGTCATGGCTACCGACCAGATTATTCTTTTCACAGATACAGCTCCTTTATCCATGACAAAATCGTGTGTTGTAATCTTTCTCTGTGCTCCACTGTCGAGAAACGATGATCAGCACCGTTTAATACACAAAAATTGATGGGTATGTTGAACTGATCGCATTTATCGGCCAGAAACTGCCCTTCCTCGACAGGAACCGTTTTGTCTCCATCCCCATGAATTATGAGCATTCTTCCCTGAAAAGGGGGGAGGATCTTTTCGACCGGCTGACTCGTCTTGATTGCCTGAAGAAAAGAGAGATTCAGTTGAAAAGGTCCCAATTCATACAAACCGTTTTTATTCTCTCCCACCGCGATGATGTGCTCATACTGTGGGATATGAGCAATCGGGCGGGCAACCGGTGCCATAAGTATTAATCCGTCCACGGAGGCGCAGCATCCGATAGTCAGCGCAACAAATCCTCCCAGGCTGTGCCCTAATATTAATATTTTGTCCGGGTGATATCGCTGTCGTATCATGCATGCTGCCGATGCTAAATCATCTCCCATTGTCTTGAGGGTCATTCCGCAGAAATCACCATCACTTTCACCCGCTCCTGTATAATCAAATCGCAGCGAATTGATACCATGCGCACTCAAATTCCGGGATAAAGAAACATAGAGATACTCCGGTCCCATGCGATGGCTGGTAAAGCCATGGCTGAATATGACCCACACCCCGCCGGCCTCTTTAGTCTCATGAATGCTGCCCCGAAGGGTATATCCGCTATATTCCCATTCTACATATGAAAAGTGTTCTTCCACAGCCTACCAATCTTTTTCGGTTTCTTTACCCTGTGTTGCCTGCATGGCTTTTTTGGGCTTGTTCAGCTCGTCAGCATCGTCGGCAAACTGCTGAATCAGCCGTACCGCTTCCTGTTTTTTCATCTGCTCCTGTTGCTTTTCCTGGTTTTGAGGCTGAGCGTCGCGGTT
>CAYQOU010000052.1:14516-29665 GCA_964419255.1 uncultured Fibrobacterota bacterium | reverse complement strand
CTCTCTCCTCTAACAGCCAACGATAATCTCTTCACCGTTGATGGTGACGAAGACGATTTCCGGCTGTTCTTCCAGAAGCTCCTCCAGAAGATCCGCCCGGGGGCTGTGGGAAAAACGCACGCCGATCAGGTCTGCCTTTTTGCCGGGAGTAAGTGAGCCGATGCGGTCGGCGCAGCGCAGCGCTTTTGCCGGATTCTGGGTGACCCAGCTGATAAGCTCAGCCGCCGGTATGTGCGGATAGTCCTGTTTAAGGGTATGAAGCTCATCGAAGAGGCTGAGGGGAGCCGCAGCCGCGGCGCTTTCGGTACCGATACACAGGTTGATTCCACGGTTTCTGGCCACATCCACGGGAAAAGGTTTATGCCCCAGCAGGCGGTTATAATTGGGGCAGTGCACGATGCTGACATTTTTGGCCGCAAGAAGCGCCAGCTCCTGGCCGCTTACATAATTGCAGTGATAGCAGATTCCTTTATTGGGGATCAGATTCTGACTGATCGCGTAATGCATCGAGCCCAGTTCGGTTTTTCCGAATGGCCATGGTTTTTTCCGACTGATCTGAAAGAAAAGATCCCCCTTCTGTTCCGTAAAAGCCTGAAGCTCTTCGGAGCTTTCGGCGGTGTGTGATGCCCAGATTAGCCTGTTTTCTTTTATGTATTCATTAAGTGCGCGCTGAGCAGCGGGAGATAATGAGTAGAGCGCATAAGGGCCGCAGCCGGCACCCACCTTGCGGGAAGTGCCCTTGAGGCGGCGATCTGTTTTCAGCTCGATATCCTGCTCGGAGTCAGCATCATCCGCGTGTATCTCATGCATCACCCATGACCGAATGGGCTCTTCTTGCAGCACCTGTGCCGGAATATCGGTGCGGGTGGAGTCGACTATGGTGGTAATTCCGTTTGCCAGGGCCTCGAGTATCCCCAGGCGGACACTGGATTTTATCGCATCCGGTTGAGCCTGACGAATGCGGCTCTGCTTTTTTGCCGTCCAGCAGGCAAAGCTTTCGTCCGGCTCACGAGGGATATCGCGGACAATGGCCTGTTCCAGATGGGAGTGGATATTTATGAGTCCGGGAAGAAGCAGGATCTCGCCCAGGTTAACCACCCGATCCCCGGATCGGCGTTTTAATTTGCTTCGGGTCCCAACGGAGGTGATTGTGTCGTTTTCCACCGTGAGTCCCCCATTGGCGAGAACCGTCCCATCATCCAGCAGAATCCAACGTGCGAAATAAACAGTTGACATAAGTGGTATAAAAATTGATTGAATTTAGCGACAAATATGGAATATACTATCCTCCTTTTCATAACGCTACAGTGATAAACCGGCTTTGCGGCTCGGTGGATGCGTTTAAACAGGGGGGATAATTGTCTTGATTTGACACCCGAGCCAAATCGGACATATTTTATGGTAATTGACCAGCTTTTTCCATAATCGAAGGGAGCATCATGCAGTATATCATTTCAGGGCTAATGCTGGGGGTTATGAGTTTTTCGCTACTGGCACAGGATGGACAGGCACCGCAGCAGCCTGGGGGTAATTTTTTCACCGGTGTGTTACCTATGATGCTGGTGATGTTTGCGATCATCTACTTTCTGATGATTCGTCCCGAGCAAAAAAAGCAGAAGGATCGCCAGAAGATGATTGATGCGATCAAAAAAGGCGATAAAGTGCTGACCATCGGCGGGATCACCGGAACGGTGTCCAATATCAAGGGGACTATGGTCAATCTCAAGATTGCAGAAAATACGACCGTTGAAGTGACTAAGTCTGCCATTTCATCCGTAATCGATGAAAAAGCGGGGAATGGTAAGGAGAAAAATGCATAGATGGCTCGTATAAGAATATATGGTGATCCGGTCCTGAGAAAAAAAGCATTGCCTGTCGAGAAGTTTGACGATACGGTGCGTGCTTTTGTCGACCAGATGATTCAGGATATGTACGATTATGATGGCGTAGGGTTAGCGGCTCCTCAGGTCGGGGAGTCGCTTCGTGTGGCAATCGTGGATGTTACCGGAGGGGAGCAAAATCCCTTTGTTTTGATCAATCCCGAAATCACATGGGCAAGTGAGGAGCTTGCTGAGAGTGAAGAGGGGTGCTTGAGCATTCCGGATATAAATCTCAAGGTCAAAAGGCCGGAGTCGGTGTCTGTCAAGGCATTTAACGAAAACGGGGAAGAGTATACGATATCGGAAGCAACCGGTCTGCTCGCACGTGCGCTGCAACATGAAATCGATCACCTCAATGGTATTCTGTTTATAGATAAGATATCCATGGTGTCCAGACAAATGGTATCGGGAAAGTTAAAAAAACTCAGCAAATCGCGTCGTGACCAGGCAAACGTTGCATAGACTTATTCTCCTTTGTGGTGTGATGATAATGGCAGGCTGCTCAGGCCTGCCTTTTCTTGTTCCGAATCCTGGCGGTGAAAAGCCCTCCGATACATCTGACGACCAGCCTGTGGAGGACGCTCACGATTTCGGTTCGGTTTTTGACTCCAGTTCCAGCGATACTACCTTCACCGGCACAGAAAAAAAGGACTTAAGCCGTTTTACCGGTGATTTGTACAGAGTAGGGCGCCGGGTGGTGCGCATCGCTCTGGGGCAGCATAAAACCAAATCCGTCTTCTACAGTGCGGCACCCGTCAAACTTGCCTCCGCCGATGCATCCCATACACTTCAGGGGCGAATCGAAGTGGTTGCCGGAAATAAAAATTACTGCAGGATCTCTTCCGTGTCCGTGGGCACGATGAGGGTTGCGCTACCGTGTACGCTGAAAACCTCCTCGATAAACACATGTCTTGAGGTTGACGGAAAGACTTTTCGGGGGCACATGGGTATCATTCCCCAAGACGACAGGCGCTTTACAGTGGTGAATATGCTGCCTGTCGAACATTACCTGCGTGGAGTCGTGCCACTGGAGATCGGTAGACGGCCCGAAAGCGAAATCGAAGCGGTTAAAGCTCAGGCCGTCGCGGCTCGAACATATACCTATGGTAGAATGCTTGAGCGCTCCTCTCAGCCTTGGGATATGCTTCCCACGGTCAACGATCAAGTCTATGGGGGGGTGGATGCGGAGGATCGGGTCAGTGACAAGGCTATCGCTGCCACACTGGGTGAGGTTTTGGTCTACGGAAAAAGTCTGATCGATGCATATTATCACTCCACATGCGGGGGAAAAACGGCAAATATCGAGGATGTCTGGGGCAAGCCGCCGCAGCCATATCTGGTGAGTATAGAGGATGTTAACCAAAGAGGCGAAGCCTACTGTCGCTCTTCACGCTATTATACCTGGACGCAGCGATGGAATACAAAAGCACTTACATCAATATTGCACCGGTATGCAAAAGATGTTTTCCCCGCCGGCCAGCGGTTCGACGGGAATCTATCGCGGATACGAATCGAGGAGCGCTTCAATTGCGGACGCATTCGCAGTTGCGCTTTCTTCAGCTCGCGGGGAACATATCGTTACGGAACAGATAAGATTCGTTTTGCCATGAGAAGGGATGCACACGATGCGGCAATCCTTCGCAGTTCAAATTTTTCTCTTCAGACCATAAATTATAATGATATCACAATCACCGGTAGAGGATATGGACACGGTGTGGGTATGTGTCAGGTCGGTGCAATGGGAAGGGCCAGGGAAGGGCAAAATTATGAGCAGATTCTCACGGCATACTATACCGGAACCAGATTGGCTACAGTAACTCACCAGCCGTGACGGCTTGGTAAACAGGGGCGCATCCCGGGCAATGCGCGACAACGCAGAAGTCGTTAGATCAGGCCTTGTGGACAGTTTAGGTTTCGGAATGCAATCGTAATCAGAGTCTACTCGATAGCCAGCGTTTTCTCTTCGACGGGGGATGTATCAGACAGAGCCAACGGGCAATGCCCGCTAAAGGGTAAAAAAGTCGCAGGTGCTGATCCCGTCAGGCTGGGAAGCATATGGTTGTATGCCGGCCTGAAGAGTAAGCCGGGACGGAGGTGCTGGGAACCACATCATCGAGACTCGATCTATTACTTTTTCCACCACAGGGGAGAGAATGCAATTATCACCGTATACACCTCCAGCCTCCCCAGCAGCATGCAGATTGTAAGAACCCATTTGCCGGCGATTGGTATCCAGTTGTAGTTTTCACTGATTCCCACTCCACTGAGGCCCGGTCCGATGTTACACATCGTCGCCACAACGGAGGTGACTGCCGTTGTCATGTCTCCGATCATCAGAGACATGATCCCGGAAAATCCGACGAATAATACGATGAACAGAGTGATAAATCCCACGATGTTGGCGATCTGCTTTTCTTCCAGTGCCGTTCCCACGATCTTCACCGGTGCGATCAGTCGAGGTTGAATAATAGTTTTTATCTCTCGTTCAATCGTCTTGAGTAAAACCATTATCCGGATCATTTTCATGCCCCCGCCGGTGGAGCCGGCGCAACCGCCGAAAAACATCAGCACAACCAGCATAAATCGGATAAAATTAGGCCAGACATCAAAATCTGCAGTCCCGTAGCCGGTGGTGGTCGTGATGGAGATGACCTGAAAGCTCACGTAGCGGATGGTCTGATAGATATTGTTGGTCTTGAGCTTTTCGGTCGTAACTTTAAAGTCTATATCCTGCCCGGAGAGCGGAGCGTGTCGGTAGCTTCTTTGTATCTCCTCGACAGGGGCAATGCCCTGAAACTGAAGCGCCAGGGTACCGATGATAATTGCCAGAAGTATTACACCCAAATAAAACCGGAATTCGCGATCGGTTTTGACCATGTAAAGGTCTGCGGAAAAAATCACCCGATAATGGATGATGAAATTGACACCGGCCAGAAACATGAAAACAGTTATGACCCAGTCGATATAGTCGCTGTTGAAGGCGGCAATGGAAGCGTTTCGGGTGGAAAAGCCGCCCGTAGCCATCGTGCCGAATGAGTGGCAGAGCGCCTCGAAAAAGCTCATCCCTCCGAAAACAAGCAGAATGGTTTCGATTATAGTCAGAAGCGCATACACGCCCCAGAGAATCTTTGCTGTCTGGGCCAGGCGAGGTTTGAGACGTTCGGTGTTCGGGCCGGGGACCTCACCGCGAAACATCTGGTATGCGGTGAAGCCAAACGCCGGAAGGATCGCCAGCACCAGGGTGACGATTCCCATTCCGCCCAGCCAGTGTGTCAGACTGCGCCAGAACAGAATTCCCTTTGGAAGCACCTCTATATCGGTGAGGATTGTCGCGCCGGTGGTGGTAAATCCGCTCATCGACTCGAAATAGGCATTTGTAAAGGCATGAGAAATACTGTAGACGGTTAAGTTGTCCAGGTGCCCGAGGAAATATACAAACATGGGGATTGCACCGAAAAAGGCGATGATAATCCAGCCGAAGGTAACGATTCCGAACCCTTCCCGTACCGCATTACCCTGCATCTTTTGTTGGGGAATAAAGGATAACATGGTACCGGTTAACGCAGAAAGGATAATCGCGATCAGGAAACCCGACAGCCCAGCATCCATAAATATCTGAGGAAAGCTCCACTCTCCTACTTCAGCCAGGGCAATTAATGACGGTATGAGCAGGACCGCGGCAAGAACCTGCAGCAGTTTACCGATGGAATAGAATACGAATTTTAGATTCACGCAAAACCGAGCCCGGATTTAAAGAACTTACTCACAGAATTGATTTTTCGGCTATTACACAGCACGAGAACCTCATCACCTGGTTGAATTATTGTGTCACCCGACGGGATGATCACCCGGTCTTCCCGCATCACGCTCCCGATGATTACTGATTTTCTGAAGAGCTTGTCGAGTTGCGAAAGGGGCTTATCGACCACTCTGCTGTTGTGTTCGGCAATTAAACGGGTCACCTCTACGTTGACGTCCTTGAGATGCAGAAGGGCACCAATAGGTACTTTCAGAACGTTGGCGATGATAGACTGTGAGGTGATGCTGTGGGGATTTATGATATGGTCCAGGCCCAGTGACTGGAAAAGATCGACATGTTTTTGGTTATTGCTTATCGCGATGACCTCTTTTGCTCCCTCAGCTTTTGCCAAAAGGCAGGACATTATGTTGTCTTCGGTATCTTTACCCGCAGCGATAAAAAAAGGCGTGTTTTCAACATGTACTTCCTGAAGCATCTCTATGTTGGTGCAGTCACCGTGAAGAACCTCGACACCATTGAGTTGTGAGGCGGCAAAGAGTCCGTGATGCTCATCCGGATCCACAAGTATGATACGATCGGCAAAGGGGCGCAGTTCCCGCGCCAGGTAGATAGCGGTGAGGGTGTCTCCCGAAACCACCACCTTCTTTAGCTTGGAAGGGGGGCGGTTTAGAAGCTTTCGAAACGAATCGAGCGATTCGCTTGCCATAATCGCAACGATATCGTCTCCGGGCAGAACCCGCTCGTCCCCGGTGGGAAGAACACTTTTCCCATCGCGGATGATAAGAACGATAAGCAGGTTTCCCACATCGGGAATCTGTCTGATTTCCGAGAGTGTCTTATTTGTCAGCGGCATGTCTTCGGTGATCCTGAATCCGCGCAAATACACGTTATCGGATTGAAAGTTTGCTGTTTTGGTCACTCCGGGAAGTTCGATGTATTGAAGTATCGAGCGCACGACCTCTTTTTCAGGCTCGATCACATGAGTTACCCCAAGTTCCTGAAGGCTGATTCTGCTTTCGGCCTGAGTGTATTCACTGTTTTTTATACGCGCGATTCTTTTGATTACTCCATACTGTTTGGCAAATCCGCAGACGAGAAGGTTTGTATCATCACGGGGGGTCACCGCGATAACCATATCCGCATTTGCGATTCCGGCATCGAGAAGTGCCTGCGGGCTGGCTCCCGGGCCGGTTACGGTAAATACGTCCAGTTTAGCATTTATCTCTTTACTCAAAGCTGCGTTATGCTCGATAACCGATATATGATGGTTGAGAGAAGAAAGATGGGCAGCCAGACTGTAGCCCACTGTTCCTGCGCCGACTATGATAATATTCACGTTATGGAATCCTCATTGTGAATGGATATAAACCCTAAAATATACGTTGTTATGACGACCATGTTCAAACGGAACAAGCCATCCGGCCAAAAAAATGGCATTGCGCAGCGGTTACATATATATTAGTGAAAGAATGTTAAGCACCTGTTTCAGGCTTTTTTTTCATACACCCCGTTTTTTTTCAGGAGGTCCTTATGCGTTTTAGTGCCCTGATAACCCTGATGCTTATCGGCACCAGTATCGTTTCCTATGCCCAGGTTGCGGTTTTCCCGCCACACGGAGTGAATACCGATAAGAGTTTTGTTGAGGCGTTTGGTGTCCTCCTTGCAAATAAATATCGCTCTATCTCCGGTGAAGATGTTATATCGCCTCGCAACACGGCCAGGGCGATCGCAGAAGACAGGAGTTTTGCGGAAACTGCCCAGGAACTTGGAGCAAAGGAGTATCTGGAAATCGAAGCCGTCGGTCTTTACCTGAGCCGAAAAGAAAGAGCCGACTACAGCTACAGTCAAGAACCGGCTAGTAAAACAATCATCGTGAAATTAGATGATGACGACGATCCAGATGATCAGGAGCTTCTGGACAATCATAAAACAATAGTGACTGTTTCCCGCAGAAATGCATTCGGCAAAGAGATTCATATCGTCGAGATGACGCTCTTAACCTATGGTGATATCGAAGAGTCCACAGACAGAATCGCCCGGGCGCTTTTTCAGAAGGTTTCCGTCGAAGAAGTGCGTACTGTCGATAATATTACCCGCCGTGAGGGAATGGGTAACAATAAGATGTTTACCGAAAACATAAAGGGGTTGAAATTCGGAGTTTTCTACCCCGGCGTACACGGTTTGCATATCGTCGATATCGTTACGATCGGCTATAATCATCGCATCGAATCAGAAAAGATTTTCTTTGAATTTGGTGTCAATGCAAAGATTCCGACATCCTTCAAAGTCGATGAGGAAAGAGTCTACGGGGGTGTCCAGTTTGAGTTAGGTGGGAATTACTTTGTCTACTCCAAACTTGTAGGGGTTTATACTGGTATCGGAGTCGCACCTTTTTTGAGCATTGGAGAGGATGAATCCATATTCCAGATAGGTATAGTCCCGTTTCTACAGGTAGGTGCAAGCTTTCCGCGTAATTCTCCTTTCCGCGGGTTCGTGAGTTTAAAGGTCGGGCAAAACGTGCTGCCTATCACCACGGGAACGGATCGTAACATCGACTATTACTACTATGATGAATATGAAGAAGATCAGGATTACCCACACAAAAAAGATAGCTATCCGACCGAAATCGGTATCGAATTTGGTATCGGTTTTTAATTCGGATGACACAGCGCGACTTCCAAAGGGGCACCCTTCTAATTGGTGCCCTTTTTTTGTCATCTTAAGCATTCTTTTTCTGAAGTAGCGATTTTTCCGCAAACTCTTAGTATTATCTCAATTGAGCGGTTGTCGCACTGCGACGCGCCCCAAACCCCATACGGCATACAGTTTCAGCGCTTCTGGCAGTATCTCTGAGAGCATTTACGCGATTGCACGGTTGAAAACTCTCCTGCCCGCAAGGGATTTCGTGACTCATACATTCAGAGCCGCTCAATCAGATTGGCCATATGGCACAATTGTTGATATCGATGTGATACAACAAATAAAACCTTGCGTGATTCTCTGGTGGCGATTCGCACAATTGTGGTGGGGGGGGCAGGGCTTCAGCAATCCCGGATAACACCAAGAAGGGGCTACTCCACCTGATTGCCTCAATCCAGCAGCTCTCAGGAGGGTGCCGCGAGTTATCCACAGAGAACCGCACAATTTACAAATAATTAACCCGTTTTTTTGAGACCCGATACCTATGAGTATACATATTTCAACGAAAAAAGGTGATGAATCCGCCACCCTTCCTAAGCTTCATTTCTCACGGGATCTGGAGTTCCACAGGGCACTGAACAGCCGGGTAAATGAATATTTCATATCCAAGCGCATCCCGCGTACTGCTACCGCATCGATGTACCTGAAAACCGCTCTTGTACTTTTTGCCTTTTTTGGCTCATACGTACTTCTGGTCTTTTGGGCAGATACTATTTGGGAAGGCATAATTCTGTCGATATTTCTCGGTTTCTCCGCCGCCGGCATCGGCATGAACATTCAGCATGATGCCAGTCATGGAGCCTACTCCAAAAATCCGGGGGTAAATAGATTATTGTCGATGACACTGGATCTGATAGGTGGCAGTTCGTACATGTGGCAATGGAAACATGTGCGGTTTCATCATACCTTTGTCAACATACCCGATTACGACACAGATATCGACCTGGGGCATCTGGCCCATATTACGCCCAAACAAAAGAAGCTCTGGTATCATAGATGGCAGCAGTTTTATTTATGGCCCATGTACAGCTTGCTTGCAGTCAAGTGGCAGTTTTTTGACGACTTCTCGTCACTGATCCTTGGACGCTTGGGAAAACATAAAATTCCTCGCCCAAAAGGAGTTGATCTTCTGGTCTTTGTGATCGGTAAGGCCACGTTTTTCTCGATCGCGTTTGTCATACCTCTGATGGTGCGCACACCGTTGCAGGTTTTTGTTTTTTATCTTTTTGCCGCACTTGTTGCCGGAATAACCTTAAGCCTTATTTTCATCTTACCCCACACTGTGGAAGAGTCGGAATTTCCCCTGCCGTCTAACGGGAGGATCGACCATTCTCGCGATAAACATCAGATACGGGTGACAGCCGATTTTGCCCGCGGGCATCGGATATTTTCCTGGCTGGTGGGGAGTCTGAATTACCACAGGGAGCATCATCTCTTTCCCCGCATATGTCACGTACATACTCCCCATCTAGCGGCGATTATGGATGAGGTGTGTGATTCTGCAGGAGTAAAGCATGTCGAACATCCCTCCTATACTGAGGGCATGGCTTCTCATTTCAGGTTTCTGAAAAAGATGGCAGACTAGTCTAAAAGAAAGCGGATTCTCCTTTAGAGGAAAACCCGCTGGTCAGATGATGGGGCGCAAATGAGTTTCTTTGCTAAGACGGCGATTCTCCCGTGTACTTTTGTTTCTCCTCCCGTGACTGATCCTTTGCCGCTTCCGCACCACTTTCCATGGCACGCCTGGCCTTTTGGACCGGGTTATCCGCGGTGGGTGAAGTCGGTTGCTCTTCGCTGCGCCTGCTTGCCTGCTCGGCAACCTGCTCGGGTGCGATCCCCTGCTTATGTGCCTCCTGATTAGCCGATGCCGCTGCTGCGGCAGCTATGCGTTTGCCTGCCTCGGTCGCCTGCCCGGCTTTGTGGGCAAGATTCTCTCTTGTCCGCTCGGAAGCATTATGCAGATAGCGGTCTTCCGTGTGGGTATGCGGCAGAAGCATGCCAATCAACGCACCGGCTCCTAAAGCAACAGCCCCGGCGGCAAGAGGGTTACTCTCCACGGAATGCATAAATGCATTGCCGGTTTGGCTTAGACCGTGAGAGGTTGCTTGAGCGGTGGAATCCGCCTGATGCCGGGCCTGTGATGCAAGGTGTGAAATCTCCTGAGCACCATGCCTGGCCTGCCGCCCAAGCGACTCCCTGGTCCCGGATGCCTTGTCACTGATAAAATCTTTCGCCTGAGAGCTCTTGCCGATGACATAATCCCCGGTCTGATGAGCCTTCTCTTTGGCTTTATCACCAATATTGGCCTCCGTGCCGGCGACATCCTTCTCCTCTTGCCGAAAATCCTGCATCTCAGGGGTGCTCTGCCGCATCTCCGGTGCTTCGGCGGCATGAGACAACGGCGGTTGAGCATGCTGCTCAAAACCGGTCGCCTGTCTGCCATTCTCGTCATGATGCCGTCCGCTGAGGGCAAGCCAGGTGATTCCGGCTCCGATCACCGCAAAAGGCAGCGGATCGTGTCGCATCTTTTCTCCCAGATATGAGAATGTGTCTCTTGCGGTATGCGACACTTTACGCGCCTCCGGTGTGTGCGGAGCGGCGGTTAGAATATCCACAAAATCGTGCACCAGCTGCCTGGGGTGCAGACGCTCCGCCAGCTCATCAATCACATCATCCATATGCGAGCGGGTGTAATCGACATCCCGTTCGATATCCTTGACTTTGATCTTTTTGGAATAGGGCGGAGGAGTGGATGGATTCGACGGCTCGCCGTGCTGCTTATAGTTCAGCGCTTCCTTTTTTGTGCCCATTGTATGTCCTCCTTAAGGCTGTGCATGGTATGGTCCAGGTTCAGATGCGGATGACTGAATGTCCGTATCGCCTTGAACAGAAAGATAAAGCCCGCAACCGCCAGGGTGCCTCCCACGATAAGGGGGGCAAGCCACTGAACTGTCGCCGCGGCTAATCCTCCGTAGATAAGCCAGTTACCTACGGCCTGGGTGAGAGACTGGACCAGAAAGATGATGCCGGTCAGCGCCACAATGCTTCCCGTCAACAGGAAGGCAAGATTGTTGCTGATGCGTGAAAATTTCTCACTAATCTCTCGTCTTCCCATCGCAAACTGTTGAGAGACCAGTGTCATCAGATCATCCCGCAGCTCCCGGATCAGCCCCCCGATGGTGTGTCCGTCGCTCCTGCGGGCATAATGCTCTTCGGTGGCTATCCGTTGATCTCTGGTGGGTTGTTTTTCGATTGTTGGTGTCGGCATGGCAACCTCCTTTACTTATTGGTTTGCTCCTCGGTTGCCTTGAAGAAACGCGACAGAGCCAGGCCGGCGGCAAACATCGCGCCGACGGCAACCTCCGGGCGTCTCCGGGCAAACTCAGACGTATCCTGCCACAACTGCCGGGAAGAGCGCTCCCGGACCGCCCGCGACGCATCATGAATTCCGCCGGATAGCCTCTGAGCATAGTCGGCAAGCTGTCCGTGTTGTTGTCGTCTGAGGTGCTCGACGGCAGAATCGAGTGCTTCTCCGAAATCATCGATACTTCGTGCCAGGCGGTCTTTACGCTCATTCAGCGCATCCAGAGCCTGTTTGCCGGCCTGCTCGCCGGACTGGCGCACCTGCTCGCCGGTAGCCTCGACAGCCTCCGAGGCCTGCTCACGGCTACGGGCTTTCTCCTCCTCACGCAGCTGTTGATCCCTTTGTTGCTGTGCCTCTTCGGCAGGGCTTTGGTTATAAACAGGTTGTGTCATCATACCCCTCCTGTTTTAAGAGTAGAGTCGATAAAGCCTTTACTGATGGTATGTCCTTAAGTAATATAAGAGTGCAGAAGATATGCCAAACTGATCACGCCCGGGAACATGGCACTCTCCTCCCGGCTTCATATCCCGTAAGCCGTCGAACCGGTTTTTAACCGGTTTGGATGGATCGCAGGCGTGTGACTCAGGGGCTTTCGGGACGCCTGCAAAAGAATTCGTCCGGGGAAATGGCGAAAATGATTATACAAATGCGAAAGCGGGTGATAGATCCTCCCGCAAACCCAATACAGCCCTTTTCCCGGCGCATCCCGGCTTATCAGATGCATGAGAGAGGGATATGCGCTTTTATGATTTTTGTGGATTTTTTTGCCTCTTGTAAAACGGGGTGTCAGACGGGGGCTGTTTGGATTCCTTGTCTTATCCCGCTGAAGCGGGAGGGGAGAACAAAGCGGAAGGAGTATGTTTCTGCATCGTCTTAACCGCCCGGAATTTCCTGCCTCCTGAATCCTTGATCGTCGTTCCTTGTTGCCCCGGCTCCGCCGCACTCGGGATAGAAAGACCCTTTCCGTATGAAAAAAAAGACTTTGTCGGGAATAATCCTTGCTTTTCTAACATCAATTACTGCCGATCGCATTGTTTGGCGCATCGAAAACCAGCATCTACTGTCAGAGGGGACCACTGGAGAATGGCTCAAGCAGGCGGCACAAAAATGCTCTCCATACCCGACGGCATCGCGCTTGTCAGCGGGGTAGTAATAGGAGCGGGTATCTTTAAAACTCCCTCCCTGGTTGCGGCAAACTTCACCACCGGCGGCGCGGTGGTCTGGGCATGGGCAGTGGGGGGATTTGTCTCACTCATCGGGGCGCTGTGCTATGCGGAGCTGGCAAGCAGCTTTCCCGACAAGGGCGGGGAATATCATTTCCTGTTACGTGCCTACGGACGCCGCATCGCCTTTCTCTTTGCCTGGGCACGGATACTGGTGATTCAGACCGGCTCGATTGCCATGCTTGCCTTTCTTGTGGGCGATTACGCTACTCAGGTCTTTGCTCTGGGGCCCTATTCCTCTTCTCTGTATGCCCTTGCGGTGGTGGCTGGTCTGACACTCATAAACGCGGTCGGCCTGAGTGTCGGCAGCGCACTTCAGCGTCTGGTGTTTGCCGCCGTGCTTCTGGCCCTTGTCACCCTCACTGCCGTGGGGCTTATTATCCCTCCTGCCGGTCTGACTGTCACCACCAGCGCTCCGTCCGATCTGGGCCGCGCCATGATATTTGTGCTTCTGACATACGGGGGATGGAATGAGGCAGCCTATCTGTCGTCGGAGATACGGGGAGATACCCGCAACATTGCTAAAGTTTTGATTTACAGTATCGGACTGGTTACGGTGGTCTACTGTATCATAAACATAGCCTTTATCAGGGGACTTGGCATATCGGATATCGCCGGCTCCGATGCGGTTGCGGCCGATCTCATGAGCAGGGTGATGGGGGGAAGCGGTGTGGTGGCCATCTCTGCGATCGTGGTACTTGCCTGTCTGAGCACCGCTAACGCATCGATTATCACCGGCGCAAGGACAAGTTACGCATTGGGAAAAAACTTTTCCCTGTTTGGGTTTGTTCATCAGTGGGATCCGCACAAATCCGCCCCCGTGCGTGCACTTCTGCTGCAGGCGTCAATCGCCTTTATACTCATCGGAATCGGAACAGGCACACGCAATGGCTTTACCGTTATGGTTGAGTATACCGCACCGGTCTTCTGGCTGTTTTTTCTGCTCACCGGTATATCGCTTTTCATTTTACGCATAAGAATGCCGTCAGTCCGTCGTCCGTTTAAGGTCCCGATGTACCCCTTGACACCCGCGCTGTTTTGTGCGGCATCCGTATACATGCTGCATGCAAGCGTGATGCATACCGGTATGGGGGCACTGATAGGCGTCGGGGTGCTGGCGACCGGTCTACCCTTTCTCTTTACACAGCAAAAACGAAAAACGGAGGAAACATGAATAAGATACATACCTTCATTTTGTGTGGCACACTCGGTGTGGCGCTTGGCTTCAGCGGGGTATTATCCCAGTCGGGGCTGGATGTACCGTATGTGCCCACTCCCATGGAAACGGTGGAGCGGATGCTTGAGATGGCAGAGGTTCGCTCCGAGGATACTATCTACGATCTGGGATGTGGGGATGGGCGAATCGTTATCACCGCGGCAGAACGGTATAACGCCACGGGCGTAGGAGTGGACCTTAACCCGACTCGCATAGAGGAAAGCAGACGAAATGCGCGCAATGCAGGGGTGAGCGACAGGGTAGAATTTGTCGAGGGAGACCTTTTTGGCGTCGATCTGAGCCCTGCCTCGATCGTGACACTCTACCTCTTACCGGATGTAAATATCCGGCTGCGTCCCAAACTATTCCGTGAGCTGCAACCGGGAAGCCGAGTGGTATCCCACGACTTTCATATGGGAGACTGGGAGCCGGATGTGCAGGACAGGGTCGGTCGCTCTCGTGTATATTTTTGGGTTATACCCGCAAACGTATCGGGGAGATGGCAGTGGAGCATGGATGAAAACTCCTATGAGATGGATATAGAGCAGAGGTACCAGCAGGCTTACGTGACCAACGCCACTTCCGGGGCCAGCGGCGATATGACCGAAGGATCGGTTTCGGGAAAAACATTTGCGGCGATTCTACAAACGGCAGACGGCCCGATGAATCTGTCCGGTACCGTGGAGGGGGATGTGATCACCGGCACGGCGGGCATGGAAGGCGGATCTCAACAGAGTTGGCAGGCAGAGCGTGTGGCGGGAACACAGGAGGATATTGCGGAGTAGAAGAGCTCGTTTGTATCTAAATCGGACGATTCTCTCGCAGGATTCGCGCAATGTTTGGAGCACACCGGATTCTGCAATCTGCAAAAACCCCGTAAGGGGTATTTCAAAATAGCTCAGCCCTCAGGCAGCGGCATCGGCAGGGGAGGTCGGGAGGAGAAAAGGCACCGTCTTTTTGTACCGAAACTGTCTCTGTGTCTTTGTCTCCTCATTGCCTCTTAATT
>CAYQOU010000052.1:0-14416 GCA_964419255.1 uncultured Fibrobacterota bacterium | reverse complement strand
TTCTTAATTCTTAATTCTTAATTCTGCTCTCCCCCTTCTGCCTCACTCTCCGAGGATTCTTTTTAGAAGAGTTCCGTCCTGCAGATACAGGTTAGTCAAAGCATCGGCGTACATGACCTCGGTACGGGCCTCATCCAGACCGGCGGCGATCAGTTCATTCTGGGCTTGCAGGAGAAGGTATTCGGTGCTTTTACCTGCATTCAGCTTCTCCTGCTCGGCGTCCACGCGCTTTTCGTGAAGCTCGCGAGCCACGCGGGCAGCCTCTATCTGCTGTCTTGTGCGCTCAAGCTCGAGCCAGGCTGATCGCACGTCCAGCTCCGCAAGTCTCTCCATGTTTAGGAGCGAGATATCAACTTTTTCTTTATTCAAAACCGCACGCTTATGTCTCTGACGGGCCGCGCCATTTGTAACCGGAAGAGCGAGTTTGAATCCGGCATCGACCTGGTTTTCGCGGAAATCTTCCGCTCCGAATGACTCGCCAAAGCTGGTTGCGTATGAGCCGGTTGCAAGGGATATGAACAGATCGAGCCGGGGAAGAAGGCCGTTGCGAGTCTGTACCACATCCAGGCTTCCCATCTTCGCCTGCATCCGCGCCTGGCGCAGGTCGGGACGAAGTCGGAGGGCGGCCTGTATATGGGGCGACAGTGAATCGGTATTCTCCGCGGACGGGGGAGTGTCGGTTATCCGTAAGGAGTCGCTCCAGTCAACGGATGTGTCGTTTAGAAGATAGATGAGACGTAGTCTTCTCTGCATGGCAGAGGTTTGGGCATCGATAAGCAATTTACGCCTGCTTGCAGTCTCGGCTTGTACGACCGCCAGATCGAGGGGCGCAACCTTGCCGGCCTTGAGCTTCTCCTCGGTTTCGTATAAAAGACGTTGCGCAAGCTCGAGGGAACGGCTCATGATCGAAACCTCCCGATCGGCCAGATACACCTCCCAGTAAGTGCGTTCCACATCCGCCAGAAGTTGCTGAGCGTACAGTTCAAGCTCTGCCTGCGACAGCTCCAAACCCGCTTTTGCCTTCCTCAGGGGAGCCAGATTGGCTCCCAGTCCCCCGTTTTGGAGAAGAGGATGGGTGATTGTCAGGTTCACATCACCATTATACCCGGCAACCGCAGAGCCCTGCAGAACATTGTCATCGGCCTTGGTGTTTCCCCCTTCGATACCCACGGAGGTACCGGTTGGAAGTTTACCGGAGAGACTCACCGAGCCTCGTGTCTGCTGGGCATCATCAAAGGTTTCTCCCCTGCGGTTTACAGAAGCTGAAATCGCGGGCTCGAACCGATAATACTGCTCGGTGAGCTGCGCCCGGGCGATGTTTACGTCGATGCTGTCAATCTTGATCACCGGATTATTTCTCATCGCCAGTGTAAGCGCACGAGAAAGAGAAAGGCCAACCGGTGCGCCAGGCTTAATCCCCGCAGGTGAGTCTTCGGCATGCGGCTGTGAAAAGCTCGGCGTGTCTGCATGCGTGTCGGATCGCTCCTGAGCAGATATTGCCTGGGTCCCCTGGATGAGAAGAAAGGCCGCCAGAATCACAGCGGTGTTGTTTCTCACAGCATGTGCAGGCCTGTTGGCTTTAGCTGTTTTGCGCCCTTTGCTTCTGTCTTCGGCAATAGAGTAGATCACCGGAATCAGAAGCAGTGTTATCAGCGTGGATGCTATCAGTCCGCCGATCACCACCCGTGCCATGGGCGCCTGGGCCTCTCCACCATCCCCCAAACCGAATGCCAGCGGCAGCAGCCCCAGGCTGGTGGTCGATGCGCTCATCAGAATGGGGCGCAGACGGCGGGTACCCGCTGCCTTGATCGCCTCGAAAAGCTCCAGGCCCTTCTCTCTGCGCAGGCGGTTGGTGTAATCGATGAGCACGATGGCATTGTTGACCACGATACCGGTGAGAATAATACAGCCGATATAGGCGTTGATGGAAAAAGGAGTGTCTGTCAGAATCAACATCAATACGATACCAATCAGTGCGGTAGGAATCGAAAACAGGATCACAAATGGATCGCGAAAAGATTCGAACTGCCCCGCCATCACCAGGTATACAAGCAGTATGGCCATGATCAGTCCGACCATCAGTTCACGAAACGCCTTCTGTTGTTCTTCGTAATCGCCTCGGATAATCACCGCGAAATCGGAGGGCACGGTTACCCCCTGGATTCTCTCGCGAATATCGGCAACCACCGATCCCATGTCGCGTCCGGCATAGTTGGCTTGGATTCCTATTATTCTCTCGCGGTCTCGTCGCCCGATCTGCACCGGCCCGGATGCACGTTCCAGGCGGGCCACCGTATTCAACGGTACGGCAACTCCTCTACCGTTAACAACGCTCATCTGCATGAGCTGATCAGCATGTCGCCGGTCGTTTTCGTCGAAACGGACCATCACCGTATACTCTTTTCCCTTGCGACGTACGGTTGTCGCACGGGTGCCGCCCATGGCGGTCTGCACAGCGGCTCCCACCTGATAGGCGGTGAAACCCAGGTCGGCGGCCTTCTTCCGGTCTATTCGAAGCACCAGCTCCGGCATCCCCGCCTCGCGGCCTATACGCGTATCGGTTACCCCCTCCACATCCTTTATGGCATTGTCTATCTGCATCGCAAGCTCCTGACCTCTTTGAAGATCGTGGCCGCGCACCTCGATATCCACCTCATTCTGTCCGCCTTGACCCATGCGAAGAATAAATAGACCGCCGCCTTCCCGGACGCGCAGTGTGGCTCCGGGGATATGGGCAAGAGCTTTACGAAGATCCATGGCGACCTGCGCCGAAGATCGTGAGCGTTTGTTTTTTGGAACCAGTGAAATTCTGAATTCCGTGATGTGTCCGCCGCGTGAGCGCCAGCCACCGCCTCCTATGCTGGCTCGCATGAATTCCATCTCCGGTACTTCCCGCATCACTATCTCTTCCACCATCATAGTCGTACTGTCAACTAGCGCCAGCCTGGAGCCGATCTCCATCTCGAGAGTGATACGCACCTCGCTCTCATCGGCCGAAGGCATCAGCTCCACGCCGACAAAGGGTACCAAAAATATGGCCGCGGCTATCGAAACCAGCGCACCGCCGACAACCGTTTTACGATGCTCCAGCGCCCAGGTGATCATCTTTCCATACTCGTTTTCGATCGCCTTGTAAGCTTTTTCCGCCACACCGAAAATTCTTTTCAGCAGTCCACCCTTCGATGTGTCCCGTGACGGCATGTGAAGGAAGCGGGAGGAGAGCATGGGAATAAAGGTAAGGGCGGTCAGAAGCGAGCAGGCCAGGGCAAAGGCAACCACATAGGCAAGCTGCTTGAACATGATTCCCGACATGCCCTCGATGAAAATCACCGGGAAAAACACCACAATCGTGGTAAGCGTACTGGCGATAACCGCCGTTGCCACCTCCGATGATCCTTTTATGGCGCTCTGTTTCGGCTCCTCACCCTTCTCTCGATGATGGAAAATGCTGTCAAGCACCACGATCGCATTATCCACCAGCATTCCGATACCAAGCGCCAATCCCCCAAATGTCATGAGGTTGAGAGTCAAGCCCCCAAAGTAAACAAGTGCAAAGGTGGCGATCACCGAAATCGGAATGGTTACCGCAATAATCAGGGTGCTGGACACGTTCTGCAGAAACAGCAGAAGCACCATCAGCGCGATCGCCCCTCCCAGAATCAGCGAAACTCCCACCGAGCGGATAGCATTGCGTATGTACTTGGAGGTGTCCATCAGGGGAAGGATGCTGAGCTGAGGGAAGTCTTTGTTTATTTTGTCAATCTCGTGTCGGACATCTTTGGCGACGTTGACGGTGTTGGCTCCGGACTGTTTGCTGATTCCCAGCTGGATTCCCGGCTTGCGGTTAATTCGCAGAAGTGTGGTAATCTCCTCAATATCCTCGGTCACCTCGGCGACATCACTTACCCGAACCGGCACCCCCTTTCGGGTTGTAATAATCGTATTGCTCACATCCTCAATAGTGGTAAACTCGGCTAACGTTCTTACGATAATCTCGCTGTTGCCCTGCTCCACCGTTCCGGCGGGCATATTGCGGTTTTCCTGACGAAGAGCGCTGATCACCATATCCGGTGACAGCTTCAGCGCTTCCAGCGCATCCGCCCGAAGCTTGACATGAACCTGCACCTCGGCACCGCCCCAGATATCCACCGATGCCACACCGTTGACACGCTCCAGACGGTACTGGACCTGATCTTCCACCATGCGGCGCACCTCGGTCGGATCCAGCTCCGACTCTACGCCGATCATAAGGATGGGAAATGCCGAAAGGTCAAACTTACGCACCATCGGGCGGGTAGATTCCTCGGGAAGATTGTCGATAATTCGATCTATCCGCTCACGTATATCGTTGACGGATTCATCCAGGTTGGTACCCCAGGTAAAGGATACTCGCACCAGGCTGCGCCCCTCGCTGGAGGTGGAGGTCAGCTCCTCGATCCCCTGAACACCCGCGAGTGCGGATTCGATAGGACGGCTGATAAGCTCCTCTATCTCCTGCGGGCCCGCATTGCCGTATTCGGTTATCACCGATACGGTCGGATAAGTAACCTCGGGCATCAGGTCGATCGGGAGTCGCCACAGGGAGAAAAGGCCTATGAGGACCACTATTATATAAATGACAGTTATAAAAACCGGTCTCCTCACCGGCAGAGACAGAAAACCGCTACTCATGACTCTTCCCTTTCTGCATCTTCCGGACGCCCGATGCCCCGTTACCATCTTGGGAGGGTTTTCGGGGCTTGGTGATTATGGGGGCGCCATCAGATAGAAGGTGATTTCCAACTGTAACCACAGGTTGGGTTATTCGAGGGGAGAGAATCTCTATTTTCCGCTCATCCTCAATACCGGTGGTAACCTCTATCAGACGTGCGGCATCGCCATCGGCCACAAATACAGCTTTCTTTTGATCGCGGGTGACAACCGCTGGAAGCGAAACGGCCCAGGCGGTATCTTTTTCGGCTACGGTGATCGATATATGGGCAAACATACCCGGTTTGAGCAGAAGCGAATCGTTGACGATGGCCACCTCAACGGCCGCCGTACGCGAGTCGGAACTGAACAGGGGAGAGGTATGGCGAATATTTCCCTCGAACACTTTGCCGGGGAGCGCATCGACGGTAACCGAGGCAGTCAGTCCTTTGTTGATGAGCGGGAAATCCCGCTCGGTGATACCGATTTCAACATACGTGGTATCGATACCGATGACGGTCAGCACCGGGGAGTTGACCGACAGAAGCGCACCGCCATCCACCTGCCGGGATGCTACATAGCCGGGGCGTGATGATTGGAGCCGGGTGTAGCTAAAGCGGGTGCGGGCAAGCTGCTGCATCGACTGGCGCTGCTCCAGCTGAGCCTGGGCCAGTTCCAGACGCGACTGAAGCGAGACGACCTGGGTCTGAGCGGTTTCCAGCTCCACCCGCGCGGATATTCCCTTGTTGACCAGCTCTTCAACCCGTTTTTCTTCGCGTTTGGCTTGTTGAAGTTGTGCGCCTGCTTCGGCCACCGATGCCCGGCTGATTTTCACCTGCGCCTCGGCTTCAACAAGCGCCTGACGGTACTCGGTATCGTCGATTCGGCCCACAATCTCATCCTTGCCCACCCGATCACCGATACGTTTGCTGACATTCAGCAGGCGTCCCCCTACCTTTGCAGCTATGACATAGCTGTAGGAGGGTTTGACCGTCCCGGTGAACTGGAGGCGCTGTTTCATGGGCATTTGATCGATATTTTCAACTTGCACCGCAACCGGTCCGCGCTGGCCACCTCGTCGGCCAAAACCTCCACCTCCGGTGCTTTCCCTGCTTAAGATGCGAAAAATCAGGAGCCCAACCACTCCTAAAACGATTAACCCCGCGATTACTTTTTTTTTCATGCTATTCCCCGGAAAAAAGATCAACCTGCAGACAGCGATTCTCTCGTGGCGATGTATAAACCCCCGTGTGGCATAAGAGCTTAGGCAATCCCTGGAAAAGCTCGGCAAGTATACCGCAGGAGTGCACGATCGCTTCAACCCTTCTACCCTCAATGGATTGCGCAAATCATGCGCTCAGAGCCGCTCAATGCAGGATCAAGATACATTGGAGTCTTCAAGAGATGAATTTGTTACACAAAAATAATACGAGGGAAGATTTTTTACATTTATATGGGAGATTTTTTTAATGAGAAAGATACAGGTCTGAAGGAGGTGGAGAGCCGTTTAAGTGTCTCGTGAAAGATTCTTTGTCAGCTCGTCTTGTCGATAAGGCAGGAGTGTATGCCCTGTGCTTTGAATGCTTTGGCCCTTCTTACCAGGTGGCCGTTACCGCTGATCAGCTGGATGAAAACCCGTGAAGCCTCGGGTAGTCAGTAGCCGATCGATATATTTGTGCTGCTGTGTGTCACCCGGCGGTAAAGCTCGGCCGGCGACTGCATAAGGGCGGCTGATTCCAGAAAAATGTAATAAAAAATGCGCTTTTTTACATTTTTTCCGATTATGCGGTGATTTGGAACCGTTTTTTGCTACGTTTGTCGAGGCATGCTTTGATCCCTTGGGCCAGGAGATGCAGACGAGTACATCTTCACAATCAGCAAAGGAGGAAACAGATATCCAAATCGTCTCTGGTATAAGCCTGTCACTACTTATGTACCTAATTTTTCTCACAGGAGGGTTCTGATGCGCGTTCTCATTTCGATTCTCACGATTCTATTTGTTGTAGCGAATGTCTCTGCTCTTGAGATGTCTGTCGGTGCCAAAGGGGGCGTTGGCCTGTCGATGTTTTATGGGGCGGAGGAAGACGCTGTGTATGACGATCAGATTGTAAAGCCCGGATTTATCGGTGGGGCCTTCTATGAAATGGCTCTTATGGAATACTTTTCCATACAACCGGAAGTACTATTCGTCATGAAAGGATCTCGGGCTGAAGAGGAGCAGGAAGGAATAACGGTAGACATAACAAACAGTCTGAACTACCTCGAGATTCCGATTCTTTTGATTGGCAAACTACCCCTGGGAGCAATAACGCCTCAAGTCTTTGCCGGCCCGGCGGTTGCATTTCGCGTAGGAACAGGTGGGAGCATTGAGCTGGAAGGAGAAGGGGCAGATGCAATACGAGAGTTTTTTCCCACCGACGATGAGATCGGAGAAAGCTTGGATGAGCAGACAAATACAATCGATTTCGGCATTGCTATGGGGGCAGGCGTTGCGATTGATTTCAGCCCGGGGGAAATTATCCTTGATGTCCGTTATACGTTAGGTTTGATGGATGTTTATAATGAGGACGAGGTACCCGAAGGTGAACAGTTTTTCGAGCATAAGAATGCAAATCTAAGCTTCATGGCCGGCTATTCAATAGGATTCTAATCTGTAGGGCTGCTGTAGAAAGGGTTTTTCAGGTGACTAAGGCGCTCGGGGGAGCGCCTTTTTTTTTGCAGTTCTAGTCCGCCATCCACCACCGGGCGTCTTTAGAACTCCAGTCGGCGAGTCGGTGCAGGCGAACCGAGATGCCCCATTGCCCGTGTCTGGCAGGTGACCTTCTCTTTGAGAGGATATAGTACCAGTCGAAATCGATATGATTATAAGCGGTTACTCCCAGTCCGATGTGCATCTCTCGGCGCCTACCTGCCTCATCGTGCATATAGCCCCAGCGCAAGCTGCCGATATTAAAGACCGTCATCTCCGCGCCGATGTGATGGATGATCTCACGCATGTTATCTTCAAAGGAATCGTCCGCAATGTCCCTGGAAATGGCCTTCCAGAAAGGCTCGGGATTTTTATCCACGTAGCTTTTTACGAATTCCCGCTCGAGGCGATATTCGGTGCGTATACGCATGATACTGAGTCCCTGCTCGATGATCTCGCGTTTGAAACCAAGTGCCAGATTGATTGTAAATGGAATCGGGTCGGAATCTTGCTCCGAAATATAAAACACACTGGGTCCCATATTGGCTACATTCAAGCCGAGGCGCAGACCAAAAGGCGCGGTGTAGAGATAGCCAGCATCGATTGCAAAGCCTTGAGCCGTTCCCTCTCCGTTGGGGCCATACCCGCGAGCCAGCTCCGACCAGATGAGCTTGGTTGTGATACCCAGGTTGTGATTGGGTAAGGAAAATTCGGCAAGGCTAAATCCCCAGGATACTCCCGTCACCATCTCCCATGCTCGCGCAGCTCCAAGAGTTCGCCCATAATAATCGGTCCACTCGTTGATGCCGAAATTCAGGAAATTCATCCAGACGCTGAAACCACCAAACATTTGAGATTGTGGCTGCCAGCACCCGGCGATGCTTGTGTGCCACAGGTCGGGAAGGTTGAATGCGGGCAGCAGAGGCTCGTAAAACTGGCCTATTTCACCGCTATGCCACCGTTTGTTGTTTGCTCCCAGACCGGCAGGGTTGTAGAAACCCACGTTCTCCCGGTCGGCCAGTGCTGTGCCCACTTCTCCCATGCCGTTTTCTGCCGCTCCCCAGGGGAAAACAAGCGTAATGACCGCCGATTCGCCGACTCCGCACAAAGCACGGTTGTGTGCAAAAAAGCAGAGCAGGAACAGCACAATAGATATTCTAATCTTAACCATGAAAATACCCGGTATAGATACCTTATGAAATTTGCTTTTGTAGAAATCAACTGAGTCGTGACAAAAAAATATACAACGGGAATAATCGCAGCCGCTAATCGGCACCTGTTCACAACAGGTCAGGCGATACATGTGCTATGCTTTTCGGTGGTGCAAAGCTGAGAGGGAGGGGGCCGCCAGCCTTTGGCCAGACAGAGCCGGTGTTTGCCCGGGCTATGCGCAGCCGTACATAAACCAGCGTAGAAACGGTGCTCTCAAAGCCGATTATACGGCTTCAATATCGGTACCTTCCGGGGTGCCCTCGGCACCTGCCTGGTTGTCGGCTTTGTCGGAATATGAGTTGCGTTTTGCAACCGACACGCGGGGGCCGCATAGAGGAATAATCGAGTGTGTAAAATTTGCTGAAAACCTGACAGCACCTGCTGCTACCGGGAGGAGAAAGAAAAGGCTGCTGTTGTTCATACTACTCCTTGATTTTGAAATTTTGCTGATTTGATACGTTTTGCGGATTAGTACCACCCCCAGGGATAACTGCCATGATAGGGTTTGAGGCAATTTTGGGTATTTTGCCATCCTTCGGAGATTTCATCCATCCATATCGAAAGAGTGTCGGGAAGCGAACAAAGCATGTTGAAATCGACCGCCAGTGTCCGGATGCGCGGAAGCTCCATTATCTGCTCAGGCAGTGTGGCGAGGTAATTGGATTTGAAGTAAAGATGCTGGAGTTTCGGGAATATCGATGATGCCGCCGGGAAAGAATCGATCCAGTTGACTGAAATATCCAGTATCTTGAGCTCGGGAAGGGTTTGCAGGGAAGGGGGAATCTCGCTTAGCCTGTTAAAACAGGCATACAGTGCCTCGAGTTTCGTGAGTTGTTCTATCGAACGGGGGAGTCGAGTCAATCGGTTGTTGGTGATGCTTAAAACGCGCAGATGTGGCAATGAGCCGATACTCCAGGGGAGTGAGTCGAGGTTATTGTTATCGAGGTTCAACTTGGTGCAGTTTTTCAGATACCCGATCTCCTCCGGCAACCAGTCCAGTTGCGCATCTCGTATACTCAAACTGCACAACTCAGAGAGCTGACCTATCGCCGGGGGCAGACTCTCCAGGACTACATCCTGGATTGCCATACCTGTTACTCTTGCGGAAATGGCGTCTCTTTGTACCTCAAAACCCTCGGGAGGCGAAGAAAAGCCATTGACAGTTAAGATCTCGGAAATCACAGACGAGTCCTGGCTACTGCCGGTTCCTATCGTTTCGGGGTTTATGGTGCCGATGTCTTTTTGAGCCCCGGACTGGACAGGTATCTCATCGATCCGCAGCCGGTGTTGCTGATCGTCTCTGATGATTATCGAATACCGTCCTTCCGGAACGCGGAAACTGACGCTGTCGACGAGATCGGCGTATCGGTCGAGCCCTGCGATATGCACTCTTAGCGGAGATGAACCCGGGGGAAGTGACAGCTTGAGACTGCCCATCGCCTCCAGTGTGCGAGGCGGAAGATTTATGACCGAATCACCAAGATTAACCGTGCAGGTGTAGAGCGTCGCGTATGCGTGCTGGTCTCTGATCTCTATATGATAGTTGCCGGAATCAACATCCGGGAGGCTGAAGTAGCCGCTGTCGTCGGTAACGGTATCGGAATGAACCACCACCCGTTTGTTCAGGGCGGTGGTCGAATCGTACAGAAAATCGGAGCGGCGAAGTTTTACGACTGCTCCCGGTATCGGGCGCTGCGCGCTGTCGAGCACCTGTGAGCGTATGAGGCATGCTTCTACATCCGAGCCGCTGCCGTTGTGTACGGAAGAAACTGGTGACTGCATGCACCCAAAAAGAGAAAAAAGGATCAGGATTGTAAAAAGTATGTATGCCTTAGTCTTCATTTCTGATATCCGTAGGAATAATTTTGGTTACGGGAAATACCTGAAAGTTGAAATTGTAAGATCGGCAGGAGTCTTTGTCTCGTGCCGCAAGGGTCATTATTCTGTTTCGAAACTCCCTGATCTCTTCCTGAATTTTGCGAAAAGTTGCATCCGAAATGGTGATCGTCGTCGAGGAAAGCATTCGTTGGTCTCGTGGATATCGATCCAGAGCCTCACGTGCCTTGTCAAGCATGGATAGAATGAAATTGTTGACCGCAACCGAGGGGACGGTGTAATCGTTTTTGATAAGAGGCTCTGTTTGTATGTAGCGCCCGTTTTCATCTTTGCGAATCATATCGAGTTTCTCAAGCAGCTCTATCGCCTTTCGCGCCTCATCTGCACTGATAGGGGGCTCAACCAGTGAGGCAAGCCTTTTGTAGTTGTTTTTATAGGGGTATAGGCCTATTATCTCCCGTATAACGGTGTAGTACCATTTATCATAAAACTCATAATGATCGAGGTCTACCGTTCGAACCCTTGCTTCCTTAAACATCATCATTCGTTCAAAAAACTTTTTTTTGTCCTCATGATTTTTCGCCTGATTGTAAAGTACCATGAGTTGAAAGTATTCGGACTGACGTTTAGTCAGAGAGAGAAAGTCGGCGAATCTGAGTCCCAGGGCAAGGGATATGTTTGCCTTCCCCTGTATGATCTTGGTAAAATGCCCCGTGGATTTAAATCCTACTTTGTTGGCGATAATCCGATAGGAAAAGGTAGGCTGGCGTTGTTTTTTCAACCAATAAAAATCGCTCAGGTATTTTCGAAAATCGGTATACTCAAAAACGTTAATCATGGTTGGTTTCCTGTAGGAATGTTTATTATAAGATACTGCATGAATCGATCTCCGCACAATAGAGAAGGGTAAAAAGAAACTGAATCTGTTCAGCGAAATGGCCGCCGAATCTGCCACAGGGGACAGGTTACAGCTGATTGTAAGTGGTTGCATATAAGAGAATTACATGAGATTGGCTACTGCACGGCTGTTGAAGGAAAATGCAGGTGCATAGAGAAATGGCAGATTTCCATTCAACACAGGCAAGCTGCTTTTTGTCATTCAGGAATGCCTGGATGCTTTTTCTGGTACCATAATTGCACCTGATGTATATGCTTCGATTCATCTTTTTTCTACCACACATCGAGCGGTTCAGGGGGGCGATATGGAAGAGGAATTTCTGTTTGAGGACGGTGATTTTTTTGATGACAGTGAGGCCGAAATCATTCCCGATCTGGTTTCTGTTCCGCCGCTTTGCCTTACCTGCAAGAAAAACGGCATGCGGGGCGAGGATAACCTGTTATGTACGCTCAGTCGTGCGGAGCAATCCGACTCGGATGATTTCGAGTGTACTGAATACGAGCCCATGGAAAGAAACTCATGAACCTGAGCTCGATACGGTGCCATTTTCCGGGAATGTTACGTATCTTTCATCATGCCATCCTCGGAAATCGTGAGTCGATACTATAAAGTAGAGGCAGGCGCAGCAGGAGAATCAAGGATCGCCTCCTAACGCAGGCCCCCTAAATACTCCCCCGGCGGGGGAGTTCAACGCGGCCCATGGCCTCTAAATTGGAGTAGCTGCAACGAAGACCTTGCCATCTGAGGCAAATGCTGTTAAGCTTTTCACGGCCTTTAGCACAGGTCCTGCGTTCCCTGCCCTCTCGTTAAAGTCCCCCTCCGGGGGATTTAGGCGGCTGTATTTGTAGAATCTCTGCGCTTCCTCTGTACCCTTTCCTTACCGTGTGGCGACCAGATATCCCATGATATGCACCAGGGGTGCCGTCCAGTTGAGCGCCGTCTCGTTTGAGGCGTAGCTTTTTTGATCATCCACAAACGAGCGGGCCGGCTCCCGATGAGGATATTCTGCTCCCCAGGAAACCTTCTGTTTATCGTCCTGTTTGATCTTGTTTGGACCACCGACCACAAAGCCGGGGATGGGCTCATCGATCGAATCGGCGCCGCACTGACGGTGGTGGATGGCCCTGGGGTAGCGATTGCCAAAGCCGGTGACAAAGCAGTAGCCGGTGGCGTTTTTGCCCAGAACATAATCGACAGTCTCCAGAATGGCATCGTAGTATTTTGGGTCCCCGGTGAGGGTGTGTGCGTACGAAAAAAGTATCGCCGTATTCAGAAACGATGCATTTGAGCCCCAGAAGAAGCATTCGTAGGGGATGCGATAGGGGCTGTTTTGAAGAGTTTGCAGATGCGCTTCGGCGGCCGACAGGACCCTGTTGAGAACGGTGTCTTTCAGCTGCTTCTCCAGATTGTTATCGGTTGTCAGCAGAGAGTAGTACGCCATTCCCTGAAGATCCCACCAGGCGGGTACATCGGTGAAGTTCATTTCCGGCAGCGTCTCTTTTATATATGTTTCGTACCGACTTCGGCCCGAACTGATGTAAAGCTCGGCTGCCGCCCAGAAAAACTCATCTTCGTAAACCGCCGGTCCCTCTTTCAGGTACTGGGCGCCGGCGCAGGTGGTGTCCATCCATCCGTGCTGCTCCACACCATAGCCGCCGCTTCCTCCCTGCTCTTTGGGCTCTGCGACCGTCGGGTTTTTTCGTGCCCACTCCCACGCCCGATGTGCCCGCCTGAGACAGTCTTCAGCATAGGCGGAGTCGATATCACGGTATATGCGGGCTGTCTGGGCCATGACTCCGGCGAAGCTGAGTGTGGAGGTGGTTGATTTCCCGATGATATAGCGGGTGAGTGTATCTTCGTGCGGCATGATAATGCCCGGCCAGGAGAGTCCGGAAAGTTTGAAAAACACCCCTCCGTCATCATCCTGCATGCTTCTCATCCAGTCGATCTGATAGCGTGCCTCATCCAGAAGATCGCTCTGTCCGTTGCCGCTTTCCGGTATATTGGTGAAATCGTCGCCGGCAACACGCGGGAGCCGCTCATGGAGTGAAAGCATTGTGGCTACGGTAATGCCTGCGGGAGTGACATATTTTCCGAAATCCCCCGCATCATACCAGCCCCCGGGAGCCGATCGCCTGCCACTTTTTCCGGTTGATGAATGAAGAATGCAGGATGTGTCGGGATGGCCGGCTTTTCTTGCCCATCTGCCCGCATACCTCGGGGCAAGCTCCATTGAGGCGCGCTGGAAGTAAAATGATTTCAACGATGCCTTGAACAGCTCCCCGTAAAGCGAGTCACGGATCTCAAACGGCGCGGATACGCCCAGGTCGGCTACATACACCTGAAACCGTCCCCTGCGGGCAAACCTGGAAAAATCTCCCACAAAAAGCTCTTCTCCCGAATGCTTCCATTTTCCGGATGAAGCTAAGGAGCCGCTGTAGACGACCAGACCGCTGCTGTCCACCACATGGAAATCGGTGGCCGTGCAATCTGCAATGATACAAAACTTCGGGGCCGATGGGAAATAGCCGACCTGGTTGATGCGGATATTGTTTGCGACAGGTTGATCCCTGAGGGATATTTTTTGAACGGATGAACACTGAACGGCCAGGAAAACGGAAATACAGATAAGCAGTCGAATCATCGGTACGCTCTCGGATATGGATGAAAAAAGACAGACAATAAAGGCGGGGTTTGGTATCGAGGGCGATTTGTGTTCCCGCCCCAAACGGGGCGGGAACACCATTGTGCGGCGCCGGATGTTGTCTGATCGATGTCACATCCTGCCTGATCACCGCCACCGCTTGAGATTCGGCAGCGCCTCTTTCATCAGTGCCGCGGCCTGTTCCCGCGGCATGATCCCCTGCTCCGCCATAGTATTTGTGCAGAAATCCATCATTTCGTTCATGGTCAAATCCGGATTGGTGAACGCACCATCGCGGTAACAGTATTTGCAGTAGTCGTTATTCCTGATTCCGTTTGCCTCCGTCCCGAAATCTTCGGGCTTATGCATCGGCATCGCGCAACTCTGACAGAACGGTCCTTTTTCCTGCATCTCCATAGGGTACTCCTTTAATTGAAATGGTAGCCAG
>CAYQOU010000051.1:5638-29705 GCA_964419255.1 uncultured Fibrobacterota bacterium | reverse complement strand
AAGTCGTTGTGGACAATAAACATGTCACATGGCCAGCCATCTTGTCTACTTTTTTAAAAATCCTATGGGATGGTAGTGGTTTTATTTATGAAGTTACTTAGATTCAATTAGCTTGCAGACGGGAGAAAAAATGTTTAAAGAATACTTATTTGTAATGCTATTGGCCTTCCTAGTTTTTGGTGAAGGCCAGAAAAAATTCCTTGAGATATATAAAAGCAAACACACGATAGTTGCAGCAGACAGAAGTGCTGCAGGTGAAATAGACACAAATAAACTGTCGAAATATCTTATGACTCGGAAGAAGGTATTAGACTATAAAAGTGTACCGCAGAAAAAAGATTCAGTTAGTTCTTTGGATACATTAAAGGTTGTAAGTTCTTCAAGAGGGAAGGGGATCATATTATCTGCCAAACAAAATACTGTTGCAGTTGGTGAAAATGGTATAAAATATTTTGATAGCAGGGTGTCGAATTCGCGAAAACAAACAGGTGAAGAAATGAGATTTTATTACGAAACGAAGAAATTACCAAAGTCATGGTGCGATGTAGATACTAATGTTGCGATAGGTATAGCTCGCGATTTTCTTGAAAACGCTGTTGGGCTTGAGGCATTGGGATATTATGACAGCATTGAAGTAAAAAACAACGCTGAGTGCTATATTTTTCATTTTAGCATACGGCAGAAAAGAAATATCTGTGAGGGCAGACGGGTAACGGTAAGAGTAAATGCAAACTCTGGTGATGTGGAATACTACATGATGTATAATCCGGAGGGTTATAGTGATTATGAACCTGCCTATGTTCCAAAGATCACATTGGACGAAGTTCAGCAAATACTGGTGAGGCATGGGGAGGAAAAAGGAAAAGTAATTAGGTTTGAGAGTAGCCCAGACTCTGTGGAGCATACTTTTTATGAGGTGTTGAGGTTGTGTTTAAAACCGAAATTCGCGGAAGAAGAAATAAAAGGAAATACTACGGGCTGGATGTGGTATTCTTTTATTAAAAAACGGCCCGGAAGTTTATTTCAGCTTAATAAGGTATTTGTAGATAGTGAAACTGGAAAAATTTTGTATACTGATTTGTGAGTAGTAAAGACGGATTATATAATACTGTGAAGGTCGACGGGGTTTAGGGTTAACAGCGAATTGTAACGATACTTCAGCCTGTCCGTGTGGATTACTCCCCCCGGACAGGCTGCCCCCACAGGTGAATGCATTGATGTTTCCTACCCTCGTATTCCCATCCGCTTCATCTTCCGCCACACCGTTGTTCTGTCCACTCCGAGTTTCCGGGCAACCTCGGTTTTGTTCCAGTTGAGCTGCTCCAGAAGTGATATCAGCTCGTCCTTGCCAAGTTCCCGTCGGACGGGCTGGGAGACAAACGGTACCTGTGCGTCTCTGAGTTTTCTGTCATCCTCCGGGCGGCAGAAGTCCGCGCGAAGCTCTACGCGGCGTATTTCCAGCGGCAGGTCGAACAGGTCTATGCTTCCCTCCTGACAAGTGACGAATGCGTGCTCGATCGCGTTTTCCAGCTCCCGCACATTTCCCGGCCAGCAGTAGTCCATCAGCGTGATCGCCGCCTCGTGGGAGAGGCCGGTGAGTTTCTTGCCGGTCTCCTCGTTGAACTTGCCGATGAAATGCCTGACCAGCGGGCCGATGTCCTCCTTGCGCTCGCGAAGGGGAGGGAGGTGAATGGGGAACACTTTCAACCGGTAGTAGAGATCCTCCCGAAACTCTCCCCGCATGACCATACGGCGAAGGTCCTTGTTTGTTGCGGCGATGATTCGGACATCCGAGCGCCGGGTGATGCTCTCGCCGACCCGCTCGAACTCCCGCTCCTGAAGGAAGCGCAGAAGTTTCACCTGAAGCAGGGGAGAGATCTCACCGATCTCATCCAGAAACAGCGTCCCGCCATCGGCCATCTCGAAACGGCCGATCTTATCTTTGACCGCTCCTGTGAACGCGCCGCGCACATGGCCGAAAAGCTCGCTTTCCAAGAGGCTTTCGGGAAGCGCCGAGCAGTTGATTTTGACCAGCGGAGCATCTTTGCGGGAGCTGCGGTCGTGGATCGCCTGCGCCACCATCTCCTTCCCGGTTCCGGTCTCGCCGTTGACCAGAAGGGTGGCATTACTTGCCGCGGCCAAATCGATCAGCTCAAACACCTCCCGCATCGGGCGGGAGTGGCCGATGATGCCATGGAAGCTGCTTTTGCCTTTCATCTCGCCCTCAAGCTCCGCCAGACGGTACTCGGCCTTCTTGAGCACCGAAATATCGGTGACCGTCTCCACTGCCCCCCGCGCTTCTCCCGCATCATCATACATTACACGGCCGTTTTTGAGCACCGGCACCGTGGTTCCGTTCTTGCGCCGGATGCGACATTCTGCGTTGTTGAGAGATTTTTCCGAAAACAGGCTGCACTCCTCCATCGATGAGCAGGAGCACATCATGATATGCCGGCAGTCTCTGCCGATCAGCTCGTGGGCGGCATAGCCGGACAGTATCTCCAGGGCCTGGTTACAGAAGCGGATGATGCCGTTTGTGTCGACGATAAACACCCCCTCGGCCATGGTCTGAAGTATCGTCTCGTAGCAGTGTTCGCTCAGTGTTCCGGTGGTATCAAAGCAGCTCATCTGGGTATCCTTGTCGTAAGTATGTGCATCTAAAATTCGTATATCGGTGATGAATATTGCAACACGCAACATGGGTGCAACAAGGTGTTGCATGCAACTCATCATCTTGTCTTGTGTGCAACACAAATATACCTATCCGGAGGCGACACAGGCAAAAATATGCCTGAAAAGGACATCCCGGTGCTTTGGCACACCCATTGCAAATATACAAGGGCGGGAAAGAAAGCAACGATAAATGTCACGATTCAACAAAGGAGAGCAACAATGGCTGCTGAAACAAACGATCGCGCTTTTCAGGATGATGTCCTAAATTCTGATGTGCCGGTGCTGGTGGATTTCTGGGCACCTTGGTGCGGTCCCTGCCGCATGGTGGCACCGATAATCGAAAACGTGGGGAGTAAGCTGGGAGGCAAGGCTAAGGTCTACAAACTCAACGTGGATGAGAATCCGGTGACAGCCAGCAAGTACGGTATAACCGGCATACCCACGGTGATCCTGTTTAAAAACGGACAGGTCGAAAAACAGTTTGTCGGTGTCCAGCCCGAGCAGACCTATCTGAGTGCAGTATAAAGAATTTTAGTAAAGAGCGGGCGTGAGGTGAAAAGGGTGAAAACGATAACAATCATCTTCTCACACTTTTGGCTTCACGCTTCTGGCTTACGACTTTGATGTTTCACATTTCTTGTCGGAAGGGAGGAGGTATATGGTCATTGTAACGGATAGAGCCAGGGTGGCATTGAAAAAAATCGGTACGGAAAACAAAAAGACGGCATTCCGTATCGTGATGCAGGGGTTCGGGTGAGGTGGTCCCAGACTGGGGCTGGTTGAGTTTCAACCGGAAGAAAACGCGAAAGAAAGTATAGCGGTCGAAGGGATAAATATAAGCTGGGGAGAGGACGTAAAGCAGATGATAGAGATGTACGGAACCGTTGTTGTAGATCATTTCAAAAGTCTCTTCGGGCAGAGATTTTACGTAGGGTTTGAAGGAGTTTCCTGTTAATGAGTACAAAAAGAATCATCGGAGCGGTAGTCGGTGCGGGGCTTGGTTTTCTTATCGGCTATCTCAACAGATGCAGCGGCGCGGTGGGCTGATCGCTGACATCCAACCCCTGGTCAGGGGTACTTTTCGGGGCCATAATCGGCTTTACATTGATGCCGGAATGAAGAATAAAGAAGTAAGAAGTAAGAAGAAAAGAAACAATGCGCTTCGCACTTGTAAATGGGAGTTGTCATGAGTGATGGTGTAAAAAAGAAGATACTTGTCGTGGGGGGCGTTGCCGGGGGGGCGAGCTTTGCGGCGCGGATGAGAAGGCTGGATGAGAAGGCGGAGATTATAATCTTTGAGAAGGGAAGTTATATCTCATTTGCCAACTGCGGCCTTCCCTATTTTATAGGTGATACGATACCCAGTCGTGAGCATCTTATCATACAGACTCCCGAGAAGTTTAAGGCCCGGTTTAACGTCGAGGTTCGAATCGACTCGGAAATCACCGGGGTGGATGCAGACAAAAAGACAATCACTGTAAAGCACGGCAACGACAGCTACGAGGAGAGTTTCGACTATCTGGTTTTGTCCCCGGGAGCCTCTCCTGTGCGTCCGCCGATACCCGGAATAGACAATCCGCATATCTTTTCGCTTCGCAACATACCGGACACCGACCGGATCAAGAGCTTTGTCGATCGCTCGGATGTGACGCGTGCTGTGGTGATCGGCGGAGGGTTTATCGGGCTGGAGATGGCGGAAAATCTTCGACACAAGGGTATGGAGGTTTCGCTTGTCGAGATGGCCGATCAGGTCTTTGCGCCGGTCGACAAGGAGATGGCCAATATCCTTCATCAGCACCTGCTTCTCAACGGCGTGCGGCTATACCTGGAAGACGGGGTGAAGGAGTTTCGGCAATCGGGTCAAAGCGGGGTGGATGTGACGCTTTCCAGCGGAAAGGTGCTTTCCGGCGATATGGTGGTGTTTTCCATCGGAGTCAGTCCCGATACGAAGTTTTTGAATGATTCTGGTATAAAGACCAATCTGCGGGGAGCTATCGTGGTCGATGCCGGCATGCGCACCAGCAAAGAGGGGATCTATGCTGTTGGTGATGCAATAGAGGTGACCGATTTTGTTTCGGGACGCCAGGTGCAGGTTCCGCTGGCCGGCCCGGCAAATCGTCAGGGCCGAATCGCTGCGGACGGTATCGCGGGAATCGGCTCCCGGTACAAACATACTCAGGGTACCGCTATCTGCAAGATCTTCGATCTGACCGCGGGGGTAACGGGGCTTAACGAGAAGAACGCGCGGAAATGCGAGGTTTCATATCTCAAAAGCTACACCCATTCGGCCAGTCACGCCAGCTATTATCCTGGGGCCTTTCCGTTGTCGATAAAGATTCTGTTCGATCCCGAGGATGGCAAGCTTCTGGGAGCACAGGTTGTGGGAAAAGATGGGGTAGACAAGCGTATCGATGTCTTTGCCACCGCGGTTCGTCACGGGTTGACCGTCTACGACCTTACGGAGCTTGAGCTGGCTTACGCGCCACCGTACGGAAGCGCCAAGGATCCGGTGAATATGGCCGGTTTCGTGGCTCAGAATATCCTTGACAAACGCATGGCGGTGATCTATCCGGAGGACCTGGCGCATATAGACAAGGATAAAACAATCATTCTGGATGTACGCACCGAGATGGAGTATGAGGGCGGGGCTATTCCAGATGCTTTGAATATACCCGTGGACGATCTTCGCGGCCGTCTGGAGGAGCTGGATAAAAGCAAGGAGATTATCGTTTACTGTCAGGTGGGGCTTCGTGCCTACCTGGCCACCCGTATACTCATGCAGAACGGCTATAATGTTCGAAACCTTTCCGGTGGATACAAGACCTGGTCAAACGCCAGGACGCAGGATTACGACTACAGCTATCTGCAGGAGGTTCAGGAGTCATCCTGTTCGTCTCCCTCCTCAGATATGGTGCCGGAGGATCGGCGGGTTATCGATGCCTGCGGTCTTCAGTGTCCCGGACCGATCATGCAGATGAAGCATGCCGTGGATCAGGCCAGGGAGGGCGAGGTCATTGAGATTCGGGCAACTGATCAGGGTTTTGCCATGGATGTGCCTTCCTGGTGTTCTCGTACGGGCAATACGCTGGTGTCGCTGGGCCAGGACGGCGGGGTGTTTTCCGCGGTGGTCAAAAAGGGCAGATCGGGTGATGTCTGCACTGTGGCGCAGGAGAATACCAACAAGAAGACCATGGTTATTTTTTCCAACGATTTCGACAAGATGATGGCGGCCTTCATCATCGCAAATGGCGCGGCATCCATGGGAAGCGAGATAACCCTGTTTTTCACCTTCTGGGGACTGAATCTGCTTCGCAAGGACGGCTCCGGGAATGGGAAAGCGGGAAAGGTGCGCAAGACCATGATGGAGAATATGTTTGGTATGATGATGCCCAGAGGGCCCAGTAAGCTCAACCTCTCCAAGATGCACATGGGAGGAATGGGTACCAGAATGATTCAGTGGGTGATGAAGAAGAAAAATGTCTACTCCCTGCCTTATCTGATCGAGCAGGCAAAGCAGAATAATATTCGGTTTGTCGCATGCACCATGTCCATGGATATCATGGGAATAAAGAAAGGGGAGTTGATTGACGGAATCGAGTACGGTGGAGTCGGCTACTACCTGGAGAAAGCCGACAATGCCACATATAATCTTTTCATATGATAAAAATGTGTTTCGGGGGGGAAAAAAAGCGCCGCAGAGTTTCGGCGCTTTTTTTTTTGTGATAATGTAAGTTATACCTGATTGAGTTTGATTCTCCGGCTCTGCCGGATTTAGGTTAAAAAAACCGGATTCGAATCCGGGCGGAACGCACAATTTATCCTTCATCGCCGAAGAAGATCCTCTCACAATAAAGTCCATTTCCTTCCCCGATTGGGCAGAGCCGGAGCCCGTTTTATTTATGAGCGCACAGATTACTCGGAACGACCAAAAAAATACTAAGTTACGCGCTTCTCTCGCGGTGAGTCGCACACCTCTTTGGCTCACAAGGTCTTTAAAAGTCCTGGAAACCCCTTTACGGCTATTACGCATGAATGCACGATTGATGCACCCCATCTGCTCCCAAGATGTTGGGCTGCTTATCCGTTTAGAGAGGCCCAATTTCGGAAAAAGGAAATCGGCCAAAGACGGGTAAACAAATAATACAAAAAAATCAGGACTTTATTTCAGGTCAGGGAACCAAAACAGAAAAAGCGATAAAATGCGCTCCTGCGGGGCTTTTGAATGGCTGAAAAACCACTAATTTCCTCAATAAAACCAATTTTCGGAAACAATCCTTCCGGCTTTCTGGTATAGATTATGCCATAATGATTACTAGACCATCTGGGAAGTGGTCCGACCAATGCGTCGTAAGGAAGGGAAAAAACATTTCAATGAGGAAAACCTTGCAGGGAGGTTAATCATGATCGGTAGAAGAACAAAATGGCTGATATATGCCTGTATTCTTTTTGTGTCTTCCAGCTACGCGGAGAAAAGCGATTCCGATGCTTTTGGAGAAGAGAAGAAGATAAAGCTGATAATCGCAAAGCCGGTTGATGCCAATGCCACACGAAACGAACGTGACGGGTGGTTTGCGGGCTTATCCGAGCTGCTGCTTCACTTTCGTCTTCAGGCCTCCAATCAGATTGGAATAGTATCTCCGGCAAAAGTCGATGCGTTTGTAACACAGCGGGGACCTACAATCAGTGGCTTTTCATATGAGAATCTTGCTCGTCAGATGGGAGCCACGCATGTTCTTCTGGTAAATTACGAGATAAGCCGCGACGGCAAAAACGTTCAGTACTATGCGGAGCTGAGAGATTTTGGAAAAAAGCAGCAGCTGCTCGCCTACGAAGAGGAGTTTCCGATTCAGTCGGTGGGACAGAATATCGATTTATGTGTGATGTGGCTGTACGAAAAAACGGGGTTAAGCCTGGAGAGTGATCTGGAGAGGTTTTATTCGCTGGATGTGCTATCCTCGGGTAAACAAAACCGTCTTCTCGGCGAGTTTGCTCACGCGGCGGTAAGCAATGATGAGCAGGAGGCAGAGAGAATCCTCCCTCGTCTTGCGGAGATTATCGACAAGGACCCGCGTAATATTCTCGCACAATACCTGGCTGCGCAGGCACTTGAAACCGCAGGAGAGCATCTACGAGCCGCTGAGGTTCTGAAGGATCTGATTATGGTGCTGCCCAACTGCACCAACCTGTATGTAAAAGCCTGTCGCAACTACCGGCTTAGTGGAAGAAATCAGCAGGCATTGACCTATGCCGCGGATGCCGAATCAAAAGGCGTGCGGTCTCTTGACCTGATGATAGAGGGGGGGTTGGCTCTAGAGGCGCTTGGAAAGCGACGCAGGGCGAGCAATGTTTTTGAGAGTGTACTGGAAAAATACCCCACCGATATGGAAGGACTGCTGTTTTTTGCCCGCTACCATAATACGGAAAACAATGCGGATAAGGCGATCGAGTTTGCGGATAAGATCTTGAAAGGAAGTCCCGATAATGGGTATGCGCTTTTGGAGAAGGGCATCGCGCTTTCCGGATCGAAAAAGTACGATGAGGCAATTGCAATTCTCGAGAAAGCCCGCAGGGTTCTTCCCGGACATCCCAAAGTCAGCCGTCTTCTTGGTGATGCACATATCGGTTTGAATGAGTACAAACCCGCGGCGCGGGCCTATGCACAGGCTCTGGAGGTTACGCCCGGCGATTTTGATTTACATCTGAAAGCCGGCCGTTCGTGGTTGAAGGCGGGAGAGGCCCAGGAGGCGATGGGATCGTTTCTGCGCAGTGAGCAGATGTTTGCCGACAGTGTGATTCTGTACAAAGAAATTGGCGTGTTAGCCGCAAACATGCAGGATACTGCCAACGCGATAAGGTATCTGGAGCGATACACCGAAAAGGGTGCAATGGAACCAGAGGTATTGATGCTTCTGGGAGATATCTATACGGCCGGGAAAAACTATGAACGGGCATTCTACATGTATAATCATGCGATGCCGCTTATGGAAGATAAGAATAGAACCCGTTTTGCTCTGGGAGAGTTTTACATACGAAAAGGAGATCCGAATGCGGCGATCGGGTATCTGCAGGACATCATCGAAGAGCAACCTCGGTATCCGGAAGCCCGTCGTCTTCTAGCCGATGCATTTTTTGCCTCGGGAAATCAAAGCGAGGCCCTGCCGCACTATCTGGCCGCCAGGAAACAGGACGATGCCAACGTTCATGTGCAAAGGCGGATTGCACTGATCAAGTTTGAGGCTCAGGACTACTCCGCAGCCGAAAGGGAGTACCTCACGCTGCTGCGGCAGGATTCCAAAGACCCAACGGCCTACTTTTATCTGGCAATCATTTCTTTACATCATAAAAACAGTTCGAAAGCAGATGCTCGTCTGAAACAGGCTATGGAGCAGGGAACTCCTAATGCTGAGATGCTTTTCCAACTGGGACAGGGATTCAGGCATGTCGATAAAATGCGCGAGGCGATCAAATTCTACAGTCAGTGCCTGGAAATGCAGCCACAGCATCAGCAGGCACAAATGGCGCTGGCAGAAACCTATGTGGAGATAAAAGACCCGAAACGCGCGGCGGAAGGTTTCCGGAAGCTGTTTGAAATGGATACGGTAAAGTATGCGGACTATCTTGCCGAGGCAGGTTTCCTGTACGATAAGGCTAGTGCGCCTGCTGAGGCGCGGCAATGTTATAGCCAGTATCTGAAAAGTGGCTACGAAAACGCACAGGTTAACCTGCATCTGGCCCGGTTGGAATTTCGGTATCATATGTATGAGAAGGTTATCGGATTGATCGGGGATCTTCAGAAGGACGTCAGCAGCGATGAGAAGTACATCCGCATTCTTGCCGAATCGTATTACAAAACACAGGATTTCAAAAATGCGGTAGCGTGGTTTAAGAGGATAGTGGACCAAAAGGATGTCGAGACGGATGTCATCGAAATGACTGCGGTGTCCTGCGAAAAAGTCGGGGAGATTTCATCGGCGCGTGACTACTACAAGAAGTTGTTGTCACGGGTTGAGAAGCAGAAAAAACCTGATATAGCCTTTCATATCGGTGAGTTATATGAAGCCGAACGGATGGAAAGGGAAGCAAGGAAGCAATATCTGGATAATGTTGCGCTGTACCCGTCAGACTTGAGAAATTATGACAAAATGATTGCATTTTACCAAAAAGACGAAGATCGAGCCTCGGCGCGGGAACTTTTGGAGAAGCTGGTCGGAAAGCCATACAGTAAACCTCTGTACACTAAACTGCTGGCCAGAATCTGTCTCGATCAAAATGATAAAAGTAATGCGATCAAGTATTATGGGGATCTGGTCACGGAAAAGCCCGATGAGTTTGAAGGCTGGTTTACCATCGGTCAGCTCTACTCTGAGAGACTGGCGTATGGAAAAGCTCTCGATGCATTGCAGGCGGCGGTTGCATTGGATGGTAAGCATTTCGAAGCGCATATGTTGTACGGAGTCGCTTTGAAACAGACGGGTGATATACAACGTGCGGCTCAAATCCTTTCAATAGCTCACAGACTTGACAGCAGGCACATCGGCGTAGTAACAGATCTTGCCGACTGTTATCGTAGTCTCGGAAACAGAAAATCTCTGATGGGGGCGCTTAAGACTCTTACCGCTCTTCAGCCGGAAAATTTCGAAGCACATGTTGAGTTTGGAAATGTTCTCATGGATGAAGGTGCCGTGGATGAGGGTATAGAGGTATTGAAAACCGCCACAACCATTAATAAAAAGGATGTTACCGTTCATCTGAAACTTGCGCACGTATACGAGAAGAAAAATGACCAGGACTCACGGTACTCTCATCTGAAGAAAGCACTCGGGCGGGACAATAAGAACACGGATGTTCTTTATGAGACTGGGCGGTTCTATGTGGAAAGCGGAAAGGATAAACGGGCGGAGAAACATTTCAAGAAGGCACTCGACATCGATGGTGAAAATGCCAAGGTCTGCTATGCATATGGTCGCATGTTGTTTGACAGCAGGCAGTTTCAAAGCGCAATGCACTATCTGGAAATAGCGGTACGTCAGAACCGGTATAATGCCGATTATCTGGCAGGATATGCACGTGCTGCCTACGAAAACGATAAGAAAGCGCTGGCGCTTGAGATGACGGAGGATGCACTGGATGTCGATGGGCAGCATGTGGGGGCATTGAGCTTTGCCGGTAGACTGTACCGCGAAAAAGGACAGCCGGAAAGAGCGGAGAGCTTTTTACTCAGAGCGATTGCACACGATCGCAGCAGACCGGAAATCTATCACCAGTTGGGAGAGCTTGCGCTGGCGAAAGAAGAATATACCAAGGCATCCGGCTTTTTCAAACGCAGCCTTGAGATCGGTGGCTATCGTGAAGAGAGTATGATCGGTCTGGGACGTATACTTATAATCACATGTAAAGATGAGAAGGCACGGGAGATATTCGAAGAGGTATTAACCCGAAACAGCAATCAGCTGGAAGCTTTTTATCGACTGACTCATCTTTACATACGCGGTGGATTCATAACCGAAGCACGTGAGCTTTTGGCCAAGCATCGCAACGACAAGAAAACGGTATGGCATCACCTCGCCTTTGGAGAATGGGCGGAGGTGGAAGGCGATTATCAGTCTGCAAAAATATCCTATACCGTTGCTCTTCGTCTGATGCCTGAAATATCAGAGGCATACGCCGGACTGGGGCGGGTCAATCTGCAGGGTAAGGATTACAGCACCGCCATACAGAATTTCGCCCGCGCTCAGGCGCTTGACCCGTACAATCCATACCTGTTTCTGGATATGGGCAAGGCATACGAGGGGATAGGAGAGCTGAAATCGGCATATGACATTTATTCGAATGTCGCCGAAAAATTCCCTCAGATCGCAGAAGCATACTATCGTATCGCGAGTATTATTTCCAGGAAAAACCAGCACAGTGAGGCCCTTGCCATCGTGAAGCAAGGGTTGGAGAACAATCCCAGAGATGGAAAATTATACCTTGCAATGGGTGAAAACTACCAGCAGCTTGGTCAGTACGAGCAGGCTATTGAAGCCTACAGTGAGGCGGTGAAAAAAGGTGGGAAGCAGTGTGTCGAGGGACTTTTTCGAATCGCAAATATCTACAACAAAGAGTTGCGAAACCAAAAGGAAGCCAAGAAATATTTCAAGAGATACATTAAAGCCGGTGGTGAAAACGAAGAGGCCAAAAAGCAGTTAAATGAACTGGCTCATATTTAAGAATCCCTTCCTTGCCCCTGTGGCGCATGGCGGTTGTCGAGATTTCGGCAGCCGCCTTGTTATTTTCTTTTCCATCGCCAGTGGATATTTTTCTTCTCCAGATAGCTCTCAAATTCATGAGCATTGGTAAAGAGTATCTTATATACAGGATCGTCGGTCTCATACTCACAATACTGATCATCTTCGGGATATTTTCTGCACACATTCGGTCTGTTATCATAATCGATGCAGCGATGGCTATCGTTTAGTTTTTCGCAAATGGTTTTAAAAGAGATAAGCCATTCGTTCCAGTGGTCGACCATTACTGTCACATCCTTGTGCATCAGATACCACCGGATGTTGTCATAATCCCTTTTGCAGGTCGGTTTTTCAATCGGTAAAGTGACGTGTCTGCAGCAGGCCGCCTCGCAGTGCACGCAATTTCGTTCCCGGATGGTGTTTCCCATTTTTATCCTTGATTAGAAGTACGGGATAAGTATCCTGTCAAAGACATCTGAAAAATATATCAGGGCGCAGATTATGCCCGAACGGGTTCTGTATCTTCGATCTGTTTTGCCGGTGGTCTGTAGGTGCTTCTTTTGCGGCGCGGGTCCAGTCTCCTGAGCATATATCCGATTCCATACAAAAAAACCAGAAACAGACAGATATTGACCGGAGAGTGCAGGAAGGTGCGGTAGTTAAGACTGTTTTCGAGTATGGCGCATGTCCAGGATATCAGCGGTATGTGTAAAAGGTAGGGATAAAAAGAGCTTTTGCCCAGTTCTTGAATAAAGGGGAGAGAAAAAAGTTTTGCAATTGCGCCGTTTCCACGGGCAAATCTGTAGAGGAGAACTGCATAAAGGGGCAGCATGATCACATGGTAGGTTACCCAGTTTGTTATGCCGCCGTGAATCTGTCCTATCCTGAGATTGAGGATAATCAGGCTGACGCAAAGCACGATCAGTGCATCATTACCCCGTGCGCCGATTTTGGAGATCGTTGCTTTTCGCGCTGAATTGTTGAGCGTATACAGCTGCGCCAGGCACATGCCCAGCGCGAATTCGAAGAATCTGACAGGTGCAAACATGTGAAAGAAATAATATTGTCCATCTTTGCCGATGTTTGCATACAAAACCGACCAGATGATTGAAGGCATCATCGTTGCCGCGAGGGCAAAAAGGATTGTTTTTCGTTTCTTAATCGAGCTGACGATTCGCAGCGTCGGGCCAAAAAGCAAATAGCAGAGGAAAAAGGCTGAAAGCGCCCAGGATGGGGTATTGAAAGAGTAGGTGTTGAGTGGATAAAACGACCAGGTGAGCGTCAGGTGCATGATGGCGGACAGGCTCAATTTGCCAAATGCCGCCTGACCCTGCCCCTGTATCCATGGCATAACGACAAAAGGTATCATGGCAAAAACGGTTAGAGCATGAAGAGGATAAAGATCTTTTAACCTGTTCTTCACAAGAGTAAGTGTCGAAAAAGAACGGGCGTAGGGGGCATACTTGACCGTAAAGATGAAACCGGCAAGGATAAAAAACATACTGGCATGAAACGCCGGGCCTTTCAGAATCGTAAAAAGCCAGCCCGGTTTTCCCCTCATGTCGTACAAACCGCCTATTTTCACCAGATGGAAGAGAACGATATTCACTGAGGCTATCAGCCTCAGGCCATCTATGGAATGGAAGTATTGTTTTTTGGGCATTGTCGTGCCTTCGCTGTTTAACATTTTTTGCTGCTTTTCAATATAATGCATGGTTTTGTAGTAAATAGTAATTGTTCAGGATAGTACCTCACCTAATGCCATGCCTGACTGGCTGTCCTCCAAGGCAAGCTTCTGCGGAAGGTGAATGATACGGCACCCATTAGATCCAAACCGCCTTATCTGTTGTACAGGAGGTATTTTGGTTAGGAGGTCGGAGTGGTACCCGATTATCTGTTAAGGAAGGAATCATCTGAATACTGAATTGTGATCCAAAGACTGCAATGTGAAAGGCAGGGGTAAATGAAGCGAAGTCAGATCAATGAGATTATCAGGCAATCGATTGCCTTTTTTGACGAGATGATGTTCAGGCTGCCGAAGTGGGGATACTGGAGTCCGCAGGAGTGGAAAGATGAGAGTGCGGACCTGTCAGAAATCACTGAAACCATGTTAGGCTGGGATTTGACCGATTTTGGTGCAGGCGATTTTTCATCGAAGGGTTTGGTACTGTTCACTATTCGCAACGGAAGGCCTACCGGTGATGACAAACCGTATGCGGAGAAGATCATGATCGTGGAAGAGCAACAGCAGACACCGATGCATTTCCACTGGAGGAAGGTGGAGGATATTATTAACAGGGGGGGAGGCAATCTGATCCTTGAGATATATGGAAGCACTAAACAGGAGCACCTTTCCGACAAGCCCGTAATCGTTCAAATTGATGGAATCCCTGAGGTGGTACAACCGGGAGGGAAAGTGGTGCTTTCACCGGGGCAGAGTATTTGCCTTCGAACCGGAGTGTACCATAAATTTTATGGTGAGCCCGGGAAGGGCAGGGTATTGGTTGGAGAGGTCAGCTCGGTCAATGATGATATCAGCGATAACCGGTTTTTCGAGCCCCAAGGGCGTTTCCCTTTTATCGAACAGGATGAGGAGCCGGATTATTTTCTGGTGACCGACTATCAGAATTATCTCAATGGATAAAAGCTGAATGTGGTGAAGAGAACGACATCGGTGGTACTACATGATACCTACTGCCGGTGACCTGTGGAAAACAAGCTCCCCGCAACGAAAGTCATGTGATGAGTAGTACTACCCCGCATGGCTATATCCCCCGGTTTGTTGAAGCAGATACCTGCGCTAAGAATCGACAATTTGATGTGGAGGGCGAAAGTTTGTTTCAAATCAAAGCCTTACGAAGGGGACGGTGTCAAATAGTTTAATTTAGTACCAAAGTAAACTATTTGACACCGTCCAATCTTTTTTTTGCCTGAAGCGTCCCTAAGGTACTGAAAAATCAAGGGAACGTAAGCTCCATAACCACTAAGGTGACTGCTGTTTTGCGGCTGCGAAATGTTGAAAACTGCACTGATTGAGACACACCTAAAATTGTAACATGTTAGACACATACGAAATATCAATGACTTACTGAGATGAAATTAAACTATTTGACTCCGTCCCCTTGTTTGAATGCTGCCGGCGAACCTTAATGGTGTCCGCAGTCGCCTCCCGCAACTTCTGCCTGTTTGGGGCGGCAATATGTCCCAGAAGCTCTATGGGCCAGGCAGGTTGCTGGCCGAAGAAAACGCAGAGGTAGTGGCCGACTTCTGAATATGCGATGCTGCCGGGGGATACCGCCGCAACCGGGGTGGAGACCTCTAGTGGCTCGCTCAACGGCCCATACAGTTCCTCTCCCCAACGGGTCACAGCAATAGTTTGGGGAAGTATTTCGACCAGCTTCGATGCTGCGGGGGTAGTGAGAAGCTCGACCTGAAGAGAAAATTCACCATAATCCATATAGATTTTTTCCATCATATCTCCTTTGCCTGTTAGATCCTTTTTCGATATCCGCGTTTTCTTCCGCACAGTCACGCTTTACGGGAAGGGAGAAATGCAAATGCAGGTTTTTTGTCGCAAATCTTCTGTCTTCTAATTCTTTGATATTTAATCATGGACTCTCCGATGACTGACTAATCTCTCATCTTATTTCGTTACAGAATGAATCAACTTGTGCTATCTGCTTTGCTGTCAAAGATCTTAGGGGAAGCCGAACCGAAGATGGAAAATTTGGGACCCGTTTGCTAACGGCGTATTTGATCAGCGCAATCTGCTCTGGTCCTGTAAAAAGCTGCGAAATTCCCGATATGGTATCCTGCAAACGCGTGACCTGCCTGGTATCCTGTGCCTTTAGCGCTTTTTCCATGGCATGATAGATCCGGGGCGCATGGTTGGCCTGGCCGCTGATAAAGCCGTATGCCCCTTTGGCATAAGCCTGCTGGATAAGCCTGTCGTCGCCAATGTAGTAGTGTTTCGTCGAGTCAATAAGGGATAGATCCGCCGATGAATCCTTCAATCCGAAATGCCTGATACTCTGGAGTATATCGGCTGTCAACCCGTTTTGGGTATGACGGGGAAAGTTGTAGAGGATAAATGGAATATCGATCGCGTCGGCGACTGTGTTCAGGTACTCGACAATACCCTGCCCGGGAGCATGGGCGAAATAAAAGGGCGGCAGGCAAACAACGGCATCCGCCCCATAATCCTGTCCCCACTTCGCCTGCTGGATCGAATCGGCAAGTACGCTACAACCTGCCTGAAAGAGTATGACCCCGGGGAAATACTGTCGTGCTATGATCAGCAGCCGCCGTCTTTCTTTTTGGGTCAACGAGAAAAACTCGCCTGTCGTTCCGTTTATCAGCACGCGATGAATATCGTTTCGGGCCAGAAAACTCAGGTGGGCAATAAACGATTTCTCATCGATGCGCCCTGCAAAATCAAACGGCACGCAAACCGGCACGATAAGGCCCGAGAGATCCACCTTCATGAGATCTGCGGCAAGAGCCGAACCGTAGCTCTGGAAAAGCTCCTCTGTCATAGACTCCACGACCATGTGGTAGTCATCACGGCAGTACAGATGCATATCGGCCCACATTTTACTATGGGCTCCAAATTCCTGAAACTCCCTAAGGTTACTCTGCAAAAAGGTACTGATCGCCTTTTCCCGACTGTATCCGCGCACCTCGATATCGCGGCTGCATCGGGTGGCCAGCTGGGTGCGCCAGTCGGAGTCTATGAAGATGGAAAAATCAACAAGGTCACGGAATTGTTCATAGGTTGATATCTCGCCATCCAAAATGACGTAGCTACCCGGGGAGAAGAACTCTGTCGTATCGGCGCGACCGGTAGTCGCATCATACACCGGTTTGTCGAATGCCTCACCGGCTTTAGTATACTGGATATGCTGTCGGACAAGATCCATGCGGTTGGCCTTTGGGTGTGCACCGAAAAGATTGGATCTACTTCTGACCGCACGTGGAGTCTTGTAATCATCCAGATGAAGAATCGAGCAGTCTGGAATAATCGTTGCTAGCCTATTACAGAAGGTCGATTTGCCGGTACCTCCGGGACCGCCCACCGCCAGGATAACCGGGGAGGCAGGAGAAGCAAACCTGTTGCAAACAATCTGGGCGACGATCTCCTCAGCCGCACGGCGGCTTCCGGCTTTATAAGAAACATGGGTTTTATGTCTGGTCATGGTTGTTTCCCCGTAAAAGATAATTCATCAAATAGAAAAATACACCACTTCTTGCATTTTATGCGGATAAGGAGGGAATATGCAATCGTTTAAGATGAAAAGCGGGTATGAGATTCCACAGCTTGGATTTGGTACCTGGGAGCTGACCGGAAGTAATTGTCGCAAGGCAATACCTGTTGCACTGGATATCGGCTATACCCATATCGATACTGCCGCGATGTATGGAAATGAAAAGGAGATCGGTGCCGGTCTCAAGGATGCAGGCGCAGATCGCTCGAAACTGTTTATCACCTCAAAGGTGCCATACAGACGGCTGCATCATGATCAGGTAATTGGGCAATGTGAACAGAGCCTGCGCGATATCGGAACCGATTATTTTGATCTCTACCTAATCCATTGGCCAAACAGTTCGGTGCCGATGGATGAGACATTCGATGCGATGGCAGAACTGGTGGAGCAGGGTAAGGTACGAAGCATCGGGGTGAGTAATTTTACGGTTGCACATCTGAAAGAGGCCCAGAAAGCGTCATCCATTCCCATATCTGTTAACCAGGTCGAGTTTCATCCGATGCTCAATCAAGAAGATTTACTCCGATACTGTAAAGAGAATAAAATAGTAATGACCGGCTACTCTCCGCTTGCTCATGGATACATATTCGAGAACGCCGTACTCGCTTCGATCGCTCAGAAATCGGGAAAAACCGTCGCCCAGGTGTCGATCCGCTGGGTTCTGCAGAAAGGGATGGTCACGATCCCCAAAGCGACATCCGAGACACATATTCGGCAAAATTTCGAAGCACTCTCCTTTTGGCTGAGTGACGAGAGTATGGAGGCGTTGAATACTATGGGACAGCAAAAACGGGTGGTTAATCCTGAATGGGCGGAGTTTGATAAGGAGTATGCACGGGTATAAATTTTTCACAAAGGTATAGATGCTGGATGGATTGGCTCGGTATACTTTGCGAAATGACATAAGATTCTGATGTATGCACCTGACGGTATATATACAGTCACGAGTGTCATTTTTCACGAACGGGAGACCGGGAAATGGAGCTTAAGCTGATCTATTACCAATCCACACTTGTTCGTTTAACATTACCGCGTGGATGCCGTACCTGAACTCTTTCCGTGTGTTTATCTAATAGCCTTGAAACACTGTCTCTGGTGGTCATCAACCATGCCGATTGCCTGCATGAAGGCATAGCAGATAACGGTGCCAACGAAAGAAAAACCGCGTTTTTTAAGATCACGGCTCATGGCATCCGATTGGGGGGTGTGGGTGGGCAGGGTATCGAAACTCTCCGCCCGTTTAGCGGGTATGATTGTGCGGTTGTCGGTAAACTGCCAGATGTAGTGGTCGAATGTTCCGAACTCCTGTCGCAGTCGTTGAAAGGCCTGAGCGTTTCGAACGGCTGCCTCTATTTTGCGGCGATTGCGTATTATGTCGGCATTCTGTAAAAGGCGCTCGATATCTTTCTCATCGAATCGTGAGACTTTTTTCCAGTCAAAATGTTTAAATGCTTTACGGAATGCTTCTCTCTTGCGCAAAATGGTTATCCAGCTCAGGCCTGCCTGAAACCCCTCCAGGATAAGCATTTCGAAAAGCTTCCGGTCATCATGAACCGGCTCCCCCCATTCCTCATCGTGATACCGACAGTAGAGAGGATCCGAGCCAGCCCAATCACAGCGCAGGAGGTTATTTTTTTCCTGTTGCAAGCAGTGCCTCCGCAACGGCCAAATCCTGTGGAGTGGTGATCTTGAAATTGAGCGAATCGCCCCACGCAAATCCGACCGGTATACCGCTCTGCTCCATCAACATGGCCTCATCAGTGGGTAGCGACTTGAAGGTGCTGATCTGGCGAAACGCGCCCATCAGGGAGTCGCGATTGAAGAGCTGGGGTGTTCCCACCCGAAGAAGTTCCGAGCGGTCGATGGTCTCCAGACACTGCTCATCTTCATACCGGCGGATCGTATCGACCACCGGCGTTGCGGTGATACAGCATCGAAATGCCTCCCTTTTGGCAAGGACTCCATCGATGACCTCCTTTGTCACAAAAGGGCGGGCAGCATCATGAACCATAATCCACTGCGCAAGAGATTTCTCCACGCCGTTTCGTACGGACTGCCAGCGGTGTTGACCGCCGGGGACTAGATGAACCGGTTTTTGTATGTCAAGTGAGGACAGAACCTCATCGGCCTGCTCCATCATCTGCTCGGAGACAACCACAATGATTACGCCAACATTCGGGTGGTGCTCGAAAACCGAAATAGAATAGCTCAGCAGCGGTTTACCCGCCAGCGGAACGAATGCCTTCGGTTGAGAATAACCCAGACGGCTCCCTTCCCCCGCCGCCGCAACGACTACATCGAACTCTTCTGCCATCAGCTGTTTCTCCATGTCTGGGGATGATCGGATGAAACCATATCCAGCCGTGATGATGCGGCATTTTTTTCAACCTGTCCGACGTTTTTGCAGCCGGGGATAACACAAGTTACCGCCGGATGTTTCAGGCACCATGCGAGTGCCCACTGGGCCATGTTAACCCCTTCGGGTACTTCGGTCTGCATGATGTGCTCGACCCGCCTTAATTTATCCTGCTCGTTTTGTTTGTCACGAACCGAGCGCACGTCGTTATCCGGAAATGTATCACCGGGCTTATATTTGCCGCTCAGGTAACCACTGGCCAGCGGTACACGGGCCAAAACCCCAAGATCCTGCTTTTGACAAGCGGGCAGAATCTTCTCCTCAGGTCGTCTGTCAAGGCGGTTATACACCACCTGAATCACCGATGCATTAACCTTTGTCGCCGATTCGACCTGATGCAGGCTCGGGGTGCGGGAGGGAATCGATATTCCCAGATACCGGATCTTGCCGGCCTGCACCTGCCGGTTGAGCATCTCCCATAGATCATCCTGATCGAATACTTCATCGGTTCCCGAATGAAACTGGTACAGATCTATATAATCGGTGCGCAAGGCTTTAAGGCTTGCCTCCAGCTGCTTTTTCACATCTTCGGCGGCCCATTTCTGATTGCGATCCTGAAAGCGATTGAAGGTATGTCCGAATTTGGTCGCCACGATCCAGTCGGATCTTTTGCCTTCCAGAAACTTTCCGATAAATGATTCCGACAGATGGTCGCCGTAACATTCCGCCGTGTCAATAAACCGAATCCCTTCGTCTGCGGATCTGGAAAGAATTTCATCGACTTCCTGCTGCGTAAAATCCTTCCCCCATTCGCCGCCGAACTGCCAGGTACCGATTCCGACAACCGGTACTTTCAGCTCGGTCTTTCCCAGTCTGCGATATTTCATTATATCCTTCCTGATATTGCCTTTTTAAACAAAAAAAAGACCCGTTGTTGGCCGGGTCTCTTCTCAAAACTGTCATTTCCTCTACTTACGATCGATCAGCCCCTGTACTTTCATGGGCAGACCGAATATCCGGATAAACCCGGATGCATCTTTCTGGTCGTATAGTTCCGTGTCGGCAAAAGAAGCCAGATCCTCCACATAGAGTGACTTCTCGGCCGTGGTTCCCGCCAGAATTATATTGCCTTTGTAAAGCTTTAGCCGAACCGTACCGGATACGTTTTTCTGTGTTACGTCAACAAAGGCATCCATCGCCTCGCGCAGCGGAGTAAACCACTTACCATCATAGACAAGATCGGCATAGGTCAGTGCCAATTTTTCCTTGAAATGATAAGTGTCGCGATCGATCACCAGGTGCTCAAGCTCCCTATGGGCGAAATAGAGGATTGTACCGCCTGGAGTCTCGTATACGCCGCGCGATTTTATTCCCACCAGACGATTTTCGACCATATCTATCTGGCCGATTGCATGGGTGGCGCCAATGCGGTTCAGTTCATTGAGCAGCTCTACCGGAGAGAGATCCTTGCCGTTGAGTGCAACCGGTAGACCCTTCTCGAATCGAAGCTCGATGTATTCGGCCTTGTTCGGTGCGCTCTCGATCGTACTGGAAAGAGTATATACCGCATCATTTGGCTCCCGTGCCGGATCTTCCAGATCACCACCTTCATGGCTGATATGCCATATGTTGCGGTCTTCCGAATAGATACGTTTTTTGGATTGACTGATCGGAATGTCGTGTTTCTGTGCGTAGGCGATACAGTCTTCGCGCGAATGAAGCCGCCATTTCGGATCTTTCCACGGGGCGATAATCTTCAGAGTCGGATCAAGTGCCATGAAAGTCAGTTCGAAACGGACCTGATCGTTACCTTTACCTGTAGCACCGTGCGCCACCATTGTGGCGCCTTCCTTGTGTGCGATCTCCACCTGCCGTTTTGCTATAATCGGACGAGCGAAGCTGGTCCCCAGGAGATAGGTTCCCTCGTAGACAGCACCCGCTTTCAGCGTGGGATAGATGTAATCGGTGATAAACTCTTCCCGAAGATCTTCTATATACAGCTTCGATGCACCGGTTTTCAGGGCCTTTTCCTCCAACCCCTCCAGCTCCTCCTGCTGGCCCACATCGGCACACATCGCGATAACGTCGCAGTTATAGGTTTCTTTGAGCCAGCGAATCATCACGGAGGTGTCTAACCCGCCGGAATATGCCAAAACACATTTTTCCATGTATATATCCTTTGTAAGCTTGTTTGCGAATACGTTTGGCGCACCGCAGCGCCAACTGTCACTGGTACGATTCGAGCCCACGGATTGCGGACCGCGGGCTCCTGCTGGTGAAAATACTTACTTAGCCGACTGTTTATTCAGTACCCCGGTGACAATCTCCAGCGCCTTATCGATATGCTCCTTCTCCACGGTCAATGGAGGCAAAAACCGTATCGTGTTGTGAGCGGCTTTTATCACAAGCAGTCCCTCATCCCGGCACCCTTCGACAATGGAGCTCGGGTCGTCGGCTAGTCGTATCCCAAGCATCAGGCCCATTCCCCGTACCTCGGTGACGGATTTGTTGTCCTGAGCAAGCCCCACCAGCTGCTCGATCAGATACGCTCCGTTTTGCCGAACCTGCGACAGGAAACTCTTTTGCGATACTGTTTTCATCACTACCGTTCCCAGGGCGCAGGCCAGAGGGTTCCCGCCAAAGGTGGTGCCGTGATCCCCCGGACTTATGGCCGAGGCGATTGTCTCGGTGCACACAACCGCTCCCAGCGGAAGACCTCCGCCAAGCGGCTTTGCCAGTGTTATCATGTCGGGTATTACATTGTGATGCTCATACTGCCAGAGCACCCCAGTGCGGCCAATACCGCACTGGATCTCATCGAAGATAAGCGCGATGGAATGCTCGGTGGCATACGAGCGCAGAAACTGCAAAAACCGGGTATCGGCAAGATTGATTCCGCCTTCCCCCTGCAGCGGCTCGACAATGATTGCCGCAAAATCGTGCTTGTCAAGTATCTCTTCGGCCGCCGTAATGTCGTTAAATGGTGCATAGTGAAACCCCGGGACGATTGGCGAGAAACCGGTGTGGAATTTCTCCTGCGCGGTGGCACTCAGGGCCCCATAGGTCCGACCGTGGAAACCGTCGGTAAACGACAGCACATGGTATTTGTCCGGATTGTTATTAGTGGCCGACTTGCGGGCAAACTTTATGGCGGCTTCGACCGCCTCGGTGCCGCTGTTACAGAGAAATACCCGGTGGCCGAAGCTGTTGTCGATCAGCTCATTGGCCAGATCGATCTGTGGCTGCATGTAGTAGAGGTTTGAGCCATGAAGCAGAAGCTCGCCCTGAGACTGCAAGGCGGAAAGAATGTCCTGATGGCCGTGGCCAAGAGCCGTGACAGCTATCCCGGAACCGAAATCCAGGTATTCTTTGCCTTCGGAATCATACAGATAAATCCCCTTACCCCGAACCATCGGGGCACCGTTGCGTTTATATGTCGGAACAAATAGAGTATCGATAGTTGCGTTTGTCATCATTATGTCCTTATTCAATGGTGAAAAGTGCATTCACCGGTAGATCACCGTTCCATGAGCCGTGTCTACCGAGAGTTCAGAAACCAGAGTCTCACTGCCATGCCAGCCGGCGATATGCACTCTACCCACACCGCGAGACACGGCCTGGGCGGCAGAGCGGATCTTTGGAATCATACCGCCGGTTATTTGTCCCGCAGTGATAAGCTGCTCCATTTCTGAGGTTGGTATCTCATGCAAAATTTCACCGTCTATCTTTACGCCCGGAACGTCGGAAATAAAAATCAAGTGGTCAACTTTCATGCCGACGGCAAGCTCGCTTGCCGCCACATCCGCATTGACATTGTAGATATCGCCTTTCCGGTCGCGACTCACCGGAGAGATGACCGGAACCAGTGAACAGGCGAGAAGAGAGCGGATCAGGTTATCATCAACCTTCTCTATCGTTCCAACATGGCCAATATCTTTGTTGTTTATAAGAAGCCGGGTGGCATTAAAAAGATCACCATCCACTCCGCTTATTCCCAAAGCGCGTACTTTTTCGCATAATAGAGCGTTTACGATACGTTTGTTGACATCCCCCGAAAGCACCATCTGCACCGTCTGCATGGTCTGCGCATCGGTCACCCGCATGCCTTCCACGAAGGTAAATTCTTTGTTAAGGAGTTTAAGCTGCCGGGCGATATCCTTGCCCCCTCCGTGCACCAGCATCGGTTTGTGCCCCTGACCGACCAGTCGTTTGATCGCCTGCCCCAGCTCATCCAAAAGCCCGGGAGCATCGATCGTGGAGCCGCCGATTTTTATACAGATCGTCTGTGGCTGCATCATTATGCTTCCATGGAAAAAGAGAATCGATAATCAAAACCTACTAATATATATAAGTAGAGCCGCATATGGAATAGAGGAATAGAAGGGGAAAATCTTTACCCCTCCTTCGGATTCGTAGCTCCAAATCGATATCCAAATCGATTGCCTTTCGTCATCAAAAAAACGACTGGCCGTCCGTCGTGTATTTCCGATTACGATTACGAGTTACGAGCACCAAGATCACCTTTGCCGGTATGCTCGGGATGGAAA
>CAYQOU010000051.1:0-5538 GCA_964419255.1 uncultured Fibrobacterota bacterium | reverse complement strand
CGATTACGAGTTACGAGCACCAAGATCACCTTTGCCGGTATGCTCGGGATGGAAAGGCGTTCACTGCGTCGAAAAACGCCTCTCGCTCTATAATCTAATCTCTCCACTCTCTACAAAAGTCCCGCAGTTTCCTCGAAATCAAACATGATATTCATGTTCTGAAGGGCCTGGCCGGATGCGCCCTTGAGAAGATTATCGATTGCGGAGACGGCGATGACCGGCTGGCCATCGGTGCCGCCGGTGAAACTTATATCACAGAAATTGGTGTGTACCACCCCGCGTATTTTGGGGAGATCTCCCGGTGTCCTCACCCGCACGAAGGGCTCTTCTTTATAGTATTCTTTAACTATTTCCAGACATTGGGCAGCATTGCGATTTCCGGTTATGTAGATAGTGGACAAAATCCCCCGGCTCATCGGGATAAGATGCGGAGAGAAAGTGATCTTTACCGGACTGCCGGAGGCCCGACTCAGCTCCTGGTCGATTTCGGCGGTGTGGCGATGCTGCCGGCCGATCGAATAGGCCGAGAGGTTCTCGTTTGCCTCGACATAATGGCTCGCCAGCTTCAGTGTCCGTCCCGCACCGCTCACACCCGATTTGGAATCGGCGATAACCGACTGTATTTGGGTTGACGGGTCTTTCATCAGCGGCAGAAGTGGCAAAAGAATACTGGTTGGATAGCAGCCGGGATTTGCAAGTACATTGGTCGTCCGAACCTCCGTACGATAGTGCTCGGGAAGGCCAAAGACCGCCTCGGATAGAAGTTCGGGGTGTGGATGGTCTGTCTTATACCACATCTTGTACTCCTGCGCATCCCGAATCCGAAAATCGGCACTCAGATCGATAACCCTTACACCATTTTTGAAGAATGGATAGCAGAGTTTTGCAGATACCGCATGAGGCAGACAGCTGAATACGCAATCGACCTGCTTTGTCTGAGCACCTTCAATATCGATAAGCTCGTCATCAAAGATTGCCGTAAGCTCCGGAAAAATAGAGGCGATATGCTGTCCGGCATATGAGCGGGATGACACGAATGCTATCCGGACGTGGGGATGCCGTGCAAGCATCCCTACAAGTTCAACTCCGGTGTATGCCGTTGCTCCGAGTATTCCGACGGTAATCTGGGCCATGTATGTCTTCCTTTGCTGTGAACCGAAAAAAAACTCTGTTTAAGACCCGGCAGCATATCGATTCTTGATCACATCATATAGTGTATCCGCCGAAAGCGCACCGGGGCCAAAATCGTCTGGGAAAGCAGCGAATTGCAGTCCAATCGAACAACAAAAATAATAAACTGACGCCAAAAGGCCCCTGGGCCGCGGAACCGTAAAATGCTTTCCAGCCCGCAGCCACCATATCTTGTATGGCTAAACACAAGCACTTGCGCCTCCCATCAAAAAAAATAGACATCAGCACCGAGAATTCCTTGACTCCACACACCATATATTGTATCTTGGAATCGTTTCATCATCGAAGTATTGTATCTCTTGTACACTTCACTACGAAATGAGGATTAGGCACCTATGATCTTGCGCAAACTTTCCATCTTCGGCTTTAAATCGTTTGCTGATAAACTTGAAATGCGTTTCGGTGAGGGGATAACAGCGGTAGTCGGTCCTAATGGATGCGGCAAAAGCAATGTGGTGGATGCGATTCGCTGGGTTTTTGGTGAACAGAAGGCCTCGATGCTGCGCAGTGCCAACATGCAGGATGTGATTTTCAGTGGAACGCAGAAACGTGCTCAGCTGAATATGGCAGAGGTGACGCTGACCATTCAGAACAACAAGGGACTTCTTCCAACCGAGTATCGGGAGATAGCAATTACACGTCGAATCTATCGAAGCGGTGAGAGTGAGTACCGGATAAACAAGTCTCCCTGCCGCCTGCGCGATATTCACAACATGTTTCTTGATACCGGTGTGGGAAGCAATGCCTATACGACTATCGAAAATGGCATGATAAACAAGATTCTCAGTGACAAGGCCGAAGAGCGTCGTATTCTTTTCGAAGAGGCGGCGGGGATCGGTAAGTACAAACAGCGTATCCGCGAGAGTCAACGCAAACTGGATCGCACCCGCCAGGATTTGCTTCGTATAAACGACCGTGTGCAGGAGAAGGATCGATACGTGCGCATGCTTGCCCGCCAGGTGGAGAAGGCAAAGCGCTACAAACGCTACCGCGACGATCTGCAGGCACTTGAGGTCGGCTATGAAAACCGTCGCTACACCATACTCACCGAAAAGATGACTGCTCGTCAAAACAAACTCGCGGAGCTGGTGCAGGAGTATGAAACCATCCGCGCCCGTATCGCGGCGGTCGAATCCAGGATAGAGAAAAAGGAGATTGCCAAGGTCGAGAAGGAAAACGAGCTCCAGATCGCTTCTCAAAATGTGACTCAGATGAGTGAAAAGATTAATGCCATCGACCGTGAAATATCCATGGCTAATCAGAATCTTTCTTTTCTGCACCAGAACATAAAAAGATTCGAGCAGGAATCCGCCTCTTTTGATGAACAGATGGAGGAGAAGCGTAACCTGCTTGCATCGATTGAGAGAAGCATAATCGAACGGGAGTCTCAGCTTGGGGAGCATGTCAGCAGAGTGGATGGGGCACAGAGTGAATTGGCGGAGTTTGACGCCCGGGTTATGGGGCAGAAGGAGCAGGTCGACGAGCTGGCTCAGCAGCAGCTGGCACTCATTCAGGGAGTAGGGGAGAAGCAGCGTCAGCTGAGCGCCCTTCAGACAAATCTCAACAACAGCTTCGAGCGTCGCGATCGCAATCAGCACGAGATGCAGAATCTGGAGACCCGATCGCAGGAGTATCGCGAGTCTTTGGAGCAGAGTAAGCAACAGTTGGAGGCCGAAGGCGAGGCACATGAGAAGTACCTCAAATCCCGTGAGGTTTTGTGGCAGCGAATCGAGCAGGAGGATGAGCGTTACCACAAGTTTGTGGAGCAGGAGAAGCGTCTGGAGGCTCAGATCGACAGCAGCAAGGCGCAGCTTCGTTTTCTGGACGGGCTTGAAGCATCCTTTGAGGGATATGAAACCGGGGTTAAGGCGCTGCTGAAAAAGAAGCTGAACGGATCGATGGGTATTGTGGCCGATCTTATTGAGGTGGAAAACAGCGAAATTGTTGCTCTGGTTGAAAAGGCGCTGGGGAGTGCGATTCAGACGGTGGTTTTTGAGACCGATGAAGACATGCGAAATGCGATGGATTTCATGCACTCCTCCCAAGAGGGTACGGCGCGCATGATTTCGCTTGAGCAGCTCTGCTCCACTCCCGTTCCTCAGACTGTTTCGGTGAACGGTGGTAGTGTTCCGATGCGCTCATTCGTTAAAACCGAGTCCGGGTGTGAAAAGTTGGCCGATCATTTCTTCAGTAATGTGATTCTTGGAAACAGTCGCGAGGATGCTCTTGCGTTTCGTACCAAAACGGCACCGCATGGGGTGATGGTGTGTAAGGACGGGTACTTGAGCTACGGCAACGGCACGGTAGTGGCCGGAAAGCAAAAGAAAGAAGATGTCGGTATCTTGCAGAGAAAACAGGAGCGGGAGAGGCTTGCAGAGGCGATTGAGAAGTTTCGCAGCGAGTATGAGCGGATTGTGCATGAAAAGGAAGTTTGTATCATAAACCGCGATGAAGCAAAGCGAGCCCTGGTGGAGGTGGATGAGAAACTCAACCGCGGCCGTCAGAAACAGCAGGAGCAGGAAACAAACATTCGTCACTATCTGAATGAGATTCAGAACATCAACGATCGCATGGAAGCGCTTCATCCGGAGCTGCTGCGTATCGAAGAGGATATCACCCGGTTTGAATCACAGATTGCCGAGTACGAGCAGGCGATTGCGGAGGTGGACGACAGGCGGCGTGATCTGGAGGGGCAGATCGAGAGTGCCAAGGATAAACTTTCGCAGATGGAGGATGAGCGTCGCGAGCTGGCCGAGCATCTGAAGAATGTCGAGCTTGCCATGCATGGACTTAAAAACCGCATCGAGCAGGACAAGCAGAGTGTGGAGCGTCTCAATAAGGACATAAAGAACTTCGCGGTCAACAAACAGCAGAAAATCGAAGATAAAAACAGGGCAGAAGTCGATATCCGTACCCTTGAGGAGAAGATTGTGGTGCTCAGGGAAAGTCTTCAGCGCCATCAGCAACAGCGTGAGGAGCTGGATGCGGTGCTTGCGAATGTGCGTGAGGAGTACAATACGATACTCAAGGAAATTGAGGAGATGCGCAAAAACACCCGCGGTGACCATCATGATGTGGAGCGGCTTTCCAATCTGAAAAACGGTCTGGAGGTGGAGCAGACCAGGGATGAGGAGAAGAAACGCTCTATTCGTGAACGTATCTACAACTCCTATGAGCTTGATCTGGAATCTCCTCCAAAGGACGTGCCCATGCTTGAGGAGGAGGATGCCACTGAGGTGACCCAGAACATACAGATGCTCAAAGAGCGGCTTCGTCGGGTCGGAGAGGTGAACATGGGATCACTGGAGGAGTATGAGACCGAAAACAACGATCTCCAGTCGCTTATCGTGCAGCGGGACGATCTGCAGACCGCGGTGGATGATCTCGAGCGGGCGATCAAAAAGCTTAACCGGGAGGCACGCAATCAGTTCGTGGAGACGTTCGAGCAGGTTAAAAACAATTTTGCCTCCATGTTTACCACCCTGTTCGAAGGAGGTGAGGCTCATCTCGAGATGGACAAGGACGCCGACCCGCTGGATGCGGCGATTAGCATAAATGTACGTCCCGCGGGTAAGAAGATGCGCGGGGTGACTCTTCTGTCGGGTGGAGAGCGTGCGCTTACAGCAATATCGCTTCTGTTTGCCCTCTATATGGTAAAGCCTTCCGCCTATTGCGTGCTGGATGAGCTGGATGCACCGCTTGATGATGCCAATGTGGACCGTTTCCTGCGGATTCTACGTCGTTTTTCGGAGGAGACTCAGTTTATCGTGATAACTCACAACAAGCGCACCATGGAGGCAGCGGATCTTCTTTACGGTGTCACCCAGCAGGAGTCCGGAGTGTCGGTGATCGCCTCGGTTGGTCTCAATGAGATCCAGAAGGCGGCATGATAGGGTAGGGGTTAGAACCATAATCGAGCGGTTCTCTTTGGCGGCGGATCGAATAATACCTTGTGGCATGAGGGGTTAGCGAGCTTGGAAATACCTCAGAGAGAGTTTTACCCGGACTAATTTTTTTCCTTTTGCCCTCAAAGGGGGGGAATTGGTCCGGATAAAGTTTTTCCACCGCACCGTAACCATCGACTGTTTGCAGATTCTGCCATCCGTCTTATGTCTTCCGCCCATCGCTCTGGGCCGACTTCGCCAAATCAAATATTAGCCGCCTTGTATCGCAATCTGTAGGAAACGGAAATAGGTGGTTCTTTTTAAGCAGAATCGAGAAAAACAGTTTTTGTCCTTTTTTGGACACATTTCCTCCGCATCCACATATCGCGTCTTGCTTCAGCGGGAGAACGGGAGAAGAAGCAATAGTACGCCTTAGCTACTATTATATACGCGGGTGTTTTTC
>CAYQOU010000050.1:0-29806 GCA_964419255.1 uncultured Fibrobacterota bacterium | reverse complement strand
ACTCGTATCCTCCAAAAACTCTACCGTCAAGGGCTCTACATATACCTCCGCCTTAAACGAATCGCTTGCATTTCCTGCTTCCACATGGAACACCAGCTCGTTCCATCCGGTGTCCGTGTCTACGGTTGGTCGCCACGAGAATTGGTCTACCGTATCGGGAAAGAGCAGCGTATCCTGCATGCCTGTTTCCAGATCGTTTCTGAAAACCCAGAAAACAGGATCATCCGGTCCGGAGCTGTTGGCTGCTAAGGTGAGTGAAATACTATCCTGATAGAACAGAAGCGAATCAGGAATGTCATCTTCCGTAACCGTAAATTCCACATCCGCTTCATCAACCACCGTGATCAGAAAAGAAGTATCCAGAGAACCGAATCCATCCGAGACGGAGACATCCAATGTGTAGGAGTGGCCTATATGGAACCGATTGAAATTGAAATGAATCTTACCGTCGGCATATGATACCGGCTGCATGGCCGAGTAATCAGCCAGCTCAACATCATACATTAAAATATCATCATCCTTGTCCTCGGCCAGAAGCGGTGCTGAAAACCTGGAACCCGCTACTATCGTATCGAGATCAGGAGGAAATGTGGTGAATTTCGGAAGCACATTCTGGGTAATGGTAAACGCAGAATCATCGGCAATCTCCTCGTCAAAGTTCAGTGCGACTTCGATATCGTTGGGTGCATGATCAAGCATAAGGGTGGAGGTGAAGGTGGAATCGGATGACTGCTCCGCGGCTTCCCCGTTTATGGTTACGGAATGTCCGGAGTAGTTGTATGTTGTATTCACTGTCAGCGTAAACTCTCTGTATTCGACTGTCGATCCATCCGCAACCGGTTCGCCGCCGGATACTATGGAAAGGATTTCAGGTGTGGGTATCGGAATAACCGTCACCGGTATCAACAGCGTATCAGCTAAATCGTTGGTAGCAGTGGCGACACATTCGATCGTGAATTCTCCAGTTTCCTGTGGTGTCCAGCTCATCTCCGAACCTTCAGAAAGCTCCTGTATAACCTCCTCTGTTTCCAGAACTTTGGCGGCATACGAAACAGTGCTTTCTTCCGGGTAAACATCCGTATGCAGCCTCAGCGTTAGTACATCCAGTCCCCGCATCAGCGTGCTCTGGAAATCATCGGCCGTCGAGGTGAACTTCAGAATCGGTCTGAACTGGACATCTGGTGTAAAAGACGTATCTATGCTCTCAAAGCCGTCGGTAATCGTAAAGCGAATCGTCGCCTGACCGCCGGTATCCGATGAATCGGGAATCCAGCTGAATTCACCATTCTCCGAGATCGTCAGCTCATCGGTGCTGTTGTCACCATGAGTAATCTCAGCGGTGATTGTCAGGTCATCATCATCGCCATCTTCCACCTCGATACTACCGGTTGCATCTTCACCCGCATAGGTTACCCCTGATGCTATTTCTGTCACGTGTGGTTTCCGGTTGTATACAATACGAATGGTTTTGATGGTTTCGCGATCGACCTCATTGACTACCCGGATCGAGTCCTGAACCTCGAGAGAGTGCGCGGGTTCCAGCTCAAACGAGTATGCGCCGTCTGTCTTTTCGACTTCATTTCCGTTCATGTAAACGGCTCTGATGGTCGTATCCGGATCGTGTGTGTAGATGTCGACTGTTACCGTCTGTTCATCAACAAAAAGCGTTTCGGGAATAATCCGGCCGTTTACTAAAATGGAATCGATGCGCGGCTTGTCCCTTCGCAGAACTTCCGGAACGTAATCGGCCGTTATCGTCTCAAATCCATCCGTAATGGAAAACGTAACAGATGCTTCATCACCGGTGTCTGAAAGATTAGGAGTGAACGAAAACTCGCCGTCTTCAGTAAATGACAGCGTATCCGTCGTACCGTCTCCGTGAGTTACCATTCCCCGGAAAATAAGAGAATCATCATCCTCATCCTCTACGTCAAGAGTTACCATGCTTTCTTCATCTACGTAAAAAGCCTGCGCAGGCAATGATGAGATTTCAGGTTTGTTGTTGTATATCACCTCGATTATCCGCGTACTTTCCAGGCCGACGGCATTGACAACACGCACGGTATCCGCCGATTCCATGGAATGATCGGGCTGAAATTCCACAATGTATGCCCCATCCTCCAACTCGGCCTCGGCCTCGTTTATGTAAACCGCCGTAATCGTGGTTTCCGCATCATGCGCAAAGATGCTCAACACAACGGTAGACTCCGCAACGAAGAACGTGCCGGACAGCGGATTTCCTTCGCACAATATGGAATCGATAACAGCTGCGGTGGTATCTATGGACGTTTCGGTGGTGTCCTCAGGCGTGTCGGTGGTATCGTCGGGGGTGTCGGTGGTGTCGTCTGGGGTATCGGTGGTATCGTCGGGGGTATCGGGGTTGTCATCGGGGGTACCGACTGCTATGAGAAACGGATATCTTGGGGACTCGGCACCATCATCGCCTTCTCTGATGTAAAGGTATCCCGTATCATTCATCAGGCTGTCCAGTCGAACCCGGACATCATGTTGATCACTTTCGGTGATGAAATCTTCTCCCATATCCCAGATATAGGTAACCTGATTGTCCACCGGCTCGGTTCTCAGGCTCACCGTATCGCCCTCATCGCCGCTGATATCCTCCTGGCCCAGCGGCGAGAATGCCCGAATCGACAGTGAGGTATCTTCGGTGGTTCCGTCCTGAAAATAGGTGGTAATATCCATGGAAAAGCTTCCGGTGTCCACCGCATAGAAATTGCATCGAAGAGGATTGGTGGTAAGAGTATCGGGGGAGATGCAGATACCTTTTCTTCGAGTTATAATCTCATCGTCCGATTCGATACAGATTTTCTTGATGTGTACCGGATATTCGAGAACCAGGGTGAATTCCTGATTGGAGAAAATCGATACCTCATCGGCACTAAAAGACATATCTCTGACAACCACCCGCGCTTTATCCGGGTCTGCGTACGGGTTTACCGGTGACTGGCAGGTGATATGGATAAGCGACAAAACTAAGACGAGGACAGAAATGGTCACAGTTGTTTTCATGCGGTATTCTTTCTTTTTATGATCCATGCCATACTCCTTATTTGGTATTGAGTATGTGGTCGATCAGAACGCAAAGCTGATTGATAAACCGACGAGACCCAGTGCCGCGAGCCCATATCCGGCGGCCATGTGTAACAGGTTCTCATTGCGCTTCTCGTATGCCCGATCAAATTTTTTCTTGCTGTCGAAAGCTTGTTTGTTTTCGGATGTCACTTCGGAAATATGGTTGTAATCCCCCTGTGCATCCAGAAACGGTGCCGTTTTAACGCCACCATAGATAGAGCCACCAACCACAAATGCGGAGGATAGAATACGGAATGCTATTTTTTCGCCCCTGCCGGCTTTTTCCAAGATCGGAGAGGGGATTTCAGCCTCAGAATCAGTATCATCAAGCGAATCCGAATCTGTTTTCAGAACGAGCTTCTTTTCCGGCTCCCGAACGAAAGAAAAGGGCTCACCCTCTGAGCTGTACTCTTTTTCATCGAAGACAAAATCGGACTGTGCATTGGATGAAAACCTGCATTGCTTTATCTGTACCGATGGCGCAAGCACCTTTATGCCATGAAGGGAATACATGATATGCGCGAAGTTGAAAATCGCGCGGTGAGATTCGGCTTCTACAAGGATGCCATCCCAGTCATACGGCGCGGGAATCAGATCGCTGTTCACATACGCGGTATCTCTCATAGAGCTGAAAACAACAGGTTTTTTTTCCTTGCCCATGACCTTTATAGTACCTCGAATCTTCATTCCGGTAAATTCGTCAAAAAGAAATACGGTACCGGCAGGGATAGTAAGAGTATCTTCCCGGGGAATGACTATTGTGCTTACTACCTTATAAGGGTGTTCGCTTGGTTCCAGTTCTCCCGATAATCGTCCGAGAAGGCTCCCCGCAAAATCACCGGAGCGCGACTCGGCCTGAGCCCAAATGACGGTCTGATTGCCCGCCAGACACATCAGAATAAGAAATGTCTGTAATACTCGTTTACCGGTACTGTTTATCATGGCCTTGGTCATAAATGGCTCGCTTTTTTATGGTCCAGATATAAGTTTGTGTCTAAAAATGTAATGATGTTTTCGCACAGTGTGCAGGGGGGCGGGTAAACGGTTTTTAGTTTTCTACCGTATTTAGTTGCTTCTTGGCTTTTATCAGTTCACGTATAGCCTGATTTGCTTCTGCAACCACCGGTGAAGAACGATTGTCCCGGAAATTAGACTTGACCTGTACCCAACTTTCCATGGCGGATTTGTAAGTACTTTCATCGGGTGATTCGCGGTAAAGTGCACTCCGGCATCGTGCTTCCAGTAGTATTGCCTGTTTTTGAAGCTGGCTTCTTTCCAGAAGCATAACCGGGGAGCGCCTGGCAATCGAACTCTGATTCAGTGCTTTCTGATAGTTGCCTCTTGTATGATATAATTTGCCCTTTATCAGATGTATCTCACCATCATCTGCGTCTATTTTATTGAAGACTGATTCGTTTATGCGATTAGTCTTGTCTAATGCACGCAATCGATAGATCTGCGCAAGAGGTGATCGGCGCTGTTTTTCGGGAAATTCATCCAAAATTATCAGCACATTCTCCCAGTGTTGATCGGTTGCTTCCTTTCTAAGCACCTCAAGCATATCGGTCGTATTATGTTTTTCCATCAGGTGCTGAGTCAGTGTGAGCTCCTCCTCCGGCTGATTATCTGCATCGTGCCGAACGGTATCTCCCCCCTGAGAAGGCCGAGAAACATCGGAAAGCAGCTGGTCCGGTGGTGCAGCGGACCTGGGCGGTTTCTTTTCTACCGGTTTTTGGTTTTGGGTGCTGCCGCGGACTACTTTTTCGGTTTTGCGATTAGGATTGAACGTTATCTGCTTATCAGGTGTCGGTTCGCTCATCTGTTTTGAAGATCGTGGGCGCCTTGGTGCTGTATCATTGCTTATGGGCCCGTCCGGAACCACCCTGGAGTCATCGTTGAAAAAGGAAACCTTCTCCAACAGGTCCTCCTTCTTTTCAGTTATCCACGGCAGATAACTACTGAGCTTATCCGGCAGCGGTGAATACATGTAACCAACAATCGATGATGCAATAGTTATAACGGCGATTCCAATCCAGACCAGCCCCAAGGGGTGTCGAGACTTTTTGGAAGCCGAATGCCCCCTAAGAAAAGATTCAACGATCATATCGTGAGGCTGATTCGACATCTTTTTTAGAATCGCATCGAGTTGCTTTTCGAGCTCTTCCATGCTTTCGGGACGTTCATCCGGATCATATGCCATGCACTGGCTGATGATTTTAATCAGCCGGGGAGGCGCATCCGGAACAAGCGTCTTCAAATCATCAAACTGATGCTTTTTGCGCTTCTCCATGAGAGTCTCGACATCTTCGGCATCAAATGCGCGAACTCCGCTCAAGGCTTCGTAAAGGGTACAGCCAAGTGAAAATATGTCACATCTTTGATCGACGGACTTTTTCTCGATGATTTCGGGAGCAAAATAGGGAACCGAACCATAGGGGTTTTCTTCTTTATCTACCCAGGAGATGGGGGTAGCAATACTAAAGTCGGCTATATAAATCTCGCCATCGTTGCCAACGATCAGATTGGACGGCTTTATATCCCGGTGTACAATGCCGGCTTGTTTGTTACCATCCAGCGTATAAGTCAGTGAATGGCAGTAGAAGAGAGTGCTTGCGGCAGAATAGCCCAGGGCTGCAACGACTGACGCCGGCAGCCGCTCGTGGTCCTTAAGGAATCCGGCCAGGGACTTACCCTCCACCTTCTTCATGGTCAGGTATGGAAGATATTCCCATTCGCCCTGCTCGATCGCACCGATAGTGTTGCTGTGCTGGAGCTGGGAGCTGATGGCTATTTCACGAACGAATCTGTTGCGATCCTCCAAAGAACTATCCGGAAACAGCACCTTTACTGCTCGTTTATGACCATTGTCTTTGTTGATAGCATCAAAGACAATAGCCGCGCCACCCTCGCCGAGCTTACCTACGATGACATTGTTTCCGATCTCTCGTGGCCATTGATGTTGCGGCCACCGCTCGGAATTTTCACCGTGAGATTGATCCGTGGAACCGATGCCGGCAAGTTGCCTGGTTTCATCTGATGCGAGAGGATCGTGGCGCGAACTATCATTTTTCATACATAAGACCTTTATATCCGAAACTGTCGGCATTACCTGGTTAAACGTTTAACCTGATCGAGAAGAGAGTGGGCCCTTAACTATTAATATATTAATACCGTCTATCTTGTGCACAATTGATGTCATCGGGTCCTTTGTTTTATGCAAAATTCCTGAGATGAGTGCTGCCAGACTCTCCAGAAATCTCCCCTTAATATACACTCCTACCTCACGACAACTCTATGGATTTGTGTTTTTACGCGGTTCAGGTGGGTCATAGTTACCTGAGGATGTTTATTCTCCAAAGAGTCGGTCAAAGCACTGAGCAAAAAATACATCATCTCTTTATACCCGGGGTATAAGAGCTTGTCATTCTTTCCACTAATATGCCGTTTATTTCCTGTGCATGGAGCTGTTTCTGGCTGGAAGACCATGGTGCGGCCAGAAAGTTGAGAATACTCTGTACCAGGGCCTGGATATTGAAATTATATGAGGTCAAACCTCTTCTGAAGGCTTCGAATGTGTCATCGAAGCTGACAATGGAAACTTTCCTCTCCGGCACCTGAGCCAGAAAGTCCATCGCCATAAATGCGGTCGAGTCGTTTGCACACACCCAGGCGGTGTATTCGGCCGACTTCAAGGCTTTGCGGAAAAGCGGATTCATCATAAGCGTAATAACTCTGTCGTGTAGCACCTGAGAGATGGTTGGATGGATTATCAGAGCAATATCCCTGAGCACTTTTGGCGTCGAACTCTCCCCATCGCTTCCGGTTATATAGCTGAAAACCTCTTCGGGGCTTTTTACCGCTTCCCGAAACTGGTGACTGGCGCCATAATAATCCAACGTAAAGCTGTCTACATTGGTATGATTTCCGTGCCGACGGAATATATCCTGAAGCCCTTTGAGGCGTGCCCGTGACCAGTCCGCCGCGTGAAGCGGCGAGAAGTACGCAACGGATTGATGTCCTTTCTGCAGCAGAAAATTAGCCACTGTGTGAGCAGCCTGAGAGCCGGTACCCACAGAGAAAATTCTTACTTTTCTGTAATTGAGCGGTAGGTTCTGAATCTGAGTGCCCTCCTGCAGAAGAGCGACAGGCCGGTTTGTGGGGGTCAGCTTCTCCAGTACTCGTTTATACAGTTTTTGAGGACTTGCGGTGATAAGCAGATATCCAATCACCATGCCATCATCGCAGATAGAATATGAGCTGCTGCCGCCCTGCTCATGAAAGACAAGCGCCTCTCCGCTTGAGGTATAGCGTATGACCCTGAGTCTCAGACTCATGCGTGAGCAGATATTTTCACAGAGTCGCAGAAACTGCTCGCCCCACGGGGTTCTTGTCTGAAGATCAAGCGGTGGATCAGCCCAGCCGAGAAGAACGATCGATGCATGCTTCTTACAGGTTGTGTAGGAGGCGACACGAAATGTCCTGTGCTCGGCGGTTATGACATTTTCGGCTATCAGATTATCCAGAGCCTTACGGATTGTCGGATAGCTGACTCCATAATGCATACGGAGTTCTTTGAGCGAGGGCATCATCGAGCCCGGAGGGTAAAGTCCGTCTATTATGTCCCTGTGAATGCGATCGCGAAGACCCAGCCAGCCTTTTCTTATATCCTCGGGTGGACAGACAGAGGTGGTGGAGGAGCGCACCCGCGTTCCGCTTCCATGAATAACCTCCAGAATCCCCTCTTCGCTGAGTTTATGGATTGCCTTCCAGATCGGAACCGTACTGACTCCTGCCGATGAGGCCAGGTTTCGGATGCTGGGCAGCGTATCTCCGCCTACCCAGATCTTCTGGTCAATCATTTTTCTCAGATATGTAATGGCTTTCTGAATAGCTGGAGTATGTTGGCTCATATGTTTTAAGGCGGATAAATCGATTATTGGAATGATTTCGAAGGCAAAATTCTGCCTTCGAATCCTGAAATGGTTCGCTTTCTACATATTTGTGAACGAAAGCAGCCATTTGGTTTAATTTCGGCATCCAAAACACCCTTTGACCGATAAAGCCGCAAATTATGTGATATTGAGACTGTCACGGGCATTCTTTACCTGCGGTGAGTGGTTCCGAGAGCAGGTATAGCGTAAATATGTGAGGGCAAAAGGGGTGAGGCTGTGTGCGGAATACCCTGCGAAGGTTTTTCAGGATGTGTGGAATCGCCTATCTCCAATGAATTGCGAAAAACGCCGCGAGAGAATCTTACGATGCAGGTTCAAGAATAAACCACCGTCGCATCGGGAATTTGCGGATCATGACAGAAAAGGCACGGTTTTTTCAGGATAATTTTCTTCGGAAAAAAAACAGTAATCAGATATGCACATCCAAATTGGTAAGTTGCCTTCCTGGCCCTAATTAATGATGAGTTTCGGCCAATATCGCCTTCGAAACATGACTCTGTATACCCAAAAAAATTATGACAAACATATGTGTTTCTATTCGAGACAGATGGGTTTGCTATATGAAGATTTTGCATCGATGCGTACCGCCCCTGTTTTTTGTAGTGCACATGCTCCGGGCTGCTTCCCCCGGTGATACCCCGATATACAGTAATTCATTAGGTGCTTTGATGGCTGAGACACATACGGCTCTTCAAAGCTTTCTTCAATCACCGGAGATGACGGAATCCTGGCTCTTTTTACCAGACAAAAACCTCCTTGTCGATGTTGAGGACAGACCGTTTATGAGCACTCTGTTTCAGGCCTTTGTCTCAAGCTCCGAGCTACAGGCGGGGGTTAGCTCCTATATGAGAGAGTGGGATGAGCCATATGCAACATCTCGGGAGAGAAATTTCTACACAGGTCTACGGATTCGAATGTTGGATGACGGAATTTCCGAGCGTTTTTCCCGACACAGCAGCTCTCTTAGTCAGTGGCAGCAAGAAATTTTGAGGAATGTACTGGATGCGAGGCAGACCATTTCACGCGAAACGCTGATTCGCCAGATGCAGTTTCTGTGTCTGACCAATTCGATTTATGATTCACTCAACTCTGTAATAGAAAAATACTATTGGTTGGGAAATATCAACAGCGAGAGCTACCTTGCTTTTAACAGGCAGATGTCCGAATGGAAACTGAAAACTGACGGGTACGGGAAACTACTGAAAGCCTCGAAGGATTTTCGACTTGCGTTACAGAAAGCCAATATTGAGAATGCGGATATTGCGCAATTTACCGATATAATGATAAATCCAGCCCATGATTATCTTATTCCCAAAAAGATGCAGAGGAAATTTTGGGACGAGATGAATCTCGACCTCAATATGCGCTATTATTATAACATGTCAGGCTCACACAGGGGATCGCAGTTAACCGCGCGGGCAGGAGTTTCGATACCGTTGGATATATATCAGAGAAATCCTTCGGTGGAATCATCTGCAGAAGAGAAGATGCGGAACAGAAAAGAGGCGCTGGAAGCTATTCAAAATTACACCGAGGCTACATCCAGAGTAAATGCACGAAGGCATGAAACACAGGTATGTAACCTGCTTTACAGGAGGTCCGTTGCTCAGTACCGAAATGGTGTAGCCAGCAGACACATAGAAAGGTGGATTTCTCTTCTGTCAGAATATACCAGGACCATTTGGGAGCTGATTCGATGGCGGGAGAAGCGATATCTTGCGGTATTGAATCTGGGTTTATTTTATGAGAATGGTGATATTCTAAGTAGTTTTGAGCCCGTAGAAACCCGAAAACCATCTGGTTTACGAAAAGGGGACAGGAAAATATATATCTGGTCCCGTGATTTCAACGCTGTCGACAAGCAGTTTCTTTTAGACTATTTAACAGTCAAAGAGATATCAACTGCTCTTGTCTCATACAGCAGCAATATAAGGACTCATGAATGGAAAGCGTTTGCACGGGATGCGATAACCCGCAATGTTCAAACGCATATGATTATCAGCAAATCATCACTACTATACGCACGGAATCGAGATATGTGCAGCGGTATTCTTGCAGATGTCAGAAGTTCCGGGGCAACGGGAATACATATTGACATCGAGCCGCACACTTTTGCCGCCTGGGACAGCCAATCCGCCGATCTTCTAAAGGAGTATATATCTTTTCTAGCGTTTTGTCGGAAAAATTATGATGGTACGATAGGTGCAGCGTTGCCCGTATATTATCCCTCATGGGCATTAAAACAGATAGAAAAGTATACGGACTATGTCACCATAATGCTTTATGGAGAAGTAAATCTGAGAAAATCAGAAGAAAAATTACATGAGGAGATATCAGTGTTTGGTCATGATAAAATGAATATCGCCTTACGTGTCTCAGATTTTACAAATGAGTCTCATCTTGAAACAAAGATCGGCTTTTTGAACAAGAGATTGCTGGTGAATACATTTGCCATTCACGCGCTGGGTGATTATATGAACATTGTGGGGAAATAGATGAAATTACACAGGAAAGATTCATTCATAAACTATGCGCCGGAAGAAAAACCCAGGGGAATCGAATTACGGAAACAAGTATCACGGCTGATCTATTTTTGTATTCTTTTCCTGATTCTCTTTTCGGTCGTTACCTTTATATATGAGAAAAGCTTTACAATAAAAGGCCATGGATTAGTGTCTATGGATATTCATCAGGTTAAGGCGGTTGATGATATCATTTTAAACAATATTTGTATTATGGAAAACGATGAGGTTCATCCCGGTGATACATTGTTTTTTAGAAGGTTGTATGATGGATACTATGGTCATGGGCAAATCGATCCTCTTCTGCGGGAGAGAATAGTACGGGCAGACAGAGACATCGCATTAAAATATGCCGAAATACATTGTGCCAAAGAGGAGACAAATCAACTTTCGAATTACATGGTAGAGGTGAGAAAACGATATCTGCTGGAGATGGAGACGTTTTCGGAGATCAGTAAGGCGAAGAATGAACTCCTGAAACGAGAAAACCACATATCCCAGCTAAAAAGCGAGATTGCCGCGTTGCAAGATTATCGCAGCCGGCTGGAAATGAATTCCCTCACATCATATGTGTCTCCCATTAGAGGATATGTTCTGGAGATATATCAAAAGCCTCATGCAACAGTAAAGAGAGATGATCCAATTGTTGATATCGGGTTGCCCGGTACAATGAGGATTACCGGTTTTTTTAAACAGGATTATCACAAGCACCTTGTGGCGGGCAAAGAGGTGGCGATTACCTTTCCGGATGGTAATGCGGTGAAGGGCGAGATTGTAAATCGGCATACGACTACACACTTTCTGCCCGAAATATTCTTAAAGCTCAATGAGCCGGCCAGACGCTATGTGGTCGTGGATATTATTCCTTTCGAGATGGACCCGAAGGTGTTGTCACAGTATAACATGCTGTCCGTGGAACTAATTCTGAAAAGGTGATGTCATGGAAAGAAAACATGTGGTAGATTTTGGTAGAAATGAAAGGAAAGAAACGATTCCTAATCCCGGACCCGATGAAAAATCTCTTCGGGTGTTACGAATTGTTGATGATTTTTCGATGGATGTCATTGCAAAATCTGAAGGTATCTTATACTCGCACAATGAGAATTGGATTACAGCACTACGAGCTATACGCTCTCACGATGATCCCGCGGTCTATCTCAAACCCTTTTTTCTACTTACTGCCGATCAGTTAGCTCTTTCGGAGGAAGAAAAGTCGCTTATTGATGGCGTGGTTTATCAAACAAGCATGTCGGTTAATGACACATCATACAGAAAAAAAATGGCGGTCATTCATAACACCTGTCAAAAAATAAATACGGCAATTTCGCATAATTGCCAATATCAGCTTCCCCTTAAGGTTATACGATACATGCTAACGCGAAAAAAAGAATTGATTCCCTGTATGACGTCAAATCCCCGTATCGGATACAATTATCCTGTTGTGGACATGTTGACTACAGGTCCTCATATTCAGCAATATTCGATAGTCGAGTTTTTGCAGAAGAAAAACCTGATCGAAGGAACATATCACGATACGGTGCACCAATGTAACAATTGCTCCTCGGCGTATCTGAATTTCAGAGAAATATGTGTGAATTGTCATTCTCCCAATATCGAAACAATGCAGATAATTCATCATTTCGTATGTGGTAACATCGGTCCGGAAAAAGATTATGCGAAAGTAGATTGTATGGTATGTCCCAAGTGTAAGAGAAAATTGCGGCAGCTTGGAGTCGATTACGATCGCCCTGCAATTGTTTATTGGTGCAATGAATGCAAACATGAATTCCAGGAGCCGGATGTGGACGTGGTATGTTTCGATTGCAAAAAGAAGACTACTCCTGAAGTATTGGTTAATCGAACAATAAAAAGATATTCTCTGACGCCACTGGGCAAGTATTGCGGTATCAACAACATTCTCTATTCGCTCCAGGACGAACTTGGAGATGAGATTGAGCTTATTGACAAGAGCCGCTTTATCACGCTTGCACAAAAGGAGAATGAAAGAATACGGCGGTACAGAAAATCGGTAACCAGTTTAGGTCTCGTATTATTTGAAAATATAAATGAGATTATACCCCACCTTGGCAGCCGATCCTCCGGAATAACCCGCCAGTTGATAGACGAGCTTAAAAACATTATTCGAGCATGTGATCTGGTGTCGATATTCAGCGATGCCTGTATAGTGTTTCTTCTGGTGGAAACCCGTGAGAGGGACGCTCAGAGAGTGCTGAGGAGACTATCGGATAATATGAGCAAATTAGCCAGTGCGAACATTAATTGGAACCTACAGATGAAGTGCAGAGTTAAACAAATGGACGGTAAAGGTGATGTCGAGAGTGTAATAAGCGAACTGGTTGTGGGCAGGAATAATTATGCATGCGATATATGAAACCGTGCTTATATATTTAGAGTCACTTACAATAGAGAAATTTTTTTCGACATACTGGTATTTCATTATTTTTGATTTCGGCAGGTATTTTTTACTTTCCCTTGTTATGGTAATTATCTACCTTTTAAAATATTCGGAAAGAAAAACACAAAAGCGGAAAGCTCGGAAGCATCTTTTTTACGACAATCCATTAGTGTCGGTTATTGTGCCCGGCAAAAACGAAGGGAAACATATTCCGAAACTAACCCAAACCCTGCGTAAGCAAACCTATAAAAACATAGAAACTATTATTGTAGATGACGGATCAAAAGATGATACGGCAGGGATCTGCAGGAATGCCTTGAAAAAAGGTGAGATCAGCCGCTTTTTCAGTGTTGCGGTGCGCGGGGGCAAGGCATCTGCAGCGAATCTGGCCCTGCGGTATGCACGGGGGGCATATATCATCCATATAGATGCCGACTCGAATCTCGATAGCAGAGCGTTGGAAGAGATGCTTATACCTTTTTATATGGACAAACGCGTGGGCGCCGTTGGAGGCGACATACGTGTGGCTAATGCTGAGGAAAGCCTAGCGTCAAGTCTGCAGGCATTGGAATATGCAAAGACAATTTCTATCGGAAGAAGAGTCGCCTCTCAGTTTGGAATCCTTCGCATCATATCGGGAGCTTTTGGTGCATTCAAAACGGATATCTTAAGAGAACTCGGCGGATGGGATGTGGGCCCCGGTCTGGATGGTGATATCACTGTGAAAATAAGAAAACTGGGATACCGTGTGGTATTTGCCCCCGATGCTGTATGTTTCACCAATACCCCGGTGAGCTTCAAAGCGCTTGCGCGGCAGAGGTTTAGATGGAGCCGGTCGCTCATTCGTTTCAGGTTGAGAAAACATATCGATATGCTTTTTCCGTATGATAATTTCAGATGGCCAAATTGTTTCTTTTTGTTGGATAATTTGCTGTTCGGATTGATCCTGAATATTAACTGGTTTATTTACACCATTTTCATCATTTCACGATATGGAAACAGAGTGGTGACGATTCTGTTTGTTAATCTCTTTTTATACACACTACTTGGCGGCATTCAGATGCTTGTCATTTTATGTTTGGCTCCCAACAAAGCTATTCGGAGGCATGATGCCAGTCTATGGATATATATTCCTGCTATGTCCCCATACAGCGGATTGTATCTTCGCTTTGTAACAATCTTTGCTCATCTCTCCGAATTTTTCTTCAAATCATCATACCGCGATCCCTGGAATCCATGGAAAGTATCCAGAAAAGTGTTACAAGAGGAACAATGAATTTACCACACATTCCAGAGCATGTTATCATTGTCGTCAATTTAGTTAAAGAAGGCCTGTCTGGCTCCTTCCCAAAAAGCACATCCTTTATACGAGAACTCTACCCCATATCCCGTCCTCCCGTCCCGTCTCGCTTCTGCCGGACGGGAGGAGAGGGGAAAAGCGCTTCTTGCCATATTATATGTCAATGTGAACCTGTATCCTAATTCCTTGATCCTCAGCCTTTGACAAACCCGAGTTTGTCGTTTTGTTTCTAACGTAAATTCCACAGTTTTCTGTTTACGTGCGAATCATTCACTGTAAATCGAACCATGTACATCCCATTCGCAAGATTCGGGGCAGGGCAGGATATGTTTCCAGACGGGGCAAATCCTGTTGTTTCATGGACAAGCGAACCTTTAATGTCGAATATACGATAGGCGAATGAGGATGGCCGGCCTGCACGGGTAGTCAAGCTTAAATCCGACGCAAAATATACGGGACTTGAATCTGTCAAACGGGCAGATCTATACGGCTTAGCTACAGCAGACTCACCGGTTATCTCGACATAAGTTTTGTCGTTTCTGGTTACGGTCTCAAGCCTGTAGTCCGTATTATTTTCATCTATGACTTTTACCACCACATTCTGTGGTAACCGGTCTATGACAAAAGAAAGAGTTATGACATCCAGTTCATCGGCATTATACATTCTGACAATCATTTGTGATCCGTCGTAATCAGTGTGGTATCGAAGTCGGATTCTGTTTTCCCAGAATGCACCGAAATCGTCGATGGGGACAATGGATATCGAGGATGGTAATCTATCCAGAAACATCTCCTGGGCAGTTACTTTCAGGCGTCTATTTGGGTGGAGCAGAAGCACTGTGGGGGCTCCATTTGCATCATTGTTTAGCGTCACCTCTTCCCACAGAGCTACTCGCTGCCGATAGTTTGACTGGTCGAAAGAACCGCCGGTGATAACATCCGAAATGGTCATCGGTATTTCGATCAGTGGCAGGATGCGGCCATCGGAGGATTTGTTTTCTTTTGCATAAAAAGGAAAATTGGTTAGAACATCCGCAGCACTTGCCGTACTGTTATACAGGTAACCTACATCATCGAGCACATCGGCAAGAGCTTCATGATAGCAGAGATGGCCGGCTCGAAAAGATTTTACCCGTATACCCAGATCAGCTTCGAGGAGATCCTTCGAGACTTCGGTCTCACCGTACAGAGAACCTCCCGTTGTATGATCAACGGGGCACATGGGGGAGTAATTTTCTCTGCTGTTTCCCGGCTCTCCGATGGGAAAGCTGGATTTGTACATGTCGGGAGCATGGGCAACAGAGTGGCTGCCGATATGGTGGTTAAGATCGAGTGCAGCTTGTAAGGTGTCCACGGTGTTTTCATCGTAGTAAACGCCCATGCGACCATCGGAATTGTAGTGGGTGGTCACAAAATAATGAGTCTGTATTCCTCTCTGGTTTTCCATGCGGGTGAAGTAACCCATCGTATCAACTCCGGTTTTACTGTCTACATCATGGGTTATCATGAGGGCGGAGCTGCCGGTGCCCGGACAGGTATGTTTCCAGACCGGCACGGCAATATGTTTCTGATATACGCCTCTGAAAAAAAGCATCACCACATCGGTGGTGGGTTCGAAGATGTTGGAATAGTCAAGCTCTGCCATGTAGTCGTTATTGGTCAGGTTCTTGGCGATTACGGAAAAAAGATTATAGCCCAGGCCGTAAACCTGTCCCCGGCCGTACGCCCGGGAGATAACGGCGGGAGACCCGTCTTCATAGCCGGCCAGCACCTCGACATCCGATTCGATCTCGTAGGCTATGGTACCCACGGAACGATTTTGAGAGGGGCCGGCCAGGCGAATAGTCCTTTCATTGGGATGGTCGATCCACTGAAGCTCTCTGCGGTTAGCCGAAGAGTTCCAGGTTATTTCATACTTTGAGGTACTGCGGACAGAATTGGTGATCCCAAACAGGTCGTAAAGTTCGGATTCACGGATGTAGGTGCCAATGAAAACGCCGCCATTTTCAACATAATTCTTTACTGATTCGCATTGCTGCGAGGTAAGAAGGCTGGCATCGAGTCTGGGGGCGCACAGAACGATCGCATACTCTGCCGCCTCTTTGACAGATTGGCAGATTGAGTAGGGTACACCGGCTACATCCAGGGCCTGTCGGGCTGAGTGAATGTCTGCGGTCTGTTCGTTTGAAGGTGTAAGGATTGCGACCGAGCGCTGATTGGCAGAAGGAAGCTGCTGTATAGTCAAAAAAAAGAGAGCGCTTAAGAGGAGAGTCTGCTTCATGAAAGCCTCTGTTGTGGGGGGGTGATAATTAAGCGGTAAACGGCAGTCTGGGGTCTGAGCCAGGAAAGACAAAGAAAATGTATTCAATTTTCATTCCCATATCAAGGAGTTTGGTTGTTTATCACCCAAATGCGCATGAGCGCGGTCAGGTTCTGTGTTCCAAAAAGCACTTTTCTTCGCGTTTTATTTGTCTAAGTGCCATTAGTTTCTTAATTCCTTGACTTTGGATCCTGAATTTTCCGGCTCTGCCTACTTGGGGGTATGGTTTTCGCTGCATTGTGGTTATAAAGGATGAAACTAATGGAATTTAATCGTTAATTGAGTGCGTGCGGGTTATGCGACAGACGCGATGACTACGATGAGAGGATTTTAGTATTACTTGATTGGGGGCCTATCCATGAATCAACACATAATCGAGCGCGTGCGGAAAACAGAAGTAGTGGGAGAGTTTGATGTGGTCGTATGTGGGGGCGGACCTGCGGGGATTGGCGCGGCTCTTTCTGCGGCATGGAGTGGGGCCAAAACGGCACTCGTCGAGAAAAACGGTTGTCTGGGTGGGGTGTGGACGGCGGGGTTGCTGTCCTGGGTAATCGATGCGGCCAATAAACCGGGGGTGCTTGAGATCATTATTCGGGGTCTGGAGCAGCGTCATGTGTATAATCCTTTCGGCGCACGGGATTTTTCTTATGATGCCGAAACCATGAAGCTGATTTTAGAAAAGCTTCTTTCTAATGCGGGCATACATGTTCGGCTGTACAGCACAGTTGTCTCTTTTGCCGGAGAAGGAGCACGGCGGATCAGCCATGTCATAACCGAGAGTAAGGCCGGGCGCCAGGCGCTGGCCGGTAAGCTGTTTGTCGATGCGACCGGTGACGGGGACCTTGCCGCCTTAAGCGGCTGTGGCTTTGATGTCGGTCAGCCCAACACGGGCGAGACACAGCCGATGAGCCTGATAGCGCTTCTTTCGGGCGTTGGTGAGGATCAGATCGCTCAATTTGTCGGTGGGGCTGACCGGGAGGCTAAAAAAAGACTGCTTAATGAGATGAACAGAGTCGGTGGAAATCCCTCCTACGAACGTCCCACGCTCTACCGTATTCGTCCATCACTGTTTGCTTTGATGGCAAACAAGGAAAGTGGGGCGCGGTACAATGATGTGGAGGGGATTACCAGTGCCACCATGCATGCCCGAAACGAGCTGCACCATGTTATCGATATGCTCAAATCCAGTGGCGGGATCTGGTCCGATGTGCACATCGTTGCCACTGCCGACCAGATCGGCATTCGCGAGGCCCGCCGAATTCATGGTCTGTATACGATAACCGAGCAGGATCTTCTTAAAGGAGCTACCCACGAAGATGCCGTGTGTCGGGTAAACTATGGTATAGACATTCACGCAGCCTACCCTCAACAGAAAGAAAAAACGATCAGCGCTGTCGAAAATCAACCAACGCATCCATACGATATTCCGCTCAGGGCGCTTATTGCCCGGGATAAAGATAATCTTCTTCTGGCGGGACGGTGCATAAGCGGCGACTACCTTGCTCATACCAGCTACCGGGTCACCGGTGATGCGGTTGCCACGGGGGAGGCTGCCGGCTGCTGCGCGGCTTTGGCCGCTCGGATGGATGTGGCGGCCCGAGAGGTGCCGCTGCCCCCTTTCATCGAACAGCTCGCCATCTTTCGCGAGCAGGCAATGAGCGGTTTTGTAAGAGACGGAGTGTAGAAAAAGTATTTGCTACCTGAATCGAACCCTGCGGGGGGGGTTGAGTTGATCAATTCTTGACGGTAGAAGGGGTGATGCAACCATGCACCCGTAAGGATTATTCTCCAGAGAGACTTTCCAGGATTGCTGAAGATCCTGTGTCCCCCGGCAGATTTTTGCTGATCGCTGCGAGAGAACAGCTAAATTCAGGTAATACATGGCTGGATATGAATTGAAGCGAATATTATATTAGAAACTTGATCGGGGCGTAGCGCAGCCTGGTAGCGTACTTGAATGGGGTTCAAGTGGTCGCTGGTTCAAATCCAGTCGCCCCGACCATCTTACCAATCTCTTCTTTTCTTTCGGATTGTATCGGTTGTCAGCCTGCTTATAATCTCTCCAGGCATTTGTATGGTATCTTCTCTGCCTTTTCGATTCACGGGCGCCAGGATGTGATCCAGAATAGCATTGGCCATCCCGCTACAGTTGAAGTCAAATGATGTCAACCCTTTCTGTAAAGCCTCAAAGGTATTATCGTATCCGACGATAGAGATATCGCGGGGCACCGAGATAGAATTGCTGCGCAAGTAGTCAAGGTAAATGAGTGCGCACAGGTCATTTGCGCATACCCAGGCGGTGATCGTATCGTCTGATAATGCCTGTCTTAACAAGTGCGTGCTTTTTTCCAGAATCAGATTGTCGCGAAGCGCTTTTTTTAATTCGAAATCGACCGAAGATATTTTTGCAGATGTTTCTGTCTGCAGTGCCGCTTCCAGCTTCGAGCAATCCAAAAAATGGTGTGAGAGCCGGTCCCGATAGATCAGATCCATAAAAGACCAGTCGTTACTGAACTCATTGAGGACAAAGGGGCGCACACTGTTTGCAAATCCTGATCGGTTGTATTCGCGTTCCAGTCCTTCCAGGCGGGATTGTGACCACCGGCTTCGATGAAATGGTGAGATGTAAGCAACTTTTTTGTGTCCCAGCCCGATCAGGTGACGGGCTACTTTTACCCCTGCATCCACCGAATACCCGATGGTAAAGAAGGTGACTCTGGAATTTTTTCTATGATGACTGAAAATCTCTTCTTCATCACCCCATACCGCGATCGGCAGTTGTTTAGGGGTCAGCAGTTCGAGACATCCACCGAGGTTTTTCAAGTGTCGGGCCAAAACAACATAGCCGATTAACCCCTCAGAGCTGTCGGAGACTATTTCCCTACCCGTATCGGGCTCAATCAACACGGGAAAGAAGCCATCTTCATTGAGACCGGCGAACGAACAGTCCAGTTTCCGATTCATTGTTTCTGCAGAAATCATCCTGAAGAACGTCTGTTCCTGCTCAGACTGGATATTGAGCTTACCCATCTTATCAGAGGCAGTGATTATCAGCAGACGCAGCCGCCATGGTTTCGGGGAGATGCGGTAGGGCACACGGTAGCCCTTGCCGTGACGTCTGAGCTCACCGGTGCAGACCAGGCGCTCAAGCACTTTTTTGATGGTTGGATAACTGACTTGATAGTGGTCCTGAAGCACTTTCAGGGCGGGAAGGATAGAACCTCGTGGAAACTTATTATCATCCAGGTCTGCTTTTATGTGTGCAATCAGACCGTCGATCTTATGCTTTCGGTGTCGGGAGTCCCTGTACCGTTGGACCGAGGACAGATGTTCGGATGAGTAGTAGCCATCTCCCCATCGCGCGGTGATGATTCCCCGTTGCTTCAAGCTGGTTAGTGCATCATGAGCAGTTTTCAATGAAACATCGCACTCTTTGGCAAGGATACGAAGGGGAGGAAGCTTACGGCGCGGGTCTTGATGCAGAAGCCTGATGCAGAAATCTATTACTGTATCGTATTTCGGTCTTCTCATATACCCATTTAAAATATAACATTATAACAATAGGTACAAAGATTAAGAAAAATTTCTATACTTCGATGCCCAAACGGTGCATATTTATTATAAATCCGAAATGAAAGTGTACTTCACCATTTTGAGAAGGGGAAAACAAGTATGAAAATGGGGAAAAAGATACTCCCGGCACTCCTCGCTTTCTGCTCTATTGTCTGGGCAAAGGATTATCTGGGTGCTGAGCTTTATTCGACAGAACAGGTACGATACGGACGATTCGAATTCCGGATGATGGCGGCGTCTGGTAGCGGGACGCTGTCTACGTTCTTTCTCTACTATGATGACAGCTGGATGGGGCTTCCCGAACCGTGGCGGGAGATAGATATGGAGGTGCTCGGAAGGAGTAATGATGCTTTTCAGTCGAATATCATAACCGGCGATGCCGCCGAGAAGGTAACTTCCGAGGAAATACACTCCTTTGACACCGACCTGACCAGCAGTTTTCATACCTATGCAATCGAGTGGACGCCGGAATACATCGCCTGGTATTTCGATGGCGAGGAGGTTCGCCGCTCGACAGGGCAGCAGGTGATCGATTGTCAGGATCAGGATCAATCATATCGATTTAACACCTGGATATCATCGGTTCCTGCCTGGGTAGGGGAGTTTGATCCGGCGATTCTTCCTTTGTATCAGTATATAAATTGGATCAAGTACTATGAGTACACACCGGGTCAGGGAGACGATGGAGGCGATTTTACTTTTTCCTGGCAGGATGATTTCGATAGTTTCGATAACAACCGGTGGGGGAAGGCGGATTGGACTTTTGACCAGAATCTGGTTGATTTTGATCCGGATAATGTTGTGGTAAAGGACGGATATATGATTCTGTGTCTGACTGAGACCGGTTCGCCCGGCCATAGTGGGGAGACGCCCGATGATGTGGCTACCGACGTCAGGTACAGGGCAAAGCATTTTGCTCACAGAGATGCGGCTCGGCAGCATAAGACAGTCATTTCGTTGTTTAATTCTCCAAAACAATTGCAAAGAAGATTTTCGGCAGAAGGATATAATCTGCTGGGGCGAAAAATGAACATGTTTACCGAAAAGACCGAAACGCACAGGGCAGGGATGGTTATTATCGGTGAGGAGAAATCTGCCGCCATTCGACCATAGATCTGTTAACCCTGAAATGAGCGGTTCTGAGTGGATGATTTATATAACCCCTTTCGCCCCAAGGGATTGTGCCAATCTCCGTGAGAGAATCGCTCATTGCAGGTAAAAAGCAGATACCTTCAGAGCGTTCTGGGCATAGAAGACATGTTCTGCCATTAATTCTTTTTATCCAGCTATTCCCGAGCACCATGCCGCAAGATCTTCAAATACTGCCGGTCAGATAAAAACCTGTTGAGACTCCCATAAATTTGTTGCAGAGGGTGGTTACTTTGCAGCCTCGGGAGCAAGGGTGACGAATGTCTTTACCTGTCTCATGCAGTCAAGGATTTCAGGATTATATTGCCATTTTGACAAATCGTAAATCGACAGGCTCTGATCGGAAACAAGCGCCTCGTCGGGAATGACATATTGGCGTCCTTTAACTATGATAAAGTATTCTGGAGCAACAGAGGGGTTTCTGAAAAATGAATGTTTCAGACGTCCGACCGAAAGACGGTTGCCCTCAATGGTAAACCAGGGCTGTTGTACGCGGCATCTGTTCGGATGAAGGTTTGTGCCTTTTTCGGACAGTGGAGAGAGGGAAGAGTTGTTCCCGTGGTTGAACAGATTGATTGTCTGCTGCAGCTCGTTATAGTAGGAGCGAAGCAGCCCCAGGCTGTATTCACCCGCACGATTATCCAGTCTGATAAGTATAATCGTGAGAACCAGCAGCTTTTCTACAAATTCACTGTCGGTTTTCAGGTAGGTTTCCCGGTTACCCTGCACGTAGGAGATATACAGTCCCTTTTCCGAGATGGAGATACGTGATATATTGTTGGCTGCGGCATCTCTTATAACATTCAGGAGACGATACACTTCACAATGTATGGTCATTTTGTCATCGGAGCGAAACTGAGCCGGCAGAGATTCCTGGGTGGATATCTGATTGAACCGTTCGGCAATTGCCGGTACCGAATGCTCCAGATAAATACGATAAATGCCATGTAACGAAAGCAGGCTTGCCAGACAGCGATCGTAGAAATCATCCGGCTGCTTTTCGGTGCCGGAGAAATCGGGTACAATCAGATTCCCCCTGGCATCGGTGGAAATCATGCCGATAGCGGGAAGTCGCAGGGACGGAAGCGCCCTGATGTGCATCGAAAGATTCTGCTGGATCAAAGACAATGCCATAGAATAGATCTCCAGACGTTCGGTTTATGACGAGCATGTCCCCTCAAAAGATTCTCCGGTGAAGGTAGAGTCCCTCACATCGTGTTTGAAATGCTCGCGGATTGCGATCCTATTTAATATGACTCTTTTACCGTGGCTTAATACATACCAGGGCCCAACATTCCGTGAAACACGGAGGCGATTACGCGTAATTATGAGGGATCTTGCTACAGTTGAATTATGTTATTCTTGATTGCAAAACGCATCAACTCCACGGTAGTACGGAAATTAAGCTTCTGCATGATGTGGTTTTTGTGTGACTCGACCGTTCGGACACTGACGAAAAGCTGGTCGGCGATCTCGGCATTTGTCAGTCCCTCACCCCACAGACTCAAAACCTCTCGCTCCCGTTTGCTGAGCTTTTCGATGTGTTGCACCGATTCGGGCGTCTGGTCGCGCAGCGAGCTCAGGTAGCTGTTGACCAGGATGTCACTTATCGACTTGCTGAAATACTCATGCCCGTGGCGAAGCGTATACACCGCCTCCTTAAGCTCACGCGGCTGTGCATCGGCGCTGACAAGCCCGGTTGCCCCGGTCTGAATCGCATGAAACACCTTCTCCCGGCTCATCGTCAGCGTCACCACCAGTATGTGGATCTTGGGAAAGTCGCTGCGAAGCTTTTTTATGATGGTTTCAAAGGATGAAGAAAACTCCGCCACCACCATAAAAAGAATATGTATTGTCTCGTTTTTGATGCGGGCAAAGAGAGTCTTCTCATCGTGCCAGACCCCGCAGACGGTAATGTCGGTGGTGTCCTGAAAAACGGTTGTCAAGCCGGTTGTGATAAGACTCTGTCGCGGATCGTAGACTGCCGTATGAATCATCCCTTGTCAACTCCTGGTGATCACGCTTTTTTTGCTGCGACCGTCGATTTGCACAGTCAGTGGCTTCTCAAACCGCAGATGGCGAAAGTGGCTGGTCTCGTGGACGGCCTGCTGCGTGTCGAAAAACTCCCACCTAAGATACTCTCTGGGCCGGGACTGGTTTACCGCCAGATACGCCACATTCATCGCGGTCAGATTATGGAAAAAATGCGACCCCTGTGACGGATCAAACGCGGTGTCCGACAGCCCCACCTCCACCACCGCCCGCGCGTTTGCTATCTGCGACCACACCACCGGGATGCCCAGGCTCGGATCGCGCGTCCCCCACCGCCCCGGGCCAATCAGGATGTACTGTCGGCTCTCATCAACCAGAAGACGGTTGAAATACTCCACCTCCCCCACCATCTCCTTTGTCTGCAGACGGTCATAGCTGTGGGGCTTTATGATGACAACATCGTAGATATCATTGATTTTTCCGTTGCCAAGCGCGGTCTCTGAGAACAGAACCACCTGCTCGGGCTCGTAGGCGATGTCGCTGAGCGAGTGCCCCAGCTGCTCTCCCACCAGGGGTCTGACCTGCAGAAGATACAGGGCGCTTGGCCCGCGGGTCTTCTTCTCAAGCTCCACCGCAAACTCCAGCTCCACGGGGTTTTCGGTGGCCTGCTGCAGGGTTGTCAAAACCGTATCGATCGACTCGGCCAGCGGCAGGTAGTGGTGCTTGAGGATATCGGCAAAATTGACGATAAGCGGTCCGGGCTTGCGCATATCCGACTCGATCTGGTCGTTGTCCGGGTTGTACACCGATGCGCAGTGAAGCAGGCTGCCGTTTTCCCTGGCCTCAGAGACGCTGCGAAGGCTCAGTGCCGCTTTCTCTCCATCGCGCACGAAATCGGGACTCCTGTTTTCCAGATCCACCGCATAAAACTGCACCTGCGAGGCGTTGAGGGTATCGCGGATCGAGCCGAAATCGATCTGTGGGTGACGGGGAGAGAATCGGTGCCCCGTGCGCCCCTCCACCACATAGACACCCAGCCCAAAGGCCATGATCGCATATCCATCCTCGGGCTTCATATGGCCCACGGGGTAGAAGTTATAGGTTTGAGCCACGCCGCTTATATGCGGGTAAAACCAGCGGCCAAACCGGTTGCCCACCAGTTGCTGCAGCACCACCGCCATGCGGTCGTGCTCCGGTTTCTGTCCGATGGAGGCGAAGTAGGCGCGGGCCTCCGGCTGAAAAAGGGATGCAAAGACAAGCTTTATGGACTCGACCAGCTGTCGCAGCCGAGCATGTGCATCAGGATGGCTGTTGGGCAGAATATAGGTCTCAAACACCCCGGCAAACGGCTGAGAGACCGAGTCCTCCAGAAGGCTTGATGAGCGCACGGCAACCGGCGTGCTCACCTGGTGCACAAAGACCCGCAGCCGGCTCATCACCCGCTCACTGAGCTGTGCCTGCAGAAATGCCTGGCGTATCTTTTCATATGGTGCCTGCTCATGCATGCACGCCTTTATGTGCGGCAGTCCGATCAGACGCTCGAATTCCTCGATGCCGATGATCGCCGTCAGGGGCGTTTTGATTGTCAAACCGGGAGGCTGGTTGGCCGGATCCATGTTCTGCACGATTGTGTTGAGAAAGGAAACCCCGCGGCCTTTGCCCCCCAGCGAGCCGCTGCACAGCGAGGATATGTAGCGGCTGCTCAGCCTGCCCACATCGTCAAGCGCGATTATCTTTCCCCGGTGACGGTTGTCAATGTACTGCTGAAGCTCGTCAATAAATGCAGCGCTGAGCTCGTTATCGTCTCGCGCCCCTTCGCCCGCACACAGCAGCCCGACTCGCTGCGCAAAGCTGCGCTCACCCTGGCAGCTGAGCCATCGCCGGATGGAATCATCACGAACATATGCGGCTACAAGGCTGGAAGGAAGCTTTTGTACCGTTGCCGCAAGTTCGGTGAAGGTGGTGACTGTGGCTGCCCGATTTCCCTCCGGCCCCCTGAAGATGAATTCCCCGAAGCCGACCTTCTCTCTGAGAAACAGCGAAACGGTCTCGTTGAGATCATCGGTGGTTTTGTTGTGGAAAAGGGCGTTGAGTTTGCGGGCGGAGGTTTTATGAGAACCGCGGGTGCTGTTAAACAGGATGGGGATGGCCGGGTGGTGCTCCTGAATGTGGTGGGCAAGATCCAGTCCTGCCGTATGACACAGGGTCCCGTTTCTGCCGAATTCGATGTCTGAAATCACCCCCAGAAGAGCGTTGCCGTATTTGTTTACATAATGAAGTGCATCTTTGTAATTGTAAGCCACCAGAACCTTGGGTCGCATCCGCATCCGCGCCATGCGTTCGTTTTCGCGGATCGCCGCGTGGCGCATGGCAAAGCGTACCTGCTCGAATATGTGATTGTACAGCACGATCAGAAGCCGGGTGCAGTAGGAGGGGGAATCCTCCACCACCAGAAACGCCGGCACCAGGCCGGATTGAATATCGTTATCGGCATTCACCGCATCCTCAAGTGAAGTCACCATGGCTAAAAACACCCGGGAATCGCCCCACCAGGAGAACAGCCGTCGTCCGATCGTGGGCAGGGGAAGTCCCATGGTGGAGCCGGCGGCCAGGGTGCGGTTGTTGAGCAGAAAGTAGACCGGAAGCTGCGGGGAGCGTTCCATGAGCTGACGGCTGAGGATCTGGGCGGATGTGGAATCGGCGCCCACCGCCACGATCACCAGATCGAACCGGGCGTGATGCACCAGATCAAGCGCCTGCTCGTGGGACGAAACCTGCGTTATGCGAGGGAATCGCCCGCTGCCATATGAGGAGCTGGTGCCCGAAAATCGTGCAAACAGCGGATCATCGTTCTCCGCGACAAACGCATGAAACAGGCTTGCCACCAGCAGCACCTCCCGCACCTCAAATCGCATCAGATCAAACGAAAGATAATTTTCCCGCTGCTGATTGACATAGAGGTTTTGCAGCTGGGGAATGTCCTGGGGGCGCGGGATGCTGTTTGCGGCTTCCAGGTGTGACGGCATGCTGGAGCGCTCCAGAATATCGCGGCCTTTGGTGTCGTTGAGGTAGTGGGCGACTAGTCGTGCGATATTAGCGATCAGATTACGCTCCTCCGCCAGAAACGGCCCCTCGTCTGCCGGTGGATGCTCGTGAAGATAGCAGACCTCAACCGTGCCGATCATGTTGTCGATGGTCATAAAGGTCTCTTTTTGCATCCAGGGAGTGGGCCTGAAATCTCCGCAGGTATAGGTTTTATCTGCAAAGGTGATTTGTGCGGCGGTATCATCCGCATACTGCCATGATGGGGGGATCACCGCGCAGATATCCTGCAAAACCTCATCCACCGGCCCGCCGCTGGTGACAAGAAAGGTGGTCTGATTTATCGCCCTTAGCTCCTTGAGCCGTTCGGTGTTATGGGCTACCAGCGTCTCATACATCCGGCTTCCGGCCGCGCCTCCGATAAGCTCGGCCAGGTTTGTGATAAGATTATGCTCCTCCTGCAGAAAGGGGTCCCGGTCGGAGGGGCCGTGGGGGTGGAGATAGAAAATATCGATCGAGCCGTGCTTCTTTCCTGAGATGAATATCGGACGGCTCTGCCGCCAGGGAGTTTCCTCAAAGGGGCTGGAGGTGTAAACCGAATCGCCGAAGCTGATGCGCGCCGCGGTGTCCTCGGGGTACTGCCAGGCCGCCGGCAGGATATCGCATACCTGCTGAAGCAGCTCCTCCAGCGGTTGGTTTTTCTGAAGGATACTCACTACGCGATTGATCCCGCCGATCTCCTTGAGCCGCTCATCGTTGGACCACACCAGCTGTTCGAAGGCGGATTTGGTGGCCGCGCCCGCCACAAGCTGGCTGATGTTGGCGATAAGGTCGTGCTCCTCAGCCAGAAAGGCACTCTTTTTCCCCCAGTCCTCCTTTTGCGTATAGCAGACCTCAACCAGCCCCGCACCCCTGTTGGGCGTATCGAACTTTCGGGAGATGCACCAGCGCGACGCGCGATATCCCGGGGTGGCGGTGGTTGTGCTGCCCAGCTTTATCCGGGCCACCGCGATTTGCGGATACCGCATGGCGGAGCAGATGGTCGAGCAGATCTCCGCAAAGCTTGCCTCCAGCGAATCGGTGGTCGAAAGAATGGATGTGACGGTGGTGATTGCCTTGAGTTTCTTGAGCCTGTCCTGGCTCTCATCTATTCGTTTGCGCATTATTTGCCTAACGTTACCGGTACTTACGTAAAATAATACGGTGACTATGTGACTCGGGGACTCGTGACTCGGTGACCTATCAACTGTACGCCATGATTGGAGGAAAATACGCAAAAAAAGCATCCGTTGAACAGGGGCGCACAGTTTCCAAGGATGGTTGAACTCACGGGATTGTGATCGAAAAGCATTTTTTTTTGTTTGCGGCTGCGGCCGATACAACCGTGGGTAAAAACGACGACTGGATCGTTCGAAACAGATTCTTCAGGGGCTTCATTTCAACACCACAGATGGTGGCGAAACCTGGCAGATCGTGCTCGACCTGTTCGAAACAATATTGGAGATTGATTTTCCGACGCCTCTGGACGGCTATTTTAGCACGGATACGGAACAATCGGCCCGACCCATGACGGCGGACAGACCTGCCATATGCGGGGTGCGAGATGGGACGACTCTATGCTGCTTCTTATTTAGCTAAGCTTAAAAAACGACCGCATAGATACCCAACTCTTGATCGAAGAACATTTGCTTGCCAAAAAAAATCTACCACATCAATGTAATCTTGCGGATACATCCCTGAAGGTATGTATCTTTGGTGGTGAATCATTGCTCTGCATTGAGGAGCAGTGTCCCGTGCATGATTTATTGCCCCGCAACGGTAGCATGCCAACGTCGTCGATCCATCCCGGCGCTATCCGCCGCCCGCAAGAGTATCGACAAAATCCAATTTATTCGGTATAATTAAAACTTATGATCGGAAACTGCTGGCCTCCGGTTGGGGGAAATCATCAAATAACTGCCTGAGAGGATTAACTCAGATCATTCATGGGGCTTTTTCGCAGGAAAAACAAACCGACCACCACCGATTGTTGCGGGGATACCAAAGCCCGTATCGAGCGACTTTTGGATACGCTGAAAAACCGGCGGCGCTACATCAACCTCTCTTTCATCGGAGAGGGGGGATCGGCTCGGGTCACCAGATGCTTCGATGTCTGTCTCAATCGTATGGTGGCGGTCAAAGAGCTAAAAGACGAGAGTCTGCGGGACTACTATCTCGTGCGCGCTTTTCTGACTGAGGCGCGTCTGATCGGGTATCTGGATCATCCGGGAGTTGTCCCGGTTTACGATACCAGCCTGCGCGATGATGGCACTCCCTGTTATACCATGAAGCTTATTGAGGGGCAGTCGCTTGCCAATCTGCTGTATGCACCATACTGCGCTGGGCTGCCACTCATCGATTTGCCCGAAACCCGCTACCTTGGTATCTTTGACAAGCTGTGTGAGACGCTTGCCTATGTCCACGACCGTGGTGTCATCCATCTTGATCTCAAACCGGATAATATCATGATCGGACACTATGGTGAGGTGATGATCATGGACTGGGGCAACGCCCGTCTCTACGATCACGGTCCGTTTCTGCGCTCGGTGCATCGGATCGAAAATTTTACCGACAAAACGCTGCTTTCTGAGGAGCTTCCCGAGGGGGTAGTGCTTGGCACCCCCAACTATATGTCGCCCGAGCAGACTCATTTGAATCGAGATCAGCTGAGACCCTCCTCCGATATCTTCTCGCTGGGCATTATCTTCTATGAGATGCTAACCGGCAGGCATCCGTTTTCGACCGGGGAGCCGCGGATGGTGATGCGGCAGATCAAACAGTACTATCCTCCTTCGCCCGATGAGGTGAATCGAGATATCCCCCGGCGCCTGGCGCAGATCTGCATGAAGATGCTTCACAAGGATATCAACCGGCGCTACATCTCCTTTCATGAGGTGCTGCGTGATATCGACGCCTGCAACAGCTCCGGGCAGACGTTTTCCACCTGTACGATCAAGCCGGGGGAGACGATCTGTCGGGAGGGAGAGTCTGGGGATCACTCCTTTACCATCCTGCGTGGACGGGTGGAGGTCTCCAAGCTGGTTGATGGGCGCAAAAAGGTGCTTGCCCAGCTGGGGGCGGGGGAGGTTGTGGGGGAGCTTGCTGTGTTTACCCGCAGACCACGCACCGCCACGGTCACCGCCCTGGAGCCCACGATCATCAGGATCATGCACCGCGCCGATGTGGATGCGGAGCTTGAGAAGCTTAGCCCCTGGGTGGGACGAATGATCCATACCCTCTCCGAGCGCTTTATCCAGCTCAATGACAAGATGGCGCGACAGCAGGAGCAATGAGAGAATGTGAAAATGTGAGGGACAGGGGACGGTGTCAAATAATTGAATCTTCGCCGTCTTAACCTCTGATTTAGGGGCGAATTTGTTATGGGTGAAATCTGTGTGTAAACAGCTG
>CAYQOU010000049.1:14932-31284 GCA_964419255.1 uncultured Fibrobacterota bacterium | reverse complement strand
CAGACGCAATACGAACAGCAGTCTAGCACGGAGCAACACCCCACCCCTCATCCTGATTCTGACTCCACAAATGGCGAATGCGACGTTTTGGATATCATAGGAGAATCGTCTTCTTCGGGATTAGACGATTCTCTCTCGGGTGAAAAGCACCCTTTTGTCCTCACAATCTATTCCGATGCACATAAGGATGCCGATTTCAACGGTGCTATGGAGAAAGCTTTTCATCACCTGCAAAGCGCAGAGTCGGTTCATATCATACTGGATTTCAGTAATATACTGTTTCTGTATCCGGAAGAATTTCAATCTCTGGGAAAGCTTCTCGCCGGCGTCCGGAAAAAGAATGGCACTCTTACTTTTATTAATTGTGAGGATGAACTCTGCTCTGTTTTCAGTCGAAGTCAACATTTTGCACCTTTAGTGGATAGAAAAAACATATGATTACACTCGGCATTGAATCATCCTGCGATGAAACATCGATAGCCCTGCTAAAAAACGACCGGATTATCGTCAACAACACCCATTCTCAGGACATACATTCGCTTTACGGAGGAGTCGTCCCGGAGATCGCCTCCCGCGCACACATTCAAAAGATTGACCGACTCTGCCTGGATGCACTCAAAAAGAGTAACACAGGTTTCGACGATATCGATCTGGTTGCGGTTACCGACCGCCCCGGCCTTGCAGGAGCCCTCCTGGTCGGCATAAGCTTTGGACTGGGCCTGCATACGGGCTACCAGATTCCCATCACCGGCGTCAATCATCTGGAAGGCCATATCGCTTCGGTGACACTGCAACATCCGGATATCGCCTTTCCATTTCTCGCCCTGGTCGTATCGGGTGGTCATACCGCTCTTTATAGAGTGGATGATTTTGGAGAATACACATCCCTGGGCCAGACTATCGATGATGCGGCGGGAGAAGCATTCGACAAAATCGGGAAGATGCTTGGGTTTGCCTATCCCGCAGGCCGCGCGATAGAACAGGAAGCGAGTCTGTATGATGGCAAAGAGCTGATAGCGTTTCCTGTTGCCCGTATCAGTAACGCCCCTCTTAATTTCAGCTTCAGCGGCCTGAAGACCGCAGTGAAGTATTACATAGCTGAAAAAGGAGAGGAGTTCTGTGCACTAAACCGGCCCTTTATCTGCCACTCTTTTCAGAAGGCAATCATAACTTCCTTGATAAGAAACACCGGAAACGCAATTAAGATGACGGGGATAAACACGGTAGCCCTGGTTGGTGGAGTAGCCTGTAATACCACCCTTCGCCAGGCATTGAAAGACTCATTCGGAGAAAACGTTTATTTTCCCTCTCCGAAGTTATGCACGGATAATGCGGCAATGATTGCCAAAGCCGGATACGAACGGTACAAACGCGGCATAATTCGAAGACCCCGGATGAGTCCCTCCGCAGCACTCTGAACTTTTTAGGATAGGTATATGGCTCTCTTTTTCATCTCGATTCTATCGGTACTGATTCTTTTCTTTCTGGCTTCCCTTGCGATGCAGGCCATTCGCATGGAACGTGCAATAGAGCGACAAACCATTTTTGTCGAGCAAAAGGTTAAAGCCAGATTGAAGGAAATGCAGGAATTGTAGAAACATCGAACTGGGGCGGAGTATCGTTTCGAATAAAAAACAGATAAACGCGATGTCTAAATAATGGAGTAGCTTTTCAGGTTTGAATACAAGACTTCCAGCGATACTTTAGCCACGCTGATTATTGGCACAGCGATAAGCATCCCGATAACTCCTCCGAGTTGTCCCCCGACCGATATGCCGATTATTACAACCAGAGGATGCAAATCAACGCTTTTACCGACCGCCAGGGGGTAGATAAATGTCCCCTCCAGAAACTGTACAACTCCGAAAACCATAATGAGGGATACAAACGACCATGCGGTAAAACCATCCGGGCTGGTAAGCACCACAAACGCAGCCGGCATGAAACCTATGACCGGCCCGAGATAGGGAATAAGATTACCGATGCCGGCGACAATACCGATAACGAATGCGTATGGCACACCGATGATTTTTAGCCCGACCGCCGTCATCACCCCGACCGCCAACGCATCAATCAGCTGCCCGCGGATGAAAAATTTCAGCGAATCGGTTATCCGATGGAAAAGAAGAACAAACATTTCGAAATAACGGTTTGGGATTGCACGTAAGGCCGTTTTATGTATAAGGTGCCCATCCGTCAGAAAAAAGAAGGTCACAATCGGTACGATTACAACGACTGACAGCATAGAAAAGATATTGGAGAGCTGAGAGATGACCATATCGACATCCAGATGCCCAAAGCTTCCCATTTTCTGCATCAACATGGCATGGAAGTCGGGTACTGCAAGTCCTGGAAAATGATTCTCGATCGCAGCCCGCAAGTTCTCCAGACTGCCTCTGAACATTTTCTCGTATTGCGGGATGTCTGCCGCGAGATTCTGAGCCTCGACAACAAGGCGAGGCACAACAAAGTAGATGGTTGCGACACCCGCAAGGGATGTGACGATACACATTGAGATAATGATTGCCAGCCTGCGGAAGCCCTTTGTCTCGAAAAATTTCACGATGGGATCGAGTAGAAAAGTAAGCAACACCGATGCTACCAGTGGAACAAACAACAGAAAAATACAGTACAGCACCGCCAGTGCAACGGATACGACCAGGCCATAGTAGCCAAATTTCACCAGGTAGAAAGAAAGATCCTTATGAGGCTGAGGCATGTTTGAGTTCTCCGTCTGCCTGAGAGACAGATCCTGGCTTTATCCTCTGCTGCATCTCTTCCAGATTACTGTTTGCCTTCACCAGCCGCCTACTGACGAGTCTGGCTATATTGGTAATAATCTTGATAGCCAGTTTCGGGTTTCGGTCACGTAGTTCCTCGAGATATGGCTGGGGAAGGGCAAGAAGGATCGAATCACAAGCAGCCACTGCAGAGGCACTCCGGGGGATATCATCCAGGAGAGCTATCTCACCAAAAAAGCTGCGCTGCGGAATGGATGCCAGTTCGATGTCATTCTCCTCGCCGGCTTTTTTCCGAATGGTAATTTCCCCTTCTTTTATGATGTACATCCCCGCTCCGGGCATTCCCTCTTCGAAAACCGTTTCGCCCTTTTTGTATCGACGCTGATGCAAACCACGTTCGATTTGTATGAGTTCTTTGTTCGACACCCCGTCAAATACAGGCAACGCTTTTAACAGCTCAACCATCGCCTTGTTTTCTTTAGGCGGTCCGAAAAAATAGGACCAGATCGGATGATCCATACGGTACTCCCGAGATGCGGCATTAAAAATATTACCAAACTAAGCGATTCTCTTATTGCTGATCCGCACAGAACCGCTCAATTCAGTTCATCAAAATTCCAAATCGCCGAACATAGCCTCTACATATGCATCGGCATCAAAATCCTGCAGATCGTCTATACCCTCTCCCACTCCGATTTTTCGGATTGGAATGCTGAGCTTTTTGGCCAGTGAAAAAGCTATCCCTCCCTTGGAGGTTCCATCAAGTTTGGTGATCACCAGCCCGGTAACTCCAATTATTTTATTGAACACCTCGGCCTGACGAATCGCATTCTGCCCCGTTGTTGCATCCAGCACGAGCCAGACTTCATGTGGCGCCTCACTAAACTGCCTTCGAATAACCCGTACGATTTTTTCCAACTCGTTCATGAGATTGGTTTTCGAATGCAGCCGTCCGGCAGTATCAAGAATAAGCATGTCAACTTTTCGTGCCTGCGCAGACTGAATCGCATCAAATGCAACCGAGGCAGGATCTGCACCCTCCTGCTGAGAGATAAACGATGAATCGGTACGCTGAGCCCAGATTTTGAGCTGTTCGATAGCACCCGCGCGAAACGTATCCGCGGCACCCAACATCACATCACTGCCATTTTCTCTATATTCATGGGCAAGTTTACCGATCGTGGTGGTTTTACCCACCCCGTTTACTCCCACGACAAGCATCACCCACGGTTTACCGTGACTCTGCAGAGGCTTTTGCACCTGCGATAAATGCCGCGTGAGCATTTTCTTCAACTCCGAATAGGCCTCCCGGGGAGTGGTAATGCCTTTATCCTCGATTTCGTCCTGAAGCTGATCCAAAAATGCCAGCGACAGCTCGATGCTGACATCAGCCGAGATGAGAGCATCCTCAAGCGTCTCAAAAAAGGAATCATCGAGTTCATCCTCGCCGCTGATCATTGCGGTTATATGTGAGCGTGTCTTACTCAGCCCGTCTTTGAGCCGCGATAGAATATTCATAATTGATCCTTAGCCGATTACAGGTACAACATATCCAGATGCAGCACTACAAAATACAACCCAACCAGCATTTATAAAAGGGCATCCAGCAGGGATTCGATCCTTTTCTGGTCATCGAGTGCTTCATGCGCAATAACCCGCAGTCGTTCAAGAGGCAACGGGATCAAATTCAATGCCCTGTCATCGGGTAGCGCAACGGTATCAGCTTCTATCGTGTGTAATCCTATCATCTTTGCCATTGCATCCGCAATGTGTACGATCGCCACCTGCCGGCTATAGTTTTCCGCACGCAGAGGAGCATGATGAAAACCTATTGCCTGCACAAGCACCTCCGGGAAATGCCACTGGCGCGCCGCAAATATGCCCATCTCTCCGTGGTTATTGTCCTGCGGCTCCAGGCAAAAAAACGGCTTCTTTTGTGATTGTTGCATTTTGTCGATGATCTGATGCAGGTGCCCGGGGGCTGCCTTGGCCAGAATCAGCATGCCAATATCGTGCAGCACCCCCGCCGCAAAAAGCTCATCCACATCGAATGATTCATATCGAAGACAATGTTTTCCAATCGACTCGCACAGGATCCCCACCGCAAGGCTGTGACGCCAGAACCTTCTGAAAGAGATCACCTTCAGACCGCCGCCGCATAACCCTATCCCGCAACTGATCATGGCAAGACTTTGAATTCTTTTGCGCCCCAGTATCACCACGGCATTCTGTAAGGACGATACGGTATTGGGCATTCCGATATAGGCTGAGTTGGCCAGCCGTAACACTCGTGCGGTAAATGAAGGATCTGTTTTTATTATATCGACCAAATCGGTCGCAGCGGATTGGGGATCTGCCGCCATGATCCGGGGCAGAATTCCTGCCATGCAGGGAAGATCATTGATACAGTTTAGCATCTTTTCGGATGCTTTCATCACCCATCTCCCATAATGGATAGAAACTCACCGGAAATTTGAAGGTTTTGTCGAGCAATCTCAACATACTCCGGATAATCCTCCTGACGTATGCCCAAAATCTTCAGCGAAGTATCATCCACATCATGTGCGGTTTCGCCACCAAACACATCCAGACCGATCTGATGACACAGGTTATCGGCAACATGCACCAGATTCACCAGCTCCGAAGCGGTCTGTGTTTCTTTGGGATCATGATGATGGACCAATACTTTCTCCACATCGATGGGCAGTGCCCACTTGTCGGCCAGAGTAGCTCCAATCTGCGTATGAGAAACACCGAGGGTCTTGATCTCCGCCTGCAGGGTGGTCACTTTATGAGTTAGCGCATACTGCTGAGCCACAGCGTATTCCGCAGGAAAGAAACGGGCGAAAATCAGCTTACCGATATCATGAAGTATCCCCATACAAAAGGCCCCCTCGGGGTCGACCAAAAGAAGGCCCATGTTCTTTTTGGCAATGCTTTTTGCATTCATCGCACACACAGCCGAATGGCGCCAGAAACGTTTGTAATCGAATGCACCATCGGAGGGGTCAAACATGTTCATTATCGCTGCACTCAACGCAACAGATCGCAGTGTGTTGAATCCCAAAATCACAACGGCACTCGACACAGAGGAAACCGAACGGGGCATTCCGTAGAAGGCACTGTTTGCCAGGCGCAGAATCTTGGTGGTAAGTCCCGGATCATTTTGAATCAGCTCCGCGGCATCTTCGGCCGAACTGACCGGAGAGTTAACGACATCGATAAGGCGGGTTGCTATCGAGGGGAGCGAAGGCAGTTTATCGATTTGCTCGACAACTCTCCGAAAACGGATTTCGTTAGTATTATCGTATGACTGCATAGACTACTCCCCGACCGGAATTGCTTCCCAGCGGCCGTTCGAATTTTGTTTGCCTGTAAAGGCGATATTCTGCCACGAATTGCCGGCAGCTTTCATCCGCGGCACCTCTACCCGCACATAATTGGATGTCACGCCGCGAACGGGATTATCGTGTTCGACGATAATCGTCTGGGGAGCACCCGACAAGCCTTCTATGAACCGCTTCTGCTGATTGTGCAGTTGAGCCCGTAAAATTTCGCTGCGTTCTTTTTTCACCGATGCCTCAACCTGATTGTCCATTTCCGCCGCCGGGGTTCCGGGCCGTCTGGAATACCTGAAGACATGCCCATAGGTAAAGCCCACCATATCTGCGGCTTCACAGCTCTGATTAAACTGTCTCTCCGTTTCTCCGGGGAAGCCGACAATAAAATCGCCCCCGATTCCCACATCGACATACTCTCTTCGCAAGCTCCCCAGCCGCTGCACAAGGCTATCCACACTCCGGTAGGGACGGTCCATCGCCTTGAGTATATCCGGGGAGAAACTTTGTATGCTGACATGCAGGTGATTGCAGATTCTGGGGTTCTCCGCAACCTGATCCAACAGCCTCCCGGTTATATCACGCGGATCAAGTGAACTGAGTCGGATACGAAAATCTCCCTCGAGCGATGTGAGCCGATCCAGAAGGTCCGACAGACTGGAAGCGTTCTTCTCTTCAAACTGTCCTATGTGGGTACCTGTGATGACGATCTCCTTAAATCCGGCCGCCACCGCCTCCCTGAAACGATTCTCTATCGATTCGGTGCGAGCGCTTCTGGACGGTCCCCGAAGAGACGGCACTATACAATAGGAACATCTGAAATCGCAGCCCTCCTGAATCTTCAACGGGAAACGGGTTCGTCCCTGCCATACTTTCGAGCTCACCGGTTCGGGAGACTGCATCACCGCCCGGTCATTGACCGAAGAGATAAACACACCACACTCGCCGGATACCAGTATATCGGCGATACGACTCTTATGACTGTTTCCAACGACCCAGTGTACATTCGGAAGAGACAGAATCTCTTCTCTCCTCTGCTGCGCCAGGCAGCCGGTTACGCATATCTTCGCGGTTGGTGCCCTGTTTGCAAAAGAATGCACAAGCCGCCTGGTTTTGGACTCACTGCAGGAAGTTACCGAGCAGCTGTTGAGGATAATTATATCGGCTGTTTTGGTTTCCCCGGTTATCTCATAACCTTTTGCGGCCAGACAGAAGGCCAGTTCAGTCATCTCCTGCTGATTGGTTCGACAACCAACGGATTTTAGTAAAACCTTTCCGTTTACCATCAGGCCGGATTCTGTATCAGGATTTCCAATCGACGATTGCTTCGGCTGTTGAGTCATATACTGGTTTTATTTGATGAATGTTTAATGCAGGCAAACTGCTGCGGCAGATCGATTACGTGATTTCCATTATCCATATGAATCCGGGCTACAGAAGAAAAAGTATACACGGTTAGACACAAGATATAAAAACGGACGGCTTAACGCAGAAATCTTCGCGAGAGCTCATCCAGGGATATTCGTACCAGTGTCGGCCTTCCATGAGGACAAATGTACGGGTTTTCGGCGGCAAAGAGTCTGTTGAGAAGCGAATTCATCTCCTCCTGCTTGAGAATCTGTCCGGTCTTTATCGCCGCGCCACAGGCAAAGGCCGCGGCATACCTTTTTTGAGGCTCGGAGAGAATCGACTGGTCTTTTTCTTCCAGAAGAAACTGAATCATCTCCCTGACAGCTTCTTCGGCGGTAGAATCTTTCAAGAAGCCAGCGGCCGGTATTGCGGAAATCGCAACCGACTGCCCACCGAAATCCTGCAAATCGAATCCAAGCGAGTTAAAATGGTCCCGTCCGCTCATGATCACGCTCTTTTCGGTGCCGGTCAACTCGATTACTATCGGAAACAACAACCGCTGCGATTCCGCACGACCGACCTGCAGGTCTTGGATTGCCTGCTCGTAGAGTATACGTTCGTGGGCGGCATGCTGATCAATAAGAAGAATCCCTTTTTTGATCGGCGCCAGAATATACATCTTATGGATTTGATAGCAGGGAATCAGATCCCATTGTTCCTGTGATAATTGTACCCCCTTTTCCCCGGCATCGGCAACATCTTTCTTTTCGGAGTGAACCACCGAGAAGAAAGAAAGGGCAGTCTGGCCCCTTTTTTTATCGGAACGGTCGTGGGGTAAAGGCCCGGGAGTATCTTCGCCCGGAGAGATACCGGATGGTTTCTGATCCGAGGGCTGTGAATCGCGGGCGATGGAAAAATTAGGCCGTTCACTGACCTGAGTGGAGGGATGAGCCATCTCACCACCGATAGTGCTTACGTCTTGCTGAATGTCGTCGGTGAGCCCCCGCTCGACCATGTGAAAGACGAATGAAAAAAGTCTCCTGTCGTCATCGAATTTGACCCGCTGTTTTGTCGGATGGACGTTAACGTCTATATGGTGGGGATCTACATCCAGAAAACAAAACCATGCGGGTTTAAAATGCGAAGTGATAAAACGAGAGAACGCTTCCCGGATTCCGTAGGTGATCGAATCGCAGTCGATGCGGCGCAGATTCACATAAAGGTTCTGGAAACGTGGACGAGGAGTGGCGTCGTGAGGAGCACAGATATATAAGAGTGCATCCATGCCCTGGCCCTCGGCGGAGCAGGTTATCAGTTTTTTGGCAAATTCACTTCCGGCAACCTGCGCGATACGCATAAGGGTTGTCTCCACGCGCGGTACATCCAGCAGCCGTCTGCCGTCGCAGGTGACGGTAAAATGGATAGCCGGATAGGGAACGACCATCTGCTCCATCAACCGCATCACCGCCATGCGCTCAGCCTTCTGACTCTTCATGAATTTCTTGCGGGCAGGCACATTGTAGAAAAGATCGCGGCACTCGATGGATGTACCCTGCATGTGGGCAACCGGTATGATATCGGAGAGAATGCCCCCCTCACAGCTCAGCTCACTGCCCAGCCCCTCGCCGGTGGCGGAGCTTGTCACTTTCATCCGACTCACCGAACCGATACTGGCAAGCGCCTCTCCGCGAAACCCCAGGGTGGCGATGGTAAACAGATCTTCTATATGCCGGATCTTACTTGTGGCATGGCGGATAGTGCATCGACTGAGATCCTGCTCGGACATGCCGCTTCCGTTATCGGTAACCCTTATGAGCGAAAAACCACCATCGTTGACAGTCACCTCGATGCGATCGGCCCCCGCATCGATTGCATTCTCGACAAGCTCCTTTATCACCGATGCAGGACGTTCGATAACCTCACCGGCGGCGATCTTGTCGGTTACCACCTGTGGCAAAATATGGATTCTATCAGAATCTGATGTCATGTGATCCGAATATGTTTAATTGGGATGAACAATTCTACGAGGAAGGCTTTTTTGATATGCGGAAGGGGGGAGTCGAACCCCCACAAGGTTGCCCTTACTAGGTCCTGAACCTAGCGCGTCTACCTATTCCACCACTTCCGCAGCTCACAAACAGTCGTTTAATATACATTATGTAAAACTGTCTGTGGTATACCAAAAGCATTCCTCACCCGTTATAGCCACTGTCAGCTAAACTGAGCGATTCTCTCACGGAGATTTGCTCAATGCCTTGGAGCAGAAGAGTTTCAGCAATCTTGGAAATACCGCAGCGGGTATTCCGCGCAATTACTTCGAACCCCTCGAGGCATTTTGGCAATTCATCCACTCACAACCGCTCATTTTAGGTGTCAAACATCCTCCGGCAATTTCCGAACCGCACCGGTATCGGCCGAGGATGCAAACAGCGCGTATGCTTTAAGTGCCTGAGAGACCTCTCGCCTGCGATTGCGCGGCGTGAATGCCTTTTTACCCTTCTCCAGCTCCTCTTTTCGCCGCTGCTCAAGCACCTGGTCGCTGACCTCAACATCGATGGTTCTTCCGGGAATGTCTATCCGGATTATATCGCCCTGGCGAATCAGGGCGATTTCTCCTCCGGCGGCCGCCTCCGGCGATACATGCCCGATAGAAAGCCCGCTTGTCCCCCCCGAAAACCTGCCATCGGTGATAAGGGCGCACTGCTTGCCAAGATGAATCGATTTCAGATAGGATGTCGGGTACAGCATCTCCTGCATTCCCGGCCCTCCCCTGGGCCCCTCGTAGCGGATAACCACCACATCCCCGGCACCTACCTCGCCCCCAAGGATTGCATCGCAGGCATCCTCCTGTGACTCGTACACCTTTGCCGGACCGGTAAACTTCAGAATCGACTCATCGACACCCGCCGTCTTGACTATGCAACCTCTGCCGGCGATATTTCCAAACAACACGGCCAGACCACCATCTCTGCTGTATGCATGATCCATGTCTCTGATACACCCGCCCGCACGATCGGTATCAAGCCGCTCATACCTGTTATCCTGCGAACCGAGTGCCAGATTTTTCCTTCCCCCGGGAGCACTGCACCAGAGCTCTCTGGCCTGCTCGGTGACCGTGGGACGAACCAGATCGTATTCATCCAAAGCTTGTTTGAGCGTATCGTAATCGATTCGCCCCACCGAGGTATCCAAAAGCCCCTGCCGGTCCAGCTCTCCCATTATCGACAGCACGCCACCGGCACGGTTGACATCCTGTACGTGGTGGTCTGAACTGGGAGCCACCTTACAGAGGTTGGGAACCTTGCGGGAGAGCCTGTCGATATCCTGCATGGTAAAATCGACCTCCGCAGCCTGCGCAATGCCCAGCAGATGAAGCACCGTGTTGGTTGAGCCACCCATGGCGATATCCAGTGACATGGCGTTGAGAAAGGCCGCCTTGCTTGCAATCGACCGGGGAAGAACAGAGCGATCACCCTGCATGTAGTAGCGCTCGGTGAGCTCCACGATCCGGGATGCCGCCTTTTCAAACAGCATGAGACGGTTTTTGTGGGTGGCTACGATTGTTCCGTTTCCGGGAAACGCCAGCCCCAGTGCCTCGGTCAGGCAGTTCATGGAGTTTGCGGTAAACATCCCCGAACAGGATCCACAGGTCGGACATGCTGCCATCTCCACCTGTGCCACATCCTCATCGGTCACGTTCTTGTCGGCGGCCATAACCATCGCATCGATAAGATCCAGGCTCTTCTTGCCCATAACCCCCGCCTCCATGGGACCGCCGGATACAAAGATCGCCGGTATGTTCAGCCGCATGGCGGCGATAAGCATCCCCGGAGTGATCTTATCACAGTTGCTGATACATACCATGGCATCGGCACAGTGAGCGTTGACCATGTATTCCACACTGTCGGCGATCAACTCCCGGGAAGGAAGCGAGTAGAGCATCCCGCCATGGCCCATAGCGATTCCATCGTCGATAGCGATCGTGTTGAATTCCGCGGCAAAACATCCCGATTGCTCTATGCGCTTTTTCACCTGCTGCCCAATCTCATGGAGATGCATGTGTCCGGGTACAAACTGAGTAAAGGAATTGACCACCGCAATGATCGGTTTGCCAAGCTGCTCTTCCTTCATGCCATTTGCCCGCCAGAGACTGCGTGCCCCGGCCATTCTACGCCCCTGAGTGGAGGTAGCGCTGCGAAGCGGTATTGCCATTTTTTTCTCCTTTATATTTTCTTGATATGTCCTCTGTATATCCTTAGACCGACCTTACACCGCAGAATAGGCGAAAAGCCGCTCGAAAAAATAAATTGATATTACACGGGAACCTGTATGTATTCAACTTTCGACGGTGATAAACAATCTTACAAATATAATGAATGTATCCACGCCTGTTGTTATTGGCCGGCCTTCACAAATGTTTTTTTTACAGATGAAATCCCCCTTTTCTGACCAGTGCCACAATCTGCAAGCCGGTCCGGCTGTTTTGTGCCTGACAATCATTGTCTAATAGACTTTTTAAGGATATAATCATGTTATGAATATCCATTCTCTTTCGGGAGTCCTCTGTTTTCTTTTCCTGCTTTTTTTGCATGTCGACTCCCCGGCAAGCCGGCAGGACGAATCATTCGATGATAAAATCCTGGTCGATTCTCTTTTTGGCGAGGTCCGGTTTCAATACAGTGGAACCCGTCAGTGGAACAGACTGAGTCATGAGAATTCTCTCCATCAGGACGGTTTCATAAAGCTACACGAAGATTCTCATATCCGTCTGAGATGGCCCGATGAATCATATCTATTTGCAGGAGAAAACACCCATCTGCTCCTTACCACAAAAGCTTCTCAATCCACCCAGATCATTTCCCGACAGATTACCGTGTTTGCAGGCTCTGTTTTCCTTGTGATTAAGCAGAAGCTTCCCTCACAGGATGCTACTCGCTACCACACCAGGGTTTACACACCAAAGACTTCGTTCACCTTTGGCGAAACATCCTTTTGGGTGCATGTTGACAGTAGCAGCCGCACCATCTCCCGAGTGCTCAGCGGCTCGGTGCGGCTGCGCAATATCACTCATTCAAATAGGCGCATCATTTCCGCCGGGTATAAGGTGGCCGTACCCGCAGATTCACAGCCATCGCCGCCACGTGCACTCAAGGATGCCGAGTTGGATTCGCTCAGGGGGTGGGTTCCCGCGGATATCGTAGACAGGGAAATCAGCCTTCAGATACAAAAGGCCAGACGAAATCATGCCATAATCTCGGGGAAATTGGAGAATAAGATAACCTTTATACCCTTGAAAGATAGCTCGGGCTACGAGGGATCATGGCAACCGGGACACACTATCGCTTCGATGCTTGCGCAAAGGATTCGCGACGGGTTTACCGATATCGCCGTCGAATATGTCGACAGCCTCATAGATGATCCTTACTCTTTCGGGGATTGGAGAAAGAGTCGTTATGTCGTGGATGGAACGATCAGACGATTCGAACTGTCGCAACGGGCCGAAATGACCGCATCGGCGGATGAATACAACGAGTTTCGGGTGGCAGATGTGAAGGTGGAGATCCGCGTACACGATCTCACCCGCGACAGCACCATTATCGATGCAGTCGCTTCCGGCCAGGTCAGTGGGCCCAACGGAGCGGAAACCGGCTGGGAGACGATTGGCGCCTTTTCATTCGACAGCAGAGATTCGCTTTTCGTGAATTCTATCCTGGGCAAAGCTGTCGAGCAGAGCCTGGAACACTGCGCCGCCATGATAGTAAAGGAAGTCCAGAAATGAAAGGCGACAAAAAGTTGCCGCCTTTTTCAGACTCGATTGTGAAAAGATGGAATCAGCTCTTCCCCGGACGCCCCTGGTATTCACCGGTTTGCGTGTTGATAATAAGAACATCATCCCGCTCAATAAACATCGGTACCTGCACGGTTATTCCGGTCTCCAATTTTGCGGGTTTGGTAACGTTTCCCGATGCTGTGGCGCCTTTAATGGACGGCTCTGTTTCGACCACCTTAAGCTGGACGGTATTTGGCGGGGTCACACCGATTGCCTTTCCTTCATAGAACTGAATCTGCACGCGCATATTGGGAAGAAGATAACCCATGACGTCCTCGAGTTCGTCTTTTTTCAGGGAGAACTGGTCGAAATCTTCCGGATTCATAAACCAGACATCTTCGCCATCCTCATATAGGTATTCCATCTCTTTTTCCTCAATAAATGCACGCTCGATCTTATCATCTGAACGGAATCTCGGCTCGGCGGAGGCGCCGGAAATAAGGCTTTTCAGCTTACAGGGGATAGTGTTTGATCCTCTGCCCTGCATGGTAAAACGGAAGTTTACTACCTTATACGGCTCGTTTTCGTAGATTATAACCATTCCGTTTCTAATCTGAGATGCGGGAATGACACTCATGGCCAGTCCTTTCTATCGTTATCGGTTTATCCAATATTTTTACTATTACGGCTTTTTCCAGACTCTATTTAAGGACGTTTAATCCATCAAATAAAAACGGCATATTGCTCTGCTGATATATATGCAAAACAATATGCCGGTACACTTTACCTCATCAAGCCTTGTTTCAGAAATGAATCATCTCGCCAGAAGCGGTGCAATAACCAGTGACACAACACTCATGAGCTTGATCAGGATGTTCAGGGAAGGCCCCGCGGTATCTTTGAAGGGGTCCCCTACCGTATCACCGATAACGGCCGCCTTGTGAGCCTCCGATCCCTTACCACCGAAAGCGCCACCTTCGATATGTTTCTTTGCATTATCCCAGGCACCACCGGTGTTTGACATGAAAAGCGCCATCATAACACCACCAACGGTCACACCGGCCAGAACACCACCCAGCATTTCGGGACCACCCAAAAATCCAACCACTGGGGGGGTGAGCACGGCCAGAAGCCCCGGAATAACCATTTCCTTGATCGCCGCGGCGGTGGAGATATCCACACAGCGGGCGTAGTCTGCTTTTGCTTTTCCTTCCAACAATCCAGGAATTTCCTTGAACTGACGACGAACTTCGGTGATCATCGAAAACGCAGCACGTCCTACGGCAGCCATCGCAAAGGATGAGAACAGAAACGGCAGCATCCCACCCAGAAACAGACCGGCCATAACCTTGGGGTCGGTCACATCGATAGAGGTGATTCCCACAACCGCGCGGTAGGAGGCAAACAGAGCCAGCGCGGTCAGCGCGGCAGAACCGATGGCAAAACCTTTACCGATAGCGGCTGTGGTGTTACCGACCGCATCGAGTTTGTCGGTGCGCTCACGAACCTGCGGCTCAAGCTCGGCCATTTCCGCCAGACCACCGGCATTATCGGCGATCGGCCCGTAGGCATCGACGGCAAGCTGAATACCGGTTGTGGCAAGCATACCCAGAGCAGCAATAGCAATTCCATACAAACCTGCGAAAAAGAACGCAACCAGAATCGCCCCACCGATACAGATAACCGGCAGCGCTGTCGAAAGCATACCGGTGGCCAGGCCAGAAATGATATTTGTGGCAGCACCGGTCTGGGAAGCATCGGCGATTCCCTTCACCGGCTTTCCCCCCTCGGCGGTGTAGTATTCGGTGAGCATACCGATGGCAAGCCCCGCGACCAGACCACCGACTGTGGCCCAGAAAATTCCGGTGGACTGATACTGCACCCCACCAAGCTCGAAGGTCGCCGGTGCGATCCACTGCACGATCGGATAGGTCAACACAGCCATCAGACCGGCCGCGCCAAATGTACCCACATTAAGAGCACTCTGAGGATTTCCGCCCTCTTTCACCCGTACAAAGAAAGTTCCGATAATCGAGATGACGATGCCAACACCCGCCAGAAACAGCGGCAGCAGCACCAGCTCACCCGCACCCTGCCCCGCAACGGTTGCAGTCGCTCCAAGAACCATCGATCCAATAATCGCTCCGACGTATGATTCGAAAAGGTCTGCCCCCATACCGGCAACATCACCCACATTGTCACCGACGTTATCGGCGATGGTTGCGGGGTTACGCGGATCGTCCTCGGGAATACCGGCCTCAACCTTACCCACCAGATCGGCGCCGACATCGGCAGCCTTGGTGTAGATACCACCACCCACGCGGGCAAACAGCGCGATGGAGGATGCGCCCAGAGCAAATCCGTTGAGGATCGGAAGAACGGTATTGTTCAGTGAGGCGACATCGGTTCCGAAAAAGGAGGTGTAGATCAGAAAAAGTCCGGACAATCCGACCAGACCAAGACCAACCACACACATCCCCATCACCGCACCACCGGAGAACGCAACCGCAAGAGCCTTGGTCAGGCCGCTGCGAGCACCGTTGGTGGTGCGCATGTTGGATGCCGTCGCCACGCGCATGCCGAAGAATCCGGCAAGTCCCGAGCACAGAGCACCGACAACAAAAGAAAGGGCAACCAGTTTGATATTGGCCTCATAGCCCAACACCAAAAGAATCGCCACGGCAATCACAAAGACACCCAACACCTTGTACTCACGAGACATAAACGCCATCGCTCCCTCGCGCACGGCGGCTCCGATCTCCTTCATTTTATCCGTGCCGGCATCCTGCTTGTTGATCCATGCTGATTTCCAGATCGCAAACAGGAGCGCCAGAACACCCGCGGCAAGCGCTGCCAGGGGTAAATTGGTCATAGCATTAGTCATGCAAACCCTCCAGTCATAAGGTTAAATATGGTGAACGTACATAATCTTGATGTTTTTTTGGTGTGATACGGGTGGGGGATGATAAAACAATCTGTGCCTCTTCGAACAAAGCCTGATAAAATAGTATTTACGTCCTTTGTGATCAAAGTGGATTTCACTCTCTTTTGAAATGTTGAAAAAAATACCTGCCCGATGATATACTTTTCTATGGGATTACTGCCATTCCGATCATGACTCGAGTGGTGTTTAGAATAGCGGAAAATGATGTA
>CAYQOU010000049.1:0-14832 GCA_964419255.1 uncultured Fibrobacterota bacterium | reverse complement strand
TACTGCCATTCCGATCATGACTCGAGTGGTGTTTAGAATAGCGGAAAATGATGTATCTTCTGATTGTCACCGGATGCAGCTTCGAGATCTCGGATGAATGGATTTCGGAGGAGCCTCGCACAGCTGACACATCATCATCCAAAACCGACGCTTTGCAATCAGGCAGAAAAAAAGGTTCGGGTGATAATAGCACTCATACAAAGCCGGCTGCAAAGAAAGTTGACAATCCCATCCTGGCTCAGGCGCGGCAGAACAACCGCTTCGATGCCCGGGAGTGGATCAGAAGCGACTACACCTTTCTGAAAAGCCCAAACCCTTCCAGAATAAGCCCCTACGATGATATCATCAAGAAGATGGCTCTGCGCTACGGATTCGACTGGCGGCTGATCGCAGCCCAGATATTCACCGAAAGCAACTTCCGCGACAGGGCACAGAGCCACGCGGGCGCCGTCGGACTGATGCAGATCATGCCCTCTACAGCCAAGTTTCTTGGTATCAATCCCGCCACCATTCGTGAGCCCGAGATCAACATAGCGGTGGGATGCATGTATAATCAACGGATGTATTCTCTGTGGGGACGGCAGACCAAAGACCGATACCAGCGCAAAGCCTTTGCTCTGGCAAGCTATAATGCCGGACGGGGGCGCGTGCTGCGATCTTACCAAAAGGCTTATCCCCCCACCTGGAAACATGCCCACCTCTCTCTTCCCGGAGAGACTCAGGACTATGTTCATAAAATCCACCTGAAATACGACTTCTACAAAAACTACTTCCTGCCATGATTTCCGCAGCAATCCAGCTCCAATCTGTGGAGTCGGAGATCAGATTCCAAATACGACAGAGCCGGAGGATTGAAGATCAAGAAATTAGCAAAACAAGAACACATGGACTAATGGGGCATAGACATTACGTGCCTTTTATTATTTTTATCACATCGAATAATTGAAACAGATAGCACTAAAACAACCAGAGTGAGAGTGCTACTTCAGAAAAAAGGCCTAACATGAAAACCCTTTCATTCTTTCTGTTCCTCATTTGTACCGGGGCGGCTTTCAGCATGCCCACGCTGGCGGTGCTCCCGTTATCTTCTTCCGACGACAACACCATCGAGTCGAAAAGTCTTACCAAAAAGATCGAAGCAGAGTGTGTCAGGTATAAGCTATACAAGATGGTTGACCGGATGGACATCGAAAATGTGTTCAAAGAGCAGGCCATGCAGCAGACCGGTGCGTTTTCAGAAGAATCCGTGAGCAGGTTCGGCTCGATGCTGGGGGCAGATTTTTTGCTTGTCTCTACCCTTCACACGAAAAAAAACTATACGCTGGATCTCAAAATCGTGTCGGTTTCCACCGGAGAAATTCTTGAGTTTGTTCAGTGGTCCTCATCCAACTCCCTTCGCTCGCTTTTCAAATACGGAATCGCCGCGGCTGTCGAGGTGCTGCTGACAGACAAGGATATAAAGACCAGGGTATCCGAGTATCGCAGAAGCACGATCGGGCGGGTGTCCAGAAAGGTGATCAGCGCCACCATGCTTGCGGCAGGCATCGGGACGGGTATCTGGGGGGTCTCCAACACAACCACAGCCCTGGATGCAAGCAACAGCTACGAGGCAACCGGAAATACCGAATTCCGTACCACCTACTACGATACCCGCGACAAGGCAAAATATGGCTATATCGCATGCGGAGTATCGCTTTCTCTTTCTACACTGTTTTTCCTCTTGAAGTAAACACCACCGTCAGGCCCGTTTTCCGCGTTCGGGAGTCGTGGCATAAGTGGATAGATGCTATTCCATCGTAATCCCCTTTATGTTTGATGAGAACAAAAGACATACTTCAACTGGTTGAAAAAAAATAGAAAAATGCGTCATTGATGTTCGATCAGTCCTCCCCATCTGCTCGTATATTACTTTCATGAAAGCTGAGTTGAGCGGCTCTGAGCAGATGAGTCGCACACTTTCTTGAGAGCAGCCGGGATGAAGTAATGGTGCGAAATACCCAGATAACCGGAGTGGTCTCAACAGCCGGGCATCCGCAGGTAGCAGGTTTTTTATTCCTGTGCATCAATTTAAACGATTCAACAAGGACCTTTACTGCATATGAGCACTCCTGTACAGTCTTTTCTCTTTATTGTTTGCTTTTCTCTTTTAACCGCCGCATCGACTAATCCGCATCGCTGGTTCGAAGGATGTCAGAGGCGGGATGATGGTGCCACACGGGACTATTATAACCGGGAAGCTCGTCTGCCCTGGCAAAACCTGATGGGCGACTGGAAAGACCGCGACAATGTAGCCCAGGGAGATAACGGCTATGCGAGCATCAGCCTGGACAACAACGATACATCCGGATGGGTACAATGGGATGTCACCGCGCTTGTCAGGGAGTGGGTGGAGGATGCTTACCCCAACAAGGGTATGATCCTGCGGGCGGTCAGCCGTGACGGTACCGCAGCCTTCGTGAGCCGAGAGGGGGGCGAGCAGTACGCCCCCCGACTGGTGGTAACCGCCGGTGAGGCCACAGTCACCCTGCATATCGACTCCGACACCCATCTTCGATCGGATACCTACCAGTGCTATGGAGATGCTCAGGAGCTGGAGCTGTCATCCGACAGAAATATTCTTCTGTATGTAAACGTCGATAAGCTCAAAAAGATTGGCACCATCCAGAGCGCCAGGCTTGAGATGTACGGCCGGGGAGACGGTATCACCGATGCGGGAATTTTCCGGCTGGATCAGGGCGGGGATCAGGATGTGCTGAGCAGACCGGCTCAGGGTCTGGCCTCCCAGTACCCCGGAGATGAGGGTATCGAGTCGGATCCGGATGTTATCTTCGCCCACGATTTCGATGAAGACTGGCGCTCCGACTGGAGCTCCATCGGCTATGAGCAGTACGGTGCGGAGGCAAACGAGAGTGAAGGAAACGGGTTTGAGCCGTTTATGGGCAAGGCCGCACGTTCTAGAATCCCCGCCGGCGAGAATAACGGCATGAGCCTGTACTATGATTTTGCCGAGGAGATCGGATACGAGCCCGAGGAGGTTTACTTCCGCTACTATCTGCGTTTTGGAGAGAACTGGCAGGCGACCGTCGATGGTGGTAAGCTGCCAGGCCTTGGTGGAACCTATAACCGTGCCGGCTGGGGTGGTGCGCCTTCTCATGGCGATGACGGATGGTCGGCCCGCGCAACGTTCCGGCCCCGCTTGTCGGATGACAACCCGCTTGCCCCCGCCTCCAATCCGATCGGCAGCTACTGTTATCATGGCGGCATGGATACACAATACGGCGACATCTGGGTGTGGACGGAAGGGGCCAACGGGTATCTGGAAAATAACCGCTGGTACAGTGTGGAGCAGTATGTAAAGATGAATACTCCCGGACAGAATGATGGAATCATTCGAGCCTGGGTTGACGGAAGACTTGCATTCGAGAAAACCGACATTCGCTTTCGCGATGTGGACCATCTGAAGATAGAGCGAATCTGGATGAATATCTATCATGGCGGATCCGCAACCGCCCCTCACGACATGGATGTCTACTTTGACAATGTGGTGGTGGCAAAAAGCTATATCGGCCCGGTTTCCGAGGCTCCAAGTCTCGCCGGCACCCGAAACATGGCCATGGCGCCGGTCAAGGATCGGGGAAAAGCGCAGCTGCATATCTCACATGTGGGCACGTCGCTGAATCTTTCTTTCCGCGTGCCCTCCGACGGGAATATCAACCTGAAGTTGCTTAATTCCGCCGGTCGGACGGTAGCGACGCTTGTGGATGAATTCCGCGCGGCGGGAAAATACGATCTGGAATGGGACGGTATCGACAATGGGGGGAATAGACTTCCAACCGGCACATACTTTGTGGTTCTTCAGACACCCAACAACACGCTGGCCCGATCATCTGTTCTTCTCAGGTGATTGACCTTTTTACCCGTATTATACTATGCCGCTTCATCCGGGATACGGGGCGGTATATTTACACACTGCTCGGATTGCGAAAGATACTTCTGCAAAACAACCAGGAGTTCCTGAAAAGCTATCGGCTTTGACATGTAGTCAGTCATACCGGCAGCGATACATCTTTCGCGATCGCCTCTCATGGCATGGGCAGTTAATGCGATGATTGGCATGCAGCATTTTTTCTCTCTGATTTTCTTGCTCGCTTCGTAACCGTCAAGTACCGGCATCTGTATGTCCATGAACACCAAATCGATTTCATCGTTCAGGCAGGCGTCAACAGCTTTCTGACCATCCCGTACAATGACATGCTTAACGTGGAGTTTGTCCAGCAGACGGGACATCATTTGGCAGTTCACCTCGTTATCCTCGGCAATCAGCACTTTTTTGTTTCTGCAGCAATTTGCATATGGCTGGTTTCTCACTCTTGACACAGGGTTCGATTCTGATCGCGGGACCACAATATATTCATCCATAGGTATAGTGAAACGAAAACAGCTCCCCTCTCCCGGAGCGCTCTCCACCGTCAAATCACCCCCAAGAAGATGCGCGATACGCTTTGAGATGGCAAGGCCCAGACCGGTCCCCCCATACTTTCGTGAACATGTTCCGTCCACCTGTGTAAAGTCATCAAAAATCAGCTTCTGCTTTTCCTCCGGGATACCAATTCCGGTATCGCTTACGGCAAACTGGATAAAGTCTTTCTGCTCTTTTTTCTCCAGATGCACCGTCAGCTCCACCTCGCCGGCATTCGTGAATTTTACCGCATTACTCAACAGATTGAGAAGCACCTGGCGGATCTTCCCATAATCACTATTTATCATACAGGGAAGATCTGCAGAGACAGCGTAGCCAAGTTTGATTCCCTTACGTCCTGCCGAACAGTTAACCATCTCATGTACCTCTTTAGTAAGCACTTCAAGCGGCACGGGCACGGTATGGATTTCCATTTTTCCGGATTCTATCTTCGACAGATCGAGTATATCGTTTATTATGGCCATCAGCAACCGTGCGCTGGAGCGGATGGTCTCGATGTATTCCTTCTGCTCATCGGTAAGATCCGTCATCATGGCCAGCTCCGCCATACCGATGATACCGTGCATCGGTGTGCGTATCTCATGACTCATGTTTGCCAGAAAGCTGCTTTTTGCACGACTCGCCTCCTCGGCCTGCTTCTTTGCCTCCCGAAGTTGCTGCTCATGCCGCTTTCGTTCCGAGATGTTCCTGATGATTGACATCACCGTTGTCCCCTCATAACCAGCGACACGAGCACTCACCTCTACGGTTACCTGCTCTCCGGAGTGCGTTTTTAGAGAGGTCTCGAATTTGGCATATCCTCTCTCCATAACCCGTTGCGTGAGGTTTTTACTGTTTTCTCCTTCCGTGAAATTTGGATCAAGTTCCGAAATATTCATTCTGTGCAGTTGCCCAGCACTGTATCCGGTAAGCTCGCACATCCGGATATTTGAATGCAGTATCTTTCCCTGTACCGTGTGAACCACCACCGCTTCATTTAATTCTTCTAACAGACGTCTGTACTCGAGATTCATCTTTCTACCGGCCGCGCTCTGCAGATTCAATTGGTGTCGCAGCTTTACGGACCATCGCAATGCCAGAACCATCAACGCAATAACAGCCACCAACACAACTGTAGCGGTGATCAGCATGCCGACGGGAACATAATGCGCAGGATCAATGGAATCAACCCATCGTGTATGAAGCTTATTCACCTGATCCGAGCGATTTACCGAAAGAATACTCCGATCGAGGAGAGAGAGATGCTGGGCATCGCCTGAAATTACATGTATGCCGTTTAGGTGCCCGATATCCTTAACCAGTCCCATGCTCAATCCTGTCGGAGAACCATTTTTATCTTTACAGGAATAGGGTGGTAAATCGGCATCACACCCGACGAAGAGAGTATCGGCAATACCGGCAAACGTCCAACTAGAAAAAAGAAGTAGAAGGAAAGAGACAATTGTGGAAATTCGATACATAGACGACTTTGTACGGTGAAAAAGAGATACATAAGTTCCTTCCACACTGCCGGCAACCACCCGGGAGCAAAAGGAAGAATTCTAACCTGAATCGAGCGGTTCTCTCGCGACGATTATCGCAGAAGGGCTTAATACAGATCCAATCAGTATCTGCTCAGAATAGCCACTTTCCCTTCCTCTATCATCCTCCCGAACGCGAAATCACCAGGTAGCGGCGTAGCAAATCCATTGTCAGCCACCGTTTGGACCACACCTGTGGCGATCCCGACCGCGGGACGAAGCATGGATGCATATCCAATACGTATGAGATCCGTGAGGGGTTTTTTTGAACAGTAACTGATTATACCAACGAATGAAGTCAAAAACAAGGTGTAAACAGGAAAAAAATGTAATTTTTTTACAAATCTGCGAAGATAACTCTGCGGTCAATCACCGCGACATGTGAACAAGGGCCGTCGTTTCGACAGGCCCCTGTATGTCTTGAAACTATAGGTTTTGGGATGAGCAAAGAAAACTCCTCCGCAAGCGAAAACTTTTAAACGGTTGCGGAAAAAACGGCATCCTATTGCCACAACTCCCGCAGCTCTTCAGGCAGCATCCCTTCCACATCCTCGATCTCCCCTTCCGTCACACGACTGCGAATCACCTGAAATACCGCCCGCGTCAACTCTTCGGCATCGATATCCTGATATCCCTTGAAATCCTGGTGCACCTTCTCCAAAAACTGATCCCTGCTGCGAATCTTGGAGGGCGATCGGGAAGGTTTCCATTCATCGTAGTATATTCCCCTGATCACCATGGGAAGCTGCGCTCCCAGGTCGGCCGCCTCATCGATGGTCAGACGGTCGCGAAGAATATGCAGCACCGTACGCAACGCCTGGTAGGCCTGGTGACGGCTGTCCCAGTGAAGTTTATGCATGATTTCTTTCAACCATACATCCGATTTCTGCACGGATGTATCAAACGTATCCAGCCCCGTCATGGTCATAAGTCAACTCCTTTCGTAGTAGATGAACCGTTTCGACGATCACAGACGATTGATGGTATCGCAGGTGACTGTCGGAAACGCATAAAGCCCATGTTTCAGATCGTCAATAGTCATTTGCTAACGTATCGCCAAGGCAAAGGTATTGATCACCTCGTCTGACTCGTTTTGCGATCTACCCATTTACCGCCGATCCATCAGCTGTGTTCGACAACCGGCTCGTCGGTGTGCGGCTGGATGGAAAATTCGCGGATCCGAACGACATCCACAACCAGCTGCTTTTTGGCCTGGGGATAGCCTCCCTGCTCCTGTGCATCGGGCCCGTATCCGTTGAGAATCTGTTGATCGCGAATCTCGCTGACCGAGCCGGTGAGTTGCATCCCCTCATCGGCTTCGGGATCCCAGATCGCTATGGAAATGAGCGGCGCGCTTTCCAGATTGGCAAGAGTCTGGGGACAAAACCACTCGTCGATCTCAATTTGCGAATCGCTGCGATAAATCAGCGAGCCTGCCACCGCCATATGCGGCTCACCATCCCGGTTGGCCGTAGCGATAAACACATGGCCCACATCCTGCGACAGATGCATAAGCTTTTCGAGCTGTTTGTACTTCATGACACATCCTCTGGTTTTGAGGTTTAGTTTGCAAATAACATTCCTGACTCCTACAGCTGCCCATGCGGTAGTCACCTCCCGGGCTATGGCCCTCTACCAGGCTCCTCCGCCAAGCGGGGCGTTTTTCCCCTCCACGCTCGACTCTATGCTCATGCCCCCCCCCTGAGCATGCGACCCATCCAGTTTCTCACGGGCACTTTTCGCGTGCTCAATGCAAACAACACAACACCGCTCCTGTCTTTTTGTCGGCTCTCCCCCCCTATGATGCCATGTACCGCTCCATATGGCTCCAACAGCTCCACATGGTTCCCGACCGGTGGTCTGGATGGCTGCATGATAAACCTGCAGGATCTGGGACATATCCACACTCATTTTGCTGAATTGAATTTTACCCTTACCTGAGGATACTCAAGACAAATGCCCTGATACCCGTCAGACTCATCTGCACCGCGAGAGTAGTCAGAATCATTCCCATAAGCCTCTCGATTGCACTGATCAGCCGCTCGCCCACAAAACGCCGCAAATACTCGGCCGCCTCCAGAATCAGTGTGCTGATGCCCCAGCTCACCAGCAGTGCCACAAACCACAGCCACAGACGGTCGGGACTCTGCGTGGCAAACAGAGTCACCACCGCGATCGATGAGGGCCCCGCAATCAGCGGAACGGCCAGGGGCACGATCAGCGGCTCCTGCTGCAGGTCCGGTTTGAGCTGATCCTGCTCCCGAGGAAAAATCATGCGTAAGGCGATGATAAACAGGAGCACTCCCCCCGCAATACTCAGCGCCGGCTCGGAGATATTCATCCCCCCGAGTATATAGCGCCCGAAAAACAGAAACAGCGTCAACACCCCCAGTGCTATAAACATCTCCCGTAATATGACCCATTTGCGCCTCTTCTCCTCCACTGTCCCGATAATGGCCAGGTATGCCGGAATGTTTCCAAACGGATCCATTATAAGCAGCAGTGTAACAGCAGCCGTGTAAATGTTTACCGGGAAAAACATCTGGTTATCCATATCGGTAGGAAGGGCAACAGACATGCCATAAAAAAAGTATTTTTGACTTTTTGTGACATCAACCGTACAATATGAGAAATCATATCCTTAGTACCCGCTTACAATTCACGGCATGCTTATGGCACTGAAAAAAATTCAAACCCAACGATTCATCTACATCTCCTACGCCCGCGAAAGCTTCAAGGAGCTTACCCTCTTCAAAAACACCATGGCAAACATCGGTAGCCTGGCCGAGGAAGAAAAAGATGTGATTCTGGATCTCAGCGGCACCGACTGTATCAGCTCTCCTGAGATAGGAGCGATCGCGGCTCTGGTCAAAAGACTGTACGGATCCAACCGTTTCGTGCGAATCATCGCCGATGAGGCCACAAAACATATCATGGATACCACCAATATTGGAAGGATAAAAAACGTGGTGATCTATGGGGGGCTGGAAGAGTTTAGACGAAAGATGAAAGCATCGGCTAAACAGGCTTAGGACGACCGCCTCCCGTCTGCGGTGTCGCAGTACAGAGACATTCGCGATTTGAGAATTACGATTGCAAAACACAGGCGAGCACCGACGGTGCAGGATAGGCTTATACGCGCGCCGGAGACTTCAGGCATGATAGTTGCTTAAATTCAGTATTTTTCTCCGCGTATCCAGCGGAGAAGGCTATTCTGCGCTTTTTTGAACCTGCTTTGCCCGGATCAAACAGGCGTAAGTATATTTAGGAGACAGCTTCCGCCTGAATAAACGAAAATTCCACTCCCTGGAGATTTATATTATGAAAAAGCCCAAGCTTCTGATAGTCGAAGACAATGAGGCGTCTCTTTTTGGATACACCCGCTATTTAACTAAGGAGGGCTATGCTGTTCAGAGTGCCATCAGCCTCAAAGAGGCTCGAGAGGCGATGCAGTCCGAGGTGTTCGATGTTGTGTTGCTTGATCTTGGTCTGCCCGACGGTAACGGTCTGGACTGGATCGAGGAGCTTCGCATGCAGCACGAATCGGTGGCCATCATCGTGATAACCGGGCTCAGTGATGTACCCACCGCCGTCAAATCGATGCGCCTTGGAGCGGACAACTATCTGACCAAGCCGGTCAACATGGACGATCTTAACATTGCCATCCAGAAGAGTCTGGAGATCGAGCAGCTGCGTAAAAGAAACTCCGTTCACCAGCGCCTGGCCCAGCAGGGAGAGCCATACTTTGGTAAGAGTGAGGCGATCGCTACTGTGATGAATTTTGCGGAAGTGGCCGCATCAAACAACACGGTGGTGCTTCTTCACGGAGAAACCGGCACGGGTAAGGGGGTTTTGGCCCGCTGGATTCATGGCCACAGCGACAGGCGCTCCGAGGCGTTCGTGGAGCTCAACTGCTCTAGCCTCAAGGGGGAGCTTCTGCGCAGTGAGCTTTTCGGACACGCAAAAGGCGCCTTCACCTCGGCCATAAAGGACCGCGCGGGACTTATCGAGGCGGCCGACGGGGGCACACTGTTTCTTGACGAGATCGGAGACATGGACCTTGACGTACAGGCACAGCTTCTCAAGACTATCGAGGAGCGCTCCTACCGTCGCATCGGAGAAAACAAACTCAGAAGCAGCGACTTCAGGCTGGTCTGCGCAACCAACCGCGATCTGACCAAGGCCACAAACGATGGCGAATTCAGAAAGGACCTTTACTACCGGATCTGTGTCTTCCCGATCCATATCCCGCCTCTGCGTGAGAGGCCGGAGGAGCTGGAAGATCTCGGCGAACATCTGCTGGCCTCCTTTGCCTACGACTCCTTTCCCCTCAAGCCGGAGGTGGTCGAGCTTCTCAAAGAGTATGACTGGCCGGGAAATATCCGAGAACTGAAAAACATGCTCGAACGTGCTCTTCTTCTGGCCCAGGGCAGGGAGTTGCAACCCGAGCATTTCCCCGGCCTGGTACCCAGCGCCAAGATTGCCCAGCCGACCATAGAGACAGGCAACCAACAGGTCTGGAGCCTGGATGATATCGAACGCTCTCATATCATCAAGGCGCTCAAACATTTCCAGGGCGACAAATATAAAACAAGCAGCGCGCTGGGCATATCGCTGGCCTCTCTTTACCGCAAGCTGGGAAAGATCCAGAATCCAGCCTAAGAAAGATTCGAATCGCGCATAATTGCAACAGGACTCCCCGGGCAGAGGAGTCCTTTTTTTTTGCGACATCTACAAAGCGGGACAGGAAGGACATCGAGTCCTTTTTGTAAACGGGTGAAGCAAAAGCTGAAATTCTCTTTCTGCGATTCTGGCTTGGAGGAAATATAGACGATCAGATTTCAGGACACTATGAACTAAAATACTAAACCTTTACAGCCCCGGCAGAGAAGGTACAACTCAACAAAAACATTCTCTTTCGCATTTGTCGGTAGTGTCACTTTTCAAGGAAGAACGACAGATGGATTTTTAGTTGACAGGGAAGGAGGTCCTCAGACCTCCTTCCTGCGTATTACCTGTGCCGTTGTGCTGGCTGATGGAGCTATCGGCTCTCGCCCTGAGACTATAAGGCATGGGTGCCGTTGCTCACTTGGTGATAATTTTAAAAGAAGAGGCTGAGGGGTTTTCAGCCTCTCCCGTTACCGTTTTACGGTGGCCGCTGTTGTGAACGAGATGGAGTCACCGGGCGGACTCATCAATTTCTTTCTTACACTGTCCCGCTGCAACGCCTCTGTCGGGGCTGTTGCTAATCTATTCTAAAGGGGTTATCATTTTTGAGCCAACATGCTTAATTGTAAACCGGATTCTGTGACAGTGCTGTTTTGCATTCATCTCCTCTCTCCGAGTACCTCGGTCAGTATCCATACACCGTGCAATCGATCAGGCACTGATGTGCTACGTTTTCTTTACGTCAATAAAGATAACAACAAAAAGCCGGGTACACAAAATAACATTTAAGTAACCGTAAGTAACCGAGAAGTAACAGGTAAGTAACCGGGAAATGACAGCTTGTCAGAAGGTCAGAAGAAATACACCTCCTCAAGAGGTGATGCAACGCAGGCGATGAAAAGAACCCATACGGGCATCTCCCCACCCGGCCATTCGGATGCGCGCTGCAGAAGAGACAAGAGCTTTACTGGTATACGTCGCGACAGATCAGGCGCCCCTGCACCTCTAACCTGTAGAGGCCTTTACCGGCGCGATAAAACCGAATATGGGGGCCGCATTCTTGAAGCTTCGCGCTTATTCGTTTCAGGCGGGTGGTTATCCCGGTATTATTATAGGCTGCACAGACAAATGCTTCATCGGACGAAAAATCCCGGTATTCGAAACTGGTTTTTCCCTCCTCGAGATACCAGGACAGTATCTTACGCAGCATCTTGGCCTGTGTCCCGGAGGTTACATGCTTGCCGTTTAGTCGGATAGCATGCCCATTGTCCTCTACCAGAAGCTGCTGCGAGACGACCTCCGGCTGCGACAACACGACTTGGTGAAGCCGCTGCAGATGCTCCTGATGGGTGCGCTGGGCTTCCATATACTGCTGAGCCGCAGCCATCGCCTCCGACATCCTTGCGGCCGAGATGGTGGGAAAGAGCACCGACATCAGGGTGACCGGCGCGGCGTAAACCGTCTCCCGGGTCAGAATATCGCCCCCCCGTGAGGGACAGCGGTAGGGCTCGGTGCAATAAACCACCTCTCCGTCCTCGAAGGATTCGGTACACCCTGTGAGGCCCTGGGTATTCAAATAGTCGTGAAAGCGTATGATTTTTCCATGCTTTTGCCCGTTTATCATCAGACATCCATCTTCAACCGCTACCTGCTCGCCACAGATCAGACGATCCTCCACAAATTGTATCGAGCTGAGGATACGGTATTCGGACAGTGGTTTGAAACCGAAGAATGCGGGGAAAAACCGAAAGGGTATGCCCAGGCTGATATCCATATCCCCCCGGAAAATGGAGGAGGTGGCTTTATAATCGGGTGCAAAGGAGAGCACTCCGCGGTTGATTCCTTCGCCGATTCGCTCAATCCTCTCAACCGCCGTGCGTGCCCGGGGAACGATTTGTGAGACAATCACCGGAAACTGCGAGACCGGAAAGTCGGCGATGTCATGGGCATGGGCGTCGCGGGGGGAGAAATTCTGCCAGTAGGTAAAATACATACTCATGCTCAGCTCGTTGACCTGCTGGGCATAGGAGTCAAACAGCATCCGGAAATTCTTGCCTTTTTCCACGAAGAAATACTCCAGCTGATGCACCATACGGTGGAAGAAATCCACCGGCGACCATCCCCGCTCATCCCAGATGTGGCGCAGCAGGACGTGGCCACGGTATTCTTTTTCTTCCATCCTGAAACCGATACTATCGAATAATTCGAGAATATCGGATGGTGAAAAGGTCTGCAGTATGAAGCAGTAGAAGTACTTGAGAAACGAGTTGCTGATGATGGGATCGTCTCGATTATACGAGTACACGGAGGCAACGGCATCCTCGGATGTACCGGGAGCATTTATCGACATACTTTTTCTCCACACGTGCTGTTTTATGATTTGTCAGACACAACGGTAATTCAGGTAATGTGTTTTAAATTTAGTTTATGTACCTGTTTTTCGGCAAAAAAAAGAGTTTGGCAGGAGATATCAAATGAGTAGCCGGGGCGAATCTATTCCACCGTTCGGTCAAGATCATACCCGAATCGCCCGGATATTTCGGACCGGATAATCTCTCTGTCGCCGCCCGTTTCTCCAAGAAAAACCGCAAGCGCCGCGGCTTGCGCCCCCTTCACGCCCTTATGGTGGGTTGTGGGTGATCCTGGCTGTCGCCTTGGCCTGAGCAAGCACCTCATCCGCCTTGGTAAAGACAAACCCCACGGGACTAACCCCGCAGGCAGCCCCATTTCCCCAGCTGTTGTAAGGCCCGGATTCGGGCTTTGCAACCCAGCGCATAAACGCCCCGCCATTCCCGGCATCAGTATATTTGCTGCCGATCCGGCGCACCGAATCCACATAGGATATCCCCGACAAAATCGTATCCGCTATCGCCACCGTCAGCATAGTATTGTCGGTGAACACGCATCACGGGTCAAACAGAGCATATCGAACCGATGATATCTCCGGCGATTGCTCCAATCATACGTTTTGGCTCCTCAGCAATTTGGGTGTTTTACTGTTGTACTTCCTGCCACGCGATAAGCGGTCCTTTCATAAGCAAACGGCTGCATGGGCGATCCAAATGCCAATATCTACAGGCTCCGTGACGAATACACTGTGTGCTTTTATGTCGCTGCAACGCGCCAAGGCCGGCGCACGGATTTCATCGATTGGACCAACATCATGGGTACTCCCCTTTCCAGACTCCCGGTCATGGTTTTCGACTGTCAGGCAACCGGGGCTGTGCCGGGTCGGGATACGCTTTTGGAGCTCGGCTGGGGTCGTATGCCAAAAGGCGCTGGTGGAGAGGCGGATCTTAATTCGGCACTGATCCTGCCACCGGCGGATTTTTCCGTGCCCGTCCGCATAAGCCGCATCACCGGTATTGATGATCAGCTGCTGGCGGGCGGGGATTCGGTGGATGAGCTATGGCGCACATTGCGGCACACGGCTCGCTCCTGCAGACTCGATCCGCACGGCGGCTGTGTCGGGGTTGTGCACTACACCCGGTTTGAATCCCCGTGGCTGCAGTGGCTCGAAAATCAGGGCAGAAGAAAAAGAAAGCCGCTTTTTGACACGCTAATCTGCACCCATACCCTGGCACGGCGTCTTTTGCCGGGTCTGCCGCGTAAGGGCCTGCGCGCAGTTGCCGGCTATTTTGGCTATCCTGTCGATCAGCTTCGCCGCAGCCGGCATCATGCGGCAGCCACCGCCGAGATCTGGCGGCATTTCTGCGACATGCTTGATAGGGACTGGGACATCCGGACGCTGAACGCCCTTTTAGACTGGACGGCAAAACCGGTGCCTTCAAAGCCAAAGGCCAGGATCTTTCTTCTCGATCGCGCCCTTCTGTCCGATGTCCCCACCGGCCCCGGGGTCTACCGAATGGTACGCCCCGATGGTGAGGTGCTGTATGTCGGGAAATCCCGTTCGCTGAGGCAGCGAGTGAGAAGTTACTTTACAAACCGCGGCGGACATGGTGAGCACATTCTGGAGATGCTTTCGCAGGTGGGCGATGTCACCTGGCAGGAGTGCAGCTCGGAATTCGAGGCGGCGCTTACCGAATGCGATCAGATAAAGTCCCTCTCACCGCCCTATAACCGGGCTCTTAGGGCAGAGGGCAGGAAGATGGTGTTTGTATCCGATGATCTGCGGTTTGCCGGCGAGTCTCAAACACCTCGGTT